>NZ_BAAAPL010000002.1:0-1053082 GCF_039531125.1 Microbacterium sediminicola
ACCACGCCCTCGGCGGGAAAACGACTGTCTCGAATTTGAGTCACTTGTGTCAACGACATCACTCGATGAAGCAATTCACGTCATGGAAAGTGAAACAACTCCACGACGGAATACTCGAATGGACGTCGCCCACCGGGAATATCTACACCGATAAACCGCCAATTCCAACGGTGCATTTCCGACCCGTCGACGACGATCCACCCGCACCCTTCTGACGCAAGCCGACAGTCCGTCGAACCATCCCGAATCTGCCGAACCATCCCGCATTGCGGGCTGTTTCGCTGAGCATGGGATGGTTCGACGAAGGATCAGTCGACGGGGCGCGTCAACCGACGTAGGGGTCAGACGCCTACCGGGCGGGCGGTGGTGACACCGAACCCGGCGATGTACTCCTTGATCGGCTTGTAGAAGCTGTACTCCACGGCGTAGGGGCCGGAGGCGGCGAGGGCTTCGTAGCCGGCGATCCAGGTGCGCACTTCGTGGGAGCTGTTGCCGGCGATCTCGGTCATCCACTCCGGGGTCCACCCGTCCAGCGGCGAGAGGTCGCCGGACGCGAGGATCGACATGAGTTCCTGGTCCCACTCGGGGGCGAGGTCCATGATCTCCGACTCCCCCGCGGCGAACGCGATCGCGGCGTCGATGACGCGCTGCTGGCGGGCGTCACGTGCTTCGTCGGTCAAGTGACGTCCGCCGCCGAGGAGCGCCTCACGCTGCTCGGGCGTGGCCGTCGCGATGCGCGGCACCGGCGGGTCGTGCGACAGGCCACCGGAGGAGATGAACAGGGCCCGCTCGTCGCGGTTCGCGAAGAACTCGCCCACGGCCTTGCCGAGCGCGCGGATGCGCGAGATCGGCACGAACGGCGGGGCGACGGAGTTGATGAAGATCGGGATGACGGGCTTGGCCGCGATGTCGCCGTAGATCAGCTCCATCGGCTGCACGGCGCCGTGGTCGACCTCCATGCGGAGGGACACCGCAGTGTCGACGCCGGCGGACAGGACGTACTCCGCCAGGTCTTTCGCGATCGCAGTCGGGACGTTCAGGGGCCCGGCTTGCGACCCGTAGTCGCCGATCGAGATCGCCTCGTATCCGATGCAGTACGGCGGCATCAGTTCGTAGAAGAAACCGTTGTAGTGGTCGGGACCGAAGCTGATCACGAGGTCCGGGTCGAAGTCCTTCACGAACGCGCGCACGGCGTCGAAGGACGCGTTGACGGCGGCCTTCACGTCGGGCGCGGGGTCGACGTACTCCAGCAGGGGGCTGTGCGACATGGTCGCGAGGGCGACGGGCATCTTTGCTCCTAAATGTCAGGGATCGGGTGAGTGTCAGAGTCGACGGGACAGGTACTGCGTGATGACGGCGTTGAACTCTTCCGCACGTTCCACCTGGGACCAGTGGCCGCACTGGCTGAAGATGTGCACATCGGCGTTCGGGACGACGTTCAGCAGCTCCCAGGTGCGGGAGACGGGGATGACGACATCCTGCGTGCCGTGGATCAGCAGCACCGGCACATCGAGCTTCGCGAGCACGTCGAAGTCCAGCGGCAGCTCGATGCGATCGCGGTCGCGCGCGGCCACGACATCCGCGAGCCGGTCGGAGGCGGTATCGTTCAGAGCCGACTGGTACCGCAGCGACACCAGCTCGTCGGTGACGAGGGATTTGTCGACGACGAACATCTCGAGCGTCTTGCGGATGCCTTCCTCGGTGAGCACGGGGTTGGAGTGGCCCTTCAGCGCACCCGTGAGCTTCGCGCCGCCGGTGCCCATCGACACGATCCCCAGCAGCCGCTCGGGGAAGTCGATCGCGAACTGGAACGCGAGCCACCCGCCGAGGGAATTGCCGACGATCCAGGTCTTCTCGATTCCCAGCGCATCCAGGACCCGCACCGCGTGCTGCACCCATTCGCGGATGCCGTACGCCGTGCCCTCGGCGACGACGCTCTGCCCGTACCCGATCGAGTCGATCGCGATGCAACGGCCGAGGTCTGCCAGCTCCGGCAGGTTCAGCCACCAGTTCGCGGCGGCCGTGACCCCGGTGCCCGAGCCGTGGAGGAACAGGATCGGCGTCCCCTCCCCCAGCTCGTGGTAGTGCGTCAGCTCACCGGGAGCCGTGACCAGCCACTTGTCGTCGAGCCCGAAGAAGGCGTCGGTCGTGTAGTCGGGGATAGCGACCGTGTCGGTCGCGGTCTCTGCCGTGGTCATACCAACGTCTCCTCAACGAGCACCGACTCGGCCGCATCGGACGAGTCCTGCATCGCCGTGATGGCGGAGAGGTCAAGGGCGACATCCGTGATCATGTCTTCCTGACCGCCGATGAGGCGACGCTCGCCGACGCGGACGAGGATCTCGCGCGCGTCGAGCCCGTGGGTCGCTGCGGCACGCTCGGCGTGACGCAGGAACGACGAGTACACACCCGCGTAGCCGAGGGTGAGCGTCTCGCGGTCGACCTGCACGGGACGGTCGTGCAGCGGACGGACCAGGTCATCGGCGGCGTCCTGCAGGGCGAACAGGTCCGCCCCGACATCCCAGCCCTGCAGTTTGGCGACGGCGACGAACGGCTCGATCGGGGTGTTTCCCGCGCCGGCACCGTGGCCGGCCAGCGACGCATCCACCCGGTAGACACCCTCTTCGACCGCGACGACCGAGTTCGCCACCGATAGCGACAGGTTCTGGTGGGCGTGGATGCCGATCTGGGTGCCCTCATCCAGCACATCGCGGTAGGCGCGGACGCGGTCGCGCACGCCGTCCATCGTGAGGCGCCCGCCCGAGTCGGTGACGTAGACGCAGTTCGCGCCGTACGACTCCATGAGCTTGGCCTGCTTGGCCAGCGACGCCGAGTCGGACAGGTGGCTCATCATGAGGAACCCGGAGACATCCATGCCCCACTCGCGGGCGGCGGTGATGTGCTGGGCCGAGACATCCGCCTCGGTGCAGTGCGTCGCCACTCGCACCGAGCGGACCCCCATGTCGAACGCGCGCTTGAGCTCGTGCAGCGTCCCGATCCCGGGGAGGATCAGCGTGGTCAGCACCGCGTTCTCCACGGCTCCTGCGGCAGCCTCGATCCACTCCCAGTCGGTGTGGGAGCCGGGGCCGTACGTGAGCGACGAGCCCGCGAGGCCGTCGCCGTGCGCGACCTCGATCGCGTCGACTCCGGCCTTGTCGAGGGCCCCGGCGATCTCGGCGACCTTCTCGGGGGTGATGCGGTGACGGATGGCGTGCATCCCGTCGCGCAGGGTCACGTCCTGCAGGTAGATCTTCTTGCTGTTCGACGCGGTCATGCGACCTTCTCCTTCTGGCGCGCCACGGCGAGCGTCTCCGCCGCCGTCAGCGCCGCCGACGTCATGATGTCCAGGTTCCCCGCGTAGGCCGGCAGGTACATCGCCGCACCCTCGACCTCGAGGAACACCGAGACCCGGGTGTACGAACCGCCGCGGCGGTCTTCGGGGAGCAGCCCGTCGAGCTCGGTGCCCTCGTCCTGGAACTGCACCTTCTGCTTCAGTCGGTAGCCGGGCACGTAGCCCTTCACCCGCTCGGCCATCTCGAGCACGGATGCCTCCACCGCCGCGCGTCCGTCGGCATCGAGCCGGTCGACGACGACCTGCACGGTGTCGCGCATGATCATCGGCGGGTCGGCCGGGTTCATGATGATGATCGCCTTGCCGCGCGCCGCGCCCCCGACGACCTCAAGTCCCTTGGAGGTCGTCTCGGTGAACTCGTCGATGTTCGCGCGCGTGCCGGGGCCGGCGGACTTGGACGAGATGGATGCCACGATCTCGGCGTAGTGCACGGGGGTCACCCGCGACACGGCCGCGACCATCGGGATCGTCGCCTGGCCACCGCAGGTGACCATGTTCACGTCCGTTGCGTCAAGGTTGGCATCCAGGTTGACGACCGGCACCACGTACGGGCCGATGGCCGCCGGGGTCAGGTCGATGAGGAGCTTCCCGTACGGCTCGAGCTTGTTCGCGTTGTAGCGGTGCGCGCCGGCGCTGGTCGCGTCGAACACGACCTCGATCTCGTCGAACCCGTCCATTGCGATGAGGCCGTCGACGCCCTCGTGGGTGGTCGGGTACCCGAGCCGCCCGGCGCGTGCGAGACCATCCGAGGACGGGTCGATGCCGACCATCGCGGCCATCTCGAGCACGTCGCTCAGGCGGATGATCTTGAACATCAGATCGGTCCCGATGTTTCCCGGGCCGATGATGGCTGCCTTGATTCCCATGTCGTTGTCCCTCGTCATTTCTTCGTCACTTCTTCGATGCCGTGGCGGACACGCTGCCGAGTCCGGTGATGTGTGCGGTGACCGACGAGCCGGGCCCGAACGGCACCATCGGACCGAGCGCGCCCGACAGGACGATCTCGCCCGCCCGGAGCGGCCGGCCCAGGCGATGCGCGGTGACCGCGACCCAGACCAGCGCGTTGCGCGGATCCCCCAGGCACGCCTCGCCCGACCCGCGCGAGATGACCTCGCCGTCGCACTCGAGCGTCATCGTCACCTGTCGCGGGTCGAGCTCGTCGAGCGTGCGGCGCTCCTCCCCGAGCACGAACAGTCCACTGGAGGCGTTGTCCGCGACGGTGTCCACGATCGTGATGTCCCAGTCACGCACGCGGCTGTCGACGATCTCGAGTGCCGGTGCCATCGATCCGACGGCATCCAGCACGTCGTCGGGGTCGGGCGAGAAGACATCGCGGGCCATGATGAAGGCGATCTCCGCCTCGATGCGCGGCTGCATCAGACGCGCGGAGGGCACCTCTGCCAGCCCGGTCACATCCATGTCGGCCATGAGGACACCGAAGTCCGGCTGGTCGACCCCCAGCTGCTGCTGGACGGCCGGCGAGGTCAGCCCGACCTTGCGGCCGACGCGGCGGTTGTCGAAGCTCTCGACCAGTCCGATGCAGCGCTCCTGCACGAGGTAGGCAGCGTCGACGTCGTCACCGAGCAGGTCGCGCACCGGCGGAGTCGGAACCCCCGCGACGGCGGCGATCCGCAGTCGCTGGGCGGCGCGATCCACACGCGTCGGAAGTGTCGGCGGGCTCATACCTTCTCCTTGATCTCGGCGCGCGCGGGGATCTGCTCGCCCGCGATGGCCGCGGCGTCCGCGTGCAGGTGCACGGCGGCGGCGAGCTCCTCCAGCCGCGTTCCCGCCTGCTGGGCGAGCGCGGTCGCCGCGATGAACCGGTCGGGACGCAGGAACAGCACCGGGGTGTCACGGTCGTCGAACCACGCCTTGAGCCGTCCGGTCACATCCCCGACGACGACGGCGTCGGCATCTTGGGGCTGGTCGATCTCCATCTGCACGACCGGCCGCACCGAGACGAGCACCGCGCCGAGCCGGCGCAGCGTCTCGCGCTGCTCGTCGGAGAAGAGACGCTCGGGGTTGCCGCCCCACTGCAGCACCGCCCAGCGGTAGCCGATGACATCGTCGAGCAGCTTGGTCGCACCGAGGGCGTCGACGACGTTCGGCTGGATGAGCTGGGTGCCCACCGGCGAGGTCTTGTTGGGCGATGAGCGTCGCACGTGCAGGTCGGTGGGCTCACCCGTCACGATCGCACCGGTCGTGTAGCGGGGCATCGGCTTGTACTTCATCTGCGCGAAGTAGTCGCGGGCCGCCGGGAACGAGTTGAGGGCGGATGCCGCGGCATCCCGGAGCGCTGCGACCACGCGGTTGGTGGGCTTGACGACGCGTCCGAAGGCCGTCGACAGGTCGATCATCGCCTTCGCGTGGGCGTGGCGCTCGGCGTGATAGGTGTCGAGCAGTCGGTCGTCGCACTGGCCGGTGACGACCGCCGCGAGCTTCCACGCGAGGTTGGTTGCGTCGCGCTCGCCGCTGTTCCAGCCCTGACCCTGCCACACCGGCATGAGGTGGGCCGCGTCGCCGGCGATGAAAATGCGCCCCTTGCGGAAGTCGCCCGCGATGCGGCTGTGGTGCGTGTAGACCCGGGCCCGCACGATGTCGACGGTGAGCGGGTCGGGCACGTGGTCGGCCAGGAGCTTCTCGACGAAGCCGTCGTCTTCGACGAGCGAGTCCGGCTCGTCGTCGAAGAGCATGAATTCGAAGCGGCGGATCGCCTGGGGAAGCCCGAGCGACACGTAGGGGCGACGGGGGTCGCCGCCGAGGTAGATGTTCGGGGTCCCGATGGGATCGTCGCGCACGTCGACGACGAGCCAGCGGGTCGAGGGCGACTGCCCCTCGAACGAGACGCCCATGTGCTTGCGGGTGCGGCTGCGGCCCCCGTCGCTGCCGACGAGGTAGCTCGCGGTGCGGCGGAACGACTCCCCCTCGAGCGTGGTGCCCGACACCGTGACCTCGGCGCCGTCATCCGAGATGCTCGACACCTCGTGCCCGAAGAGCACCGTCACGTGGGGGAAGCGCTCGAGCCCTTCGAAGAGCACCCGGTCGATCTCGGGCTGGATGAACGCGTTGCGGCGCGACCAGCCGAACTCGTCGGTCGTGGGGCGGATCTCGGTGATCCGGCGCCCCTTGCCGTTGACCAGGCGCATGATGTGCGACGGGGTGGTGAAGGGGAGCGCCTTCTCGACCAGACCCATCGTCTGGAGCGACCGCAGCGACTCGTCGTCGATGCCGACCCCACGCGGGTAGTCGATGAGCTTGGGGAGTGCTTCGAGCACGGTGACCGACACGCCGCGCATCCCGAGCAGGTTGGCCAGGCTCAGGCCAACGGGCCCGGCACCGATGATCAGGACATCGGAAGTGGGGTCGGTCTTCGTCATCGTCGACTCCTCGTCGTGCAGATCGTCCTGCTGTCTCATTTATCGCACGTCTGCGTGCGTTAGATGGGATAGTAGGTGAGACGCACGGCAAGCGCAACTGTCCGGCATCCGGGAAACGAGAACGGCCCCCGAGAGCGGGAGCCGTTCGATGGATGTCGGTGCGAGATCAGTGCTGGACGGCGACCGCCGCCTCGATCCGACGCGCGCAGGCGAGGACACTCTCGATGGAGTCGCGGGCGACATCCTCCCGATAGGTGATGACGTTCACGCACGCGATGCGCTCTCCCGCACCCCAGTGCACCGGCGCTGCGATCCCCCACGCGCCCGGCTCGACCTCGCCGAAGGTCATCGCGTAGCCCACCGCGCGCGCCGTGCTCACGACATCCGGCTCCGGACCGACCTGGGGCAGCGCCGCACGCAGGGCATGGCCGGCCGCGCCGCGGTCGAGCGGATGCCGACTGCCCGCCGAGAACGCGATGTGGTAGCGCGCCGCCTGGGGGCTCACCACCAGCAGCGCGATCGCCTCGTCCTGCTCGGGCACCAGCAGCGACGCGGTCGCGCCGAGCTCGTTGGCCAGATCCCGCAGCACCGGCTCGGCCGCATGCTTGAAGGCTTCGTACCCTGCGGCGCGCAGTTCGAGCAGGCCGACCGCCCCTCGATAGCGACCGTCCTCGCCGCGGCTGACGAGTGCGGCCTCGACGAGGGTCGCGATCATCCGGTAGGCGATGGTGCGATGCACGTCCAGGCGCTCGGCCAGCTCCTGCACGGTCAAGCCGCCCTCGGATGCTGCGACCTCGCGCAGAGCCGCGAGGCCGCGAGCGAGAGTCTGTGCGCCCGCGGTGGAGCGACCGGCGGTTTCTGGCATGCGGACCACACTAGTGGCGCCGACCACCACCTTTCGGAGTTGACACGGCGGGCGACATCCCTCACTCTGTCATCTAACGCACATCGAAGTTCGTTATTTGAACAATCCCGAACGCAGATCGGGAGAACAATGGAGTTCCATATGGCTGATAGCACCGCACCCACCGTCGAAGCGACGCGCGCACGCCGTCGCGCCATGGTCTCGAGCTACCTGGGGACCACGGTCGAGTTCTACGACTTCCTGCTCTACGGCACCGCCGCAGCGCTGGTCTTCCCCGCGCTGTTCTTCTCGAGCACCGACCCGATGATCGGCACACTCGCCGCATTCGGCACCCTGGCGGTCGGCTACTTCGCCCGCCCGATCGGCGGCGTCATCTTCGGCCACTTCGGCGACCGCCTCGGCCGCAAGAAGATGCTCGTGCTGACCCTCGTGATCATGGGCTCGGTGAGCTTCCTCATCGGTCTGCTCCCGAGCGACCAGCAGATCGGTGTCTGGGCGCCGATCCTGCTCGTGACGCTCCGCCTCATCCAGGGCATCGCGGTCGGCGGCGAGTGGGCCGGCGCCGCGCTCATGTCGATGGAGCACGCCAAGCCCCGCAGCCGCGGATTCGCGGCATCCATCGTCGCCTCCGGCGGCCCCTCGGGCGCGGTCCTGGCCACCCTCGTGCTGGTGCCCTTCTCGCTCCTGCCCGAAGACCAGTTCCTCGCGTGGGGCTGGCGCGTCCCGTTCCTGCTGAGCGCCGTCCTCGTCATCATCGGTCTGGTCCTGCGCCTCAAGGTCACCGAGACTCCGGAGTTCGCCGCAGCTCAAGCCCGCGCCGCGTCGCAGCCCAAGCCCAAGGCGCCGCTGCTGGCGGTCTTCCGCCACAACCCGCTCTCGGTCCTCTCGGGCCTCCTCGGCGGTCTGGCTCCCCTGTTCATGCAGTCGATCCTGGCGACGTTCGTCCTGACGTACGCCGTCAACGTCGGCGGCTACCCCCGCGCCGAGGCACTGTGGCTGGTGACGATCGCCAACGCGATCCACATCTTCACGATCCCCGCCTTCGCGGTGCTCTCAGACCGCGTCGGACGCCGACCCGTCATGATCGTCGGCGCGATCGCCGGCGCCATCCTCATCTGGCCGCTGTTCGCGCTGGTCGGCATGGGCACCTGGTGGTCGCTGCTGGCGGCGTTCATCATCGGAAACCCGATCATCCAGGCCACGATGTACGGCCCGATGGGCGCCTGGATCGGTGAGAAGTTCGCCGCCGATGTCCGCTACACCGGCACCGCCGTCACGTACCAGCTGGCGACGACCTTCGGTGCGGGCCTGGCGCCGCTCATCGCGACGAGCCTGCTGGCCGCGGCCGGCGGCACCGACCCGTCGCTCATCGCCTGGTTCTTCGTCGCCCTGTGCGTGGTCAGCGGTCTGGCCTTCCTCCTCTCGAAGGAGACGCACAACAAGGAGCTCGCGCTCCGAACCGGCGCCCCCGCAGACGCGGACGACGCCGCGGTCAGCGAGTTCGAGTCGCCCGACGAGGCCGAGGTGCTCGGCATCGCCGGTTCCACCCGCTGAGTTCAGCGCCCATCCGAGCCAGCGCCGATGAACGTGTCGGCGCTGGCTTCGGCTTTGTCCGCAGCACCACCATGAGGCACAGGGCATCCGCCGCCCGGGAACGTGCCGAGCTGTGAGACGTCGTACCCGTACGGGTAGCTGCGCACCCAGGGCAGGTCCGCCACACGCGTCGGCTTCCTGCTCGCCGGCAGCAGCCCCGCGAGCTTCCCGCGCAGACGCACCCCCGCGCGGGCGGTCTTCACAACGGCAGCCGAGGGCTTGCGATAGTGGAGCGCCTCCAGCAGCGCGTCATCCATGAGCGCACGGCTGAAGACCTCCATGACCCTCTTGGGCACTCGCGGGCGAAACGCCACCATGAGCGCCAGCGTGGAGTCGGCCACTCGCTTCCCGCCGGGATCGAAGGCGAAGTGCTCGGCCTCGTACGAGTCCATGAGCTCCTCGAAGCCCGCGTATGTCTCGGGGATGTCGGGGATGTTCATGTGCCGCCCCAGCATCCGGTAGTAGTGCACGGATGCCTCGAGCTCGCCCGGGGTGAACGGACGCTTGCCGTAGGCATCCACCCACCGCTTGGGTACCACAACGAAGGTCGAGAGCACGTAACCGAAATCATGATCGGGGATGTCGTACGAGCGGTGCATCTGGTTGACGCGGCGGATCGCAGCGCGGGACTCGGGCGCTTCGAATCCCAGCCGCGTCGGCGTCTCGAGCAGAAGCGCGGTGTCGTCGTAGCGCTTCTGCGTGCGCTTCGCGAACTCCCCCGTGCGATCCAGCAGTGCCCCGATTCCGGGAACGGCGTAGGTGCGGAACAGCGCGAAGCTCAGCGCCTGATTCATGTCCCACGCGAACTCGTGCATGACGATGTTGCGGTAGATCTCGACGAAGTCGACGGCAGGATCGAGCTTCGTGTTCACGCGCTTCCAGTGGTCTCGCCTCACACGCGGCAACATACGGCATTCAAGGCGCGAAGTGAACAAGCGATCACATTCCCGAGCGTCGCCCGGCACGCGATTGAGACCGTCGGCAACCGCTCAGGAGCGACGCCCGCGGCGCGTGACCCGCAGCGCCGCAATCGCCGCAATCGAACCGAGCGCGAGGGCGACGGCGATCACGATCGCCATCGGCTCGGCGTGGTCCTCGCCCGCGATGCCCACGAGAGGCGAGATCAGACCACCGACCAGGAACTGGGTCGAGCCCATGAGTGCGGCACCCGCGCCACGCGCCCTGTCGGCACGGGCCAGACCCAGCGCCGTGGAGTTGGGCATCGTGAACCCCAGACCGCTCGTCAGGAAGAAGGCCGAGACGATGAAGCCGACCGGTGTCAGGATGCCGAGCAGCGTCTGCGCCAACAGCGCCGCCGCAGCACTCCCCGCACCGATGATGCCGACCACCAGCATCGTGCGCGGGCCGAACCTCACCGCCAGTCTCGCGTTGATCAAGTTCGACAGCAGGATCGCGCTCGCGCCGATCCCGAAGCCGACCGAGTACATCACCGGACTCATGCCCAGCACGACCTGGCCTACGAAGGGCGACGCCGAGACGTACGCCATGATCGCACCGAAGGTCGAGGCATACGCCAGCGTGAACAGCACGAACCCACGGTCGCGGACAAGCTCGCCGAATCGCCGGAAGGTCTCGCCAATGCCGCCGGTGTGGCGCAGCTCGGCGGGAAGGGACTCGGGGATGAGGGTCAGCGAGACCACGGCCATCGCCGACGCGATGATCGCGATGAGGCCGAGAACACCCCGCCACCCCACGAGCTCGGTGACGAACCCGCCGACCACGGGTGCCACGAGCGGCGCAACACCGACGACCATCGCGATCATGCTCAATGCCTTGACCGCGGTCTCCCCCTCACTGAGATCGACCGCGATCGCCCGGGCCAGCACGATACCCGCAGCGCCCGCAAAGCCCTGCAGGAACCTCAGCACGACGAACAGCTCGATCGAGGGCACGAAGACCAAGGCGATACTCGACACGGCGAATCCGATGAGCGCGACCACAAGGACAGGTCGTCGACCGACCCGGTCACTCAGCGGGCCGAACAGGAGCTGCCCGGCGGCGATGCCGATGAGGAACGTGGTCAGAGTCAGCTGGACGGCCGAGGCATCCGTCTGCAGGGCATCGCCGATCTCAGTGAACGACGCGAGGTACATGTCGGTCGAGAACGGACCGACGGCCGCGAGGAAGCCGAGCGCGACAACGAGCCCGGCGGTGAGGCGCTGCGGGCGGGTCACTCCGCGCGCGAGATGGAGACCATCTCGTCCCGGGGCACGACTTTCACGCGTGCTCGCCCTTCCGGCTCACCGAGCGACATCTCGTGCTGGTCCAGGCGATGCCAGCCCTCAAGATCGGTCCAGCGCACACCGCGCTCGGCCAGCAACGCGGGAATCGCCGCCTCCGACGGGTCGACCGGCTGCCACCAGGACCCCTGGTCGTTGATGATGTGGCGCACCGTCTCCATCGCGTCCGACTTGGTGTGGCCGATCAGGCCCACCGGACCGCGCTTGATCCACCCTGTCGCATAGACGCCCGGGACGCGCTCGTTCGAGTCGGCCCGCAACACCTGGCCCTCGTGGTTCGGGATCACTCCGTGACGCTCGTCGAACGGTACATCCGCCAGCGGCGAGCCGAAGTATCCGACGGCGCGGTAGATCGACTGGATGGGGACCTCGCGCATCTCTCCGGTACGGACGACCCCGCCCTCGCCGTCGGGACGGGTGCGCTCGTAGACGAGAGCAGACACCTTGCCCTCATCATCCGTCTTCACTTCGACGGGAGCCGCCCAGAAGTGCAGGTGCAGGCGGCGGGATGCCTCGCCTCCGGCGTTGTTGGCGGAAGGACGCGTGCGCCACTGCTGCAGGATGCGGTCGATCACCTTGACCTGCTTGTTGTTCGCGATGGCATCCAGCGACGCGGCGTCGTAGTCGAAGTCCTCGTCGTAGACGACCATGTCGACATCGTTCAGCTCACCGAGCTCGCGCAGCTCCAGCGGCGTGAACTTCACCTGAGCGGGGCCTCGGCGCCCGAAGACGTGCACGTCGGTGACCGGCGACGCCTTGAGGCCCTCGTAGACGTTGGCGGGAATCTCGGTGGGAAGCAGGTCATCGGCGTGCTTGGCGAGCATGCGCGAGATGTCGAGCGCCACGTTGCCGTTGCCGATCACCGCGACCGACTCGGCCTCCAGCGGCCAGGTGCGGGGCACGTCGGGGTGCCCGTCGAACCAGCTGACGAAGTCCGCCGCGCCGTATGAGCCGTCCGCGTCAATGCCCGGAATCGCGAGGTCGGCATCCTTGATCGCGCCGGTCGCGAAGACCACCGCGTGGTAGTGCTTCTTCAGGTCGGCGAGGGTGATGTCGCGACCGAACTCGACGTTGCCGAAAATCCGAATGTCGCCGCGATCAAGCACGTCACGCAACGCCGTGATGACGCCCTTGATGCGCGGGTGATCGGGGGCGACGCCGTAGCGGACGAGGCCGTAGGGCGCGGGGAGCTGCTCGAACAGATCGATCGAGACGTTGAAGGCGCGCTCGGCCTTCAACAGGATGTCGGCGGCGTAGATGCCGGCGGGTCCGGCACCGACGATGGCCAGCCTGAGCGTCGTCATGGGATTCCTTTCGGGCGAGCGGGCGGGGAGGAGCGGGCGGAAGCCCACGCCTGCGTCAGCTCGAGCGGTCGGCGACGGCCTGAGCGAAGCGCGTGAGGGCTTCGCGCACCGGGCCATCGGGCAGCGGGTCGAGGGCGGCGACAGCGTCACGCGACCACGAGTTGGCAAGATCAACCGTCGCCTGCGTGGCTTCGTTCTCGCGAAGCTCCGCCAGCGGGCCGTCCAGCAGCGCGGGATCGGCGCCCTCGGCGATGGCGTCGACACCCGCATCGATGCGCGCGCACAGGTCGACGGCATCCGCATCGGTGCGCTGCGCCAGCAGCAGGTACGGCATGGTGGGGACCCCCGCGCGAAGGTCCGTTCCCGGGACCTTGCCGGTCTCGGCGGGGTCCGCGGAGAGGTCGATCACGTCGTCGAGGAGCTGGAAGGCGATACCGGCACGCTCACCGAACTCGCGGACGGCCACCTCGTACTCGTGGGGTCCGTCGCTGAAGATCACACCGGCCTGCGCGGCTGCCGCGATCAGCGAGCCGGTCTTGTCGGCGAGCACCTGGATGTAGAACGCGACGCGGTCATCACCCTCCTGCGGACCGACGGTCTCGCGCATCTGGCCGAGGACCAGGCGTTCGAATGTCGCCGCCTGCAGGCGAATGGCCCCTTCACCCAAACGCGCCATGATCTGGCTGGCGCGCGCGAACAGGAGATCCCCCGTGAGGATGGCGACGCTGTTGCCCCACACCGAGTGAGCGCTGGGCACTCCGCGGCGTTTGTCCGCGTCGTCCATGACGTCGTCGTGATAGAGCGAGCCGAGATGGGTGAGCTCCAGGGCGGTGGCGGCGGCGACCACATCATCGGTCACGCCACTACCGAGGTGCGCGGTCAGCAGCGCGAGCATGGGACGCACCCGCTTGCCACCCGCGTCGAAGAGGTAGCGACTGGCGGCGTCGGCGACGGCATCCGTCATATGGAGTTCGGCGTCGAGCGAGGCTTCGACACCCTCGAGCCCCTTCTCGACGGCTGCGAGAAGGCGTCGCGCCCGCGGACCCGCGAAGATGCGGTCGGAGAGGCTCAGGTGACTCGTGAGAGATGAGCCGGACGCGGAGGCATTCACCGTCCCAGCCTACCGGGGCGAGGCAGCGGCGGTCTCGGGACCGGGCTGCGCCCCCGACTCGTCGGCGAAGGGCTTGCGGGCCCGGTGCAGTGCGACGACGCCCATCGTGAGGTTGCGCCACGCGACGTCCGTCCATCCCGCAGCGCGCATCCGCGCGGCCAGGGCAGGTTGGTCGGACCAGTCCTTGATCGACTCATTGAGATAGTCGTACGCCGCAGCATCGGAGCTCGCGAGTTTCGCCAGTGGCGGCAGGATCCAATCGTTGTAGACCCCGTAGAGCCCGCCGAACAGCGCGGAGGTCGGGTGCGAGAACTCGCAGATCACGATCCGCCCGCCGGGCTTGGTCACCCGCAGCATCTCGCGCAAGCCCTTGTCGGCATCCTGCACGTTGCGCAGGCCGAAGGAGATCGTCACCGCGTCGAACTCCTCATCGGCGAAGGGGAGCGCAGTGGCATCGGCCTCGACGAAGGAGAGGTTGGGGACGTCGCCGTGGCGGCGCGTGCCCTCGGCGATCATGCCGGGAGAGAAGTCCGCCGCCACGATGGTCGCCCCGGTCTGCGCGAAGGCGACGCTGGAGGTCCCGGTGCCGGCCGCGAGATCGAGCACCTTCTGCCCGGGGATCGGGGCCAGTGCCCGCGTGGTCGCGGTGCGCCAGCGTCGGTCGTTGCCGAGGCTCAGGATCGTGTTGGTGCGGTCATAGGCGGGCGCGACCCGGTCGAACATGCCACTGACGCGGGCGGGGTCCTTGCCGAGGTCGGCGCGGTCATCGGTCGCAGTCACCCGAGAATTCTAGGCGGTGCGGCTTGTGAGGTTCTCGGAAGCCTAGGCTGGTCGGGTGATCGAACCGTCTCGGCTGCCACCCCTGGTGGTGGAGACCAGACCCATTGATCCGGTCGCCGACCCCGTCTCGTACGCCGATCCGCTCCATCCGCTGGCCTGGCTGCGCCGCGACGAGGCGATCGTGGGTGTCGGTCCCGCCGTCATCGAGCTGTCGCTGGATGCCGCCACTGCTGCCACGCAGTGGCGAGAGGTCGTCGGCCGATCTCAGATCGACGACACCGTCGGGATGCCGGGAAGCGGACTGATCGCGTTCGGCATCCTGCCCTTCGACCCGCGATCGAGCGCCGGTGGCCACCTCGTCATCCCGCGCACGATCGTCGGCACGCGCCAGGGCCGCAGCTGGATCACGCGCGTCCGTCGCGCGGACGAACCCACCTGGGTGGACGGTGCTGGTCTTCCGCCGGCGATCCCCTATGGGCCACACTGGTCCGCAACCGTGGGCCCGGGCGCGCTCGACCCGGAGGGATACCAGCACGCGGTCCGCGCGGGTGTGAGCGCGATCGCGTCCGGCCGGGTGCAGAAGGTCGTGCTGGCCCGTGACCTGGTCGGCACGGTCCCGGCGGCGGCCGACCTTCGTCGACTGGTGCGGGCGCTGGCATCCAACTACCCGGACACCTGGACTTTCGCCGTGGACGGCCTGATCGGCGCGAGCCCCGAGACCCTGGTGACCGTCCAGACGGGCACGGTCACCGCCCGCGTGCTCGCCGGAACCATCGCCCGCGGCGCTGATGCGGAATCCGACGCGTCGGCATCCGCCGCGCTCGCCATCAGTGGCAAGGACCGCGACGAGCACCGCTTCGCCGTCGCCAGCGTCACCGAGGCGCTCGAGCACTTCACCAGCGACCTCGACGCGCCGAGCGCACCCCATCTGCTCGAGCTTCCCAACCTCTGGCACCTGGCGACCGATGTCGTCGGCCATCTCTCCAACGGCGCTTCTTCACTTGATCTGGTGCGGGCACTGCACCCGACCGCCGCGGTGGCCGGCACCCCGACGGATGCCGCCATCGATCTCATCCGCGAGCTGGAACCCTTCGACCGTGGTCGCTATGCCGGGCCCGTCGGCTGGGTCGACGCGCACGGGGACGGCGAGTGGGCGATCGCACTGCGCTGCGCCCAGCTCGGCGGCACCAGCAGCGGCCGGGTCCCCCACGCCACGGGCACGATCCCCGTTGTCGCCCACGCCGGCGCGGGCATCGTCGCCGAGTCCGACCCCGAGTCCGAGCTGCTGGAGACCCGGGTCAAGTTCCGCCCCATCGTCGACGCGCTCGCGTAGCGCTACAAGCCGAGGATCCAGGTGGCGACGACGAAGTAGATGATGAGGCTCGTCGCGTCGCAGAACGTCGAGATGAACGGCGTGCTGAACACCGCCGGGTCGGCCTTCACGGCCTGGGCCAGGATCGGCATGAGCCCGCCGACGGTGGCCGCGAGCGTGCAGATCGACAGCAGGGTGAGCCCGATCACGGCGCCCAGTGGCGGTCCGAACACGAGGCTTGCCAGCGCGAACCCGAGGATTCCGAGCAGTCCTCCCAGGATCGCTCCGACCCGCACCTCTCGCCACATCACCGTCAGCGCGTCCCGCTTGCTCACCTCGCCCATCGCGAGCGCGCGGGTGACCGTGGTCGCCGCCTGGGATCCGGTGTTGCCCGCGGTACCGGTCAGCAACGGGATGAACAGGGCCAGGGTCACGACCTGCTCCAGCGTCGCCTCGAAGATATCGAGCACCTGCACCGTCAGGAGCGCCGAGACCGCGAGCACCAGCAGCCAGACCACGCGCGACTTGACGATCCCGAAGACCGGAGTCGTCAGGTAGGGGCGCCCGAGGGGCTCGGATGCCCCCTGGCGCGCGGCATCGCGGTCCTCCGCCTCCTCGAGGATGCGGGTGGCGTCATCGATGGTGAGGATCCCGAGGATGCGGTTCTGACTGTCCACGACAGGCGCTGCGAGGTGTCCGGACTCGACGAGGTCGCGCGCGGACGCCTCGGCCGGTTCGCTCGCGACCGCGCTGCGCGCGTCGGTCATGACCTCTTCCACGAGGCTGTCCGAGCGGCCCATGACCAGTTCGCGCAGTCCCACGACCCCCAGCACTTCGCGGCGCTCCGAGGTGACCGGCAGCGTGTACACCGTCTCGGCGTCCATCCCGCGATGTCGCACGTGGGAGAGTGCATCGCCGAGCGTCCATCCCGGGGCGAGCAGCACGTACTCGGTGCTCATGAAGCGTCCCGTGCTGTTCTTGTCGTAGCCGAGCATGGGTGCGGTCAGCTCGCGCTCGGCCGGCGAGAGACCGCGCATGAGGTACTTGGCGACCTTGGCCGGCAACTCGTCGATCAACTGTGCGCGGTCGTCGGGGTCGAGCTCTTCGAAGACGCGCTGCACGTCCTCTTCCCGCAGACCGCCGACCAGCTCTGCACGCATGCCCTGGTCGAGCAGCTCGAACACCTCCAGGGCCTTGTCCCGCTGCAGCAGCCGGTACAGCACGGCGCGGTCGCCGGCATCCTCACGCTCGAGCAGCTGCACGATCTCGGCCGCATCCTCGGCGTCCAGCAGCGCGCGGAGGGTGTCGAGGCGGCGCTCCTTCAGCAGCGGAGTGATCGTCGTGCGGAAGTCCTCGAAGTCATCCATGGGCGGCATCCTGGCAGACGCTCGGGTCCGCGCGGTGAACGCGGGGCCGGATCAGCGGCGGATCAGCGTTCGAGGGGGACTTCGATCAGCTGCGGACCTCCGACGGGTGAGGTGAGCGCCTGGTCGAGCGCCGCACGTGTCGTGATGCGCTGGTAGTCCCAGCCGTATGCGACTGCCAGCTGCTCGATCCGCACCTGGTGCGGGGTGTAGAGCACGCGGTCGCGCTCGGCGACGGTGGCCAGCTGCGCCACTTCGAGCCCATCGAAGATCGTGCCGCCGCCGTCGTTGCCGACGACGATCTGGATGCGGGGAGCGGTCTCACCCACGGGTTGCAGCAGCGCACCCACGTCGTGCAACAGCGCGAGGTCGCCGAGGAGCACGCGCGTCACCCCCGGAGACCCGTCGCTCTGGCTGGCCACAGCCACCCCGAGTGCGGTCGCGATCGTGCCGTCGATGCCCGCCAAGCCTCGGTTGGCGTGCACCGCCACCTTCTTGCCGCCCAGCACATCGTCGGCGACGCGGACAAGCCTCGACGAACCGAAGACGAGCCGATCGTGCGGCCACGTCGCCCGCCACACGGCGTCCACGAGTCCTGTGCGATCCACGCTCGCACGAAGCACGGCCATCTCGGACGAGATCGCGCCGAGCCGACGTGCCGGATCGGACGAGGCCAGCGCCTCGCCATCGGGCGCGGGCGGCGACAGGTCCACCGCCGCCGCGCGCGAGGCCCGCATCCACATGCCGAGCCAGGCCCGATCGGCCGCGAGGGCGTCGTCCGACGCCTCACCCGCGGCTTCGACCGCCATGGCCGACACGGCGAGGGTCGCACCGTTGAGGTTCACCGTCTCACCCCCGCCGCGCAGGGCGACGATCTCGACGTCGTCGCGGGAGAGCAGCGCCGAGACCTCACGGGTGAGGGTGGGGTGGCCGACGACCAGGACGCGCTCGATCGGCTCGGCGAGCTCTGGGTCGCGCAGCAGACTCCGATACCCGTGGACGAGATAGCGCCCGAAGCGCGCACCACTGACGATCTCGGCGATCAGCGGCCAGCCGCCCTCCCAGGCGAGAGCCTCGGCGCGCGCACCGGCGTCCGCCCCGGCGATGACGAGCGTGCGGATGCCGCGCGGGAGAGCGTGCGGCGGCGTCGTCATCGCGACCGACTGGTCCGCGTCCCCGATTCCGCCGCCGCCCTGATAGAGCGCCCCGGACTGGTCGGGATCTTCCTCGACGGGCTCGTCGGGCGCATCCGCGGGCGACGCCCCCCACGACGGCAGGGCACCGGCGAGCGGCTCTCGGAACGGCAGGTTCAGGTGCACCGGTCCCGCCGGGTGGAGGTCATCACCGAGAGCCGCGCGAACCGCGTCGCGCGCGAGCTGGCGCACACTCTCGCAGCCCTCGGGCGGCGTCGCGGCATCGGCTTCGTAGCGGACGTTCGGTGTGAACATCCCCGGCTGACGGGTGGTCTGGTTCGCGCCGACGCCGCGCAGTTCGGGCGGTCGGTCGGCCGTGAGGAGCACGAGCGGAACCCCGGCGTGATGTGCTTCGAGCACCGCCGGGGCGAGGTTGGCGACAGCGGTTCCCGAGGTGCACACAACGGCCGCCGGCATCCGCGACTCGCGCCCGATTCCGAGGGCGGTGAATCCCGCGACACGCTCGTCGATACGCACGTGCAGGTCGATGAGACCGCGACGCTCGGCATCCGCGGCCACCAGCGCGAGGGCTTGCGAGCGCGAACCGGGACTGAGCACCACATGGCGGATGCCCTGGGCGATCATTTCGTCGAAGAGCGCCGCTGCGGCATCCATCGCCGGTGCGAGCGCGGCAGAGGCGCCGTCGGTCATGGGGTCCCGCGCGACCCGCGGGTGTCGTCGTCCTCGTCGGCGCCCGAGGCGGCCGCGGCATCGGCGTCGGCCGGCGGGTCGAACTGCTCCTCGGCATCCAGTAGCGCCAACTCCTCTTCGAGGCGCCGGATGCGCTCGTCCTGATCGGCGATCGACTCGAACTTGCCGAGAAAGGCGGGGTCGTCGTCGGGGGCGGGCGGAACCTGCTCAGCGATGCGGCGGCCGCGACCGATCAGCAGCCACAGCAGTCCGCCGACGACGGGAAGCACAACAACGATCAGGACCCACAGCGGCTTTCGCACGCCCCGATGGCGTGTGGGCGGGAGCACAGCGCAATCGACGATGGTGTAGACCCAGAAAACGGTCGCCACCACCGCCAGGATCAGCAGAACGCGCGCCACGTTTCCATCCTAGGTCGCTTCCTGTGAGGGCGCCGGGTGTGCGCTGCACGTGCAACTCGGCATAGCGACGTGCAACTCGGCGGCGAAATAGGATGGGGCGTATGAACGCGCGCTCGATCTGGATCTACACGGCGCTGCGGATCCTGTTCTTCGCCGTCCCCTTCGGCATCCTCATGCTGCTGCCGATCGGCCGGGAATTCTGGTGGCTCTCCGCGATCTTCGCGGCACTGATCGGCCTGAGCCTGTCGGTGCTGCTGCTGGGAGGACGCCTCAACGACGTCACGACGGGGATGGCGGAGCGGCGCGTCAGCCGCACTCGCCGACCCCGCGGCGCGAGCGACGAGGACGTCGAGGACGACCTCGCGGAGGCATCCGGCGCGGAAGAGCTGAGCGCGGATGTGTCAGCCCAGGAACGCCCAGAACAAGATCGCGCCGTAGGCCAGTGATGACAGGGACGTCAGCGCGAGGGCGATGACAAGTTCCCTGGGCTGCCGGTAGGTCCACACGATGAGGATCGCCGGCAAGATCGCGAGGAGCACAAGGGCTTCGATCCACGCAATGGGGTAGAACAGCGCGAGGAACGCCGCGATCGCGAACGGCACGAGCACGAAGATCGTGAACAGCACCTGGGTCGCCCGGCGCCCGATCAGCACGGTGAGCGTGCGCTTTCCGACCAGGCGGTCCTGATCGATGTCGCGCAGGTTGTTGGCCAGCAGCACCGCGCACGCGAGCAGCCCCGCGGCGACCGCGCCGAACCAGGCCTCCTGCGGCAGCGCGAAAGCCTGCACCCACGTCGTCCCGAGCGTGGCGACCAGCCCGAAGAATACGAAGACGAAGACTTCGCCGAGCCCTGCGTACCCATAGGGACGCTTGCCTCCGGTGTAGAACCACGCGGCGACGATGCAGGCGGCGCCGACCGCCAGCATCCACCACTGCTCGGTGCGGATGACGATCGCAAGACCCGCGAGGGCCGCAACTGCGAAGAACCCGAGCGCGACGACCAGCACCGTGCGCGGCCGGACCCGCCGCGAGGCGGTGAGGCGGGCGGGACCGACCCGGTGGTCGTCGGTGCCGCGGATGCCGTCGCTATAGTCGTTGGCGAAGTTCACGCCGATCTGCAGGGCGACCGCGACAAGGAGGCAGAACAGGGCGATGACCCAGTGCAGCGGGCGTTCGACGACGTACGCGGCGCCGGTGCCGATGAGCACCGGGCTCACGGCAAGCGGCAGCGTGCGCAGTCGCGCCGCGCCGATCCAGTCCGCCGGCCCGACGGGTTTCGGGGCGACCACCGGGGAGTGGTGGTTCCTGTGCCCCTGCGCCGGAGTGCCGGGGCGCCCACCCTTCCGCTTGGTCGAACGTCCGCCGTTCCGCTGGCGCTTCTTGCGCGATGGTGCTGCCACGAGGAGCAATTTTATGCCGCGGAGCCTATGACCCGGCGTCGCGGGCGAGGAGGGCGGCGAGCGCGCGACGGTCGGGCTTGCCCGAGGGGAGCAGCGGGATCGTGTCGAGGGCACGGATGCCGCGGGGGCGGGCGGGCGGGCCGAGCTCTGCAGCCACCGCCGCGCGGGCCGCCGCACGGGCATCCGCGAACCGCGCCGAGACAGCGCGCACATCGACGTCCGGGCCCGCACCGAGATCGGCTTCTG
This sequence comes from Microbacterium sediminicola, assembly GCF_039531125.1. Taxonomy (NCBI): domain Bacteria; kingdom Bacillati; phylum Actinomycetota; class Actinomycetes; order Micrococcales; family Microbacteriaceae; genus Microbacterium; species Microbacterium sediminicola. The sequence goes on from NZ_BAAAPL010000002.1 coordinate 21,211, forward strand.
CCACCACGATCATGGATGCCTGCCCCCACCGCTCATCCAGAACGGGGACGACCACGGCCTGTTCGAGACCCGGCACGGTGCGCACGGCACGCTCGACGCGATCGAGCGAGATGTTGACGCCTCCCGAGACGATGACGTTGTCGCGTCGTCCCGTGATGCGCAGCGTGCCATCGAACGACCCGGCGTCCCCGGTGCGGTACCAGCGGCGCCCGTCACCGTCGGTCACGAACGTCTCGGCCGCGCGGACGTCGCCGTCGAGATAGCCGGATGCCAGCATCGGTCCGGCCAGATGCACTTCGCCGTCCACGACACGCACCGACACACCATCCAGGGGCACGCCGTCGTAGACGCATCCGCCACTGGTCTCGCTCGAGCCGTACGTACGGACGATCCGCGCTCCCGCTGCCTGGGCCCGCTCGGCCACGGCAGGCGGGAGCGCCTGCCCTCCGACGAGGATGGCCTCGAACGAGCGGAGCGCCTGCGCGACCCCGCCGTCGTGGTCGGCGGCATCCAGCAGACGCACCACCTGCGCCGGAACGAGCGACGTGTAGCGCGGTGCAGGGATCCGGGCGGCCGCATCGGCGAACTCGGACGGAGCGAACGACGGCGGGACGACGGTCGGCGTCGTACCCGCCAGGATGCTGCGCACGAGCACCTGCAGTCCCGCGACGTAACTCGGCTCCAACGCGAGCACCCACGAGCCCTCGCCGATGCGCGCCGCGGTCGCTTCGGCACTCGCCCGGAGCGCGGCGGCGGAGAGCACGACGGACTTCGGATAGCCCGTGGAACCCGAGGTCGTGACCACCGCGGCGGTGCCGGCAGGCAACACCGCTGTCCGTTCCGGCTCGCCCCCGAGCCACAGCGGCGGCCCGGTGCCCGCGCACGCCGTGCCGAGGCCCGGCAGCACCTCGGTCATCCGCGCAAGCCCATCAGTACTGCCAGGGGTACGGCGCCCAATCGGGATCGCGCTTCTGCAGGAAGGCATCGCGCCCTTCGACGGCCTCGTCGGTGCCGTAGGCCAGTCGCGTGGCCTCGCCGGCGAAGACCTGCTGGCCGACGAGGCCGTCATCGACCGCGTTGAACGCGAACTTGAGCATTCGGATGGCCGTCGGTGACTTCGTGAGAATCGTCCGGGCCATCGCGATCGCCTCGCGCTCGAGCTCGCCGTGCGGCACGACGCGGTTCACCGCGCCCATCTCGTAGGCACGCTGCGCCGAGTACTCTTCGGCGAGGAAGAACACCTCACGCGCGAACTTCTGGCCGATCTGACGGGCGAAGTACGCCGACCCATAGCCGGCGTCGAAGGAACCGACATCCGCGTCGGTCTGCTTGAACCGCCCGTGCTCGGCCGACGCGATCGACATGTCGCAGACGACATGGAGCGAATGGCCGCCGCCGGCCGCCCATCCCGGGACGACGGCGATGACGACCTTCGGCATGAACCGGATCAGACGCTGCACCTCCAGGATGTGGAGACGTCCCGCCCGTGCCGGGTCGGTGACCGCGGAGTCCTCGTCCGAGTACTTGTATCCGTCACGCCCACGGATGCGCTGGTCTCCTCCCGAGCAGAACGCCCAGCCGCCGTCCTTCGGGCTCGGGCCGTTGCCGGTGAGGAGCACGACACCGATCTTCGGGTCTTGCCTGGCCGCATCCAGCGCGCGGTAGAGCTCGTCGACCGTGCGCGGGCGGAAGGCGTTCCTCACTTCGGGACGGGCGAACGCGATGCGCGCGATCCGTCCGTCGTGGGAGACGTGTGCGGTGATGTCTGTGTAGAGGGGCTGACCTGCGGCATCCACAGAGCCGGGCGCCGGCATCCACTCGGCCGGGTCGAACAGTTCGGAAACGCTCACCCGAACAGACTACGAATCTTCACGATGTCCGTGGGGCCAGAGCCCCTCCGTCGCGAGTACCCTGTTGAGGGCCCACCCGGCCTTCGAGCATCACACCCGACCTACCCGGTCACCCGTTGGGAGCACATCGCGCATGCAGATCCGTAACTCCGCAGACTGGCGCGACGCCCTTCCGTTCGAGATCCCGGTACTGGCGGCCGAGGCCGTTCCCGGGGATCCGAGCAAGTGTTACCGGTGCCCCGCGGATGCCGCACCGCTGCCCCGCAGCGAGCTGTGGGTCGTCAAACACCGCCACCCGACGAATCCCTCCGGCTTCGTGCGCATGTACTGCCTGGAGCACCGTCCGAGGCCGGTCGCTCCCCCGGCGCCGCCGGCGACCAAGGCGCGGCGCGCGTCGGGGTCCGCGCGCGCACCGCGTACCACCGCACCCCGGAAGCCGAGCATTCCCGAGCGTCAGGCGGCACTGTGCCCGAACTGCTTCGTCGAGGTTCCGCCGGCGGGTGTGTGCGGAATGTGCGGCGAGCGCGTCGCCTGACACCCGCCGGGATGTCCCGGCTCAGCTGTTCTTGGCGTCGCGCCAGGCCAGCCAGTTCTTGACGAGGTGGAAGTCCCAGTCCGGGCCGGGCAGTGACAGCGTGAACATCCGCACGCCCGCGTCATAGAGCGCGTCCGCATCCTCGGTGGTGCGGCGGGCGAGCTCGTTCGAGACGACCAGGTTCGCGGTGTCGCGCCCCTCCTTCTGCGCCCACTCCTGGAGAACCCCGAGCTTGTGCGGCAGTTCCTCGGCCGAGACGAAGCTGTGCCAGATATCGGCGTGACGTGCGACCAGGCGCAGCGTCTTCTGCTCACCCTTGCCGCCGATCATCACGGGGATCTTGCGCGTGGGCGCCGGGTTGAGTTTCGACCAGCGCGCCTCGATGCGCTCCAGGCTCGGCTCCAGATCGTTCAGGCGCGATCCGACCGTCCCGAAGTCGTACCCGTACTCGACATAGTCCTTCTCGAACCACCCCGATCCGGTGCCGAAGATGAAGCGGCCGACGCCCGTTCCCTTCGCACTGATGTGGTCGACGGTGCGTGCCATGTCGGCCTGCAGATCGGCGTTGCGGTAGCTGTTGCAGTTCACGAGCGCACCGAACTCGACGCGCTCGGTCTGCTCCGCCCAGGCGCCGAGCATCGTCCACGACTCGAAGTGGGGGCCATCGGGGTCGCCGAACAGCGGGAAGAAGTGATCCCAGTTGAAGACGATGTCCACCCCGAAGTCCTCGAGCCACAGCACGGCGTCGCGGATCTGCGGATAGGTGACGTGCTGCGGCGGGATCTGTACGCCCAGGCGCACGGGAGTGTCGAGAAGCATGTTCCCAGCGTAGGTGCGCTGCACGAGTGCGCAGGTCGGGGCAGGATGATTCCATGACCTCTGCACCGCTGCCGAGCCTGGACGAGATCCGTGCGAGCGCGAGGGTCGTCACCCTCCCGCTGGCCACCCGCTTCCGCGGCATCGAGGTGCGCGAGGCGATGCTGATCGAGGGCCCGCAGGGCTGGACCGAGTTCTCGCCGTTCGTGGAATACCCCGATGCCGAGGCCTCCGCGTGGCTGGCCGCCGCGCTCGACTTCGGTTGGAACCCCTCACCCCCGCCGCGGCGGGACCGCATTCGCGTCAACGCGACCGTGCCGGCCGTGGATGCCGCGCGCGTGCCCGAGATCCTCGACCGCTACGACGGCTGCCGTACCGCGAAGGTCAAGGTGGCCGATCCCGGGCAGAGTCTGGCTGACGATATCGCTCGCGTGAGAGCCGTCCGCGAGACGCTCGGTCCCGAAGGGCGAATCCGCATCGACGCGAATGGCGCGTGGAATCTCGATGAGGCCGAGCACGCCATCCACGCGCTCACGGAGTTCGACCTCGAATACGTCGAGCAGCCGTGCCCATCGCTGGACGAACTCGTCGAGCTTCGTCGACGAGTTCGCTACCTCGGCATCCCGGTCGCCGCCGACGAGAGCGTTCGCCGCGCCGACGACCCCCTCGCCGTCGCGCGCGCCGGCGCCGCCGACCTGATCGTGATCAAGGCGCAGCCGCTGGGGGGCATCCGTCGCGCCCTGCAGATCGTCGCCGAGGCGGGGCTTCCGGCTGTCGTCTCCAGCGCCCTGGACACCTCGGTGGGCCTGTCGATGGGCGCCGCCCTCGCGGCGTCACTGCCCTCACTGGACTACGACTGCGGCCTCGGCTCGGGGTCGCTGCTCTCCGCCGATGTCGTCGTGCCGCCGCTGCGCGCCGAACACGGCGGCATCCCGGTGACACGGGTGGATGTCGACCCCGCCGCCCTCGACGAGTGGTCGGCGTCGCCCGAGCGCACCGGATGGTGGATGTCGCGGCTGGAACGGTGCCACGGGGTGCTCGCCCAACGGGGGTAGACGCCGCACCCCGCGTCCTATTGCGGACGCGCGGGTTCCTCGGGGAACTCGACGAGCGTGAAGGCGATCTTCTGGGCCCTGGTGGCGGCGAGCGTCTGCAACTGCTCGTAGGGAAGCCGATCGATGACCGCGGTGTTCAGAGCCGCCTCCCACACTTCGAGGACGACACGTGCGACATCCTCCGCGGGCAGGCGCAGCCGGAGCCCGTACGTGTCGACGAGCACATCGACGATGCCGGCCACGCGCGCATGCAGGTCCCGCTCCCAGGTACGAAACGCCATGGCCGTGTCATCATCGCGCATGGCGCGCAGTCGAAGCTCGCTCATCAACACGACGCCGGGGGCGTCGTCGATCGTGCCCTCGAGAATGCGCTGCATGATCTCGGCCGGCATCAGGACATCGCCGCGTGTGCGCATGACCTCGATGTTCCGGGTCACGGAGGCGAGCTTGCCCTCGGTGATCACACGCATCATGTCCAGAAACAGCGCGTCCTTCGTGCTGAAGTTCGAGTAGAACGCCCCGCGGGTGAACCCCGCCCGTTCGCAGATCGCCTCGACGGATGCCGCGTCCGGCCCGACTTCGGCGAACACCTCGTACGCAGCGTGGAGCAGTCGCTCACGGGTGCGTTCGCGACCGGTTCCCGATGCCGTTGTCACCACCACGCCTCCTGCTCGTCGCCTGGCTCACACCTGGTGTCCAGCTTGGCACGCCGCGCCATCGTTTACGATACATTCGTGTATTCGATACAGCGCTGTATCCGCACCTGACCAGAACCGTGACGATGTGATCACCCGGAGGCGCTGACGTGTCCACCCTGCTGTACGCCCTGGGCGGCTGGTCGTATCGGAATCCCTGGCGGGTTCTCGCCTCGTGGCTCGTGCTTCTTGTCCTCGCCGGCGGTGGGGTCGTGCTGTTCCAGCAAGGCACCGACAACACGTTCTCCATCCCCGGCACGGAGGCCCAAGAAGGGCTCCAAGAACTTCAGCGCACGTTCCCGGAAGTCTCCGGCACGTCAGCGCAGATCATCGTCGTCGCCGCCGCCGGGGACAGCGTCGAAGACTCTCCCTATCCCGAAGACATCGCGGCCGCCATCACCGAGATCGAGGACATGGAAGGGGTCATCGCGGTCAGCGATCCGTACGACGACCTCGTCTCGGGGCTTATCTCCGATGACGGTTCCGCCGCGCTCATCCGATTCCAGTTCGAGGGTCAGGCAACGGATGTCTCGACCGAGACCACCGACGCGCTCTACGAGATCACCGACGCGCTGGCCGCCGCGCTTCCCGCCGGCTCGGAGGTCGCCATCGGCGGCGACCTGTTCAGCACGAGCCTGCCGGCCCTGTCGATCGTCGAGTTGTTCGGCGTGCTGCTGGCACTGGTGGTGCTGATCGTGACGTTCCGATCGTTCGTGGTCGCGGGGCTCCCGTTGATCACCGCGCTCCTCGGCGTGGGGCTGTCGATGGCGCTCATCTTCGTGGCGACCGCTTTCGCGACGATCTCGTCGACCACACCGATGCTGGCCCTGATGCTCGGGCTTGCCGTCGGGATCGATTACGCCCTCTTCATCATCTCCAGACAACAGGACCAGGTGCGCTCCGGCGTCGATCCCGGCGAGGCTGCCGCCCGCGCCACCGGCACTGCGGGTTCGGCGGTCGTGTTCGCCGGCATCACGGTGCTCATCGCGCTCATCGGTCTGTCGTTCGCCGGCATCCCGTTCCTCACGACCATGGGTATCGCGGCCGCCGTGGCCGTTGCGATCGCGGTCGCGATCTCGGTGACCCTGACCCCGGCGTTCCTCGGCTTCGTGAAGGGGCGCGTCGCGGGTTGGCCGGTGAGGAAGGAAGAAAAGACCTCGGGCCCCACGACCAACCGCTGGGCTCTTCTCGTGACGCGGCATCCGATCGTCACGACGGTCTCGGTCGTCGCCGTTCTCGGCGCGCTCGCCATCCCCGCGGGGAGCCTCACCCTCGCCCTTCCGAACGCCGGGATGCTGCCCGAAGACAGCCAGGCACGTCAGAACTACGACCTCGTCGCCGAGAACTTCGGTCCCGGCGCCAACGGGCCGCTCATCATGACCGGCACGATCGTGACCTCCACCGACCCGCTGACGCTGATGGAGGATCTCGCCGACGACATCGCGCAGATCCCCGGGGTCGCCGAGGTGGCGCTGTCGACTCCCAACATGACCGCTGACACCGGCATCGTCCAGATCGTGCCGGAGACGGCGCCCGAAGACCCCGCGACCGCGGAGCTCGTGCGAGAGCTGCGAGCGCAGCACGATCGTCTGCTCGAGGAGTACGGGGTCGACCTCAAGGTCACCGGTTTCACGGCGATCGCGATCGACATCTCCGACCAACTCGGCGCCGCGCTGGTCCCCTTCGGCATCTTCGTCGTGGGTCTGTCCCTCATCCTGCTCACGATCGTGTTCCGCTCCATCTGGGTGCCGTTGAAGGCCGCCGCCGGCTACCTGCTGTCGGTGCTCGCCGCCTTCGGGGTGGTCGCGCTCGTCTTCGAGTGGGGCGTGTTCGCCAATCTGCTGCACGTCACGAAGACCGGCCCCGTGATCTCGTTCATGCCGATCATCCTCATGGGCGTCCTGTTCGGTCTGGCGATGGACTACGAGGTGTTCCTCGTCTCCCGCATGCGCGAGGACTACGTGCACCTCAAGCGCGCCCGCGGCGGGCACGGCGACCGCGACACCGCCCTCAGCGCCGTCCGCAGCGGATACACCGCGTCGGCACGGGTGGTGACCGCAGCCGCGGTCATCATGTTCGCGGTGTTTGCGGCGTTCGTGCCGGAAGGTGACACGAGCATCAAGCCGATCGCCCTGGGCCTTGCCGCGGGCATCGCGGTCGATGCCTTCCTGGTGCGTATGACCCTGGTTCCCGCTGTCATGGCCCTGCTGGGCGAGAAGGCGTGGTGGATGCCGCGCTGGATGCACCGGGTGCTGCCCCACTTCGACATCGAGGGCGAGGCGGTCGAGCGCGAGCTGTCGCTGGCCGACTGGCCCGAACCACACACCACGGCGGCGGTCGTCGCGGCCGACCTCGCCGTCCACGCCTACGGCGCGCGACCCGACCAGGACATCGACCTCGTCCACGACGTCTCGCTGCGCCTCGAAGACGGCGACACACTGCTGGTCACCGGCCCCACCCGCGCGACCCGCGCGCTGCTGCTGACGATCGCCGGTCGCCTGACCCCGACCGGCGGCCGCCTGCGGGTGGCGGGCCACCTGCTTCCCGAGAGGGCGGCGTGGGTGCGCACGCACGTCGGCGTGGCGCTGCTGGATGCCGCCGAGGACCCGCTCGCCGAGCTCGCCCACGCGCTGCACGGCCAGTGCCGCATCGTCGTCATCGATGGCCTCGACCGTCTCGATGACGCCCGTCGCGATCAGGCCGCGGCGCTCGTGCGCGACGCTGCCTCGTCCGTCACGATCATCGCCTCAACGCAGCACGAATCCGCCGCGCGCGCGCTCCTTGCGGAGGCGCACCGCACAGACATCTCGACGCTCACGGTGTCGACGCACGCGACACCGGTCGCCGCCTCGGCAGCGCAGGAGGAGAACGCATGAGCCTTCCCGTGGAACGCGCCCGCACCCGCAAGCCCATCACCTGGCTGACGGTCATCGGCGTCATCCTGCTGCCGGCGATCATCGGCGGCATCCTCGTCCTCGCCCTCTACGACCCCACGGAGCGCCTGGACCACATCACGGCGGCCGTGGTGAACAACGACGACCCCGTGACGATCGATGGACAGACCGTGCCGCTGGGCCGTCAGCTGACGGCCGGCCTGGTCGGCGAACCCGATCCTTCCGGCGACGACACGACCAACATCACGTGGGTCATCTCCAATGACGAGGACGCCGCCGCCGGCTTGGCGGACGGCACCTACGCGGCCATCGTCACGATCCCCGAGAACTTCTCGGCCGCCGCGACCTCGACCCAGCCGGGTGGCACCCCCGAGCAGGCAACGATCGAGGTCACCACGCCCCCCGACAGCCTGATCGTCGATGACGCCATCACCGCGCAGATCACCGCGACAGCGGCATCCCTCACCGGTCAAGAGCTCACGACCGTCTACCTCGAGAACGTGCTGCTCGCCTTCACGACCCTGGCCACCGAACTCGGCACGGCGGCCGACGGCGCCGATCAACTCGCCGACGGCATGCAGCAGTCGGCGGACGGCTCCACCGAGCTTGCTGACGGCATGAACCAACTCGCAGACGGCGCCTCGGAGCTCTCGAGCGCCGCCTACACGATCGCCGACGGCACCTCCCAGCTGGCGGCAGGTCAGGCGGCGTGGGCCGCCGGCGCGGGCGAGGCAGCTGCCGGACTCAACGACTGGGCAGGTGGCGCCACGGCCCTCGCCGGAGGCTCGCAGCAACTCACCGACGGCCTGTACACCCTCGCTGATCAGACCTCGCAGATCCCGACGCTCTCGCAGGACGTCGTGGATGCCGCCTACGCCCTCGCCGCCAACAGCGCGCAGATCAGCGACGACGTCAACACGGCGGTCGCCGACCTCAATGCGCTGCTCGCCGACTGCATCTCAGGCGGCTGGCCGAGCGATATCTGCGACATGATCCAGGAGATCACCGACGACGCCAACGCCGCGTTGCCGACGGTCAACGAGATCCTCGACAACTCGGATGCCATCGCCCAGGGCGTCGATGAGCTCTCCACCCTCGGGCCGGACCTCACCGCCGGGGTGACCCAGCTCGCCGACGGTAGCAACCAGATCACCCAGGGACTGTACGGGCTCTCGAACGGCGCCGTCGATGCCGCGAACGGGGTCGCCGCCCTGGCATCCGGCGCCTCGACCATCGCGACCGAGACCGGAACACTCGCCTCGGGCGTCTCCCAGTGGGCAGCGGGCACCACGCAGTGGGCAGACGGTGCGTCAGAAGCGGCCGCGGGCACGACCGCGCTGGCCGAGGGCAACGCGCAGCTGGCCGAGGGCACCGCCGAACTCGCGGACGGTCTGCACACGGCCGCCGATTCGCTCCCGACCTACACCGACGAGGAGGCGGAGAACCTGGCGGAGGTCGTCGCCGATCCGGTCGCCGCAGAGGGCATCGGCACCTCGCTGTTCGGCGCCTCGGCCATCCCGCTGCTGGCGACATTGGCCCTGTGGTTCGGGGCGCTGGCCTCGTTCGTGGCGCTGCGCGCCGTGCCCCAGCGAGCACTCGCTTCGCGTGCCCCATCGGCGCTGCTGGCCCTCCGCTCCCTGTGGCCGGCCGCCGCGATCGGCGCCGTCCAGGGCCTGCTCGTCGCCATCATCGTGCAGATCGCGGCCGGCTACGACTTCGGCGCGTGGACGGTGTTCGCCGGCGTCGCGGTCGTGGCGGGGGTCGCCTTCGCCGCGATCAACCAGGCGTTGGTCGCGGTGCTCGGCGGTGCCGGCCGATGGGTCGGAGCGCTCGTCGGAGTGCTGGCGGTGGCGACGGGGATCGTGTCGACGGTTCCCGGATTCCTCAGCTCCCTGGCATCCATCATGCCGACGACGCCCGCCTACAACGCGATGCTCGCCGCGCTCACGTCCTCGAGCGGCGTGGGTGCCGGCCTTGCCGGAGTGGTGATCTGGGGCGCACTTGCCTTCGCCGCAACCGTGTTGGCGGTCGCGCGGGCGCGCACGATCAGCGCGCACGATCTCGCGGAGGCTCCCGCGACCTGAGGCGGGCGGGAGGCGTCTGGTCAGCTCAGGCCGCTGTAGACGTGCAGTCCCTTGAAGAACATGTTCACGATCGTGAAGTTGAACAGCACCGCGGCGAACCCGATGATCGAGAGCCACGCCGACCGGCTCCCTCGCCAGCCGCGCGTCGCCCGGGCGTGGATGTAGCCGGCGTACAGCACCCAGATGACGAAGGTCCACACTTCCTTCGTGTCGAAGCCCCAATAGCGTCCCCACGCGTCATTGGCCCAGATGGAACCGGCGATGAGGGTGAAGGTCCAGAAGACGAAGCCCATGATCGCGAAGCGGTACGCGAACGATTCGAGCGCGTCGGCGCTCGGCAGTGTCCGCAGGAACCCGGGTCCGCTGCCGCGGCGTCCCTCGACGGTCTGCGCGGCGATCGCCTTCTGCTCCCGTCGGGCCTGCATGAGCTGCAGCACCGAGAGGCCGAACGCGATCGCGAAGAGGGCCGTGGCGAGCGAGGCGACGAACACGTGGATGACGAGCCACACGCTCTTGAGGGGGTCTGCCAGCGGCACGACCTCGACCCAGAATGCGAGGGTCGCTCCCCCCAGCATCAACACGACCATGCCGGTGATGAGGGAGCCGAGGAAGCGCAGATCGTAGCGGAACAGCACGAGCAGGTACACCGCCACGATGAGCATCGTGCCGGTGAGGGAGAACTCGTACATGTTCGACCAGGGCACCCGGCCCGCCGCGATGCCGCGGGTCACGTCACCGGCGACGTGGAAGAGGAAGGCGAGCCAGGTCAGGCTCGTTCCGATGCGCGCCCACAGCAGGCGCGAACGCTTGCTCGGCAGCGCGCGGAGGTTCGCTTCGGCGGCCGCCTCCTCCTCGCGGATGCGGTCGATGGATGCCGTGCCCGTGCGGCTCTCGGCCGACTCCGTGGCGGAGCCGGCGGCCACGAGCTCGCGCTCGGTCTCGGCATCCCGCGCGCTCACCGCGTCCGCAGAGCGCGAAGCGAGATCGACCGCGTAGGCGATGAAGGCCAGCGCGTAGATCGAGATCGCCGTCCAGACCAGCAGAAGCGAGACAGAGTCCAGGGACAGCGCGGAGTCATCGAGCATGACGCCAAGTTTACGTCGGCATCCTCACCGCTCGGGCGCCGCCGTGTCAGCGATCGAGGTCGGCGCGGTGTGCCTCGGCGAGGTCGGCGACGGCACGGGCGAGGGTCGGGTCCTCACCGCGGGCAAGTCCGGCGTACTCCAGCTGGATGCCCTCCTCGGCGACCGTCGCCTTGACCCACATGCGTCGACGCGGGATGAACAGTGCGGACAGCAGCCCGGCCACCGCGATGACCGCGAACACGAGCACCCACAGCGCCGCGGCGTCACGGTGGATCGAGAGGGAGACGTAGCGCTTGACGGTCTCACCGCCGACGACGACAGAGGACGCATCCTCGAACGTGATCGAGCCGAGACCGTCGGGAAGGTCCACCGTGTCGCCGGGGCGCAGCTGCACGGATGCCACCCCCGTGTCACCACCGGTGAGCTGGGTCATGTCGGTGGTGTCCAACGTGTAGACCGATCGCGGCACACCGCCGTCGATCCCGAGGTCGCCCGAGAACACATTGAAGGTCAGGACCGGGTAGATCAGGTCGGGATACACCGAGGTCAGCGCTCCGGATGCCAGCTCCTGCGCCGTCGGGTAGAAGAAGCCGACCAGCCCGAGCTGCTCGGGCAGACCATCGGGGATCTTCACGACGCCGAGTGAGGTCATGTTGGCATCCTGCGGCAGGAACGGCACCGCCTCGGAGTAGATGACCTCACCGTCGGCGTTGCGCACGGTCACGGTCGGTGCGTAGCCGTTGCCCATCAGGTAGACGCGGTCCCCCGCGATCTCCAGCGGGTGGTTGACCCGCACCTCGCCGGCCTGCGGTTCCTCCCCCGCCAGCTGTGTGGTGACGCGCGCGACGAAGTCACCCGCCTGGCCCGCACCCTGCTCCCCGGCTTCGACGTAGTCGACGTCGAAGCCGTCGAGGGTGATCGCGTAGGGGGTGAGGGTGTCCTCGTCGACGAAGCGGCCCGGGTTGAACGAGGTGTAATCCAGCAGCGAGTTCGTGAACGTGTTGCCGGTGACGATGACGGTCTGGCCCGTGTAGGTGAATCCACCCCCGACACCGACGGCGATGAGCAGCCCCACCAGTGCACTGTGGAAGATGAGGTTGCCGGTCTCTCGCGCGTAGCCCCGCTCGGCCGAGACGCTGAACGCGCCGCGCGCCGGGGTGTCGTAGCGCTCGACGCGGTAGCCCCACTTCCGCAGACGCTGCGTCGCGGCATCCACTGCTGCAGCGGCCTCACCCGAAGCCTCTGCGCCGTCGCGAAGCGCGAGCGTCTCGGTCCGGTGCGTATCGAGACGCTGCAACCGCGCGGGTGTACGCGGCGGGCGGGCGCGCAGGGCCTTGGCATGGTGTTGCGTGCGCGGGATGACGCAGCCGATCAGGGAGATGAACAGCAGGATGTAGATCGCCGAGAACCACGCCGACGTGTACACGTCGAACAGCTGCATCCCATCGAGGATCGGCGCCAGATCCGGGTTGTCGGTGAAGTACTGCGTGACGCCGTTGGGATCGGCCGAGCGCTGGGGCACGATCGATCCGGGGATCGCGGCGATCGCCAGCAGAAGCAACAGCAGCAGCGCCGTGCGCATGCTCGTCAGCTGCGTCCATCCCCATCTCAGCCATCCGAGCGCACTGAGCTTGGGGGAGGTCACCGGGGAGTCGGCATCCGCGTGATCGGAGGGGCGGAGCGGATCGGCACCCGCCCGCTCGTCGGAGGACGGCGCCTCAGAGGGGGAGTTCGACACCGCCGATCACCCCCTGCAGCGATGACATGAGCGTGTTCCAGACTCCGGTGACCATGAGGATGCCGAGCACCACCAGCAGAACGCCACCGGCGATGTTGATCGCGCGCACGTGGCGGCGCAGGAAGGCGACCGAGCGCGAGGCCCACCCGAGTCCCAGCGCCAGCAGGATGAACGGGATACCCAGGCCCAGCGAGTAGCTCAGACCGAGAAGGGCCGCCCGCCCCGGGTCACCGATGTTCCACGACAGCGCGGTGATGGCGGCCAGGGTCGGGCCGATGCACGGCACCCAGCCGATGCCGAGGGCAAGGCCCAGCAGCGGCGCTCCCACCAGGCCCAGGTTGCCGCGCACCTGCGGGTGCACCGTGCGCTGTGCGAAACCGAACAGGCCGATGAAGACGAGGCCGAGAACGATCACGACCGCACCCAACACCCTCGTGATCAGGTCGCTGTAGCGGATGAAGAACTGCCCCAGCGTGCCGCCGAGGATGTTCACCGCCATGAACACGGTGGTGAAGCCCGCGATGAACAGCAGCACCCCCCACAGCAGGCGCCCGCGGGTGGGAGTGGGAACACCCTGCGCGTCGCGGGACGGGGTGACCGCACCGCCGATGAACCCGAGGTAGCCGGGAACGAGCGGGAGCACGCACGGCGAGAGGAACGAGAGCAGACCGGCCAGAAGCGCCAGCGGAATCGCGATCCACAGCGCGCCGCCGCCGATCAGGTCACCGACCCCCATCAGCTCTCCGCGAGGGTGTCGCGCACCAGGGTCGTAAGGATCGAGGAGTCCGCGAGCGACCCGATGATACGGGCCGCGACCCGGCCCTCACGGTCGATGACGAGCGTCACCGGTGTCGCATTGAGGGGCGTTGCCGCCGTGAACGCCAGCTTGAGCTCGGCATCGCCTGCCGCGATGAGGCTCGGGTAGCTCACGCCGTTGTCGGCGGCGAACGAGCGCGCGGTGGCGGCGGAGTCGGACGTATTGATCCCCAGGAAGGAGACCTCCTCGCCGGCGACGGCCTGGTAGGCCGCCTCGAGCTCCGGCGCCTCGACGATGCACGGGCCGCACGCGGCGTACCAGAAGTTCACGACGAGCACCTGCCCGGCGAAGTCCTCGCTGGTGAGCGTGGTGCCGGTGTCGCTCGTGCCGCTGAAGACGATCGGGTCGGTGCGTTCGCCGACGGCGATCTCGACGGTCTGCAGACCGTCGGCAGCGATGAAACCCTTGTTGTCGCCCGCAAGATACTGCTCGGCGAGCGGGTCCGCGGCACAGCCGGCAAGACCGATGAGCCCCGCGACCAGCAGGGCGGATGCCGCCAGGCGGCCGGAGAGACGAGGCGCGGTCATACTGCGCCCACATCCACGGCGCCGGCCGTCGACGCCGGCTCCGCGTAGCCGACTTCGCGCCACGTGTCGCCGTGACGCTCGAAGCTCGTGACGCTCGAGAGCGAGCAGCGACGCTTGCGCGGGTCGTGCTTGGTGGGCTCGCCCGCCATGGCGAGGTGCGTGATCCAGATCGGGAGCTGGTGGGAGACGATGACGACGTCCCCGCCGGAGGCCGCGGCCCAGGCATCCGTCATCGCCGCATCCATGCGGGCGACGACCTGTGCGTAGGGCTCGCCCCAGCTGGGAACCGACGGGCGGACGAGGTGACGCCAGTTGAGGGGGTTCATGAGTGCTCGACGCATCTGCGTGCCCTCGAACACATTGGTCGGCTCGATCACGCGGTCATCGGTGGCCACCGGCAGATCGAAGGCCTGCACGAACGGCTGCGCCGACTCCTGCGTGCGCTGGAGCGGAGATGCCACGAGCGAGACGATCGGGCGCTCCTGGGCGGCGACCCACTGCGCGGCCTGCTCGGCCATGCGGCGACCATCCTCGCTCAGGCGGAAGCCGGGCAGTCGACCGTAGAGGACGTGCTCGGGATTGAACACCTCCCCGTGGCGCACGAGGTGGAGGCGGTCAGCGGGCACCGGATCAGTCTACGTGGGGGTTGTCTAGGTGCGCGCTGAGAGCCGGCTGGCAGTGCCGCCCCGGATCAGGGATCAGGCGGTCGAGGCCCAGACGATGAGGGCGCCGACGATCCACAGGGCGATCATCAGGAAGAAGCCGGTGATGGGGATCCAGAACGACACCCGGCGCATCACGATGAGCACGATCGTCCCCGCGGCCGCCAGCAGCAGCACGAGCCAGGGCGAGAGGATGGCGAACCACATGCCGGTGGCCATGACCTCGACGTTGCACGAGCCCGCGACGCAGGAGTCCGAGGCGAAGGCGAGGAACAGCGCGAAGATCGACGCCGTCACGGCGGCGAGCGTGAGCAGCACGAGCAGGACGATCGACACGAACATGTCGACCCAACGGATGCGGCGCTTGGCCGGCTTCTCAGCCGGAGCAGGTTCGGTCGTCACCGGCTCAGCGGCCGGTTCTTCGGAGGACGGAGCCGGAGTCGGGGTCGAGTCGGGTTCCTGCACCCGGAACGTTCCGGGGTCCATGCGGAAGACGGGCTCGTTTTGGTCGGTCACGGCCCCATCCTAGGGTTCGCAGGGCGCGCCAGTCAGCGGCACGTAGACTGATTGTCCGTGAGTGAACGCGTCCTCGTCCAGCAGCTGCAGAGTCTCCCCGACGGCCCGGTCTCGGTGTCCGGGTGGGTCGAGACCGTCCGGGATCAGAAGAAGGTGCAGTTCGTCATCCTGCGCGACGAGACCGGCGCCGTGCAGCTGGTGAACCCGGCGACGCGCGAACTCCCCGAAGACGCAGACGACGCGGCGAAGGCTGCGCTCGCGCTCACCGAGACGATCTCGGCGCTCACGACCGGCACGTTTCTGACGGTGACCGGCGCCCTCAAGCACGATGAGCGCGTGAAGCTCGGCGGTGTGGAGATCAAGATCGCCGGACTGGATGTCGCGGCCGCCGCCCTTCCCGAAACGCCGATCGCCGCCGACAGCGGCCTCGACAAGCGCATGGACTGGCGCTTCCTGGACCTGCGTCAGCGCCGCAACAATCTCATCTTCCGCATCCAGACGACGCTCGAGCACGCGATGCGCACCTACTGGATCGAGCGGGACTACATCGAGGTGCACTCCCCCAAGCTCATGGCCAGCGCGTCGGAGTCCAACGCCGAGCTGTTCGAGGTGCCCTACTTCGAAGACAAGACGGCCTACCTCGCGCAGTCGCCGCAGTTCTTCAAGCAGATGGCCCAGGTCGCGGGCTTCGGCAAGATCTTCGAGATCGCCCCCGCCTTCCGCGCCGACCCCTCGTTCACGAGCCGGCACGCGACCGAGTTCACCTCGATCGACGCCGAGATCAGCTGGATCGACTCGCACGAGGATGTCGCCGCGATGCAGGAGGAACTGCTGGCCACGGCGATCGCCGCTGTCAAGCAGAAGCACGGCGCCGAGATCGAGGAGCTGTTCGGCCTCGAGGTGCAGGTCCCCACGCTCCCGTTCCCCCGCATCCCGCTGGCCGAGGCGCGCGAGATCGTGAAGAGCCGCGGCTACGAGATCCCCCGCACCGACGGTGACCTCGATCCCGAGGGCGAGCGTCAGATCTCGGCGTACGTCGAAGAGACTTACGGCCACCAGTTCGTGTTCATCACCGACTACCACCCCGAGATCCGGGCGTTCTACCACATGCGCGACGAGGAGACCGGGCTCACCAAGAGCTACGACCTGCTGTTCAAGGGCGTGGAGATCACGACCGGCGCCCAGCGCGAGCACCGCGTCGACATCCTGATCGAACAGGCCAAGGAGAAGGGCCTCGAGCCCGAGCACCTCGAGTTCTACCTCGACTTCTTCCGCTACGGCGCCCCGCCGCACGGCGGCTTCGGCATGGGTCTGGCCCGCGTGCTGATGCTGCTGCTCGGACAGGACTCGATCCGCGAGGTCACCTACCTCTTCCGCGGACCGACGCGTCTGGCTCCGTAGAGATCAGTCGGCGGGCGGGAGGATCGTCACCGCGTCCGCCCTGCCACCCGCAGCCCGCACGCGGGCGATGGCATCCTCGACATCGGGGAATGCCCCCGCGATGACCCACGTGCCCGCGACCTGCTGGGCACCTGCGGCCCGCGCGGCGGCGTCTGCGCCCGACACCACGGCGGTCGCGCGCACCGTGTCGTCGCGCAGATGACGAAGAGTCGTCGTGCGCACGACGGCGAGCCTGTCGAGCGTGCGCACGAGCACCCGCGCCAGCCGCTCACTGGCGGCGAAGGTGATCGACATGACGCCGACGCCGTCGTGCACGAGAAGTGTCGTGAACGACGTGAAACTCACCCCCCGCGCGGAGAACGTCTCGGCGAGCGCGGTCAGCGCCCCGGACCGGTCCTCTGCCGCAACGAACACGACCCACCGCTCGTGGATGCCGCCGCGCGGCGCATCGGCGGTCACGACGTCCACCCCTGGATCGCCTGGTTCACGTGTCGCGCCACCGCCGCCAATCGTCGCTCTTCGTCCGGTGCGGGATCATCCAGCAGCACGTGGGTCCAGCCGTCGGGCCCGAGAACCACCGGCACCCCGAGCACCCCCTGCCACGGCGCGCCCTCAAGGCTGATCTCGCCGTCGAGCGCGACCTGTCCCGCCACGACGATGTCGCGCCCGTCGAGCACCGTGTCGACAAGACCCACGGTCGCCGCGGCCGTGCCGAACGCGGTCTTCGCGCCGCTCTGATGGGTCAGGTACGGACGCACGACGGTCTGCAGATCCGGATGCCAGGTGTCGATGAGCGCGAATGCCTCGTCGATCCCGCCGGCCGCGGCGAGAGCGGCCTTCCCCGCCGTGACCTCGTCGCCGAACGTGTCCAGTGTGCGGGCCCCGCGCAGCCGGTCGACCGTGTCGCGCCGCTCGTCGACATCCAGCCCGCGGATGCGCACGCTCGACCACAGCGGCACGACCCCGTCACCGTGCTGGCCGGCGACGAAGCCGCTCACGCGTTGGCGCCGGATGCCGAGCGCGGCGGCAAGCTCACGACGGAACCGTAGGGTGTCGAGCCAGGCCCCCATGCCGATGACGCGGTGGCGGCCGAGGCGCGAGGCGAAGACCGAAACCGCGAGCTCCACGGGGTTCGAGACGACGATGACGACCTCGTGGCCGCTCCCATGCGCCGCGAGCGCATCGGCGTACTCCTCGAACACACCGAGGTTGGCCATGGCGAGCCCGTCGCGGTCGATGACCTGACCGGGCTCGGTCGGGATCGTCCGCCCCGCGGCGACCACGACGACATCGGCCACGACATCCCGGGGAGACGCTGCCACGTCGATGAAGGGGGCGTGCTCGTCGTGCGCATCGATGAGGTCGACGCGCAGACCGTGCGCCGCACGCTCGGACGGACCGCCCTGCCGGGCGACCAGCTGCAGTCGCGAGGTCGGACGCAACACACGCCGCTCGATGAGCTCCGAGCAGATCGCCCGACCGATATCGCCGGTGGCTCCGAGGACTGCGACATCCATGGGCGTCAGGCTAGTGCGCGGATGTGACGTGCACGTGTCGGGGCGGCAGCCAGGCCCTCCATCGCCGTCTCAGACGTCGAGATCGACTGCCATGCGCGCGGCGGCCACCGACCGGATGAAGGGCACGACCTCCTGGTGGGCGGGGTGGTGGATGTACTCCTCGAGCCCGGCGACATCGTCGAAGTCCGCGACAAGGGCCGCGTCCGCGTTCGCCTCCGGGTATACGGCGTCGACCCCGACCGACATCGCGCGGATGCTCGGGATGACTCCCTCGAGCGCGCGCAGCCGCGCCACGACCTCAGCGGCATGGGCTGCACGGGTCTCCGGGTCGTCGGCGGCCATGCTCCAGGTGACGATGTGGCGGATGGTCATGATGCGCTCCGTTTCTGGGCGGATGTGTCGAGGAGGGCCTCACGCAGGCGCTGGGCGTCGACGCGCCAATGGGAGTGCACAGCGCCGTCGATGAGGATGACCGGGACTTTCTCGGTCCACAGGTCGTGGAGCTCGGGTGAGCTGTCGGCCGAGATCTCGGTGAGGTGGATGTCATCGGCGAACTCGTCGGGGAGCTCGGCGAGGACGAGGTCGATGACCCCGCGGGCGACGTCGCAGAGGTGACATCCGTCACGGCCGATCAGGGTCAGCTCGTGCCCGTGATCATCCGTTCCCACGCGATCATCTTAGGCTGGGGAAGGTGACGGAGACTTTCTGGGGACCCTGGCTCGCATTCGGCATCGCCGTCGTCGTCGCCGTGATCGGCGCCTTCTTGTTCACGTTCATCGTGGCCGGAATCGTCAAGCTCGCACTGCGCAAGCGCCCGTGGGGGAAGATGTTCGTGCGCTACGCGCGGCGGCCGTTCCGCGCATTCGTGCTGATCATCGCGCTGTGGATCGCGATCGACGGATTCCTGCCGCTGGGTGCGGCGGGCGGCGACGACGCCAGCCACACGATGTGGGACACCATCATCGATCGCACCGGCGGGATCGCCGCGATCGCGGCGGCCACGTGGCTGCTCATCGAACTGGTGCGCTTCGGCACCGAACTCGCGCTCGGCCACTACCGCATCGACGTGCCCGACAACCGCATCGCCCGCAAGATCCGCACCCAGGTGCTGATCCTGCGCCGGGTGGCGATCGTCATCATCGTCATCATCGGCTTCGGCGCAGCCCTGCTGACGTTCCCGGCCGTCCAGACCTTCGGCACGAGCGTGCTCGCTTCGGCCGGCATCGCCTCGATCGTCGCGGGCCTTGCGGCCCAGTCGGTGCTCGCGAACATGTTCGCCGGGGTCCAGCTGGTCTTCAGCGAAGCGCTGCGGGTCGACGACGTCATCGTCGCCGAGGGTGAGTGGGGGCGGGTCGGCGAGATCACGCTGAGCTATGTCGTGCTCGACCTGTGGGACGACCGTCGGCTGGTGCTGCCGTGCACCTACTTCACGACGACGCCGTTCCAGAACTGGACGCGGTCGGGCAGCGAGCTGCTGGGCGCGGTCGAGCTCGACCTCGACTGGCGTGTGTCGACCGCGCGAATGCGCGAGCACCTCAAAGAGGTCGTCGCGGCGACCGAGCTGTGGGACGGCCGCACCGTGGTGCTGCAGGTCACCGAGGCCACCGGCGGATACGTCCGGGTGCGCATCCTGGCGACCGCGAAGGATGCACCGACGCTGTTCGACCTGCGCTGCCACATCCGCGAGGAGATGGTCGCGTGGGTACGCCGCACCAACCCGGATGCCCTGCCCGTGCAGCGCGTGCTGCTCACCGACGGGGCGGGTGACGCATCGGGTGACCACGTCCGACACGAGGACCCGACCCCGACCGGGCAGACGGAGGGGCTGTTCTCGGGTAGCGCCGATGCCGAGGCCCGAGCCGCGCAGTACACGAGCGCCATCCCCGTCGTCACCGATGGCGAGGCATCCGACCGCGACCCCCGCTGAAAACACGAAGCGCCCGTCCGAGGACAGGCGCTTGGTGTTCTTGCCGCGACTTACTTCTTGTTGCGGCGCTGGTGGCGAGTCTTGCGAAGCAACTTGCGGTGCTTCTTCTTCGCCATGCGCTTGCGGCGCTTCTTGATGACAGAACCCACGGAAAACCTCACAATGTCGGGGTCTGGGCGACGCTCGCTCTAGCGATCGAAGCCCGGGAACGGGGCATAGACGGAAAAATGCCTCGGACTAGTCTAGCCGACCCGTTCGAATCACCGCGCACACCCGCTCGTCGACACTCATAGCGCCCCCATAGGTGCGCCATGTGTTGCGTGAAGGATGCCAGGCGAGCATCGATCCATGAGCAATCAGACCCAGACCCTGACCCACGAAGATGCGGGCAACGTCGACCCCGAACTGCCCGCAGCCCCGCCGAGCGCACAGACGACTCCCTACCCCGCCGCCGATTCCCCCCACCCGGCAGCTCCCGAGAATGCGCAACCGCCTGCGAACGACGGCGTCGAGCCAGCCGCGGGCGACAAGCGTCGCCGCGGTGGCGTGATCGCCGCCATCGTCGGCGGCAGCGTCCTCGCCCTCGCACTGGCCTTCGGCGGCGGTGTCGCCGTCGGCGCGACCGCGTTCGGCGGCACCTCACAGACCGCGCCGGGAGATTTCACCCCGGGCGATGGACAGCTCCCCGGCGACGGCCAGCCTCCACAGGGCGGCTTCGAGGGCGGCGGTCCGAGTGGCGGTGGACCCGGTCAGCAGTCCGACAGCTCGACCGAGTCGGGCGAGACCTCCTGAGTTCTGACTCAGATCAGGACATCGGCGCCCCGTGTCGATTACCGCCCCGGCAGCCTCTTCCATGCGTTCGTGACGGCGTACTTCGCAGACGCGGCAGCGCGACCCACCGCCGCTGCGGCCTGCGCCGCGGACTCCGGTAGCGCGGCGAGGAACTCGTCGTCCAGGTCTTCTTCAACCGTGAGGAACGGCATGAGCCAGTCATCGATCGCGTCCAGCGGTTCGGGAGACAGGCTGTAGTAGCGGTGCTGCCCCTCCTCACGTACCGACACCAGGTGCGCCTCGCGCAGCACCTTCAGGTGCTTTGACACGGTGGGCTGACTGACCCCGAGCGCACTGACGATCTGCGACACGCTCGTGCCCGATTCGCCTGCGTTCTGTCGGTCCAAAAGGTGTTGCAGGATGTCGCGTCGTGTGCCGTCTGCGATCACGTCGAAGATGTCCGCCATGTGTTCAGGGTAGTGGGGCTCGCGCCCACGGGTAGCATGAGGGAGCGATTCGGCCGGACGAGCATCAGGAGGACGCGGATGTCGGAGGGCGCACGCGCCGTGGCGCGCGGCTGGCGCGGCATCCCGCACCGTGTCTTCGATGTGTTCCGCGATCTCGCGCAGAGCTCGCCGTCGCGCTTCGCGATCCTCGTCTACATCTTCCTGATCCTCATCTTCACGGCGCTCTACTCGCTGCCGATCGCGTCGGCGGACGGACAGGTGCTCAATTTCGCCGACGCACTGTTCACCGCCGTCTCGACGATCTGCGTCACAGGCCTCACAACGGTGAACATGGCCACCCAGTGGTCGCCGCTGGGCCACGTCATCATCTTCCTCGGCACACAGATCGGCGCCATGGGCGTGCTGACGCTGGCATCGATCCTGGGCCTGGTGATCTCCCGGCGTCTCGGTCTTCGCGCCAAACTCATGGCGGCCAGCGACACCAACCCGTTGCGCACCCACGGCGGTCCGGTCAACGAGAGCCAGACGGTGCAGCTGGGCCAGATCGGTCAGCTGCTGCGGACGGTCGCCCTCTCGACCCTGGTCATCGAGGGCGTCGTGGCGATCCTGCTGTACCCGGGGATGCTGTTCTCCGGCATCCAATGGAACGTCGCACTGTGGGAGGCACCGTTCTACGCCGGCATGGCCTTCACCAACACCGGGTTCACCCCGAACGCGGAGGGGGTCGGCGCGTTCGCCGACAACTACTGGGTGCTCACCGTGCTGATGGGCGGCGTCTTCCTCGGCTCCATCGGCTTCCCCGTGATCTTCGCGCTGCGCAAAGAGCTGTGGCACATGCGCCGCTGGCCACTCCACACCAAGCTGACCCTCATCACGACCACTGCCCTCTTCTTCCTCGGCGGTTTCGTCTTCCTCGCCCTGGAGTACAACAACCCCGCCACCTTCGGCAGCATGGACGCCGCCGAGACGACGATGCAGTCGTTCTTCCTGTCGGCCATGACCCGGTCGGGCGGGTTCGCGATCATGGATATGACCGACCTCAACGGGTCGAGCCTGATCGTCGCGATGATGCTGATGTTCGTGGGCGGCGGCTCGGCATCGACCGCCGGCGGCATCAAAGTCACCACCCTCGCCGTTATCGCCCTGGCGGTGTGGTCCGAGGCGAAAGGTCGTACCTCGAACCAGGTCTTCGGTCGCCGGATCCCGAGCGACGTGCTGCGCGTGGCCCTCTCGGTCCTGGCGTGGGGATCGACCATCGTCGCGGTCTCCACCGTGGTGATCCTGCAGATCACGAAGGCGGATGTCGCCTACGTCCTCTTCGACGTCATCTCGGGGTTCGCCACCGTGGGGCTGTCGACAGGACTCACCGAGACTCTTCCGGATGCCGCAAAGTACGTCCTGGCGATCACGATCGTCATGGGCCGCGTTGGTACAGTGACTCTCGCCGCGGCCGTGGCCGCGACATCCCGATCGCAGCTCTACTCGCTGCCCGTCGAAAGGCCGATCGTTGGTTGAACGCATCCGCAGCGACTCCCCCGTCCTGGTGATCGGGCTCGGGCGCTTCGGTGCCGCGTGCGCGGGCGAGCTGGATCGGCTCGAGCGCGAGGTCCTCGCCATCGACGAGAGCCTGGACCTCGTCCAGAAGTGGTCAGAGCGGGTCACCCACACCGTGCAGGCCGATGCCCGCAACATCGATGCCCTCCGCCAGATCGGCGCCGAGGACTTCCAGGTCGCGGTCGTCGCGGTCGGCTCCTCCATCGAGGCATCGGTGCTGATCACGGCGAATCTCGTTGATCTGAAGGTGCCGCAGATCTGGGCAAAGGCCGTTTCGCAGTCGCACGGCAAGATCCTCGCCCGCGTGGGCGCGAACCACGTGATCTACCCCGAGCGCGAGGCCGGCGAGCGGGTCGCACACCTGGTCAGCGGCCGGATGCTGGATTTCATCCGCTTCGACGACGACTTCGTCCTCGCCAAGATGTACCCGCCGAAGTTCATCCGTGGGGTGGATCTGGCAGGCTCGGGCGTGCGCAGCAAGTACAACGTGACGGTGGTCGGTGTGAAGAGCCCCGGGAAGCCCTTCCGCTATGCGGAGGCGAACACCGTGGTCACCAACCACGACCTCATCATCGTCTCGGGCACCAACAGCGACATCGAGCGTTTCGCCGCGCTGGATCGCTGATCGCGGTCGCCCCCTCGCGCATCCCGCTATCGCAGCTGCGCAAACGCTTCGACGCGCGCGCTCGGGCCGACGATGAGGATCTCATCCCCGGCACGCAGCACCGTCTCGTTGTCGGCGTTGGTCCAGGGTTCGTCGGCGTGCTTGAAGGCGGAGACCGTGACGCCGTACTTGCGCCGGATCGTGGACTCCCCCAGCGGCACATCCACCACGAGCAGCGGCGTCGTGATCTTGGCGAGCGAATACCCCTGGGCGATCTCCAGATAGTCCATGGCCGCTCCGCGGACCAGGTGCGCGACCCGGCGTCCCATGTCTTTCTCGGGATAGATCACGTGGTGCACGCCGAGCTGCTCGAGGATGCGGCCGTGCTGGTCGTCGACGGCCTTCGCCCAGATCACCGGCACCTGAAGCTGGATGAGCAGCGATGCGGCGAGGATCGAGGCCGTGACATCGTGCCCGATCGCGATGACCACCCGGTCGAATTCGTCGACGGCCAGCTGGCGCAGGACCTCCTCTTTCGTCGCATCCGCGCGCACGACCTGGGTGAGCTCGCCGTTGAGAGCCTGCACGAGGTCTTCGTCCCGGTCGATGCCGAGCACTTCCGTGCCGGCGGCCATGAGCTCGCGCGCAAGGGACGTACCGAAGCGGCCGAGTCCGATGACGGCGACCGAATCGGCCTCGGCGATGCGCCGGGAATCGCTGGAGAAGAGCGTGAACCTAGCCAATGGCGGGCCTTTCCTTGGGGAGTTCGTACAGGATGCGGCGCTCGCGGAGCGCGAGGGCAGAGCCCAGGGTGAGCGGTCCGAGCCGCCCGAGGAACATCAGGAGGACCAGCACTACGTCGCCACCGGGCGGAAGATCCGCGGTGATCCCGGTGCTCAGTCCCACCGTCGCGAAGGCGGAGATCGTCTCGAAGAGCGTCTCGTCCAGTCCCCGGCCCGTCATGATCATGAGGGTGATCGTGCCGAGCATCACCGCGGCCAAGGCGATGAGCACGACGGTGATCGCTTGCCGGTGTACCGCACGTGAGAGGCGCTTGCCGAAGACGTTCACCGCCGCCTCGCCGCGCATCTCGGTCCACAGGATGAAGAACAGGACGGCGAACGTCGTCACTTTGATGCCGCCCGCCGTGCCGGCCGGCCCCCCGCCGATGAACATCAGGACGTCCATGCCCAGCCAGGTCTCGTCGTGCATCTGACCGACGTCGACCGAGTTGAAGCCCGCCGTGCGGGTCTGGACCGACTGGAAGAAGCCCATCAGGACGCGTGCCGCGGGCGGGTACGAGCCGAACGTGTCGTCGTTGTTCCACTCCAGCACGGTGATGTAGGCGGTGCCTGCGGTGAGCAACACGACCGTGCCCCAGAGCATGATGCGCGTGTTCATGCTCCAGTGCAGCGGCCGCCGGAATTCCTTGCGCAACTGCATGAGCACGGGAAAGCCGAGACCCCCGAGAATCACGGCCGCAGCGATCGGCAGGCAGATGAAGGGGTCGGCGGCGAAGGGGATCAGGTTGTCGGTGTAGAGAGCGAAGCCGGCGTTGTTGAACGCCGAGACCGCGTGGAACAGCGCGTGCCAGAGCGCCTCACCCGGCGCGTAACCGTAGCCGAGCAGGAACCGCGCAAGGAGGAACACCATCACCACGGCCTCGATCAGCAGTGACAGGCCGACGATGCCACGCACCAGGCCTTTGACGTCCTGCTGCGAGAGCGCGCCCGACTCGGCGACGGCGGTCAGGCGCGCCCGCACGCTGAACTTGCGCGCGACGAGCAACCCGATCATCGACGCGAAAATCATGATGCCGAGCCCGCCGAGTTGTATGAGCACGAGGATGACCGCCAGCCCGAACCCGCTCCAGTGCGTCGCGGTGTCCACGACAGTGAGCCCTGTCACGCACACGGCCGAGGTCGCGGTGAAGAGGGCATCGAAGAAGTCGGTCGCGACGCCGTCGGCGCGCGCGATGGGGAGCATCAACAGCGCGGTCCCGACCAGGATCGCTCCGGCGAAACCGAGCACCACCACCTGCGCGGGATGCGTGCGCCGACGTCGACGCGGACCGGCGGCCAGGATCGCCATTCGCGAACTCACGAACGAGAACACTACGCCCGTTCGGGCCGGAACATCACGCTCCGGCGGCAAGCTCCCGGGCGCGGGCGAGCGCGGCATCCGTGGCGCGGCCGAAAACCTCGGCGAGATCCGCGTCCTGCAGCACCGCGACGGCACGTTCTGTCGTCCCCTTGGGGCTCGTCACCTGACGGCGCAGCTCCGCCGGGTCCTCACCGGATGCCTCCAGCAGCGCCGCAGCGCCGATGAACGTCTGCTCGCTGAGAAGCCGCGCCTGCTCGGTGGTGAACCCCTTGGCCATGGCAGCCAACGTCAGCTGCTCGATGAGCAGGTAGACGTAGGCGGGACCAGAGCCGGAGATGGTCGAGAGCGCGTCGATCTGCGCCTCCGGAGTCTCGACGACGATTCCCACCGTCTCGAACACCCGACGCACGAGCGCGACCGCTGCGGCATCCACGTGCGAGCCGGTCGCAAGACCGGTGACGCCTCGTCCGACCAGTGCGGGCGTGTTCGGCATCGAACGCAGCACCGCCGTGCCGGGGGGAAGACGGGACTCGAACGTCGCGATGGTGACACCCGCGGCCACGCTCACCACGATGGTGTCCGGACGCAGGACCGGGGCGATCTCGATGAGCAGGTCGGGCACCATCGCCGGCTTGACCCCGACGAGCACGACATCGGCCGCCGACGCCGCTTCACGATTGCCCTCAGGAGTGGTGTCGAGCGAGACGCTCTCGATCCCGTCGACGCCCGCGAAGGTCTGCGCCTTGGCCGCGGTGCGGTTGGTCACGACGATCCGCGCGGGCAGGTCGGATGCGGCAACCCCCCGGGCGATTGCGCCTCCCATCGAGCCGGCGCCGAGCACGGCGATGGTCAGGGAATCGGGGGTCTGGGCCATGCCACCATTCTCGCAATATTCACGCCTGTCTCCTGTCGATCCACCAGGATTCGGGGTTATCGTCAGGGTACGGGCGCATGTTGCCCGCGACCGAGATCGAAGGAACCGCCATGACCCTCATCGACGGCATTAGCTCCCGCGCTGTCGACACGCCGCGCACCCCGGTGGATGTCCTCGAGCGCCCCACCGACGACCCCGCCACTCCCGCCGAGCGCACCATCGTGTTCGTCCACGACAATGCATCGCACGGTGTGCTCTGGCAGGAGATCATGCAGGGTCTGCCCGGCGACCTGCGCGTGGTCTCCATCGACGTCCGCGATTTCGAGAACGACGACCTGCACGACGCGCTGTCGGCTCTCGAGATCGCCGCCGCACACCTGCTCGACTGGTCGACGGATGCCGAAGTCGGCGCGCGTCACGCGCAGTCGCACACGGTGATCACTCTCATCTCGCAGGAGTCCGGGCACACCCCGGCGGAGCTGGACCAACCGTCCGAGTTCCGCGCCGCGTTGCTGGAAGCGATCGGCTACCTCGCGGGAGCGGTCACCTCACTGCCGGCGACCGAGGCGATCATCCTTCGCTCGACCGACTGACCTGCTCGTCCGCGCGCTGCGCGGCGAAGAACTCGCGAAGCACGGCTGCCGCCGCATCGGCGTCCACGCCACCGATGACCTCGGCGCGCACCGGCAGTCGCCGATCGCGGATCACGTCGTACATCGACCCGGCGGCTCCGGCCTTGTCATCCCACGCACCGAAGACGACGCGGGAGATGTGAGACTGCAGGATCGCGCCGGCGCACATGAGACACGGCTCAAGCGTGACCACCAGAGTGCACCCGTCGAGGTTCCACGAGCCGTGAGCGACAGCGGCCTCGCGCAACGCGATCACCTCTGCATGCGATGTCGGGTCGCCCGTGGACTCGCGCATGTTGCGGCCCCGGCCGATCACCCCACCATCCGTATCGAGGACGACAGCGCCGACGGGCACCTCGTCGGCATGCGCGGCCTCACGGGCGAGCGCCAGTGCCTCGCCCATCACCTCCGACCACGGCTGGTTCACGGCTACGAGCCTAGGGCGCGGCCCACTACCCTGGGCCATATGCGCCTGCACGTCGCCGATCACCCGCTCGTCACCCACAAGCTCACCGCCCTCCGCGATGAGCGCACCCCGTCGCCGGTCTTCCGTCAGCTGACCGAGGAACTCGTCACGCTCCTCGCGTACGAGGCGACCCGGCACGTTCGGGTCGAGGCGGTCGAGATCACGACCCCGGTGACAACGACCACCGGGGTGCGCATCAGCGAGCCCCGACCGCTCGTGGTCCCGATCCTCCGCGCGGGGCTCGGAATGCTCGAGGGCATGGTGAAGCTTCTCCCGACCGCCGAGGTCGGCTTTCTCGGCATGGTCCGCAACGAGGAGACTCTCGAGCCGACGACCTATGCCGAGCGCCTGCCCGCAGATCTCAGCGACCGCCAGTGCTTCGTCCTCGATCCGATGCTCGCCACCGGCGGGTCTCTCGGCGCTGCGATCGAGTTCCTGTTCCAGCGCGGAGCGCAGGATGTCACCGCGATCTGTCTGCTGGGAGCTCCCGAGGGTGTCGCGGCGATCGAGAAGCAGGTCGGCGAGCGCGACGTGACGCTCGTGCTGGGGTCGCTCGACGAGCGGCTGAACGAGCGCGGCTACATCGTGCCGGGCCTCGGCGACGCCGGCGACCGCCTCTACGGCACGGTCTGACCCCGGACCCCGGGGCTACATCCACTTCTTCGTCTTGAAGATCGCGTAGAGCGCGAGCGCGAAGGCGATCATCGCGGCCAACGCCATGGGATAGCCCCATGGCCACTTGAGTTCGGGCATGATCTCGAAGTTCATGCCGTAGATGCCCGCGATGAGCGTGGGGGCGAACAGCACCGCAGCCCAGCCGGACACCTTCTTCATCTGCTCCGACTGTCTCTGTGCGATGCCCGCCTGGTTCTGGGCGACGAGGGTCGCGTGCACCGTGAGCGCCTTGTCGAGCAATTGCTGCGAAGACCGGGCGCGATCGTGGACGAACATGACCTTCTCGTGCAGTGCCCGCAGGCGCCGCTGCAGCTCCTGATCGACGCCGTACTTCTCGTAGCCGCGGTGCAGCCACTCGAGCACGGTCACGAGTGGATGCACCGCGCGACCGAGGTCGGCGACCTCGGAGTACAGCGCGTAGATGCGTCGGGACAGACGATCGTCGTCGTGTTCGGCGAACAGTTGGTCCTCGATCTCGTCCACGTCGTTCTCGATGCCTTCGAGCACGGGGACGTACTCGTCCACGACGCGGTCCAGCACGGCGTACAGGACTGCCTGCGGCCCGAGACCGAGCAGATCCGGGTGGCGCTCCAGCTGGCGGCGCACCGCTGCCAGATCGGGAGATTCCGCATCGCGGATGGTGATCACGTAGTTCGGTCCGACGACGAGGTGGACCTCGCCGACCTCGACCTTCTCACGGCCGTCGTCGTAGCGGGCAGGGCGCAAAACGACGAACAGGTTGTGTCCATAGCGCTCGATCTTCGCGCGGTGGTGGCCCTTGTATGCCTCTTCGAGAGCAAGCGGGTGGAAGTCGAACTGACTGATCAGCGAGTCCGCCTCCTCCGGCGTCGGACGGAAGAGGCCGACCCACGCGAATCCCTCGGGATGCTCGTCGAGGCGGGTACGCGTCTCTTCCAACGTGGACAGGGTGAGGATGCGCGACCCCTCGGAGTAGATCGCGTTGTCGACCACGGGCATGGCCCGGATACTAGCCGACCGATGTGACCGACGGAGGCTGCGCCGCCCGCAGGGTGCGAGCATCCGGTGCGGGCCTCACCAGGTGCGCGAACGCACTGAGGCGGGCAACCCCCTCGGGGGTGCGCGGCAGATCGTCGAGGAGCCCCGGCGACGAGACGAGGTAGGCAGTGTGCATGGCACGCGAGATCGCGACGTTCAACCGGTTGCGCAGCAGGAGGAACTCGATACCGCGCGGGGCGTCCCGACCCGAGGATGCCGCCAGCGACACGATCGCGACCGCCGCTTCCTGACCCTGGAAGCGGTCGACGGTGCCCACACGCACCTCGGGGAAGCCGGCCGCGGCAAGTGTGCTCTCGACGAGAGCCTGCTGCGCGTTGTACGGCGTGACGACGATGATGTCGGCCTCGCCGAGGGGGCGAGCAGCCGCCGGCAGGACATCACCCGCCTCGGTCTCGCGCACATCCGTCCACGCGCGACCGAGCACATCGCGCACGAGCCCGGCCACGACAGCAGCCTCCGGCTCGGACTCCGTGGCGCAGCCGCGGTGGGGCACCGGAACGGGGACCAGCCCCGGCTCGACGCCCTCCAGGCTCCGCAACGCGGTGCTGGGGTGCGCGTGGAGCGCACCTCGGTACGAGAGCTGCGAGACCGGTGCGGTGACCGCCGGGTGCATGCGCCGGGATGCCGCGAGGAAGCGTCCGAACTCCGGACGGATGACGTCTTCGTCCGCCATGATCCAGCCGAGCGCCGAGACATCCACCGGTTCGGGGTGGGTGCCCTGGCTCACCTGCGGGAGCTGCTGCGGGTCTCCGATCAGCAGCAGCCGCGGCGCGGCGACGGAGACCGCGATGGTGGCCGCGAGGGAGAACTGGCCCGCTTCGTCGATCACGAGCAGGTCGAGGCCACGCCGCGGAATCCGCTTGTCGTTGCTGAAGTCCCACGCCGTGCCACCGACGACGTAGCCGTGGTGATCGTGCTCGGCGGCGAACGCGGCGACCCCGTTCTTTCGTATCGTCGTGAAGGTCAGGCCCTGCGCCTCGGGGTCTTTGGGCGCTTTCGCCACCTGCGACGCGGGCACGCCGGCGGCGACCACCCGGTCGAGCATGTGCTCGACCACGGCGTGGGACTGGGCGACGACGCCGACCCGATAGCCGTGCTCGGCCACGAGCCGTGCGATCACGTGCGATCCGACGTAGGTCTTCCCTGTTCCGGGCGGCCCCTGCACGGACAGCGCGCTGTGATCGAGTCGCAGCACCGCTGCGGTCACGGCATCCACGTCGTTGTCATGCGCGGTATCGCTGCCGGACTCCTGCCGGAGACGCGCCGGCATGCGGCGCAGGATGTCGACCGCAGGATCGCGCGGGAAGCCGGGAGCGGCGGCGATCAGCGCGTCGGACCACTCGTCGATCGCTGTCTGTTGCGACAGTGCGCGCGGCGGCGACGCCGGAGTGAGGGCGACCGGGAGCTCCTGCCAGGTGAAGCCCTCGACCGCCGTCTCCTCGACCAGGAAACCGTCGTCCAGGTCGGAGATCACCGTGACGGGGTGGCCTTCGTGGATGCGGCGGGGCTGACGCTCGACGGGGAACGGCGCGGGCATCTCGTACAGCGCGTACGGCTGGCTACCGGGGCTCATGCGTGTTCCCGGGGATACCTCACCGCGGATCTCGATCCGGCGGCGTTCGACGCGCGATCGACCGCCCTCTGCGAGATGCCAGTCCTCGAGGACGCGTGAGCGCAGCGCATCCGTCACGACGACGTCGCGGGTGTCCTGCCACAGTGAGATCGGCTCGCGCAGGCGGAGGAAATGCGTCGCCCAGAACGACTTCGCCTCCCGCGGGTAGTAGTCGATCGCGGCGGCTGCCAGGCGTAGCGCTTGGGCGTCTGCGGGCTTCGCACCCTCCGCCAGACGGAGGAGCTCCATGGCACGCAGCGACGGCTCGTATGCGTCCACGGTGGGCTCGGGATTCGCGGACGGGTGGAGCCCCGCCTCGCGAGCGCGATCGACGAGCCAGTTGCGCAACCGGAGGGTGGACACGCAGTCGTAGCGGTTGTAGTCCGCCAGGTCGTCGAAGATCTCCTGTGCACCGGCAGCGTCGCCGTCGTCCTCGAGTGCGCGCGCTTCGACGTAGCGAACGATCGAGTCGTCGCCGCGCTGGACATCGCTCGTGCGGACCTGGTCGCCCATGTAGAGCGGCTCGAGCTTCTTGATCGAGTACGACCGGGAGCCAACCCGCAGCGCCCGCCGCACGATCGGGTAGAGATCCACGAACACGCCGTCGCGCAGCAGTCGGTCCACCTCACCCTCCCGGACGCCGTAGCGCGCCGCCATCTCGGCCAGATGCGTGGGCTCGTAGGGGGCGTAGTGGTAGATGTGCATGCCCGGGAACTGCTCGCGCCGCAACGCGACGTAGTCCAGGAAGTCCCCGAGCGCCGCGCGCTCGTCGGTGAACGAGTGCGCCCACAGCGCCGAGTACTGCTCGGCCGTGTCGACCCACCCGAACAGGTAGTCCAGCCCCCACAGCGCCGCCCCGGCACCGTCCGCCCGCTCGGTGTAGAGCGGGTCACCTTCGAAGTCGAAGAAGATGTCGCCGTGGTCCGGCCGCGGAAGGGCGGCCAGCGCGCGGGGGGCGATCACCTCGTAGCGCGGCACGTCGGGCTGCGTCACCGCGGTTCTCTCCCCGGTCGCTACCGGGATGCCGATTCCGGCGGGGCTCTCCAGCTGCAGACGCGCCTGGGTGCGAAGACCCGCCAGGGTGTCGGGGTTCATTCCCTCCACCGCATCCCCACCCGCTGCCAGATCGTCGATCGTGCGCACTCCGGCCGCGCGGAGCCGTTGCCGCTGGGAGGGGCGCATGCCCGCGACCAGCAGCAGGTCGCGCTGTGCGACGACATCCAGCTCACACGTCGCGCACCGGCCGCACGCCGTCACCACAAGATCCCCCCGCTCGTCACCCCACGCGATCGGTGCGTCGTCGGCGAGGCGGTCGTCGATGAGTGCGCGCAGGCGCCCCCGTCGCAACTCGAAGACCGGCATCAGCTCGTCCACCGCGTGCGTGCTGACCGCGCCGTCGCCGAGCAGCAGCTGGACATCATCGGCCCGAGGCACACCGAGCTCGTCGAGCTGGTCGACGTATGCCGCGAGCTGCATAAGCGCGGTGACCTTCGCGCGCCGGGCGAGTTTCGTGTCCTGCACGAGCCAGCGGCCCTCGTCGTCTCGGACGAGGAAGTCGGCAAAACCGACGAAGTCCCCGCTCGAGAACGCCGCCTGATAGAGCACTTCCGCGTTCGAGGCGAGCGCCGCCGAGGTCTGCGCGACCGCAGCGGCCAACGCCACGGCATCCGATGACCGGGTCTCGGGGATCTCGGCGACCCCACCCGGGAACCGCTCACCGTAGGCCTCGAGGACGCGCCGCTCGTGCAGTCCGCCGAGTCGCCCCGCGCGCTCGAGAGTCAGATCCTCGGGGTCTTCGACCGCTGCGACCCGCCCGAGCTTGGCGTCGAGCGCGCGCAACCAGGCGAACTCGCATTCCGCGGCGGCCTTGAGATCGCTGGCGCTCCAGATGACCCGGTTCTCCTCCTCGATGTAGCGCATGTTCCCCTTCCGCCTCTGAACGATAGCTGGCGGGCCCGACATCCCTCGCCCTGCGCGCGGGGCCGACCTGCCAGACTGTGGGGGTGAGCACGACAGATTCGTTCCGCAGCGCATACCGCCACGGTTTCGCGCGGGTCGCTGCGTGCACCGTTCCGGTAGCCATCGCCGATCCCGCCACGAACCTCTCGCACGTCCTCTCGGCCGCGCAGGCGTGTCATGAGGACACCGTGGCCATCGCCGTGTTCCCGGAGCTGTGTCTCTCCGGCTATGCGATCGACGACCTCGTGATGCAGGATGCCGTGCTGGACGCCGTCGAGGAGGCGGTGGGCGACCTCGTCGCCGCGTCTGTGGATCTCTTCCCGGTGCTCGTCGTCGGCGCGCCCCTGCGTCACCGCAACCGCCTGTACAACTGCGCGGTCGTGATCCACCGCGGCGAACTGCTCGGCGTCGTCCCCAAGTCCTCACTCCCGACCTACCGCGAGTTCTACGAGCGCCGCTGGTACGCGGCAGGCGACGACCAGGCCGGGCAGGACATCCGCATCGGTGACGCGGACGCCCCCTTCGGTCCCGACCTGCTGTTCGAAGCGCTCGACGTTCCCGGCCTCGTGGTGCACGCCGAGGTGTGCGAGGACCTCTGGGTACCCATCCCGCCGTCCTCACGTGCAGCGCTCGCGGGTGCGACCATCCTCGCCAACCTCTCGGGCAGTCCCATCACGATCGCGCGCGCGGAGGACCGCACCGAGCTCGTGCGCTCACAGTCGCTGCGGTGCCTGGCCGCCTACGCCTACGCCGCCGCCGGAACCGGCGAATCGACCAACGACGTCGCCTGGGACGGCCAGACGATGATCTACGAGGTGGGCGCGCTCCTGGCCGAGACCGAGCGATTCCCGGACGGCGCGCGAGCGTCGATCGCCGACGTCGATCTCGACCGGCTGCGCCAGGAGCGGCTGCGCCAGGGCACGTTCGATGACAATCGCCGGACGGCGGACCCCGCCTTTCGCGCCGTGCACTTCCGACTGGCGCCGCCCGTCGAGGACGTCGGGCTGCGACGCGAGGTCGCCCGCTTCCCGTTCGTCCCCACCGACCCCGACCGTCTCGCCCAGGACTGCTACGAGGCGTTCAACATCCAGGTCGCGGGCCTCGCACAGCGACTACGGGCGATCGGCAACCCGAAGCCGGTGATCGGCGTGAGCGGCGGCCTCGACTCGACGCACGCGATGCTCGTGATCGCGCAGGCGATGGACCGCCTGGAGCGGCCCCGCTCAGACATCCTCGCCTACACGCTCCCCGGCTTCGCCACGAGCGACCACACCCGCGGCAATGCGGTCGCGCTCGCCGAGGCGCTCGGCGCATCGATCGAGACGATCGACATCCGCCCGACCGCGGCCGAGATCTTCCGCAGCATCGGGCACGAATACGCGGCGGGCGAGCCCGTCTACGACATCACCTTCGAGAACGTGCAGGCAGGGGTGCGCACCGACCTGCTGTTCCGACTCGCGAATCAGAACGGCGGCATCGTCGTCGGCACCTCGGACATGTCGGAACTCGCGCTCGGATGGGCGACGTACGGCGTGGGCGATCACATGAGTCACTACGCCGTGAATCCGGGGGTGCCCAAAACCCTGATCCAGCACCTCATCCGCTGGGTCATCTCCGCCGGCCCCGACGAGGGCGCGACAACGCTCACCGAGGAGGCCAAGGCCGTGCTGCAATCGGTGCTCGACACCGAGATCAGCCCCGAGCTGGTGCCCGCCGACCAGGACGGCAACATCCAGTCCACGCAGGACCGGATCGGCCCCTACGCGCTGCACGACTTCACCCTGTTCCACGTGCTGCGCTACGGCTTCCGCCCCACCAAAATCGCGTTCCTCGCCCACCACGCATGGGCGGACGCGGAGGCCGGCGGCTGGCCACCGGGATTCCCGGTCGACGAGCGCTACGGGTATGAGCTCGACGAGATCGTGCGCTGGTTGCGGGTGTTCCTGCAGCGGTTCTTCGGCTTCGCGCAGTTCAAGCGCTCCGCGATCCCGAACGCCCCGAAGGTCTCCCCGGCGGGCTCACTGTCACCGCGCGGTGATTGGCGCGCCCCCTCGGACGGCAACGCCCGCGCGTGGCTCGCCGAACTCGACGCCCAGTTCCCGCCGTCCTGACCGAGGCCCGCCGCCCACCCGAGTTGCACTTCGCAGGTCCGAGTTGCACTTGCCTGGGACGAATTGCACTTCGCTGGCGCGAGTTGCACCTCTCGGTTCAGCGCGGCAATCCGTCGGCGGGCGTCTCGGCATCCACCGCGTCGGCGAACGCAAGCGTCACAACGAAGCCGTCGCGCGACAGGTCGACGATCGTGTACTCGGCCTTGCGGTCCCGGATCCAGCCGCGCAAGCGCGTGGCATCGAGCTTGACCACCTCGGACGGAACACGGGTCCCGCGCCCGTCGGCCTCGCGCACCGCCTGCACGCGCGTCCAATGGTCGATGAGATCGAGCGTGTTCTCCTCGTTGAACAGGTGCGAGTGCCGCTGCATGTCCCGCACCGTGGCATCGTCGGGGTGCACGTCACGGATGTCGAGACCGACCACGAAGGGCTGGTCGGTGAGGGCCACGACCGTGGCAGCCCGGAAGCTCGCGTTGCGGATGAGGAAGGGCAGCTCCTCGCCGTCGACGCTCGCGAACAACTCGGTGTGGAATCCGAACTGGGCGGGCGCCTCTCGCGTGACGAGCACCTCGCGCGGATCGATCTTGAGGCGCGCGGCCACCAGTTCTTTCGCGAGCAGACGCTTGCGGTCGTGTTCGCTCATCGAGGGATCCCACCCCAGACGGGCGTCGATTCCTGCGGGGGTGTCCAGCACGACAGATTTCATGGCAGCCTCCTGAGGTCCATCTTGTCGCCTCAGCGCGGCGATCGGCACCATCGGTGGCCGGGAAATTCGGTCACCGCACGGCGAGGTTGCTCAGATCTGGAATTCGTCGGATGCCGCGCCCCGGCGGCGCCTGGTCATATCGACGACACCGATGACGAGCGCAAGGGAGATGAACACCGCGACCGAGATCGAGCCGATCATGTAGGCGTCGTGGTAGACCTCGAGTGACGCCTTCGAGTCGCTCTCACGGAAGATCGTCGCGTAGAACAGCGCGAGACCGACGGCCGTTCCCACCGCCGTGCCGATGCGCTGGCCGAGCTGACCGAGCGAGCCGGCAAGGCCCCCCTCCCGGACGGGGATGTCAGCGAGCGCGAGCGTCTGGTTGGGCGAGACCACGAGTCCACCGCCCGCGCCGGCGAACACCATGACCCCCGCCATCGCGTAGGGGGCCCACTCGGCTGGAACGAGCACAGCGGTGGCGACAAGGCCGGCGATGGCGGCGAGCACGATGATGAGCCCCCACACGACGACTCCCCGACCGTGCGTCGACACCAGATTGCCGCCGATCCAGGAACCGACGGCGCTGGCAACAGCGAAACCGATGCCGACCATTCCGGCGAAGACGGGCGCGAGCCCGAGTCCGGTCTGCAGGTACAGCGTCGTGAGCAGGAAAAGCGCCGGAAGGCCCGCGAAGTAGAAGGTGACCAACAGCGTCGCGTTGCGGTACGAGCTGATCTGAAAGAGCGAGAACGGGATGAGCGGGACCTTGCCGGATGCCGCATACCGCCGTTCCCATGCGACAAACAGCGCTGCCACAACGACGAAGACGACAAGCAGCCACCACCGCATCGGATCATCGTCAGGCGAGCCCGTCGTGAACAGGAACGGCCACATGAGCGCGAAGATCGCCAGCCCGAACAGGATGACGCCGACCGGGTCGAGCGTCACGGGTCGCGGCGACCGACCCTTGGTCGTCGGGAGCACCCATATCGCCGCGGCGATCGCGGCGAGCCCCAGCGGCAGGTTGATCCAGAAGATCCACCGCCAGCCGTCGCCGTCGCCACCCAGGGCGATGAGGAGTCCTCCGAGGGTGGGGCCGATCGCCGTGGAGATCGAGATGACGGCGCCGAACAGCCCGAAAGCCCGCCCGCGCTCTTTGCCGACGAAGATCTGCTGGATGATGCCGAGCACCTGCGGCATCTGGATGCCGGCGCCGATGCCCTGGATGAAGCGGGCGGCCATGAGCAGCTCGGCCGTCGGGGCAAGCGCGCAGGCAAGGCTCGCGAGCGTGAAGGTGGCCAGTCCCACGATGAACAGCGCGCGGCGAGAACGTTGATCTCCCAGGCGACCCATCGGCACGAGGAAGAGGCCGAACGCAAGAACGTAGCCCGAGACGATGAGCTGCAGCTGCGTCGAATCGGCACCGAGAGAGGCCTCAATGGAAGGGAGGCTGACATTGACCTTCGACAGATCGAGAATCGTCAGCGCCGCGACCGAGACGGCGACCGCGAACGCGCGCCATTTGGCGGCCTGGCTGAGAAGGATCGTCGCGGTCCTCGGGTGGACGGACTCGGCGGGATCCTGGTGACTCACCCACCCATTGTAGTTCCACACATCTGAAACCCGGGCCGTGAGCGGGCGCCGGCGGCGGCCTCAGTGGGGTGTGGTCACGTGCTGCCGGATAACGCTCGGCCCCTGTGCCGTGGCCTCGACCGTGAGCCCGGCCGGAAGTTGTTCTTTCATCGTCTCCACGTGGCTGATCACGCCGACCACGCGCCCTCCGGCCCTCAGATCATCGAGGGTGCGCATCGCGAGGTCGAGTGTCTCGGCGTCCAGTGACCCGAACCCCTCGTCGATGAACAGCGTGTCCAGCGCAACTCCGCCCGCGCGCGCAGTGACAACCTCGGCCAACCCCAGCGCGAGGGCGAGGGAGGCAAGGAAGGTCTCGCCGCCCGACAGCGACTGGGGCGGGCGGGCGCGGCCGGTGTACACGTCGTGCACCTCGATGCCCAAACCCGAAGCCGCATTGCGGCGGGCCAGCGCGTCGGTGTGCTGCAGTCGGTAGCGTCCGCCCGACATCTCCGCCAACCGCACGTTCGCGGCCGCGACGATCTCTTCGAGCTCGGCGGCCAGGACAAAGGTCTCGAGCGTCATGCGCTTGGTGTTCGGCGCGCGCCCGGCGAGCGTATTCGCAAGACGCGTGAGACTGCGGTGGCGCGCATCCGCCTCGGCCGTCTCCGCGACGAGCGCGTCGATAGCCGCACGCAGCTCCGTGAGGCGACGCAGCTCGGTTGCGGCCGCGGTCTCCGCCGCGATGATCTCCGCCAGGTGCGCGCGCGAGGCGGCGACCGTCGCCTGCGAGGCGGCGAGGTCGACAGGCTCTTCCCCGACATCGGCCAGAACCAGTTCGAGCGCGAGCAGGCGCTCGCGGGCCGCCGCGAGCTCCGCCTCGTGGGTGCGCACCCGCTGCTCGAGTGCATCGGCGGCCGCGGGATCGAGCAGGCTCCGCCTGACCTCATCGACATCGTCGAACGAGGATGCCGCGAGTTCGGCGTCGCGCGTCGCGATGGCCTCCTGCCGTGCGCGCCGGCGGGCGCGCGCCTCCGCTCGCGCTGCGCGAAGCTGCTCGGCGGTCGCCTGACGCGCCTCGGCGTCGGCGATCATCGCCGATACCGACGCGAACGTTCCCCGTGCGGCATCCACCTGCTGCCGGGTATCGACGATCTTCGCGTCGAGCACAGCGATCTCCTGGCGCAGCGCCGCAGCGCCGGCCTGGTCGTCGTGGATGCGCTGGTCTGCTCTCTGCACGGCATCCAGGAGGGCGTCCCGGTCGGCGTCGAGCGCCCCGAGCGCCTCACGCGCCTGTGCACACTCCCGCACCAGCGCCTGCGCGCGCTCACATTCCTCGGCGAGCGCGTCGACGGATCCGTCGGCGATGGAGACCTGAGCCTCCCACCTCGACCGCAGATCCGCGAGCTTCTCGGCGGCGGACCTGTCCGCCGATACCGCCGCATCGCGGGCGATCTCCGCCTGCTCGAGCTCCTCATCCGACACCGGGTCGCCGCTCGAGACGGCAGGTGCCGGGTGATCGAGGGAGCCGCAGACGGCGCAGGCCTCCCCCGGCTCGAGCGCGGCCGCAAGCTCACCCGCGTATCCCTCCAGACGCCGACGCACCAGCTCGGAGACGGCGGCGGCGGCGCGCGCGGCCTCGACCGCGGTCTCCGCACGGTGACGTTCGGCAGCGCTCGTGCGGGCGTCGAGTTCGTGCGCCTCGCGCGCGGCGCTCAGCCTCACCGTCATCCGATCGAGGTGTTGCGATGCACGATCGGCATCCGCAGCCAGCGCGACGAACTCGTCGCGCTGGCTCGCGAGAACACCCAGGCGCTCGGCATCGCGCGTACGTTGCGCAGCCACCGCAGCCGTGGCGGCTGCGGCCGTCTCGAGATCAGACACCACCGCGCTCCTTCGGGCGAGCGCCGCGGTCATCTGCGTCTCACGGTCGCGGGCGTCGGCGGCGCGGGCGAGGGCGGCTGTGAGCAGCCGGACGTCCTCATCGAGCGCGGTCGCGGAAGCCTCGGCGTCGCCCCCCGCGCGCGCATACGCCTCCGCCGCTGCGGCTTGTACGGCGTCGGCCGTGCGGACGGCGTGGTCGGCAACCTCGACGGCCTCGATCGGGATGCGCAGGGTCTCTGCGAGGCGAGCATCGGCGAGCGCCCGCCGATGCTCCGAGATTCGGGGCTCCGCAGACTCGAGCGCGCTCAGTGCCGCGCGCACATCGCGTCGTTCGCCCTGAGCGCGAGAGGATTCCGAGCGCCGCGCATGATCGGCCTCCGCACCGACCTGCGCCTGCGCGGCGCGCTCCCGCTGATCGCCGAGCGTCTGCGTGCGATAACGAAGCCGCTGCTCCGCGCGCTCCACCCGCGCCGCGCGCTCAGCCACCGTGCGCTCCGGCTCGAGGTCAGCGTCGTCCGCGACGCCGACCCGCTGTGCGAGCGCGTCAGCCTCGTCGAGCAATTGCTCCAGGCGATCGGCCTCCCGCGTCAGCGCCTGCTCGGACTGCCGGCGCTGGTCGTCGAGCCGCTGCGCGTAGTCTTCGAACACCTTGGTGCCGAACAGGGTGCGGAGCAGCCGCTGACGATCCTCGTTCTTCGCGAGCAGGAACTGCGAGAAGCGGTTCTGAGCGAGCAGGATGACCTGGAGAAATTGTTGCTGGGACAGCCCGAGCACACCGTGGAGTTCCTCACCGACCTCACGCGCACCGGATGCGACACCGATCCACGCGGCGCCGTTCCACCGCTCGAGAAGCGCCTTGGCGGCCACCGTCGTCAGTCCCGTACCACGCGCCTTCTGCCGCTCATAGTCGGGTGAGCGCGTCACCCGCCAGCGCTCGCCCGCCGAGGTGAACTCCAGAGCGACCTCGGTGAGGTGCGTCGGTGCGCAGTGGTCGCTGCGAAGACGCCGGTCCGTCCCCTCATAGCGCGGCACTGCACCGTACAGCGCGAAGCAGACGGCGTCGAGGACGCTCGATTTCCCCGCTCCCGTGCGGCCCGCGATCAAGAAGATGCCCCCGGAGGCCAGTGCGTCGAAGTCGATGCTCTGGCGTTCGAGGAAGGGGCCGAACCCCTCGATCTCGAGACGGTGGAGTCTCACGCGAGGGCCTCGGCGACCGCATGATCTGCCACCAGATCGGCGATGACCCCCTGCTCCTCGTCCGATGCGCCCTCGCCCGCGCGCACATGGGTCAGAAAGGCCTCGATCAGGTCCTCATGGCGCACCGCCGCGCGCACCTTCTGCCGGTAGTCGCGGCGGTCTTCGTCGGGGGCGACCGCCGGCACGTGCACGACCGTCGCGCAGTGGGGAAAACGCCGCTGCAGTCGCCGCATCGGATCGAGCTGTGGTGTGGCATCCGTGTATTCCGCGCGCACCCAGAAGTCCTCGGCGTGTGAGAACCGCGCATCCTCGCAGAGCTCATCGAGGGTGCCACAGAGCACCGCAAGCGGTCGCGGGACCGGCAGGTCGAGCCATGTCACTGTCTGGAGTCCCGACGCGTCGAGGTCGAGCAGCCAGCTGCCGCGGGGCTTGTTCGCCTCGCCGAAGCTGTAGTGCAGCGGCGCCCCCGCGTACCGCACGCGGTCGGAGAGCATCTGTCGACCGTGGATGTGGCCGAGAGCGACATAGTCGGGGCCGTCGAACACCGACAACGGGACGACATCCACCCCGCCCTGCTGGATGTCGCGCTCGAGGCCCGCGGTCGGCTCGACGCCAGCCGCGAAGCAGTGGGAGATCGCCACGGCGCGGCCGCCGCGCACACCCATGTCAGCGCGCACGAGGTCCATCGCATGCGTCAACACATCCCGTTGCGTGCGCAGGGTGACCTCAGGCCAGACCGCTCGGACAAGAGCCGGTTCGAGGAACGGGATGCCGTAGAGGTGGACCGGTCCGTGCACGTCGGAGACGGTGATCGGGGTGGCACAGGCGGCGGGGTCGGTGACGATGTGGATGCCGTCGCGCAGGAGCGCGGCTTGGAAGCCGAGTCGCGCCGCCGAGTCGTGGTTCCCGCTGGTGACGATGACGGTGGCGCCGGCATCGGCGAGGCCGCGGAGCGTGTCGGTCAGCAGCGTGTAGCACCCCGCGGAGGGCGCTGAGGAGTCGAACACGTCGCCGGCGACGATGACGACGTCGACATCGTGCTCGCGCACCTGGTCGATGAGCGCCCCCAGCACGTCACCGAGCGCATCGAGGGTCGAGTTCCCGTGGAACGACCGCCCGATGTGCCAGTCGGAGGTGTGCAGGATGCGCATGCCATCACGCTACGTGCCCCCTCCGACATCGCCGGGGAGACACCCGGACCCACCCCTCACCCGAGCGACGAACCCACACTTTCAGTGCGAACCCATACCGAAATGGCGCGATGAACGTGTGGGTTCGCAACGAACGTGTGGGTTCGCGCAGAAAGCGTGGTTCAGCCGCGCGGGGCGAGAATGCCGGCGCGCTCGGGGTGCTTCTCGAACCATTCCCCGACGTACCAGCACATCGGGATGACCGTGCGGTCGCCCCGCGACTCGAGATCGGCGACGGCGCGCTCGACGACGATCTCGGCATAGCCCTGGCCACGGAAGGTCGGCACCGTGAAGGCCCTCGTGAGCGAGACGGATCGGCCGTCGTCGCGATAGTCGAGCGCGCTTACCAGGACATCGCCCCGGTGGAGCGTGTAGCGCGAGGAATCCACCTCGTTCTCGAAACGCAGGTCGTCGTGCATCGTCCCAGGCTACGCTCACCCGCGATCCTGTCGGCCGGACGCGGTACCGAATTTGACGCGCCCATGCGGTAT
The DNA here is from genome assembly GCF_039531125.1 of Microbacterium sediminicola. Taxonomy (NCBI): domain Bacteria; kingdom Bacillati; phylum Actinomycetota; class Actinomycetes; order Micrococcales; family Microbacteriaceae; genus Microbacterium; species Microbacterium sediminicola. The sequence goes on from NZ_BAAAPL010000002.1 coordinate 63,233, forward strand.
CCGAGATAATCGCCCGCATGACTGACAACACGCACGTCCTGTCCGCCTGGGAGGCGAACGGAACTGCCGGCATGATGATGGCCGGCCGCGTTGTCATGTGTTGTCGAATGCGTCGCTGACCACGGACATCCGCCGGGCTGTTTCTGCGAAAACATTCGCTCAGCCCCCGAGCACATCCACCGGATCGCGCTCCTCACCGGCCACCAGGGCCACCGCAGCACACTTCCGTCCGCATTGACGCGGACCCGCCGCAAGGATCATCATCCCCATGTCGAACATCGCTCTTCTCGAAGCCCGTCCCACCGACCGCCACCTGCACGCCGTGCCGCCACTTCCCGAATCACCGGCCCCCGCCACCCGCGCCGCGCGCGGGTTCGCGCTGTACGTCGGTCTCGATGAGGTCAAGGCCGCCGAGGCTGGAGTGTCGCTGCCCGTCCTCGTCGCGGCCCTGCGCCGCACCCTCGCCGAACTGGCCCCCGAGGCCGAGACGTACGCGACGGTCGCCCTCGCCTCCGACGCCGCGGGCGGGCGGGATGTGGATGTCGTGCGCCGCGCACTGCGAGAGCCGTCGGCGCTCGCGGCGCTGGCCGCCGAAACCGAGCGCACCGAGGCCGCTGCACGCGGGGTCGAGTTCGACATCTCGCGCAAGCGCGTGCTGATCGACGGCGTCTCGGCCGCTTTCACCTTCAAGGAGTTCGAGCTGCTGCAGTATCTCGTGCTGCGCGAAGGACGCACGATCGAGCGCGCGGAGCTCGTCGAGTCGCTCTGGGCGGATGCCTCGGACGACGAGGCACCCGGCGAGCGCACGATCGACGTGCATGTCCGTCGCCTGCGCGCCAAGCTCGGTCGCTACGAGGACATCGTGCGGACCGTCCGCGGAGTCGGCTACCGCTTCGACCGTCACGCCGACGTCGTGATCCGCTACGGTCACGGCACCCCGTCGCCCGACCGCTTCTGACCCACCAGACCAGTCCGTCCGCGCGAAACCCGTCGATCGTGCGCACGTCACGGCTGATCTCGGCAGCGGAGGTTGGTTTCGCGGGGTCGGGGACGGCGCAAGCGCGGATGTCATCCGTGCGGCCTACAGTGACGGCATGACCTCGCTCGCGCCGGAGCCGCGCACTCGTGCCGCGGCGCGTGCCCGTGAACGGCCGATCGAGACCACCTACCGCCCCCGCGCCGCACTCGACCTCGCACTCACGGTCGGCGTGCAGCAGCGCGGCGGCAAGGACCCCGCGTTCGCCCGCAGCCCGGGCGTGCTGTGGCGCGCGAGCCGCACACCGGAGGGCGTCGCGACCCTCGCCCTACGCCAGCGCCCGGACGGGACTGTGGATGCCGCAGCCTGGGGCCCCGGCGCCCAGTGGGCACTCGAGCAGATGCCGAGGCTGTGCGGCGCAGACGATGATCCGAGCGGATTCGATCCGTCCCGGCATCCGCTGATCGCGCGTCTGGCCCACGAGAATCCGGGACTGCGCCTCGGGCGGACCGATCTCGTCTTCGACGTGCTGGCCTCATCGATCATCGAGCAGAAGATCACCGGCCTGCAGGCCTTCGCGGCCTGGCGACGACTGGTCACATGGCACGGGACGCCCGCCCCCGGACGGACGCCACGGCCGATGTTCGCCCCACCCACCGTCGAGGGCTGGCGCGCAATCCCCTCGTGGGACTGGCATCGCGCGGGCCTGGAACCGCCCCAAAGCAGGACGATCGTGCGCGCCGCCGCCCGCGGTGCGTCGCTCGAGCGCGCCGTGCGCGACGCGACCGACGGCGAACAGGTCGACCGGGTGCTGATGAGCCAGCCCGGCATCGGGGCCTGGACCTCATCCGAGACGCGGATGCGCGCGCTGGGGGATCCGGACGCGGTGAGCGTGGGCGATTTCCACCTCGCGCACGAGGTCGGCTTCGCCCTCGCGGGCGCGCGCACCGACGACGATGGGATGCTGCGACTCCTCGCGCCGTGGGCGGGACAGCGGCAGCGCGTCATCCGGCTGCTGGAGGCGAGCGGCATCAGCGAACCGCGCCGCGCCCCACGCCTGCATCCCGAGGACCATCGAGACCGCTGAGGTCCGCGCTCAGGTCAGCAGGCGCTCCAGCACGCGGACCACCCCGTGCTCTCGATTCGAGGGCGCACGGAACCGCGCCGCGGCGGCGACATCAGGATGGGCGTTGGCCATGGCGAAGGAGTAATCGGCGGCGCCCATCATCTCGAGGTCGTTGAGGTAGTCGCCGAACACCGCCGTCTGGGCGGCGGTGACTCCGAGCGAGTCCTGCAGACGACCGAGCGCCGTCCCCTTCGACACACCGCGGTTCATGACGTCCACCCAGTGATGGCCCGAAACCACGACCTGGTGCGTGGCGCGGTGCCGAGCAAGCGCCGGCGCGGTCTCGCGCTCGGCGTCCGCGAAGTCGAAGACCGCGACCTTGAGGATGGTGTCATCGACTGCGGTGAGGTCCTCGACCTCCTCGAGGCGCGCGTAGTACTTGTCGGCCTCGGTGCGAAACGCGTGGTCGGTGCGCTCGATGTAGGCCGACCGCGTGCCGCACAGGACGACCCCGACGTCGTGTGCGAACCCGCGCACGTCGTGGACAAGTCCGTCGACGAAGGCACGGTCCATCGGCTCCGAGCTGATCTCGACATCTCCCCGCATGACGAGCGTGCCATTCTCGGCGATATAGACCATGGCATCGCCCCGTGCGCCGAACTCGCGGCGCAGCGTCGCATACTGCCGTCCGCTGGCGGGTGCGAAGTGGATGCCGCGCGCGGCCATCACATCCAGCAGCGGCCAGAGTCCCTCGGGCACCCGCCCGTTCTCATCGAGCAGAGTGCCGTCCATGTCGACGGCGACCAGCCGGATGTCGGCCCCGAGGCCGTCGAGCTGATCGAGTTCGGGCAGATCGTCCACGGCCGCGGGAAATGAATCGGTCACCGATCCATTCTCGCGGCATCCACGTGGGCAGGGACCGTGTCGGGCACCGGAGACACGCGCGGCGACCCGCCGACCACCCAGTAGGCGAGGCCGACGATGACGGCCCCTCCGACGAGGTTGCCCAGACCCACCCACAGCATGTTGGTACCGAACGAGGCCCACGTGGCGCTCGGCACGCCCGTGGCGAGCCCGAGCGTGAAGGTCGTCATGTTCGCAACGACGTGCTCGAATCCGGACGTGATGAAGGCGAGCAGGGCCCAGAAGATCACGGCGAGCTTGGGCCCGTCGGTCGTCAGCCGTGCGCACATCCAGATCGCCACGCACACGAGCACGTTGCAGAGGATGCCGCGCACGAACAGCTCCAGCGGCGACTCGTATGCCTTGGCTTCGAGCATCGCATCGAGCATGGAGGCTGCGGCGGGGTTGGCATGAAGGATTCCGGAGAAGGCAATGAGAGTTCCGAACGCCGCGGCGCCCAGCAGGTTGGCCGCGAAGGTGAATCCCACGCCTCCGGCAGCGGATCCGACTCCCACCGCGCGCATCAGCGCCCCCTGGGTGAGGGTCATCATCGATGAGGTGACCAGTTCTGCGCCGGCGAAGACGACGAGGGTCAGCGCGACACCGAAGACCAGACCGCTGACGAGCTTGGCCCACCCGCTGTCCGCGGCGGCGAGCGGGCCGGCCGCGTTGAGCATCAGCACGACCGCGATACCGACGTAAGCACCGGCGAGCATTCCCGAGACGGTGAAGCGCAGCGGATGCCGCATCCCGTCCACCTTGTGGATGGCGGCGTCGGCCTGGACGGCGAGGGTCTGCTCGATCGTGCGCACACCGGCACGATATCTCTGTGGTCAGACCACAAGCAGAGGCGAAGGTCCCGAGCAGCGCGGCACGAGAAATATCTGTGCAGGAGAGCTGTCCATCTGCTCGACTGTTGTTCGTCGCTTCAGTAGAGGCCGCGGTCGGCGCGGCATCCACGACCGAAAGGACACCCCATGCAGTACATGCTTTTGCTCACCAGCGCCCCCGAGGACGGTCCCCAGCCCGGCAGTCCCGAAGAAGCGGCGGAAATGGGTGAGTGGTTCGCGTTCGACGACCTACTCAAGCGGGCGGGCGTCTTCGTCAGCGGTGAAGCCCTGCACCCGTACTCGACGGCGACAACGGTCCGGGTGCGAGGCGGTGAGACGCTCGTCACCGACGGGCCCTACGCCGAGACGAAGGAGTACCTGGGCGGCTACTACGTGATCGATGTCGCCGACATCGACGAGGCCATCACCTACGCGCAGAAGGTGCCGAACATCGGCTACGGGTCCGTCGAGATCCGCGCTGTGCTCGACGTGTCCACTCTGGCCGGCTAGACGGTGCGCTCCCCCGAGGTCGCTGAGGTCTTCGCCCGACAGTGGCCGCGCCTGGTCGCGACGCTGCGGGCGGACCTCGGCGACCTCGATCTCGCCGAGGAGGCCGCGCAACACGCCTTCGCCGCGGCATCCGAAACCTGGCCCGAACGTGGAACGCCGGATGCGCCCGGCGCGTGGCTCACGACGGTCGCGCGCCGGTGGGCGATCGATCAGGCCCGACGAGACACGCGCTGGGCGCAGCGCGAGGACCAGGTGCGCCACCTCATCGAGCGCCCACAGCGCTCACGCGGAACGATAGAAGACGATCTCCTGGCGATGATCTTCGGATGCTGCCACCGGGCCCTCGACGAGCAGTCGCGGGTCGCCCTCACCCTTCGCTATGTCGTCGGCTTGTCGACCGTGGACATCGCCCACGCCTTCCTCATCCCGGAGGCGACCATGGCAAAGCGCCTCGTGCGCGCGAAGAAGAAGATCGCCGCAGCAGGCATCCCCTTTCGCGTCCCCGATCGGGACGAATTGGATGAGCCGCTCCGCGAGGTTCTGCGGATCATCTATCTCGTCTACACGCAGGGCCACGCCGCGCCGACGGGGGAAATCGTGCGCGGCGACCTCTGCGAGGAGGCGCGTTGGCTCGCGGGCGCGGTCTGCGATCTCCTGCCAGCGCACGCCGAAACATGGGGTTTGGCGGCGCTCCTCGCCTTCACCGACGCCCGCCGGCCCGCTCGACTGGACGCCGACGGCGAGGTGGTGCTGCTCGCCGACCAGGTCCGCGAGAAGTGGAGCGCGTCAGCCATCGCCGAGGGACGCACGCTGTTGCAGAGAGCGCTGAGCCTGCGCCGGATCGGCCCCTACCAACTGCAGGCGGCGATTGCCGCCGCGCACGCGAACGCCGCGACCTTCGAAGAGACCGACTGGGCGACCATCCGACGGCTGTACGCCGTGCTGAAGCGGATCGACCCCTCACCTGTCGTCCTCCTCAACGAGGCGGTCGCCGCGTCGCTGGCAGACAGCCCGCGCGTGGGCCTTGAGCTCGTGGAGCCTCTCGAGGAGGCCCTGTCCGACTATCACTACTTCCACCTTGCCCGCGCCGATATGCTCGCGCGGGCGGGTGCTCGGGCCGAGGCGCGTCGAGCGTTCGATCTCGCCCTCTCACGATGCGGCAACGACGCCGAGCGCCGCGCGATCCGGCGCGCCGCCGAGCTGCGTCTCGGCGGTCAGATTCCCCGCCTAGAGGATGACGACCACCTTGCCGGGGACGTGGCCCTCCTCAACCTCGGCGAGAGCCACGGGCACAGACTCGAGGTCGACCTCCCGATGGATGACGGGCCGCAGGCGCCCATCGGACAGGAAGGGCGCGAGGAACTCCAGGTCGGCACCCGACCAGGAAACATTCGCCATGGCGACGCGCTCACTGCGAAAGCTGCTGCCGATCATCCCCGCAAAGATCCGGGCCGCCGGCCCCAGGAGCCGCCCTTCGCCGGGTCCGCCGACGAGGACGAGTGACCCACCCTCGGCCAGCAGTGAGCGCAGGTACGCGATCGACGTACCGCCGGCGAGGTCGAGGATGAGGTCGAACTTCTCGTCGATCCGCTCGACGTCGCCGCGGGCATAGTCGAGCACCCGGTCCGCTCCGAGCTGCCCCACCCAGCCAGCGTTGCGCGCACTGCAACTGGCGACAACGCGGCGGGCTTCGAGGATCTTCGCGATCTGCACCGCGAAGTGTCCAACACCGCCGGAGGCGCCGAGCACCAAGACCCGCGCGCCGGGGGTCATCCGCCCGGCGTCTCGGATCGCCTGTAGCGCGGTCAGCGCGGCAAGAGGTACCGCGGCCGCAGCGGCAGGCGCGACATCCTCCGGCAGACGGGTGATGTTCTCGGCCTTTGCTGTCGCGAACTCGGCGAGCGCGTTGTGGGCGCTGCCGAACACGTTGTCACCCACCGCGAAGCCCCCGACGCCGTCACCGACCGCGTCGATGACGCCCGCGACATCCACACCGAGACCGCGGTTCTTCGGCGCGCGCCACCCCGCTTCGGGACGCATGAGATACGGAAGCCCGCGCATGTGGTGCCACTCGAACGGATTGAGCGACGAGGCCTGCACGCGGATGCGCACCCAGCCGGGCTCGGGGTGGGGAATCGGGAGATCTTCGATGGCGAGGGCCTCAGGACCGCCGTACTCGCGTCGTTCGATGGCGCGCATTGTGCTTCCTTTCGTCGTGGCCGCTCGATCGACAGCCTTACGGTGTAAGTTCCCGACACACGGTAGCCTTACACCGTAAGTTGGTCAAGTCGATTTACGATTCGGAGCATGCCTGTGGCCGACGATGCACCCGACGAGGGGCGCCCGCCCCTCACCCGGGAGCGCATTCTCGGCGCCGCGCTCGCCATGGCCGATGAGCAGGGCATCGGCGGCCTCACGATGCGCGCGCTCGGGAAGACCCTCGACGTCGAGGCGATGTCCATTTACCACCACCTGCCCTCGAAGCAGGCGGTCATCGACGGCATCGTCGACCTCGTGTGGGCGGAAGTCACACTCACGCCCGAGGCCGAGGATTGGCGGCGGGCGGTCCGACGCACGGCGCGATCGGTGTTCGTGACGCTGCTGCACCACCCGTGGGCGAACCGGCTGCGCGCCACGAGCGGCGGGCCCGCCCGGATGACCTACATCAACGCCTCGCTCGCACACCTCCGAACAGCCGGCTTCACCCCTGAGCAGGCCTTCCACGCGCACCACGTGCTCGAGGCCTATATCCAGGGATATGTCATCCAGGCCGTCGACTTCGCGCCGCAGGACCCGGCGACCGAGGCGGTCCAGCGCGCTGCCGCGCTCGAGTTCCTCACCGCCGCGGGCATGACCGCGCTCGCCGAGCACGTCGAACTGCATGGCACGCACCTGGGTTCGAGCTTCGATTTCGGGCTCACCCTGCTCCTGGACGGTCTCGAGCGACGGCTGCGCGCGTAGCACCGGTCGTCAGCGAGCGAACACCGCCTCGCCCTCGACCCAGACGCGGCGGATGTCGTCCTGTCGCGACTGCAGCACGAGCGCGGTCGCCGGGTCGCGGTGCGGAAGCCAGTGCGTGCCGGACGTGTCGACGAGCACGAGGTCTGCACGTTTTCCGACCTCAAGAGAGCCGATCGCGTCGTCAAGACCCAGCGCACGCGCCCCCTCGATCGTCGCGTGGGCGAGCAGGTCGGCGGCCGCAGCCCGGACAGGTCCGGATCCCATGGAACGGTCGAACAGCATCGCGGCTCGCATCTCGGCGACCATGTCCGCGGGCGTGTTGAGCGTCGCATTGTCGAGTCCGAGTCCCATCGGGATGCCGGCGTCCACGAGCTCACCGAAGCTGCTCCGGGAGCCCCCGCCCCACATCGTCGCGGTCGCACAGTGCGCTCCCCCGCAGCCGCTCGCGGCGAGCGCCGCGCGGTCCGCCCCGTCGGTGAAGGTGAGGTGCGCCGCGACACTCCCCTGCCGCAACACACCGAGCCTGTCCAGCCGCTCGATCGCCCGCTCCCCCGAGACGTCGACCGCTCCCGGCTCTGACGCGCAGACATGCGTCGTGAACCCGGGCGCGCCGAGGTCGACAAGACCTGCGAGCAGCGCATCGGTTGCCATCTCGGGCAGTTCCACACTCGCCCACACGCTGACCCGACCGCGGGCGCGTGAGAGCGCGTCCCGCGCGAAGTCCAGCGCGACTCCCGTGGGGGCTGTCAGCGCCTCGGGCCGAAAGCCCTCGGGCGCCGCGTCGAAGAGGGAGTTCCAGCCGGGCGGGACACGGTCGGACACCATCGGAGCGATGATCCACCGCAGCCGGCTTACGTCGGCCGCCCGGATCGTGGCATCGAGCGCGGCGATCGCCCGGGGCTGGCCGACGTCGCCCACGCCCCAGCAGTCGAGCACGGTCGTGATGCCTGCCCGGGTCAGCTCCGCCGCCGTGAGCTCCACGGCACGGGCGGCGTCCTCGGGTCGGTACGAGAGGACTGTGCCGTAGTAGGTGCCGAAGAGCCAGTCGAAGAACTCTTGCGCCTCGCCGCGTTCGCCACGGGCGAGGGCGTCCATCGAGTGCTGGTGGGCGCTGATGTAACCCGGGTGAAGGATGCCGCCCGCGGCATCCACGCGCTCCGCGGCCTCGGGGGCCGGGCCTTCGCCAAACCCTGTGATCACACCGTCGTCGACGGCGAGCCACCCGCGCACGACGGTGCGCGAGGCATCCATGGTGAGGATGACCGCGTTGTCGATGACGAGGCCGTGACGCGACATCGGTGAGCGGGATCAGTGCGGGAACAGGGGGATCCGACCAAGTGCGAAGAGGCGGTCGTGGTACGCGTCGAGCACGGTCGGCCAGCCATCGCCTTCGGCGAGCAGAGCACCCATCCCGACGATATCGGCGCCCGCTTCTTCCAGAAGAGCCAGCGCGGCGCCCGAGGACGAGCCGGTCGAGATCACGTCATCGACGAACAGCACGCGCTTTCCCTGCACGTCCCCGAGGCGTGCCCGATCAAGCAGGAGCGCCTGGCTGGCCGTGTTCGTGATCGCCTTGACGGGAGCCTCGAGCGCATCACCCAAGTGCACCTTGCGGGTCTTCTGCAGGATCAGGTACTGGTCCAGCCCGAGAGCCCGGGTCACCTCGATCGCGAGCGGGATGCCGAGCGTCGCGGGCGCGACCACGATGTCGGGCTTCGCATCGGTGAAGTGCGCCGCGAGTTCCCGACCTGCCGTCTCGGCGAAGCGGACCCCGTGATCGATGATCATCATCAGCGCGATCGACAAGGTGTCGGAAACGGGGATCACGGGCAGGGTGACCTGCTGGCTCCCGATCTGCGCGACATAGTTCTCGGGTATCTCGGTGCTCATGCCTGCACGCTACGCCCGTTCGATGACGGCCGGATTTCGCAGGACGGAGCACCGACGTGCACGCCCTGTCAGGATGAGGTCATGACCCTATCCACCGGCTCGTCCGACCCCGGCTGGGAAGCGGTCGGCTTCGACCTGGACGGAACCCTGTTCGACCATCGCGGCGCAGCGACGGCGGGGGTCGCGCACCTCGTGCGCAGCCTCGATCGCGACCCTGATCCCGCCCTCACCGAGGCCTGGTTCGCGCTGGAGACGGTGCACTTCGAGGCGTGGACCTCGGGGCGGGTGTCTTTCACCGAACAGCGCCGCGCGCGCGTGCGCGAGTTCTCGGCCCTGCTCGATAGGGACGTCCCGCACGATCCGGCGGATGCCGATGCGCTCTTCGAGCGTTACCTCATCGGGTACCGCCGATCCTGGCGCGCCTACGAAGATGCCGCGCCGCTGCTGCGCGAGCTGCGCGAGGGCGGCGTGCGGGTGGGCATCCTCACGAACGGACCCGAGGCGCAGCAGCGGGAGAAGCTCCGCACCACCGGGCTGGACCACCTGGTCGATGTCGTGTGCACCGCCGAGGGGATCGGATTCAGCAAGCCCGATGCGCGCGCGTTCCACGCCCTCGTGCGCGGACTCGACACGCCGACCGAGCGCATCGCCTTCATCGGTGACCACCCCGAACAGGATGTCGCGGGGGCGCGGGCGGTGGGCATCCGCGCGGGCCTGGTGCGCCGCGACGGCCCGGAATCACGCGGCCTGCGGACGGCTCTAGCCACCGCGGAATGAACGGTGCGGACGAGGAACACGCGCACCGTTCCTGAACGTTTTCGATGCGCCGGAAAAGAATCACAAAAAGATAACGCCGAACACTTCCCCTCCGTTACCTTTCCGTTATAGAGTGCAAGCACGGTAGTTGTTTTGCTGTGGCAGCTACCGGCATGTGATTGCAGGACACTCTTGGTGCAAGGGACAAGGGCCGGTCGGAATTCTTCCGACCGGCCCTTACTCTGTGCCCGACTCGCCGCCCGTGAGACCGCCTGTGCGAGCGATACGCCGCGGAAACACGCGGGGCGTAGCCTGTGCCCAGGAGGTCCCATGTCTTTCCACATCCCCACCATCGACATCACGCCCTACCGCGAGAACGGCACGGACGCCGAACGCGCCGAGGTCGCCCGACAGATCGACGCCTCCTGCCGTTCGGTCGGATTCATGCAGATCGTCGGTCACGGCATCCCCGATGAGATCACGAACGGTCTGACCGAGGCTATGGATGCCTTCTTCGCGATGGACCTCGACGCGAAGAAGGCCTATCGCACGCCCCCGCACATCAATCGCGGCTACAGCCCCCCGAAATCCGAGTCCCTCAGCCTGTCGCTCGGCGTCGAGCAGGCCAGCCGCATGAACGACTTCTTCGAGGCGTTCAACGTCGGCGCCGGTGCGGCGGACTACCCGCACGTGGACGACCTGCCACAGCCCGCCTACGCGGAGAACGTCTGGCCAGAGGTGGACGGTTTCGAGCAGCAGGTGCAGGCGTACTTCGCCGAGGCGGCAAAGGTCGCCCGCACGATGACGCGGATCTTCGCCGACGCCCTCGGAGTCGCTCCCGACTACTTCGCGCCGCGCACCGACCACTCCCTGGATGTGCTGCGGATGAACAACTACGCGCTGCCCTCGGGCACCGACGTGACCCTGGACGGCGACCTGATCGGCATGGGTGAGCACACCGACTACGGCATCGTCACGATCCTGTGGGCAGACCAGGTCAAGGGTCTGCAGGTTCTCGACAACAAGGGAAATTGGCATGACGCAGCGCCCGCCGACGACGCGCTGCTGATCAACCTCGGGGATGTGACCGCGCACCTCACGAACGAGCAATGGATGTCGACGCTGCACCGCGTGAAGCCGCCAGTAATCGATGGCACGATCGAGCGACGCCGGTCGGCGGCGTTCTTCCACGACGGAAACGTCGAGTACGTCATCGAGACTCTCCCGCAGTTCGTCGACGACGAGCACCCGGAGATCTACGAGCCGGTCACTGTCGCCGAGCACATCCAGGCCAAGCTCGGCGGCTCGCGCGCCGGCGTGCGCAACGAGTCGGCCGTCCGTGAAGGGGCGCGTGTCCTCGCGAGCCGCTACTGAGCTATGACGCGGCGGGTGCCGGTCCCGCTCCCCGAATGCGCTGGGCGGTCGCCGCAATAACGCCGAGCAGTGTGAGGAGGACGGTCGCGCCCACCACGATTGCGAACGCGCCCGTCGACCCGGCGACGGCCGCGACCGATCCGGCGAGGGCCGCGCCAACGCCGATACCGAGCACGACCCCGCTTCCCGCGAGGGTCATCAAGGCTCCCGCGCGTCCCGGGCGGGCCAGGGTTCCGGCGACGCTGTAGATCGTCAGCAGCAGCGGACCCTGGAAGACACCCGCCAGAACGGCGACCGGGACCAGCACCCAGACATTGGGGGCGAGCATGATCCCGACAGCACCGACCAGCAGTCCGAGAGCCGAGAGGATCCACCTCGTCCACGGCCCGATCGTCTCGGGGAGTGCGACCATCGCCACCGTCGTGACGGCCGATCCGACGGCCATGACCGAGTACAGAAGCGCGCCCGAAGCCCCGAGGCCCGATGCCTCGGCGAATGCCGTCAGACCGGTCTGCGTCGCGCCGAAGAAGACACCCATGGCCAGCATCCCGGTGAGGATCATGACCATGAGGGCTGTGCGCAGCGCACCCTGCGGACGATCGACACCGTCGTCGGGTTCCGTCTCCTCCTCGTTCTTCGACCGGCGACGCGGTACCAGGGAGGCTGTGCGGTGCAGGGCGAACTGCGTCACGAAGACGGCGATGAGGACCGCCCCCATGACCAGGGCAGCCCAAGGGTTGATCACGACGGCGACGATGCCGACGAGGGCGGGGCCGATGATGTAGACGATCTCGTCGATGACGCCCTCGAACGCGAAGGCGGCCGAGAGGTCATCCCGGCTCATCGCGAGCCAGCGCACCCGCGAGAGCGGACCGACTTGCGGAAGGGTGAGCCCGGCGAGGCCGGCGAAGAGCACCGCGAGGGCATCCGGCGCCTGTCCGATCATGAGCGTGAACGCGAGGATCACCGACACGTTGAGGACGACACCGGTCATGAGGACCTTGCGCTGACCGAACCTGTCGGAGAGCGCTCCCCCGACCGGGGCGCCGATGGCTTCACCGAGCGCTGCCGCCGCGGAGGCGAATCCGCCGACGGCGATGGAGCCGGTGGCGGAGGTGGCCAGGGTCAGGATCGCCAGCGGGACGATCGACAGCGGCAGGCGCCCCAGTGAGGTGGCGAAGAGGTAGCCCCAGCCCGACAGGGCAGGGAGCGCGCGGTACGCGGCGATCGCCGTGCGTCCAGAGGATTCAGAGGACACGAATGTCTCTTTCTGGCGCCTCCCCCGACCCGGACAGCGCGTTATCCCGCAAAAGTGATGTTCGAGGCGATTCTAGCGCCGTATGCGTCAGACACCGCCGCCGCCTCCGCCACCTCCGCCGCCCCCGGCACCGCCGCCGCCGCTGGACCCGCTCGAGGTCGACGCGCTGGCGGTCGTGGTCAGGGACGAGATGCCGGAAGAGAATGCGGCCGCGCTGAATCCCGTGGTTCCGATGTACCAACCGGGCCTGTTGGTCTGGTCGTAGAGCACCGCCAGGCGCTCCGCCCACTCCTTCTCCTGGCCGAACACCACGGCGTACGGCAGCAGCGTCTCGTAGATCTTGAGCATCTGGCGCGGGTTGGCGGGGACGACGCGCTCCCCCGTGTCATCGATCGCCACGCGCTCGGCACCCGTCGGCGACTGCAGCATGCGGATGCGATCGGCCTCGGCCCACGTGATGAACACCTCGAGTCCTCGCAGATGATCACGCGCCTCCGCTCCCGCGGAGGACAGCGGCCGCCGGGACGCGAGCGCGACGATGACGACCACACAGACGGCGGCGAAGAACATTGCCGCGAACGGCACGATCCCGTCCACGTAGGCATTCATCCCGCCGAGCCCGAACAGAATCGTGAGCGCACCGAACACGACCGCACCCGCGATCGGCCAGATACGAACCCTCGCCGACACTGTGCGCCGCATCCCGCGACGGCCCAGTTCTCGGTCGGCATCCTTGAGGAGGCGACGCACGACCGAGGACAGCCGCGAGTTCTGCTTTCCGAACTCGTACTCCTCGCCGATCCGCTGCGCGGGGAACAGTCCCGACAGGAGGATCCTCCCGTCACCGTCGGCCCGGGAAGGATCGACGAGCTTGGCCGTGAGGGTGACGCCGCCGAACTTCCTGCGACGACCCTCGATGATCTGAATGCTCCCCACCACGGCTTGCTCGAGCACTTCGGCAGGCACCGCTTTGGATGACTTGCCCAGCAGCACCGCGCTCTCGAGGGCGTCGATGCGGGCGGGGGGTGCGTACTCAGCGATGATGGTCGGCCGCCCGGGCGCATCGCGCAGGAACCGGGCGCGCACCACGATCGCCGCCACGAGCGCCGCGGTCAGGCCGATGAGCGCCAGGGCCTGCAGCCACCCCCAGGGGGACGCGAAGTAGGACGCATCGAACGCCGCAAAGGTCCCCGCCGAGAATCCGACGGCCATGGTGAGGGTCTGCTGCGCCGCAAGACCGGCCGTCGAGGCGGTGACGGTCGCCCCGCCGTCGTCGTCCTGGATCTGGATGAGGCAGTCGCCGCTGTCGCCCTGGTCGCCCGCGTAGCAGGCCGCCTCCCCCGTGAGCGCCGGGACGAGGTCGGACGGCACGATCAGAGTGGCGGTCACCTCTCCGAAGGGCTGCGACCAGTCCAACCCGTTCACGTTCCAGTAGAACTCGTCGACGTCGGCATCCGGGAAGTAGTGGATGACATTCTCCAGCGTGTACGTGAACACGTAGGTCTGCGCGCCGTGCACATAGTCGTCGGCGCGGGAGGTCATGACATACACTCCGTCGTCGGTGTCGACCTCCGCCGACCGGGCGCTGCCGTCACCGTCGGTGATCGACACCAGGTGAGGATGCAGCGGCGCCCCCAGGTACGAGTCGGGGATGATCCGTCGCATCCCGCGGTTCTGGTCGTCCTCGGGGAACAGCGCGACGAAGGTCTCCACGACGGTGAGTGTGCTCACCCCGTCGTCGGTGCGCCCCAGCGTGTACTGGACGTCAAGACTCTCGAAGGTGAAGTCGTCGACGTCGGCTCGTGCGGTGCCTGCGCCGAGCACGACGAGGGCCCCCACTGCCACGAAAACCGCGAGCACGGCCCCCACCAGACGAAACTTCACCGTGAGCGCACGCATGGCACCAGCCTAGAACTTCGGCGTGGCCCTACCCTGGGGAGCATGACGAACCGCCGGTTGGCCATTGATGCCTGGGAAAGCCTGTTCCGCGCGCAGCACGAGGTCTTCACCGAGGTCAGCGCCGACTTCGAGGACGCCGGCCTCGCCCAGTCCGAATACGACGTGCTGCTGACCGTCACCCGCGCGCCCGGCATGTCGGCGCGCTTGAAGGACGTCACCGCGAACATGCTCATCAGCCAGCCCAGCGTGTCGCGGCTGGTGGACCGGATGGTCGCGGCGGGGCTCCTCACGAAGTGCTCCGACCCGCTGGACGGGCGCGGCGCCGTCGTCAGCGCCACCGAGGAAGGTGCAGCAAAGTTCCGCAAGCTCGCGTCGGCCCACGGCCGCTCGATCGCCGAGCGGATGTCGACGCTGAGCGATGAGGAGCTCGAGAGCCTGAGGGACCTCACCGCGAAGCTCCGCGGCCCCCGCGTCGAGGAGTGCTGAGGGGTACCACACAACGACCGTGCGCGTGGCGCGGTCGTCGCGGACAAACGAAGAAGCCCCGGCGTGACGCCGAGGCTTCTTGTGCACTGTCTCAACACAGTGTGCGCCTCGAGGGACTCGAACCCCCAACCTTCTGATCCGTAGTCAGATGCTCTATCCATTGAGCTAGAGGCGCGTGACCCATTCGCTCAAGCGAGCGGGCCAGCGACCAGAATACATGACGCCGTTTCCGAGGGCGAATCGACGCCCGAACGCGCGCGCGTCAGTGCTGATGCGACGCGCGTCGCTGATGTGCGGCGAGTCTGGGCAGGTCGATCAGGCGAATCGACTGCATCCGCGCAAAGCGCATCAGCTCGTAGTCGGGGTCGTTCTCGGGGCGCATTCCCTCGACGATCAGCCGCTGATCGAGGTTGGCGGCCACATCGCCCCAGGCGGCGTCTCGCGCGTCCTCGATGAGTGCCGCGAGCGCATCATCGTCTTCCGCCCGTTGGCGCAGCTCCTTCGCGACGCCACGATACTGTCGCGCGCGGCGACGGAGGTTGCCGGTGTCGCGTCCGCGGTAGTCGTGGGTTCCACCGGGGTCGGACTGCCGCCCGAACGCCCGGCGCCAGTCATGCTTGGCTCTTTCGGCCGCGACATCCTGCTCCACGGCGAGGGCTTCGAGCGTCTCTCTCGCGAAGGGTTTGAGTGCTTCGGTCGAGAACGGGGTGTCGTTGGAGATGGCGTCGACGAGGATGTGGTTACGCACGACGAGCCGCGCTGCGGCCGTCGCGATGATCAGCCCTTCGGCGATCGCATCCGCGGTCTTGCCCATCGAATCTCCTCGCAACGAGGGTACCCGGACAAGACCGCGGAGCGAGAGCCGAAGGTCCTCGAAGGGTCAGACCTTGACGTACTTCGAGCTTCCGTAGCCGATGATGAAGTAGCCGACGACCGAGAACAGCCACAGCAGGAAGAACGAGAACGCCCCGCCGTGGCCGAAATTCCTACCGACCTTGATCGCCACCACGATCGACAGCACGAAGTTGGCGATCGGCACGAAGTAGAGAAGTCCCCACCACGCCGACATCCCGCCGACCTTGACCAGGACGAACATGTTCACGATCGGGATGATCGCGAGCACGCCGGGATAGCCCGCCTTCGAGAACACGCGCCACAGCGCGATGACGACGATGACGTAGAAGATCAGCGCGAAGATCGTGCCGGTCCACGCCGAGGTGATCGCCGCGGTATCGGTGATGGATGCCAGCACCATGATCAGGCCTCAACCTTGCTGTAAGTGTCGCTCGAGAAGCCGATGATGCAGAAGCCGATGATGGAGAACAGCCACAGCAGGAAGATCGAGAACGCGGCGCCGTGGCCGAAGTT
This sequence comes from Microbacterium sediminicola, assembly GCF_039531125.1. NCBI lineage: Bacteria > Bacillati > Actinomycetota > Actinomycetes > Micrococcales > Microbacteriaceae > Microbacterium > Microbacterium sediminicola. The sequence continues at coordinate 79,510 of NZ_BAAAPL010000002.1, forward strand.
CCTACCGACCTTCAGCGCGACGATGATCACCAGGACGATGTTGGCGATCGGCACGAAGTAGAGAAGGCCCCACCACGCCGACATCCCGCCGACCTTGACCAGGACGAACATGTTCACGATCGGGATGATCGCGAGCCAGCCGGGGTAGCCGGCCTTGGAGAAGACGCGCCACAGCGCGACGACGTACAGGACGTAGACGGCAAGGCTGAGGAGGATGAACGGTGTCATGTCGACGTTGACGTCGACGCTGGTCGTTGTGATCTCTGCGAATGCAAGCATGCGCTCACCCTAGGGGAGATTCGGCTCCGCTTCCAGCAAACTCTCAGGAAAGGGCGAACAGCGTCCAGGACGCCTCGACCGATCCGCCCGACTCGAGGCTGAGAAGCCCCGGGTCCCAGTCATACGCCGCGTCGTTGAACGCGTCGGGGGCGCAGGTCATCGGCTCGATGGCCAGGCCGATCCGATTCAGCGGGTTCGCCGCGCCGCCCGGAACGTCGCCGGTGTAGGCCTGCACCCACGGGCACTCGGCACCCCAGCGCAGTCCCGCCCCGACACCGGTCGCGTCTGTGACCGTGGCGGTCGCCTGACTATCGGCGCCGACGAGGAGCCCCGTGTACGCGTGATCGAGCTGGGTGTCTCCGACGGTTCTCGGCGCGCGGAAGTCGAATCGCGCGGCATCCACCTCGACGCTTTCCAGGGACGTCGGCACGAGCCGGTCGTCAGTCGTGAGGAGCACGCGCGAGGCCGGCAGGTGCAGCACCCAGTCCTCGAGCGCCCCGGGCGCGACGAGGTACGGGTGCGGTCCGGTGCCGAAGGGAACCACGGACGCACTCATGTTCATCGCCCGCAGGCGCTGGGTCAGTCCGCCCGCACCGAGGCGGTACTCCGTGTCGAGTGCCACGCGCCACGGATACCCCTCCTGCGGCTCGATCACGAACCGCAGGGTGACGTGGGCGGCATCGGCCGAGACCGCTCCCCAGTGCTGCCAGCCCGCCAGGCCGTGGAGCGCGTGACGACGCTCGGGCTCGGTGAGCGAGAGCTGGTGCTCCTCGCCGGCGAACACGTACCGCCCGTCGACGACGCGGTTCGGCCACGGTGCGAGGGTCGCTCCCCGGAAGCCGGGACGCACTTCGTCGGCGTCGAAGGGCAGGATGAGATCGCGCCCCTCGAAGCTCAGCGAGCGCAGCGTCGCCCCCACGCTCGCGACCACGGCCCGGTAGCCGCCGGCCACGAGCTCATGCTGGATGCCGGACGCTGCGCGCTCACTCACGGCATCAACCCTCGCACGCGGTCGCCCCGCTTCGCGCAGGCGCGGCCGTCACAGCCCCTGGGCGAGGCGGTAGTACGCCTGGTTCCAGCGCAGTTCCTTCTGGAAGTCGCGCACCGTTGTGTGCTCGTCGATGACGACCAGCTCGGTGCCGCTCATCTCGGCGAAGTCGCGGAAGGCCTCCAGCCCCACCTGGGTGGTCATCACGGTGTGGTGGGCGGCGCCCGCCGTGAGCCAGCAGGCAGCGGAGGTCGCGAAATCGGGCGCCGGCTTCCAGACCGCGCGCCCCACCGGGAGCTTCGGAAGGTCCGGGGCGGCGACGTTTTCGACGACGTTCGCCACCAGGCGGAAGCGGTCACGCATGTCGCTCATCGCGACCACGAGGGCGGGTCCGGGGTCGGCGGTGAAGACCAGGCGCACCGGGTCGTCCTTGCCACCGATGCCGAGTGGGTGGATCTCGAGGCTGGCGCGCCCGGTCGACAGCGTCGGTGCGACCTCGAGCATGTGGGCGCCGAGGATCTTCTCGTCGCCGGGGATGAGGTCGTAGGTGTAGTCCTCCATGAGGCTCGCACCTCCGGGGAGCCCCTCCCCCATGACGGCGGCGACGTGCACGAGGATGGCGGTCTTCCAGTCCCCCTCGGCACCGAACCCGTACCCCTCGGCCATAAGGCGCTGCACCGCGAGACCCGGCAGCTGCGTCAAGTCGCCGAGATCCTCGAAGCTCGTCGTGAACGCGCCGAATCCGCCCGCCTCGAGGAACGATCGAAGCCCCACCTCGATCGCGGCTCCGTCCCGCAGCGACTGGTGACGCTCCCCGCCGGGCAGCAGCTCGGGCTGGATGTCGTACAAGCGCTCGTACTCCGCGACCAGTGCGTCGACCTGCTCGTCGCTGGCGGCGGCCACGGCCTCAGCCAGCTCATTGACGCCCCAGGTATTGACCTGAACGCCGAAGCGGATCTCGGCCTCGGTCTTGTCGCCCTCGGTGACGGCCACGTAGCGCATGTTGTCGCCGAAGCGGGCGAGCTTGAGTGAGCGGATGGCCGCAAGGCCTGCGGCCGCACGCTCCCAGGTCTCGATCTGCGCGAGCACCTCGGGGCTGGAGACGTGCCCGACGACGGTCTTGCGCGGCACGCCCATGCGCGTCTGGATGTAGCCGAACTCACGGTCGCCGTGGGCGGCCTGATTCAGGTTCATGAAGTCGAAGTCGATGTCCGCCCACGGCAGCTCGACGTTTGCCTGCGTGTGCAGATGGAGAAGAGGTTTCTGGAGCGCATCCAGCCCGGTGATCCACATCTTGGCAGGGCTGAAGGTGTGCATCCAGGCGATCACGCCGATGACCTCGTCGCGCGCGTTCACGTCGAGGGCCAGGCGACGGATGCTGTCGGCATCCTTCAGAACCGGCTTCCACACGACCCTGATCGGCAGGGAGTCCAGGCCCGCGACGACAGCCTGAGATTGCTCGGCGACTTGGCGCAGCGTCTCTTCGCCATAGAGGTTCTGACTACCGGTGACGAACCAGACTTCACGGCTGGCGAAGGTGTTGAGGTGTGACATGGGTGGGTCCTTCTTGAGTGGGTGACGAGTTCAGAGGGCCGCGGTGTCAGAGAACTGCGGCGGCGCGCTCGGCGCCGAGGCCGGCGCGGTAGCGGTCCAGATAGGCAGCGAAGCCGGCGACATCGGCCGGCTCGGGGTCGGCCGTGACCATCTCGGCGTCAGCGAACACGGTGGCGCTGAGATAGGTGTCCAGCGCCGCCGTCAGACCGGCCCGGCGTGCGGCGGCGTAGGAGGCGAGCACCGCGATCCCCCAGGCACCGCCCTCGGAGGCGTTCTGGTCGACCGTGACGGGCGCGTCCAGCGCGGCAGCGAGGAAGCGCTGGGCGACACCGGCGGTACGGAAGACCCCGCCATGGGCGTACATGCGGTCGAGGTCCACGTTCTCAGCGGCGAGAACCTCCATGCCCATCGCGAGAGTCGCGAACACGCCGTATACCTGTGCGCGCATGAGGTTCGCGAGGCTCAACGTGCTGTCGGGGGTGCGGATGACGAGCGGGCGCCCCTCGTCGATCCCTGCGATCGGCTCTCCCGACAGGTGGTTGTAGGCGAGGATGCCGCCCGCGTCGGGCGCGCCCTTGAGGGCTGCGCGCAGCAGGATCTCGAACACCTCGTCACCGCTGAGGGTCCGGCCGGCACCGGCGCAGAACTGCCCGAACACCGACGCCCAGGCCCCGAGCTCGGAGGCCCCGTTGTTGCAGTGGACCATCGCCACCGGATCGCCGGCCGGAGTGGTGACGATGTCGAGTTCGTCGTGCGCCGCAGCAAGGGGCTGCTCGAGCACGACCATGGCGAAGATGCTCGTGCCGGCGCTGACGTTTCCGGTGCGGGGTGCGACGGCGTTGGTGGCGACCATGCCGGTGCCGGCATCTCCTTCGGGCGGGCAGGCGAGCGCCCCCGGTGCGAGGGTGCCCGTGGGGTCTAGCCATGCAGCGCCGGAGGCGGTGAGCGAGCCGGCCTCGGCGCCCGCGGGCAGCGACCGGGGCAGCAGCGTCGACAACGGCGCGGGTGCCGACCCGGCTGCGAGCATGTCGAAGCGAGCGACGAGTTCGGCGTCGAAATCACAGGTCGCAGGATCGATCGGGAACATCCCCGACGCGTCACCGACGCCGAGGACGCGCTCGCCGGTCAGACGCCAGTGCACGTACCCGGCGAGGGTTGTCAGCGACGCGATCTGCGCAACGTGCGGTTCGGCATCCCGCATCGCCTGCCGGTAGTGGGCGATCGACCAGCGCAGCGGGATGTTCACCCCGAGCAGCGCGCTCAGCTCTTCGGCGGCGGGCCCCGTGGACGTGTTGCGCCACGTGCGGAACGGCACGAGAAGCTCGTCGGCCGCGTCGAAGGCCAAGTAGCCGTGCATCATGGCCGAGACACCGATGGATGCCAGAGTGGCGAGCGGCACGCCGTACTGGCGCTCGACCTCTGCGGAAAGGTCGGCGAATGCCGCCTGCATTCCTGCTTCGACGTCATCGAGGGAGTAGGTCCAGACCGAGTCGACGAGTTGGTTCTCCCACGCGTGACTGCCCACGGCGAGGACCTCGGCGGCCTCGCCCGCGACCAGGCATGCCTTGATCCGCGTCGATCCCAGCTCGATGCCAAGGCTCGCCCTCCCTGACGTGATCGCGTCGCGCGCGGCGTCCAGCGCGGTCACCGAGCGTCCTCGGCATCGTCGCGGCGATCGTCGCTCGACTGGCCGTACACGTTCTGATAACGGTTGTAGAGGGCGTCGATCTTGTCCTGCGGGATGGGGATGAGCGGCCCCGCCTCCCGGGCGATGTGGACGGAGCGGGCGGCGTCCTCACACATGACGGCGGCCTTCACGGCATCCTTCGCGCTGACGCCGATGGTGAAGGGCCCGTGGTTCTGCATCAGGACAGCCCGCGAGCGGTGCCCCGACAGGGTCTCGACGATGCCGCGACCGATCGAGTCGTCCCCGATGATCGCAAACGGGCCGACCGGGATGGGGCCGCCGAATTCATCCGCCATGCCGGTGATGACACAGGGGATCTCCTCGCCGCGCGCCGCCCAGGCGACCGCGTAGGTCGAGTGGGTGTGCACGACACCGCCGACCTCGGGCATATTGCGGTAGACGTAGGCATGTGCCGCGGTGTCACTCGACGGCGACCGGTCACTTCCAGGACTGCCCGGAACGACGGTGCCGTCGAGGTCACACAGGATCATGTTCTCGGGCGCGAGATCGTCGTACGAGACGCCGGAGGGCTTGATCACGAACAGATCGGCGCCGGGCACGCGACCTGAGACGTTCCCTCCGGTCCACACGACCAAGCCGTAGCGGACGAGTTCAGAATGCAGGCGCGCCACATCGGCGCGCACCAGGGCGATCGCCTCTTCGAGATCGGTCATGGCGCCGATGTTACCGGTAACACTTGTCCAGCGCTAGCCCTACGAGCCGATGCCCGTTGGTCTTCGGGCATCGGCTCGTAGTGATCAGAACAACGTGTAACCGCCGTCGACGACGAGAATGGTTCCTGACATGAAACTCGCCGCGTCCGACGCGAGGAACACGACGGACGGACTCACCTCGTCGGGCGTGGCATAGCGCTGCTGAGCGGAGTCCTCGATCCAATGTCGGCGATACTGCGGCTCATCGACCGGGGACATGTCCGTCTTGATGTAGCCGGGAGCCACGGCGTTCACGCGTACGCCTGACGGCGCCCATTCCGCGGCGAGCGACTTCGTGAGCTGATGGACCGCAGCCTTTGACGCGTTGTACGCGGGCTGCATCTGCGGTCGATTGACGATCATCCCCGAGATGGATCCGACGTTGACGATACTTCCCGACCGCCGTTGAACCATGTGCCGACCGACCTCCTGGGACATGTGCCACAGGGCTGTGAGGTTGGTGTCGATGACGAAATCCCATTCGGCATCGGGGATATCGAGAGCAGGTCGGTGGATGCACGCACCGGCGTTGTTGACGAGAACGTCAATTCGGCCGGCGGAGGAGATCGCACGGTCGACGACGTCGACGACGGCCGCACGGTCGGTGAGGTCGCCGAGCACCACATACGCCTTCCGCCCGAGCGCTTCGATCTCCGCGCGAACCTCATCCGCGAGGGCCGCATCCCGCCCGTGTACGACGACATCAGCGCCGGCCTCGGCGATGGCCCGGGCGAACGCGCGGCCGAGCCCGCGGGTCGCCCCGGTGACCAGAGCCGTCCTGCCGGCGAGCGAGTACGTGTCAAGAACTGACATGGAAATCTCCTTAGCGAAATATCGGAATGTTGTTGTCGAATGACGTGGAAGGCGAAGCTACGGGGCGGCTACGAGCAGGTCAGCGAGGGAGGCGCCCCGGTTGATCACCTCGGCGTTGCGAGCGTCGACCTGGCGTACCCACGCGGTCGCCTCGGCGAGCGTTCGTCCGTGCCGGCGGTGTCGCGCGACCAGCCGCTCTTCGCGAACGGCGTCCGGAAGGGTGAGGTACCAGACCTCGTCCAGGAGCGGCCTCACGCCGCCCCAGCCACCGTCCGGGCAGAGCAGATAGTTGCCTTCGGTGACGATCAGGTCCGCCGATCCGCTCAGCGGCAGTGCCCCGGCAATCGCCGCGTCGAGGTCTCTGTCGAAGCGAGGAGCGATCACATCGTGTCCGCTCCGCAAGCGAGCCAGCATGGCGACGTACCCTTCGACGTCGAAGGTGTCGGGCGCTCCCTTGCGATCGCGAGCACCCAGGTCGTCGAGATACTCGTTCGCCAGATGGAATCCGTCCATCTGGAGGAGCGGCCGGCCCAGCGCGGCAGCGAACGTGGACTTCCCGACGCCCGGCGGCCCCACGACACCCAACAAGAACGGTCGCCCGCTGACCCGCTCTGACAGGGTGTCGACGCGCGCGATCGCGTCCTCATGGGTGATGCACATCATCGTGGGCCTGCGCGACGGGCGGGATGCAGGAAGTACCGCACCCCGCCCGGATGATCGCGCGTCTTACTCGGCGATCAGTCCCGCATCGATGTACAGCTGCACATACTCGGCAGCGTTGTCGATCGTGATCACCGGGTTTCCGATGTCGACATTCACCTCGTCAGTCTCGCCCGTCAGCAGGGAGTGCACGGCCTCCATGTTCAGCTGGGCAAGTTCCTGCGCATTCTGCAGCGAGGTCGCCGTCATGACGCCGTCCTGGATCAGCAGAGTCGCCTCGGGAGTTCCGTCGACGCCGTAGGCGAGTACGCCCTCGCCGGGCACCGCCTCGAGCGCACCGGCCGCCATGTTGTCGTTCATCGAGATGATGGCGTCGATGTCGGGGTTGGCCAACGACCAGTCCTCCATCAGCGTCAGCGCCTCGTCCTTGTTCCAGTTGGCGATGTCTTCGGCCACGATGGTGACGTCGGGACGCTCGTCGAAGAAGACCTCCTGCCACGCGGTACGGCGGGCGGTGGAGTGGAAGTTGCCGGCGGGGCCGTCGAGCACGACGACGTTCGCCCCCTCAGGGATCTCCTCGAGTGCCAGTTCGGCAACGACGGCGCCCTGCTCGTAGGGATCCGCGTCGACCGAGTTTCCACCGGTCAGGCCCTCTACGCGGGGGTTGGTGGTGATGACCACGATCCCGGCATCGATCGCCTGCTGAATGTAGGGCAGCTGCGCATCGGCGTTGTTTGCCTGAACGATGATGGCGTCGAATCGGTTCGCGATGGCGTTCTCGATCATGCTGTTCTCGATCTCGTCGTCGGCTTGACCGTCGAAGACCTCGAGCGTGATGTCGTCGTAGTTGTCCGCCTCGGCACGCATCTCATTCGCGAGCCATGCGGCGAAGGAGTCCGCCTGTGCGCGTGCGATGTAGGCAACGCGGTACTCATCCTTGTCCTCGCTCGAGCCTGCGTCACCTCCCGTCGGGTTGCCGGTCGTGACGGCGCAGCCGACAAGGCTGACGGCTGCGGCGGCGGCGACGCCGAACGCGAGCATCTTTCGAGAAAGAGTCTTCATTGTGCTCTCCTTAGTGGTTGGTCGAATGCAATTGCGGTGTCATGAGTGCAGGGGTTCACTGTTCCGGGCCCGCACCTCCCCGGGGTATCGCGGATGCGGGTTGTGGTGCACCCGCAGGCGTTTCGGGCCCGGCTTTCGTGGAACCGGACTTGAGGATCGTGGTCTTCGCCTTGCCGCGCTTGCTGAAGACGTCGTAGGCGACCGCGACGACGATGATGGCGCCCATCACGATGTCCTGGATGTAGGACCCGATGCCGATGAGGTTCATGATGTTGCCGAGGACACCGACGATGAGCGCGCCGGCGAGGGTTCCGATGACGGTTCCGATTCCGCCCGAGAAGCTCGTGCCACCGATGATCGGCGCGGTGATGGCCTGGAGCTCGTAGCCGATACCGGCGTTGGGAAGACCCGCGTTCACGCGCGACATGAAGATCGCACCGGCGATACCCACGAGGGCACCGTTGACCATGAAGGCCTGGTACTTGACCCGCTCGACCGGGATACCCGCGGCGCGCGCGGCCTCTTCGTTTCCACCGACCGCGTAGACCGAACGGCCGTAGCGTGTCTGGTTCATGAGGTACCAGATGACGATCGTGATCGCGGCGAGAATCAGCACCGGAATCGGCAGCAGACCGAGGTTCCCCTGTCCCAGCAGAACGAAGTCGCCGAGCTGCAGGACGTTCTGTCCCTGCGTGAGCTCGAGCACCGCGCCGCGCGCCATGAGCATCATGCCGAGGGTCACGATGAACGCGGGAGTGTGCAGCGTCGCGACCATGAAGGCGTTGATCAGGTTGCAGATCAGACCGATCGCAACTGCGGCCAACACCGCGATGACCATATTGTCGGTCGCTTTGTATACGAGCACGGAAACGACCCCGGCGAATGCCATGACGGCACCGGCGGACAGATCGATCATTCCGCCGATGATCAGTGTCATCGCGCCGTAGGCGAGGATCGTGATCACCGCGACCTGGCGCAGGACGTTGAAGATGTTGTCCGAATTCAGGAAGTTCGGGCTCAGGACCGAGGCGATGATCACCACCAGCGCGAGAATGATGTAGATCGAGAACCTGCTCACTTCGATCGATTTCAGCTTGGTCAGCGCGGACATCAGGACACCTCGGATTCGTTCATGGCGTACGTGAGAATGGTTTCCTGCGAGAACTGGTCGCGAGTCAGTTCCGCAGTGAGGTGACCGGCCGACATCACGTAGATCCGGTCGCACATCCCGATGAGTTCGGGAAGCTCGGAGGAGATCATGAGGATGCCGCGCCCCTGGCGGGCAAGCTCCGTCATGATCTTGTAGATCTCGAACTTGGCACCGACATCGATTCCTCGCGTCGGCTCGTCGAGCAGCATCACCTTCGGGTTCGAGATCAGCCAGCGCGCCAAGAGGACCTTCTGCTGGTTTCCGCCCGAGAGGTTGGCGATCTTCGTCTGGATGCTGGGTGCCTTCACGTTCATCTTCGCGAAGTACTCCGTGACCAAACGTTCCTCTTCGCGCTTGCGGGTGAACCCGCCACGGATGATGCGCCCGAGGCTCGCGAGGGTGGCGTTCTTCATGATGCTCAGCTGAGGAACGATGCCGACCAGGCGACGGTCCTCCGAGAGCATGGCGACGCCGACCTTGATGGCCTCCGTCGGGTTCTTGATCTTGACCGTCTGGGTGTCGACCTCGATCTCGCCCTTGTCCAGCTTGTCCAGCCCGAAGATGGCCCGGATGACCTCGCTGCGACCCGCACCGATCAGCCCCGCCAGGCCGACGATCTCACCGGCCTTGATCTCGAGGTTGATGTTCTCGAACATGTTCTCGGCCGACAGCCCGGTCGCCTTGAACACCGTCTCCCCGATCTCCACGACCTCCTTGGGATACGACTGGTGGTCGAGATCACGGCCGACCATCTCGGCGATCACCTGCGCGGGGGTGATCGCGTCAGCCGCCTGCGTGCTGACGACCGTGCCGTCGCGCAGCACACTGATGTCGTCGGCGAGCTCGAAAACCTCGTCCATCTTGTGCGAGATGTAGATGATCGCCTTGCCCTGTTCGCGCAGCGAGCGGATCTTCCGGAAGAGCGACTCGACCTCTTTGTGCGCGATGGCCGAGGTCGGCTCATCCATGATCAGCACGTCGGCGCTGTGGTAGACGGCACGAACGATCTCGAGGGTCTGGATCTCGGAGACCGTGAGCGTGCCCAGGCGTCGGTTGATCGAGAAGTCGAGGCCCTCTTCCTTCAGCAGTCGGCGGGCTTCCTTCTTGATGAAACGCCAGTCGATCTTGCCGAACTTCATCGGCAACCGTCCCACGAAGAAGCTCTCGGCGATCGTCATATCGGGGACATAGTTGAGCTCCTGCGCGATCATCGCGATGCCCTGGGCGCGCGCCTCGATCGGGTTCTTGATGCGCACTTCGCGCCCCGAGAGCGAGATCGAACCCGTGTCGGGTTGGTAGATCCCGTTGATGATCTTCATCAGAGTCGACTTGCCGGCGCCGTTCTCGCCGCACAGCGCGTGCACGGTTCCGGGACGCACGTCAAACGACACATCGTCGAGGGCCTTGACGCCGGGGAAGGACTTGGAGATTCCGCGAACGGACAGCAACGCGTCCGTCATGCGGCACCTCCAACGGCCGGGACGGCGACCGAGCGGACGCCGGGCAGGACGATGCGCTTGAGCGAGTCAATGGCACCGTCTCCTGAGAGCGCCTCTTCGACCTGCTCGATGCCGTAGAGATGGGTGACGAGCGAGTCGAGCTCGACCTGCCCGCTCTCGAGGAGGGCGCGGCCGATCGGCCAGGTTCCCGTATAGCGGAAGGTTCCCGTGACGTTGAGCTCACGCATCGCGACCTCGGGCACCGAAAGGGGGATCTCCTCGGCGCTGCCGACGAGAACGACGGTGCCACCCGATCGGGTCGACCGGATGCCGTTCACGATCGCCGGCGTCGCGCCGGACGCATCGATGAAGACGTGCGCGTCCAGATCGGCCGTGGACTCGGCGGCGGGATCGACAGTCCGTAGACCGTAGGTGGCGGCCAACTCGCGGCGGGCCGGGTTGATGTCGGCGATGACCACGTCGACCGCGCCGAACGCGCGCGCCACCTGTCCGGCGATGATGCCGATGGGGCCGCCGCCGGCGATCAGCACCGTATCACCGACCTTCACGCCGCCCTTTTGCGCGGCTGCGATCCCGACAGACAGCGGCTCGATGAGCGCCGCCGCGTGATCGCTGATGCTGTCGGGGATATCGTACGCGAAGTCGTCCTGGATCAACACGTATTCGGCGAAGGCGCCATCGATCGGCGGAGTCGCATAGAACTCCATCTGCGGACAGAGGTTGTACGCCCCCGATCGGCAGAAGTCGCACGTGCGGCAGGGACGCTGCGGCTCGATGGCCACGCGCTGCCCGATCCGAGCGGGATCGACATCGGCACCGACAGCGACGATCGTCCCGCTGGCTTCGTGGCCGAGGATCAGCGGCGACTCCACGATGTACGGACCGATCCGACCGTGTTCGTAGTAGTGCACGTCGGAGCCACACACGCCGACGCTGGCGACGCGGATCAACACCTGATCGCGGTCGGGCACGGGGACGGGGCGTTCCTCGAGCACGAGGTCCTTCACACCGCGAAGCACGCTCACGGTCATTGTCGAAGGCGTCTCGCTCATCGTCATTTCCTCTCTCTGTTCACTCGCACCGGCGCGGGGCGGCGGCACATCAGGCGGAGACCGTCATCGCGTTCGCGATCGTCTCGAAATCTGCGGCGGCGGCGCCGGTCAAGGCGTCGTCGAAGAGTTGCTCGGCCAGATCGGTCGAGATGGTCAGGTCGTCGGCTCCGACCGCCGCTAGTTGGGCGATCTGATCGACGCTGCGGATGCTCGCGGCGAGGATCCGCACATCTGAGTGGGCGGACATGCGCGCCATCTGCGCGACAAGGTCGAGACCGTCACGTCCGTGCTCGCTCGCACGTCCGACGTAGGGGGCGATTTCGTGGGCGCCCGCGGCGTGAGACAAGAGCATTTGAGACGGGTGATAGACACCGGTGATGAGCACCTCGCGGCCTTCCGCGGCGAGTTCCCGCGCCACAGTGAACCCTTCGCGATTCGCCATCAGCTTGATGACGATGTCGGCTCCGAGCGCGGCGACCGCGGCGGCGTTCTCACGCACGTGCGAAAGAGTCGCTCCTGTGGCCTGCGCGTAGAACCGGGTGCATCCCTGGGACACGAGCCAGGCGTGCAGCTCGGGAAGATCCGCCGATGTGAGACCCGCCCGCGACAGGATCAGCGGGTTCGTCGTCACTCCCGCGAAGAGCCCGGTCCGAAGCAGAGGGGCGAGTCGCTCGCGGTCAGCGCTGTCGATGTAGAGCATGTCCTCGGCCTCTCTCAGTAGCTCGTGCCGTCGGCCTGGAGCTCGGCGAGCTGCAGGTAGCGGTCCCAGATGTCATTGCGGTCTGCGCGCGGCGCGGTCGTGGAGACGACCTCGGGCTGCCACAGCTCCGTCATGTGCGCGACGGTGTCACCGCGAGCGACCGCGGCGGCTTGGATCGCAGCGCCGCGAGCAGTGCCCTCAGGGGCGTCCACGGTGCAGACCTCCCGGCCCGTGAGGTCTGCGATCACCTGTCGGTAGGCCGCCGACCGGGCGCCGCCGCCGAGCAGGATCGTCCGTCCGGTCACCTCAACCCCGTGCGCGGCGAGAAGCCGTTCGCCGCGGACGAGCCCCAACGCCACACCTTCGAAGGCCGCGAGCGCGAGCTGCTCACGGCTGGTGGCGCTCGAGAGACCGGCGAGCATGCCCCGCGCCCACGGCATCCGCGGCGAACGTTCTCCGTCGAAGTACGCCGCCAAGACGGGGCGATCCGCGGTGAGGGGCGCGGCCAGAGCGAGGCGGCCGAGCTCATCGTGGTCGACCGCCAGCAGGCGCGCGACCATGTCGGTGACCTTCGTCGAGTTGAGGGTGCACACCAACGGGAGGTATCCACCGGTCACGTTGGCGACGCCGTCGACGGACCCCGAAGGATCACGGACCGGGTCGGGGCTGGTGGCGATGACCACGCCCGAGGTCCCGAGGCTGTAGGCGATGTCGCCCCGGCGAAGACCGATGCCCTGTGCGGCGAGGTGCTGGTCTCCGCCACCGGCGCTGACGACTCCTCCGGAGGCGATGCCGAGCGCCGCCGCGGCGTCGGTAGTGACGGTTCCGGCGGCGTCGTTCGGACCGAGGACCTCGGGCAACATGCTGTCCCAGTCCCGTGGGTCGATGACGTCGTCGAGGATGTCGGTGCGCCACCGCATGGTGTCGGCGGAGAAGTAGCCGGTGCCCGACGCATCGGAGCGATCGGTGACATGGCGACCGCTCAGCAGACGCGTGAGGTGGTCATGCGGCACGCCGATGCTGCGAATCCGCGCGTAGGCATCCGGTTCGTTCTCGCGCAGCCAAGCGATCTTGGTGATCGTGATCGCGGCGGACGGCGCGATACCGATCTGCTGGACCCACCATTCGGTTCCACAACGCTCGACCATGGCCCGCGCCTGCGCAGCCGAGGTGGTGTCGTTCCAGAGCTTGGCGGGACGGATGACATCTCCGTCCACGTCGGTGACGACGAGACCGTGGCACTGGGCGCCGACGCCCATTCCCACGACTCTGACATCCTGCCCACTCGTCGCCGAGCCGACGGCCGTTATCAGTGCGTGCCACCACGCTCCCGGGTCCTGTTCACTGACGGGAGGATAGGTCGCCGGGTGCGGCGCACGTCCGGTCGCGAGGAGTTCACCCGTCTGGAGGTCGCGCATCTCGACGGTGCATGACTGGGTGGAGCTGTCGACTCCGAGGACCACGTCTCTCATCGCTGGGCCGCCCTCTCGACGACGACCGGCACCGCGAGCGGCTCCGGGTCGGGAGGCAGGTCGGAGAGCTGCCCCACGGCGCCGGCGGGATGGGTGGTCATGAATTCCGACCAGGTGTATCCACGACCGCGCATCAGGACCTCGGCGAGCGCGTCGCCCCAGGCGGACTGCGCCATCGTGATGCCGGTCGCGACGATTCCGCCGAGTTCAGCTTGCGTCGCGACGGTGACGACGACACTCAGATCGGCGATCTGCGCGAGAGGTGTGCCGTGACCGGCCGTCAGGGAGATCACTTTGGCGCCACGCTGTTGTGCGATGCGCGCGGACGAGACGACCTCGTCCGAGGCGCCACCCTTGGAGATCAGTAGGACGAGATCGGAGGACTCGATCGCACCCGACCAGCCGTGGAGGCTGTCCATGGGAGAGAAGGCGATCGAGGGCGTCCCGCTCACCGAGAGGATGTGCGCCATCCGTCGCGCGACGGTCCCCGATGTTCCGGAACCGCCGATGAAGAGCTTGCCGCGGCACGAGAGGATGAGCGATGCCGTGGCGATGAACGTCTCATCGAGCATGTCTGCGACGGCCTGAACGGCACGGGATTCCGCTGCCAGACGCTCCCGCGCGACCGAGAGGATGCCGTCATTGACGCCCACTGCCACTCCCTTGTTGCTTGTTTCCCCGAGCTCTCCATTGAGGCCCGAACCCGCACAGCTGCGCTCATATGAGCCGGTGCGGTACGCTTTTGAGCATATGCATTGCTGACACCGGACGACGAAGGCGCGTGCTCATATGTCACAGAATCGTAACTTTGACGCTCATCTGAGCGGAGCGGGAGACGATCGGGCGCTCCTGGCTGCCGTTGCGCGCGCCTTCTACCTTGACGATAAATCCCAGGTCGAGATCGCAAACGAGCTTGAGATCTCACGCTTCAAGGTCGCGCGGCTGCTCACACGAGCGCGCGATGAGGGGGTCGTGTCGATCACGATCAACGACCGAGGCCTGCCCGACACGGCGCTGGCCGCACGGCTTGGCGCCGCACTCGGTATCCGGTCATGCCACGTGGTGCGCTCACACGGCGACGAGGACGCGGTCCGTGAGCAGATCGGTGCGACCGCGGCAACACTCTTGAGCGACACGCTCGCGCCCGACGAAGTCCTGGGCGTCACGTGGGGACGCACGCTCCTTGCCACCACCAGCCAGCTCGTGCACGTCCCTCGCATCTCGATCGTTCAGCTCACGGGCGTGGTCGCCGGCGACATCAGCTCGTCGCCCATCGAGGTGGCACGACAGGTGTCACGTCGTTCCGGCGGTCGTGTGTACCCGATCTTCTCGCCGCTCTACGTCCAGGACAGAGAGACGGCCGTGGGCCTTCGCAGCCACCCCGATATCGGGGCAGCCATGGAGCTGTTCCCCAAAGTCACCACCGCGGTGCTGTCGGTCGGCGCGTGGGATCCGCCGGATAGCCAGATCAAGGATGTCCTCCCCATCGATGCGCTGGCGAACGCGATCGCGGGCGGGTGTGTCGCTGACATCGCCGGCATCCTGCTCAAGGAAGACGGGACACCGGTCGATCCGACGTTCGAAGAGCGGTGCGTGAACATCTCACTCGATCAGCTCAAGCGCATCCCCCGGGTGATCGCGGTTGCAGGTGGATCGGCCAAAGCAGACGCGATCCGCGCCGTGGCGCGAGGCGGACTCATCAGCGAGCTCGTCACCGACCACGCGTTGGCCGAGGCCGTCCTCACGGGCATGGATGCTTGAGGTCGCGGGCTCTCTCTGGTCGGTGCCCCCGGAGACCCAGCTCAGCGAGGCATCCCGGCTGGCGGCCGCCGGCATGCGACGTCTGCACTGGGACATGTCCGACGGCGCGTTCGCAGCGGCCGGGGGCTTCGGTCCCGATGACGCTCTCGCCATCAGTGAGGCCACGGGCTGCGCCGCAGAGGCGCACATCATGGCGACGACACCGCTCCGGGAGGTCGATGCCTGGGCGGAGTTCTGCGATCTGGTGATCGTCCACGTGGAAAGTGAGGGCTGGCGCGCGTGCATCGACCGGGTCACCGCACGCGGCAGTCGCCCGGGGCTCGCGATTTCTCCGCAGACGCCGATCGAGCAGGTCCCCCACCAGATCGCGACACTGTGCATGTCCATCACACCTGGGCAGGCGGGGAGCGCATTCGACCCGAGCACCCTGGCCCGCGTGGCGGCGCTTCGTGATCGCGACTCTGCGCGCCCCATCGGCATCGACGGCGGCATCCGCCGCGAGTTCGCGGAGGGCGCCGTCGATGCCGGTGCCACCTGGCTCGCGGTGGGTGGAGATCTGTTCGGGCCGGGGGGCGAGAGGCGCTGGAGCGACCTCCTACGTCGCACCTGACGTGGAATCACGCACGACCAGTCTGGGAGCATCGGCCACCGAGAGGGCATTCGCCGACGTCACGGGAACCGTGCCGCTGATCACCTCGCCAACGCAGCGCTGCGCCTCTCCTGCGATGTCGATGCGAACCGTCGTGAGCGCCGGGACGTAGTAGGCCGCATCCGGATTGTCGTCGAATCCGGTGACGCTGACATCCTCGGGCACGCGGATACCCTGCGCGCGCAGTCCGGCGATCAGCCCGAGAGCCATCTGGTCATTGGCTGCGGCGACAGCCGTCACCGCACCCGTCCGGACGGCGAGCGCGACCTGCGCAGCGACGTGCGCAGCGGATCGCGCCGACCAGTCGCCGCGCCAGAGGGCCGCCGAACGCAGGCGGTGTGCCTCGAGGCCGTGCGTGTGGCCGGTGGCACGCGCCGACTCCTCGAGCCAGTCTTCGGGCCCGGCGAGTCGGCCGATGCGGCGATGGCCGAGGTCGACGAGATGAGAGACGACGGTCGCTGCGGCATCGGCCTGCGCGTCCGCGCCCGATCCGGCGTGCATGGCCGCGAACGGGACACCGAGGTCGGCCGCCTCCAGCACCGGGAGCGTGCGCGCGTGCGCCGCGACGACGATGATCCCGTCGACGCCCTGGGCGAGCAGGTTCTGCGCGGCATCGGCCACGGCGAGCGGGTCTGAGGCATCTGCATGCGCGGTCGCGATCCAGCGCCCTCCGTCGCGCGCGGCCTGCTCCAGAGCCGCGATCGCCACCGCCGGGCCGTAGAGCTCGGCATCCGAGGCGATGACACCGATGGTGCGCGTGGATGCCGTCCCGAGCGTGCGCGCGGCGTTGTTCACGCGATAGTCGAGCTCGGCTATCGCCGCCAGTACCCTCTCCCGCGTTTCGACACGGATATTGGGGTGGTCATTGATCACCCGTGAGACGGTCTGCGTCGAGACGCCCGCCACCCGGGCGACGTCTCGCACCCCCGCCGGGCGCGGTGCTGTGGCATCCGTCATCGCGCCTCCCCTCCACGCTGGCCCCGGAGGCACAGCGTACTCGGCGTTGCCCCTCCCACCCCCTGCCGAAACCAGTGGCGAACTCAGCCCACGAGACGCTCCTGGTGCTCGACGAGGCGTGCGTACGCACCGGAAGCAGCCAGAAGCTCCTCGTGCGTGCCGGACTCGACGATGCGGCCCGCCTCGACGACGTGGATCGCGTCGGCGGACTTCACGGTCGAGATGCGGTGGGCGATCGTCAGCGTGGTCCTTCCCCGCGCCGCGTCGTCAAGGGCCTGCTGCACGACCCGCTCCGACACCGTGTCCAGCGCACTCGTCGCCTCGTCCAGCAGCAGCACCGGCGGGTTCTTCAGCAGTACGCGTGCGATCGCGATGCGCTGCTTCTCGCCGCCCGACAGCCGGTAGCCGCGCTCGCCGACGATCGTGTCGTAGCCGTCGGGGAAGGATTCGATGACGTGGTGGATATGCGCACCGCGACATGCATCCTCGAGCTCGTCCTGCGAAGCATCCGGACGCGCATACATCAGGTTCTCTCTGATCGAGGCGTGAAAGAGGTAGGTCTCCTGGGCGACGATTCCCACGTGGTCCAGCAGCGACGAGTGGCGGAGTCCGCGTACGTCCGCTCCTGCGAACAGCACCGCACCCGAGGTCGCCTCGTACAACCGCGGCGCGAGGTAGAGGATCGTCGTCTTTCCGGCACCGCTCGTTCCGACGAACGCGACGTGCTGACCCGGCTCGACCGCGAACGAGACATCGTGCAGCGTCGGGGTCTCCTTCGCTGCTCCGGGGTAGCTGAACGTGACATCGCGGAATTCCATGCGCCCGAGCGGCCCCGGTGCGTCGGCCACCTCGATCGCGTCGGGGGCATCGGTGATGGCCGGTACGAGGTCCAAGTACTCGAAGATGCGCGCGAACAGCGCCATGGAGGTCTGCACATCCAACGCCACGCGCATGAGGGCGGTGAGGGGGAAGAGCAGGCGGCCCTGGACGGCGGTGAACGCGACGATCGCGCCGGCGGTGATGTCGACCCCGCCGGTGATGAACAGGCCGGCGACGAGGTAGATCACCGCGGGAACGGCCGACATGATCACGCTGACGATGGCGAAGAATCCCTGACCGCTCATCGCGAGGCGCACCTGCAGGCGCACCTGCCGCGCGGTCTCCTCCGAGTATCGGCCGGTCTCGTACGCGCTGCGGTTGAACGAGGTGGTGAGCATAATGCCCGACACCGACAGTGACTCCTGGGTCATGGATGTCAGCACCGACAGCGACTCCTGCGCCTGCGCGGCCAGCCGTGCACGCACCTGACCGACACGGCGCTGCACGAACACGAGGATCGGCAGCATGAAGACCGCGACGATGGTCAGACGCCAGTCGATGAGGACCATGGCGATCAGAGATGCGATCACCGTGACCGTGTTGCCGAGGATCGTCGTGAGGGTGTTGGTCAGGACGTTCGCGACCCCTCCCACGTCGTTCTGCAGCCGCGACTGGATGACACCGGTCTTCGTCCGCGTGAAGAACGCGAGATCCATCGACTGCAGATGCTGGAACAGCCGCACGCGCAGATCGCCGGTCACCTGGTTGCCGACCGCGGAGGTGAGCCACGTCTGCAGGACGTTCAGTCCCGCCGCCACCACGAACAGGCCGATCATCAGCCCCACGAGCTGGAAGAGCAGCGGGATGTCGGGCGACCCACCCGGCGGGAAGAGTGCGTCGTCGAAGACCTGCTCGATCAGGAGCGCCGGGATGACGCCGATCGCGGCACTGGCGATCACCAGCACCGCCGTCACGGCCAGCCGCATCCGGTACGGCGCGAACAGTGCCAGCGTGCGCCGCCCCAGGTGCGGGATCACGGGCGCCTGCGCATTCTGCTCGCGCAGCGTGCGCTCGTCCGCGCCCCGGCTCAAGCCGCCGCCGAAGTTTCCGCGTCCCAGGCTCATCGCCACCTCCTGCGCCGCCGCGCGACATCGAGTCCGACGTGCACGCGATTATTTACATGCACTCTGACATTTATATGCCTGGTTGCATGTAAAGGTCAAGGTCCGCGGATGTCAGCCCGTGGTGGAGGTGCGCACGGCGAGCTCGGGCCGGTAGCGCACCCGGCGCTCGACCTGCACGTCGTCCGGGTCTCGCAGCAACATGTCGACGGCGGTGTAGCCCATCTGCCACGCGGGCTGGCGAACGGAGGTGAGTGGCACCACCGCGGCCGCGGCGAAATCGATGTCGTCGTAGCCGATGAGCGCGATGTCCTCGGGAACACGGACCGCGCCGGTCAGCGCGAAGGCCTGCAGGATGCCGACAGCGACCAGATCGTTGGCACAGAAGATCGCGTCGGGCCAGTCCTCGCGGGACCGCGCGGCGATCCGCTCGCCCGCCTCGCGACCCGAGAGCACCGAGAGCGCGGGCACGCCGACAACCTCCAGGCGCGCATCCGCGAAGCCTCTGACGGCGCGACGGGCACCTTCGAGGCGATCGGCGACCTGCCGGAGCGAGTCCGGCCCGCCGACGAAGGCGAGCGCACGACGTCCCAGCTCCAGAAGGTGCGCCGCGGCGAGGTGCCCGCCCTCGACGTCATCCACCGACACCGAGCCCAGCACCCCGTCGGGAGCATCCCGGTCGAGCAGGACCACGGGGACGCCCGCGGCCGCGAGACGGGCGTAGGCGGCACGGCCCTCGTCGACCGGGGTCACGAGGACTCCGTTGACGCGCTGTTCGCGAAAGAGATCGAGATAGCGCGACTCACGCTCCGTCGACTCATCGCTGCTCCCCATCAGAACAGACAGCCCCGCCTCCTGCGCGCGCGCCTCGGCACCACGCGCAACCTGCGCGAAGAACGGGTTGCCGATGTCGAGCACGATCAGCCCAACGCTGCGACTGCGGCCGGCGCGCAGCTGCCGGGCGGCGTCGTTGCGGACGAACCCGAGCTCATCGATCACGCGCTGGACCTTCTCGACCGTCGCGGGCGCGACCTTCTCGGGCTGGTTGAGGACATTGGAGACGGTGCCGACCGAGACTCCGGCCGCAGCCGCCACGTCTTTCACACCCACCGCCACACGATCACCTCACGCTCGACTCTATTCCGCACAGACACTGGCCTCGCTAGGCTCGACCTCATCGGCATCGGAGGCGCGCATGATCATCCTGTACGGCATCTTCTTCCTCTTCGGGTTCTACCTGTTCGGTCTGGCTTTCACTCTTGAGTCATGGAACGGGCCCGTGTTCGTCGCGGGCATCCTGAGCGTCTGCATCGCCTTCATCCTCATGGTCCACCGTCCCAGCACCGCAAGCTACATGGACAAGAACGGTCCGGCCTGACAGGGGCGAGTGCTCACAAGCTGGATGCCGCGAGCCGGCCGGCTTCTCGCAGATAGCGCGCCGGCTCGGCCAGCGCAGCCTCGGACGAGCCGGCGAGATCCGCCAGTGAAAAGGCCTCGGCAAAGGGCGAGACGTCGGCATCCGCCGAGATCCGGCCCGCGACGAGGATCGTCCGTGCCCCGCGCGCGGCGGCACGCGCAGCGACGTGCCCGGGGACCTTTCCGCGCGCCGATGACGCGTCGAAGGCGCCCTCCCCTGTGAGCACGACGGTGTCGGCATCCACGAGCTCGTCGAAGCCCGTCAACGATGCCACGGCCGCTGCCCCGGGCACGAGGCGCGCACCCCACGCCAGAAGTGCGAAGCCGACGCCGCCCGCCGCGCCGGCGCCGGGCGTCGAGGGATCCACACCGAACCGCTCGGCCCACGTCCCGAGCAGCCGGTCGGCCGCCGTGATCTCGCCGCCGCGAAGCCCCTTCTGAGGCCCGAAGACCGGGGCGGCTCCCGCGGGCCCGCAGAGCGGGTTGGTGACATCACAGAGCACCGTCGCACCGCCCGGAGGCAGCGCGCGCAGCGTCCCGACATCCACTCGGTCGACGTGTGCGAGCCCCGCCAGGCCGGGCGGAATCGGCCGCCCCGCGGCATCCTGCACTCGCGCTCCGAGCGCGGTCAGCACGCCCGCCCCGCCGTCCGTGGAGGCACTGGACCCGATCCCGAGGACCAACCTGTCGACACCGGCATCCATGGCGGCGGCGATCGCGGCGCCGAAACCGCCCGAGTCGGCATCCCACGGCCGGCGCGCGTCCCCGAGCAGTTCGATGCCCGACGTAGACGCCAGCTCGACCACGCCCGTGGTCCCGTCCCCATCCGCGATCCGCAACCAGCTCGCGCGGAGGGGTACCCCGTCGGGGCCGACGACATCGACGGGGATACGCGCGGCATCCGGGAACACGCGCGCCAGGCAGGCGAGTGTGCCCTCGCCGCCATCGGCCATCGGGAGCGACACCAGGTCGTCGTCCGGGCGCCGGGCGCTCCACCCGCCCTCGAGCGCGTCGACCGCGTCAGGCGCCGAGATCGACCCCTTGAAGCTGTCGAGCGCGACCACGACGCGGCGGTTCGCGGGATTCTGGGGCATGCTCGCGAGTGTACGGACGCGGCGCCCACGGTTGTGGAGTCCCCGACATTCGCGTACCATGTGTTGAAACGATTCAGTTTGACTCGATTCGAGATCAGTTCGGCGCCAGCTGGCGCTTCCCGTGAAAGCGACACCCATGACGACGTTGTCCCCCGACATCCTCACGACGCTCGAAGGTCAGGGCATCGAGCTGCCCTCGTGGGCCTTCGGTAACTCCGGCACCCGGTTCCGCGTCTTCGGAACCCCCGGCACACCCCGTGACCCCTACGAGAAGATTGCGGATGCCGCGCAGGTCAACCGCTACACGGCTCTGGCACCGAGCGTCGCCCTGCACATCCCCTGGGACAAGGTCGAGGACTACGCCGATCTGCGTCGCCACGCCGAATCTCTCGGGGTCGCACTCGGCACCGTGAACTCCAATACGTTCCAGGACGAGGACTACAAGTTCGGCGCCCTCACCCACCACGATGACCGCATCCGCCAGAAGGCGATCGATCACCACTTCGAGTGCATCGACATCATGCACGAGACCGGATCGCGCGACCTCAAGATCTGGCTCGCCGAGGGGTCGAACTACCCCGGCCAGAACGACATGCGGGCACGCCAGGACCGCCTGAACGACTCGCTGCGGCAGATCTACGCCCGCCTCGGCGACGAGCAGCGACTCGTGCTCGAGTACAAGTTCTTCGAGCCGTCGTTCTACCACACCGATGTGCCTGACTGGGGGACCTCGTACGCCCAGGTCGCCTCGCTCGGCGACAAGGCGATGGTGTGCCTGGACACCGGCCATCACGCCCCCGGCACGAACATCGAATTCATCGTCATGCAGCTGCTGCGGCTCGGAAAGCTCGGCTCGTTCGACTTCAACTCACGCTTCTACGCCGACGACGACCTCATCGTGGGCGCCGCCGACCCGTTCCAGCTGTTCCGGATCCTCTTCGAGGTCATCCGCGGCGGCGGCCTGAACAACCCCGACGTGGCCTTCATGCTCGATCAGTGCCACAACATCGAAGACAAGATCCCCGGCCAGATCCGCTCGGTGCTGAACGTTCAGGAGATGACGGCGCGAGCCCTGCTCGTCGACCGCGCCGCGCTGGATGCCGCGCAGAGCGCCAACGATGTGCTGGCAGCCAACGCAGTGTTCATGGATGCCTTCTACACCGACGTGCGCCCGGCGCTGGCCGAATGGCGCCTCTCGCGCGGACTCCCGGCCGACCCGATGGCGGCATACGCAGCATCCGGCTACCAGCAGCAGATCGCCGCGGACCGCGTCGGCGGCGCCCAGGCCGGCTGGGGCGCCTGACCTCGCCGAAGGTGCACTTCCACGCGAGGGGCCACGACACGCCGCTGCGCCCGACTCGGAGACGGCGTGTTGCGACCCCTCGCGCATGACATCACAGACGTACACCCCCACAGACCAAGGACATCGAACATGACGAACCCGACCGTGACAGAGCTCATCACGCGCTCGAACCGCCTGGGAGCCGACCCGAAGAACACGAACTACGCCGGCGGCAACACGTCGGCCAAGGGCACCGCGACCGACCCGGTCACGGGCGAGCCCGTCGAGCTCATGTGGGTCAAGGGCTCAGGCGGCGATCTCGGCACGCTGCAGGAGAAGGGCCTGGCGGTGCTGCGGCTGGACCGCATGCGGGCCCTCGTGGATGTCTATCCCGGCCTCGACCGCGAGGACGAGATGGTCGCGGCCTTCGACTACTGCCTGCACGGCAAGGGCGGCGCCGCCCCCTCGATCGACACCGCGATGCACGGTCTCGTGGATGCCGCGCACGTCGACCATCTGCACCCGGACTCGGGTATCGCCATCGCGACCGCCGCGGACGGCGAGGAGCTGACCGCGAAGATCTTCGGCGAGAAGGTGGTCTGGGTTCCCTGGCGTCGCCCCGGCTTCCAGCTGGGTCTGGACATCGCCGCCATCAAGGCCGAAAACCCGCAGGCAATCGGCACGATTCTGGGTGGTCACGGCATCACCGCCTGGGGCAACACGTCCGATGAGGCCGAGGCGAACTCGCTGTGGATCATCGAGACCGCCGCCGCCTACATCGCCGAGCACGGCGCGGCCGATCCGTTCGGCGCCGTGCGCCCCGGATTCGACGCGCTGCCCGAGGCGGAGCGCCGCACGAAGGCCGCGGCGCTGGCCGCAACGATCCGAGGGCTCGCCTCGACCGACAAGCCAATGGTCGGACACTTCACCGACAGTGCCGCGGTGCTCGACTTCCTCGCATCCGAGAAGGCGCCCGCGCTCGCCGAGCTGGGCACGAGCTGCCCCGATCACTTCCTGCGCACCAAGGTCAAGCCGATGCTGCTGGATCTGCCTGCGGATGCCACCGTCGAGGACTCGATCGCCCGGCTCAAGGAGCTGCACGAGGCCTACCGCGCCGACTACCAGGCGTACTACGACGCCCACGCGACCGCGGACTCGCCCGCGATCCGAGGCGCCGACCCGCTCATCGTTCTGGTCCCCGGCGTCGGCATGTTCTCGTACGGCGCGAACAAGCAGACGGCCCGCGTGGCCGGCGAGTTCTACGTGAACGCGATCAATGTCATGCGCGGCGCCGAGTCGCTTTCGACCTACGCTCCGATCTCGGATGCCGAGAAGTTCCGGATCGAATACTGGGCGCTCGAAGAGGCAAAGCTCCAGCGGATGCCCAGGCCCAAGACCCACCAGGGCCGCATCGCGTTCGTGACGGGCGCGGCATCCGGCATCGGCAAGGCCATCGCGACGCGACTGGCCGCCGAGGGCGCGTGTGTCGTTGTCGCCGACCTCGACCTCGAGAAGGCGCAGGCCGTGGCGGCCGAACTCGGCTCGACGGATGTCGCGATCGGCGTCGCCGCCAACGTCGCCGACGCGGACGGAGTCCAGGCGGCCATCGATGCGACCCTCCTCGCCTTCGGCGGCATCGACCTGGTGGTCAACAACGCCGGGCTCTCCCTGTCCAAGCCGCTGCTGGAGACCACGGAGAAGGACTGGGACCTGCAGCACGATGTCATGGCCAAGGGCTCGTTCCTGGTGTCGAAGGCCGCCGCGAAGGCGCTCATCGACCAGGGCATGGGCGGGGATGTCATCTACATCTCGTCGAAGAACTCGGTCTTCGCCGGGCCCAACAACATCGCATACTCGGCGACGAAGGCCGACCAAGCACACCAGGTCCGCCTGCTGGCCGTCGAGCTCGGCGAGCACGGCGTACGCGTGAACGGCATCAACCCCGACGGCGTCGTCCGCGGCTCGGGCATCTTCGCCGCCGGCTGGGGCGCCAACCGTGCCGCGACCTACGGGGTCAACGAAGAGGATCTCGGCCAGTTCTACGCGAACCGCACGATCCTCAAGCGCGAGGTCGTCCCCGAGAACGTCGCCGACGCGGTGTACGTCCTCACCGGGCCGGAGCTCTCCCGCACCACCGGCCTGCACATTCCCGTCGACTCGGGCGTCGCCGCCGCGTTCCTGCGATGAGCACCTCGGGCGCTGTCGCCGCCATCGACCTCGGGGCGACGAGCGGTCGCGTGTTCGTCGGTCGAGTCGGTTCCGACACGCTGACCGCCGAGCAGGTCGCCCGATTCCCCAACATCCCGGTGCATGTCGCGGACGGCATGCACTGGGATGTGCTCAGCCTCTACGGCGCGGCCTCCGAGGGCCTGCGCACGGCGTTCCACACCGGCGAGGACATCCGCTCGATCGGCATCGACTCGTGGGCGGTGGACTACGCGCTGCTGCGCGATGGGCGGATGCTCGGGAACCCATTCCACTATCGGGATGCTCGCACCGCGCGCGGTGTCGAGGCGGTGCACGCGGTGCGCTCGCACGCGGAGCTGTTCGCGCGCAACGGCCTGCAGTTCCTGCCGTTCAACACGCTCTACCAGTTCGCCGCCGAGGCGCCGGATGTCCTGGGCTTCGCAGACACGGCCCTCCTCATCCCCGACCTCATCGCGTTCTGGCTCACCGGGCAGACCCGCACCGAGCTGACGAACGCGTCGACCACGGGTCTCGTGCGGGCCGGCGCGGTCGAGTGGGATGCCGCCCTCCTCGATGCGCTGGGGCTCCCGCGCGGCATCCTCAGCCCGCTGATCGCACCAGGCGAGCGCATCGGTACGCTGCTGCCCGCTGTCGCCGAGCGCAGCGGAGCGCCCGCAGGAATCCCCGTCACCGCCGTAGGATCGCACGACACCGCTTCGGCCGTGGTCGCGGTGCCGATGCAGGCCGACTCGGCCGTCTACATCTCGTGCGGCACCTGGGGGCTGGTCGGCGTCGAAGTCGAGCGCCCGGTGCTCACGCCCGAGGCCCTTGCCGCGAACTTCACGAACGAAGGCGGTGTGGACGGCCGGGTACGTCTGCTGCACAACGTCATGGGCCTGTGGGTGCTCTCGGAGGCCGTGCGCCAGTGGGAGCGCGAGGGACACCAGGTCGACCTTCCCACCCTGCTCGACTCAGCTGCCGAGGTCACCACTGCGGTCCCCGTGTTCGATGTGAACGATCCACGATTCGCGCCTCCCGGCGACATGCCGGCGCGCATCGCCGAGTGGTGCGCCGAGCACGCTCAGCCCGCCCCGCGCACGCGCGCCGAGTACACCCGCAGCATCGTGGAGTCCCTGGCGCAGGCCTTTGCCGATGCCGCGCATACCGCGGCCTCGCTCGGCGATGTGGATGCCAAGACGATCCACATCGTGGGGGGCGGGGCACTGAACGAGCTGCTGTGCCAGCGCACGGCCGACCGCGCCGGAATGACAGTTCTGGCCGGTCCGGTGGAAGCCACAGCGCTCGGCAACATCCTTGTGCAAGCCCGGGCGGTGGGCGTGGTCGACGGGTCTCTCGAGTCGTTGCGCGACCTCGTCGCACGCACCCACGCGCCGCGCCGCTACTCGCCGCGCGCGTGACGATCAGGACACGTCGACCATTCCCCGGACACCCGCGATGACGATGTCCAGGCCCACCTCGAACGAGTCGCCGAAGTTGTAGCCGGGCTGCATGACGTGCTCCATCGTGAACTTCACGAGCGCGGGATAGGCATCCGGGGACAGCGGCATGACGATGTCCTCACCGGCCTCCGTGAGATCACCACCACTCTCGCCGAGAGGGAGGGCCGCTTCTTGCATGGCGAAGCCGTAGACGAACGCGTCGATGATCGCGACGCCGTGCGCGATGGCCGGCATGGGAAGACCTGAGCGCATCCAGATCGCGAGCACCGCATCGTGATGCTCGAGGATGTCGACCCCGGGGGTCCGACGGGACTCCATGATCGGTATCGCCCACGGGTGCCGACGCAGAGCCGCGCGCAGCGAGCGCGCACGGTCGCGGATGGCGTCCTGCCACGGGAGGTCCGGGGCGGGCAATCCGACCTCGGTGAACACGCGACCGACCATGCCGTCGACGATGTCGTCTTTGCTGTTGACGTAATGGTAAAGGCTCATGGGCCGCGCGCCCAGGCGGTCGGCGAGCTTGCGGATCGTCAGCGGTTCGAGTCCGATTTCGTCGGCCAGTTCGACCGCCCCGGCGATGATCCGTCCGCGGTCGAGAGAGACCCGTTGCGTGCCCGGCTGCTGTGGCATCCCGCGCACCTCCTCCCGAAGAGTTGACATTTCGTACTTAGTAAGAATACAGTCCTCTCCATCGTCGTACTAAGTACGAAACACCGCACAGGAGACTCACATGACCAGCACGAGCACCGCTTCCCCGTCATCCGCACCGCGCGTAAGCGACATCCCCTCGACCGTTCCCGCGACGATGACCGCCATCGTGCAGCGCGGGTACGGCGACACCGAGGTGTTGCACCTCGACCGCGCGCCGATGCCCGCCCCGGGCGCCGATCAGGTGCTCGTTCGCGTCCACGCCGCGGGCCTTGACCGCGGCGTGTGGCACATCATGGCGGGCCTGCCCTACATCGTTCGCCCCATGTTCGGCATGACCACCCCGCGTCAGCCGGTTCCCGGGATGGATGTCGCCGGCACCGTCGCCGCGGTGGGCACCGACGTCACAGCCTTCGCCGTCGGCGACCGCGTCTTCGGCACCGCAGCGGGCACCTTCGCCGAGTACACGGTCGCGGACGCGACCACGCTGGCCCGCATGCCCGAGGGGGTGAGCTTCGACGAAGCCGCAGCGCTGCCGGTCTCGGGTCTTGCGGCGCTCGAAGCCGTCCGCACGCACGGTCGGGTGCGGGCTGACCAGCGGGTGCTGGTCACGGGCGCCTCCGGCGGAGTCGGATGCTACGCCGTCCAGCTCGCTGCCGCCGCCGGCGCCGAGGTCACCGGTGTCGCCAGCGCCGCCAAGGCCGACCTCGTCCGCTCGTGCGGCGCCGCGCACACGATCGACTACGCGACGACAGATGTCACGACCCTCACCGAACGCTACGACGTGATCATCGACATCAACGGCCGTCTGCCGCTGGGCCGTCTGGTGCGCACCCTGACCGCCACCGGCACGCTCGTCATCGTCGGCGGCGAGGACGGCGGATCGCTCACCGGCGGCATCCACCGCCAGTTCGGCGCACGACTGCGCTCCGCATTCACCCGGCGCCGGCTCGGCTTCTTTCTCTCGGACGAATCCGGGGCGCTCCTTCCCGAACTCACCGATCTCGTCGCGGCCGGAACCCTGCGCTCGACAGTGGATCGCGACCACATCTACCCGCTGGATGAGGTCGCCACTGCGATCGCCGCTTTGTCTGCCGGTCGCGTTCGCGGCAAGGCCGTCATCCACATCGCCGACTGATCCCCCACACCTACCGACACCCCAACGACCGCCTCACGGAGGACTCCCATGAACACCCTCACCGACACCACCCGCCGCACCGCGGCCCTCGTCGCCGGAATCGGCTACCTCGCTCTGTTCGTCCTCGCGATCTTCGCGAACTTCGTCGTGAAGCAGGGGATGGTCGATCCCACCGACGCCGTCGCCACTGTCGAGAGCATTCGTGCACAGGAAGGACTCTTCCGACTGGGTCTGGCCTCGTTCGTCGCGATCTTCGCGATCGACGTGGCCGTGGCATGGGGCCTGTACGTGCTGTTCGCGCCGGCAGGACGAGCCCGCTCGCTGCTGGCGGCATGGTTCCGCATCGCGTACACCGTGATGCTCGGAGTGGGAACAGTCTTCATGTTCCTGGGCCTCGAGATCAGCCTCGGCACCACTGATCTCAGCCCCGACGTCGCGCTGATGATGTTCGCCGCGTTCGACTTCGCCTGGTTCGTCGGCCTGCTCGCTTTCGGCATCCACCTCGTCCTGCTGGGCGCGCTCATCGTGCGCTCTCGGATCGCACCACGACTCATCGGCGTCATCCTGATGATCGCTGGAGCCGCGTACGCGCTGGACACCCTGCTGCACGTGGTGATGACCGACTACGCCGCCGTCTCGGGAATCATGCTCGCGATCGTGGCGATCCCCTCGATCGTGGCTGAGCTGACCTTCACGATCTGGCTGCTCCTGGCCGCGCGCCGTGCTTGACTGACACGACAGTCCCCCTCAACGAAAGACACGCCGCCATGGACGCACCCCTCGATGAGCGAACCGAGGCGATGCTTCTCGCCATCCCCAAGGTGTCGCTGCACAACCACCTGATCGGCGCCGTGTCTGCCCGCACCGTGCTGGACCTCGCAAAGAAGCACGGCGTGACCGTCGAGGGCGGCCGCGACGAGGCGTCGCTGTACGACCACGGCTCATACGAGGATCTCGACGAGTTCCTCCGGGTGCTGGACGTCGCCGGCTCCGTCATGCGCGATCATGACGACTTCCGCCGGGTCGCCTACGAAACCCTCACCGACGGCGGAGCCGCGCTCGGCGTCGTGCACCGCGAGATCTTCCTGAGTCCTCCCGGACACCCCGGTGTCCCGTACCGGACGATCATCGAGGGCGTGCGGGAGGGCATGCGCGAAGCCGAGGCCGACACCGGCATCACGAGTCGGATGATCGTGGGCCTGTGCCGCAACGACACGGCGGCCTCTGCGGTGGAGCTGGTCGAAGAGATCATCGCGAACCCGATGGATGAGGTGATCGGCATCGGCCTGGACTACTCCGAGCTGATCGGCCCGCCGGCACGGTTCGTCGAGGCCTTCCAGCTGGCCGGACGCGCGGGATTGCGCCGCACGGCCCACTCCGAGTCCGGACCGCCCGCGCACGTCGAGGTGATCCTGGATCAGCTGGGCGGCGAGCGCATCGATCACGGCTATCACGTCGTCGACGACGAGCGGATCACCCGGCGGTGTGTCGAAGAGCGCATCCCGTTCACCTGCACACCCGTCAGCTCCGACATCGGCCGCTATTCGGGCAGCGGCGACGGCTCGCACCGTCGCATCGCGCAGATGGTGGATGCCGGACTCCTCGTCACGATCGACTCCGACGACCCGCCCATGTTCGGCACGGATGCCGTGAACGACTACCGTGCCCTCGCTCGCGCACTCGGCTACGGACGCGCACAGTTCGAGCGCTTCACCTGGAACGCCGTCGAGGCATCCTGGCTGGATGCCACCGACAAACTGGCGCTCACGCGCCGGGTACAGCAGAAGCTCGACGCGCTCTGAACGGCGGGAGCGGACTCAGTCGGCGAAGATCTGACCGGCCGGAGACCGCTTCTCCGCCTGGAAGGCATCCTCGGAGCGACCGAACGCCCAGTAGGCCGACAACGACATCGCCGGACGTTCGATGCCCCAACTCTCGTGCAGGTGCGCGCCGATGCGCTTGATCGCCTCCCGCTCACCATGGGCGAAGACGTCCACCTCACCCTCCGGCTGCGGCAGGGCGAGGACGGCAGTGACCAGCGGCTCGCCATAGCCCGCACCCTCACGGTGCAGCCAGCGCACCTCGACGCCCGCAGGAGCGGTGAGCTCCACGTGGGCGTCGGCGTCGGCGACCTCGATCAAGGCCACGCCGCGAGCATCCGCCGACATCGTTTCGAGCGCCACCGCGACAGCGGGTATGGCGGCGTCATCGACGACGAGCAGATGGAAGACATCACCCGACGCCGGCGTGTACTTCGCACCGGGGCCCGACAGCGCCACCCGATCGCCGGGCTGGGCTGAGGCAGCCCAGGGACCGGCGAGTCCGGCATCGCCGTGGACGACGAAGTCCACCGCGATCGTCTTCGCCTCGTGATCGACCGCGCGCACGGTGTAGGTGCGCCGCACGGGCATGTCCGCCGGATCCAGCCTCGCGCGCAGAGCATCGAGATCGTAGGGCGGCTCAAGCTCGAGCTCGGGCCGGGCGAACAGGAACTTCACGTACTTGTCGGCGAGTGCCAGCTTTTCGGGACCCGCGTTCTCGACGAATCCGTCGAACGCGTCACCACCGAGGTGCACCCGGACGAGCTGGGGGGCGACGCGCTCGGTGCGCACAACCTCGAAGACCCGCTGCACGCCGCGGGGTCGTCCTCCCGGACCGCCCGGTCGGCCACCGCCCATCGGTCGCCCTGCGCCACCGCGCCCCGCCGCATCCTGCACGCTCTCTGCCATCCCTCCAGGCTAGGCGCCCAGCGCGCGCCGGGACCGACTCTTGCCGAATCCATACGTTGCGTGCGAATCCACACGTTCATCACGCAACGAGCGTGTGGGTTCGCAACGAGCGTGTGGGTTCGCAACGAGCGTGTGGGTTCGACGAAAAACTACGTCAGCGGCGGACGGGCGGGGCGTCGTCGGGGGCGAGGACCGCGCCGAGGTCGCGGAAGAGGGTGTCCGCGAGGTTGGGATAGGAGCCATCGGCGGCGAAGGCGTCGGGGGCGAACGTGACCGCCACCGAGATGGCGATGTCTTCGGACGCGAGGTACGCCGTGACGGCGGCGTACCCGCTGAAGAGGGGGTTCTGCATGATCCAGTCGCCGGTGTTGACCAGGCCGATCCCGTACGTGTACCCCTCGCTCTGCGTGAAGCAGCCGGGACACCCCTCGACCGGTTCCCCGAATCCGCGCAGCGCGGTCGACACCATCGCCTCGTGCGCCTCGGGCGAGAGCAGAGCGCCGGTGCCGATCGCGCGAATGGTCGTGCTGAGGTCATCGATGGTGGATGTCTGTACCGCGCCGTGAGAGATCGTCCACGATGGGCTCCAATAGGAGCTCTCTTCGGAGAAGGGGACGCCCTCAGCGACGCCGAAGAAGCCACGCCGCTCGGAGGAGAAGGCGTGCAGCGCCGGCTCGGGGATTTCTGCGGTGAGGGTCGCGTGAGTGCCGGTCAGCTCGAGCGGGTCGAGGATCCGCTCCTGGATGAGTGCGCTCAGCGTCTCTCCGGTGGCCGCCTCCAGCGCGTGGCCAAGGATGACGTATCCGGCATGGGAGTAGCCGAAGTTGGTTCCGGGCTCGAACCACAGAGGTTCGTCGGCGACATACGAGAGAAGCTCGTCGGCGGTCCAGAGGTGGAACGGGTCGGCCATCAGATCGTCCTGGAACTGTAGGACGGGGACGTAGTCCTGGATGCCGGAAGTCATCTGCGCCAGCTCGCGCAGCGTGACCTCGTCGGCGTAGGGCGCGCTGGGGAGGTACTGCGATACGAGGTCGTCGACGGAGAGCACACCCTCGTCATCCAGCTGCAACAGCACCATGGCGACATACGAGATCGCCACCGCGCCGTTGCGGAAGTGCATCTCCGGTGTGGCGGGCACCCCCGTCATCGATTCACCGAGTGCCGCGCGGTAAAGCTCCTGCTCGCCCGCGGTCACCTTGACGATGACGGCGTTCACCGGATGGTCTGCGAAGAACGTGGCAACGGTCTCTTCGATCGCCGCCACCGTCTCGGGATCCGGCGACGTCGAGGCGCTCGGCTGCGCGGCGCACCCGGCCCCCAGGATCGCGGCGGCGGCGAGCGCGGCGGCGGCGACGATCCTGCGGCGGGTCCTCATGCGGCCATCATGGCAGAGCCTCGGGGTCGGCTCAGGCCAGCTCGACCAGCCGCTCCGGGGAGGTGCGTCCACCGACCTCGATCTCGCGGCCGAGATTGCGGCGGTGGGTGTAGAGCACCGAGCCACTCCCCTGGACGACCTGCAGGTCGCGACCCAGCTCGGCTGTGAGGCGGATCGCGGCTGATCCCGTGGCCGAATCCTCACGGATGCCGAGGTCGGGGGCGAAGACGCGCGCACGCACCACCCCCGCCTCCTCATCGATCCATGCCCACACGCAGAACGTGCCCTCGCTGTAGGCCTCCGGATCGACGGCGAGGACCTCCTCAGGACTGGAGAGTCGCTCGAGCACGAAGTTGGTGGTCCACTCGGGCATCGCGTTCACGAACACGCGTTCCCCCTCGACGCGGACCCGGGCCGACCCGACGGCACAGCTGATGGTGCGGATGTCGTCCCCGGCCTCGTGCAACCACGAGGCCAAGCCGACCACGGGATGTCCGCCGAAGCGCACCTCACCGGCCGGAGTGAAGATGCGCACGTGAGCGACATCCTGCGAAATCTCGTCGATGAAGATCGTCTCGGAGAACCCGAGGTCTGCCGCGATCTCCGCCTCATGCTTCTTGGTCGCGGCGGAGGCCCAGACGATCCCGAGCGGATTGCCGTGGTCGCCGACCTCGTCCACGAAGACGTTGACCACACTCGCCATGACGCTCATAACCTCTGATTCTCACAGGACCGGGAGCGTCGAGCGAACCGAGGAGCGGAATCGGGCTATTCGTCTGCCGTTTCCTGCTTACCGCGCATCACCAGGAGGGGGTCGGGGACTCCCACGACCGACGTGTCCTTGTCCTCGTAGTCGAACTGGCTCAGCCAGTAGCGCATCGCGTTCAGGCGTGCACGCTTCTTGTCGTTGGAGCGGATGATCGTCCACGGCGCGTAGCGCTTGTCGGTGCGGCTGAACATCTCCTCCTTCGCCGCGGTGTACGCCTCCCACCGATCCAGCGATGCGATGTCCATGGGGGAAAGCTTCCACCGGCGCACCGGGTCGAGCTGGCGGATGGCGAAGCGCGTGCGCTGCTCGGTGCGCGAGACCGAGAACCAGAACTTGGTGAGGTGGATGCCCGACTCCACCAGCATCCGCTCGAACGCGGGCGCCTGGTTCATGAAGGTCTCGTACTCCCAGGGACTGCAGAAGCCCATCACCCGCTCGACACCGGCCCTGTTGTACCAGGAGCGGTCGAACATCACGATCTCACCGGCGGTCGGAAAGTGCTGGATGTATCGCTGGAAATACCACTGCCCGTGCTCACGGTCGCTCGGCTTGGACAGCGCGACCACGCGGGCCGTCCGCGGATTCATGTGCTCGGTGAACCGCTTGATGGTGCCGCCCTTGCCCGCGGCGTCTCGTCCCTCGAACAGCAGGATCGCCCGCCGGCCGGTGTCCTCCATCCAGTACTGGCACTTGAGCAGCTCGACCTGCAGCCGATACTTCTCGAGTTCGTACGCGTCACGCTCCATACGCACCGGGTAGGGATATCCCTCCTGCCAGGTGTACACCGGGTTACCCTCGGGATCGATGAGGTCAGGATCGGCCGTGTGGCCCTCCCGCACCGAATATCCGGAGTGCCGCAGGTGCTCGATGTACTCGCGCATCCCCTCGGCGGGTACGTCCTCCATGGCCTGCCTCCCCGTTCTTCGCTGCACCGGTCGCAGCAGCCGATGCGAGCATCCTGTCTGCGCAAAGTAGCCGGTAGGGAAACAATCATGCACGCGGCGTCGATCGGTGTCTGCACCGGCAACGATCCACGCTACGCCGAAGGTCCCGTGACAGCGCGCGCGCCGCGCGCGAGGATGACGGTGTGAGGCTCGCCCGCTCGCTGCTCCGCAATATCGCTGTCATGGCGGCGCTCGCCGTGCTGGCCGCCACACTGATCTTGGACGTGGTGGGAGCCGGGTCGGCCGGCCGGTGGCTGGCGACCGCCTTCGTGGCCGCGTTCATCGTGTGGACCCTGGTCGGGATGGTGCGCGACGTACTGCGCGGACACGTGGGGCTCGATATCCTCGCCGTTGTCGCGATGGTGGCCACGATCGCCGTCGGCGAGTACGTCGCCTCGCTGATCGTTGTGCTCATGCTGGCCGGCGGGCAGTTGCTGGAGGACTTCGCCGCGGGACGGGCCACCAGCGATCTGCAGGCACTTCTGGACCGGTCTCCGCGCATCGCGCATGTGCGCGACACGGCAGGGGGTGTTCGCGATGCGGATGTCGACGACGTCGCCGTCGGCGAGGTGCTGGTGGTGCGCCCCGCGGAGATCGTGCCGCTGGACGGCGTTCTCCTCACCGAGTCGGCCAGCTTCGACGAGTCGTCGCTGACCGGCGAGAGCATGCCCGTGTCCCACACCGTCGGCGACGAAGTGCTGTCGGGGGCGATCAACGGCAGCACGGCCGTGGAAGTGCGGGTCAGCCGCCTGGCCGGCGACAGCCAGTACCAGCAGATCGTGTCGCTCGTGCGCGAGGCCCAGAGTTCGCGCGCGCCGGTGGTGCGCCTGGCGGATAGATTCGCGATCCCCTTCACGGCGATCTCACTCGTGCTCGCCGGGGCCGCGTGGGCAATCTCCGGCGACTCCGCGCGGTTCGCCGAGGTGTTGGTGCTCGCCACGCCGTGTCCGCTGCTGATCGCCGCACCCGTCGCCTTCCTCAGCGGCTTGTCACGCACCGCCCGCGCGGGAGTGATCCTCAAGGGCGGCGCCGTTCTCGAGCAGCTCGCGAGGGTGAGGTCGGCCGCGTTCGACAAGACCGGGACGCTCACCCGCGGCCGACCCGTCCTGGTCGACATCCGCCCTTCGGTGGGCACCACGCACGACGACCTTCTTCTGCTGGCTGCCGCGGCTGAGCAGTACTCCTCTCATGTGCTGGCCGGAAGCATCCTCCAGGCCGGACGGGCACTCGGCCGCCCTCTGCCAGCCGCGTCAGAAGCGGGCGAGGTCGCGACCAACGGCGTGACCGCGCTGATCGAGGGGCGCACGGTGGCCGTCGGAAAGCCCGCGTTCATCGCCTCGCTGACCGGGGCAGAGGTGACGACGCCGCTGATGTCGGGACAGGCCGCCGCGTACGTCGCCATCGACAACACCTATGCCGGCGCTCTGGTGCTCGCCGACGACCCGCGTCCGGAATCGGCCGCCGTCATCGCATGGCTGCGCGATCACGACGTCGAGCGCATCGCACTGCTGACCGGCGATGCGCGCGCGACAGCAGACTCGATCGCCGCGGCCGTCGGCATCGACGAAATCCACGCCGAGCTCCTCCCGCCCGACAAAGTCGCGCTCGCGGCCGAACTCCAGCCACGTCCGACGATGATGGTCGGCGATGGTGTGAATGACGCACCCGTCCTCGCCGCGGCCGACATCGGCA
The DNA here is from genome assembly GCF_039531125.1 of Microbacterium sediminicola. Taxonomy (NCBI): domain Bacteria; kingdom Bacillati; phylum Actinomycetota; class Actinomycetes; order Micrococcales; family Microbacteriaceae; genus Microbacterium; species Microbacterium sediminicola. The sequence continues at coordinate 115,141 of NZ_BAAAPL010000002.1, forward strand.
TCGCGATGGGCGCCCGCGGCGCGACAGCCGCCGGGGACGCCGCCCACGCGGTCGTGCTCGTGGACTCGCTCTCCCGCATCATCGACGCGATCGCGATCTCGCGCCACACCCTCCGCGTCGCATTCACGGCAATCTGGATCGGAATCAGCCTGAGCATCGCGCTGATGCTGGTGGCGATGACCGGGGCCATCCCCGCCGTTGTCGGAGCCCTCACCCAGGAGGTGGTGGATGTCGTGACGATCCTCTCCGCGTTGCGCGCGCTGGGCGGCCGCCGCATCGGGATCCCAGACGAGACTTCAGCCGGCGAGCGCCTCGATGAAGTCGAGCGTCGATGACGAGATCTGCGCACGTGCGTCATCATCACTGATCTCAGGCTCGTTGTCGCCGGGCTGCGGACCGTAGGCGCCGAACTGCGCGTGGGAGGCGCCCTCGACGACGACGAACTGCGTCGCGGCGGGGAGATCCGCGCGAGACGCGTCGATCTTGTCGGGGGTTGCCAATCCGTCGCGGGTACCCGATATCGAGAGCGTGGGGACATCGAGGGTCGCGCTGATGTCGCTGGCGGGATAGGACGCGTAGAACACCAGTCCCGCCGCCACTCCGGTCGCGTCGCCGTCGGCCTGGATTGCGGCCACCGTACCGCCGAGCGAATGGCCCGCGAGCACCCATTCCTGCACGTCGGAATTCTCCGACACGACCGCGTCGAACTCGCCGAGGGAGAAGAACGCGATCCCGAGGGGCTGCTTGACGATGACGACGGTGTAGCCGGACTCCGCGAGCGGGCGAAGCACCGCGGCGTATGCGCGCGGGTCGACGAGGGCGCCAGGCTGGAAGAAGATGCCTGTCGCCGAGGCCCCTCCCGTCGGCTGCATGACGATCCGCGTTCCGGACTCGACCACATCGACCGAGGCATCCGAGCGCATCGCCTCGAGCGCAGGCTCGACGGCGGGATACGGACGCAGCCACGCGAGGACGAACACCCAGAGCAGTGCCAGCACGACAGCGGCGATGCGACCGATCCGACGCCAGAGCCCTGCCCGCACGGGACGCAGCAGGGCGATCGCACCGAACCCCAGCGCGCCGAGCGCCGTGATCGACAGCAAGATCGCATAGGCGGGATGACCGTGGACGATGCCTCCCCACCCGGTCAGGCACGCCCACGCCACGACCGCGAGCGCAGCACCCGCCACACCGACACCGATCCAGCTCAGAACATCGCGCCGGACCGGTACAGGTGTCGTGGAACTCATTCCCCCATTGTGCGTCCCGAACGGCGCCGGCACACCGGCGATCAGCCGAGAGGCACGCGCGTCGCGACAGCGGCCTCGGCGACCGTCTCGTCGGTACGTCGCCGGATCATCGCGACGGCGATCAGTGCGGCGGCGAGCATGCCGATCGCTGCGGCTTGGAACGTCGCCCCATAGGCGGCGGTGAGCTCCCCTGCCGTCGGCGCACCCGTCACGCCTGCCAGCACCGAGACGTAGATCGTCGTGAACACGGACAGCCCGATCGATCCCCCGATCTGCATCGCCGAGTTGACCGCCGCGGAAGCCGCCCCGGCCTCATGCGGGGCGACCCCCATGAGCGCGACGTTCTGAAGCGGCACGAAGATGAAGCCCATCCCGACGCCCATGAGGAGCAGCCCCGGGAAGACCTCGACCCAGTACGAGCCCGTCGGAGAGATGAGGCTCAGGTAGAACAGCGCAATGCCCGCCAGGATCGGACCGAGGGTCATCAGCGGGCGCGGACCCGTCTTCGGCAGCAGCCTGGTGACCAGCGGCGCCGTGGCTGTGATCGCGAAGGGCAGCGGCAGGCTCGCCACACCCGCGGCAAGTGCCGACATCCCCAGCACGATCTGCAGGTGGAACGTCAGATAGAGAGTCGTGCCGATCATGACGCTGCCGGAGAGCGCCTGCACGATAAGGGCACCGCCGCGCACACGATCGGCGATCACGCGCAGCGGCAGCAGCGGCTGGGCGACGCGGGATTCGATCCAGACGAAAGCCGCCAAGAGGATCACACCCGCGGCGAGGAACATGATCGTCAACGGATCCGCCCACCCGTTCTCGGCAAGGCTGAACCCGTACACGAGCGCGCCCAGACCGAGCGTGATGGTGACGGCACCGGCGACGTCGTAGCGATTCTCACCCTCCGCCTTGCTCGGGCTCAACACGATCGCGCCCGCGATGACACCGATGAGGACGAAGATGAGGTTGACCAGCAGGCACCATCGCCAGTCGGCGAATTCGGTGAGGAAGCCGCCGAGGACGAGGCCTGTGGCCGCTCCCGCACCGGCGACGGTCCCGAACACGGCGAAGGCACGGTTGCGCTCTCGTCCGTGCGGGAAGGTGACGGTCAACAGCGCAAGTGCCGCGGGAGCCAGCAATGCGGCGAACACACCCTGCAGTGCGCGAGCGATGATGAGGTCGACCCCGGATGAAACCAGTCCGCCATATGCGGATGCCACCCCGAATCCCACCATGCCGATCATGTAGGCGAGCTTGCGTCCCGCGTAGTCGGCGATGCGCCCGCCGAGCAGCAGGAACGCACCGAAGGCCAGCGCATAGGCCGTGACGACCCATTGCCGCGCTGAGTCGGTCAGGCCCAGCTCCGCCTGCGCCTGGGGGAGCGCGATGTTCACGATCGTGCTGTCCAGAACGACGACCAGCTGGGTCATCGACAGCACGCCGAGCGCCCACCAACGGGCGGATGGATGAGAGTGGCGCCAAGACATGGAAAAGCCTCCGAGAATCAAGAGAAGTGATGTCGGAGGTTTTCAGCCTCGGACCGCGCGCGAGTGGGGCGACCACCTCGGCACGCGTTGCCGAGCGAACCCCAGTGTATCGGAGCCGGACGCGCGGGCACCCGGCGAGCCTTGTCCCGCCAGGGGGACGGGCGGCTACCCCCAGGACCCTGTTTCGAGGAAATGCTCCATGCGGGCACGGTGTGGGGCAAGGTCCCACCCCTGCGCAGCCACCCACTGGTCGTCGTAGTAGGTGCGGCTGTAGCGGGCGCCGCTGTCGCAGATGAGCGTGACGATACTGCCGGTCTCGCCCGCCTCGAGCATGCGTGCGATCAGCTGGAAGGCGCCGACCAGGTTCGTCCCCGTGGACCCTCCCGCCCAGTGATGAGTGCGATCCTTCAGCAACCGGATCGCCGCAACCGATGCCGCATCGGGCACCGCGAACATCTCGTCGATGAGCGTCGGCATGAAGGACGGCTCGACGCGTGGCCGCCCGATCCCCTCGATCTTGGATGGCCGACCTGTTGTGTAGCCCAGGTCGTGGGTGCGCCACGCCTCGAAGAACGCCGATCCCTCCGGGTCCACGACCGCCACCCGCGTGTCGAAGCAGCGGTAGCGGACGTAGCGCCCGAACGTCGCCGAGGTACCGCCGGTGCCGGCACCCACCACAATCCATGACGGCACCGGGTGACGCTCCAGAGCCATTTGCCCGAAGACGCTCTCGGCGATGTTGTTGTTGCCGCGCCAGTCGGTCGCCCGCTCCGCGCAGCTGAACTGGTCGAGGTAGTGGCCGCTCACGCACTCGCGGGCCAGCCGCTGTGCCTCGGCGTAGACCTGCAACGGCTCGTCGACGTAGTGGCACCTCCCGCCGTAGAACTCGATGAGTTCGATTTTCTCGGCGCTGGTCGTGTGCGGCACCACGGTGATGAACGGAAGGCCGAGCTGCCGGGCGAAGTAGGCCTCCGACACCGCCGTGGACCCGCTGGATGCCTCGACGAGGGTGGTCTCGGGACCGATGTATCCGTTGACGAGTCCGAACAGGATCAGCGAGCGCGCCAGTCGGTGCTTGAGCGAACCGGTGGGATGGACTGACTCGTCCTTGAGATAGAGATCGATGCCCCACTCGGGCGGTAGCGGGAAAACGTGGAGATGCGTGTCGGCGCTGCGGTTGGCATCCGCCTCAAGAACCCTGATCGCCGCCCGCACCCACTCCTGTCGGCTGTTCTTCGTCATTTCGGAACCTCGTCTCGACCGGATGCTGTCCCCAGTGTCTCGTACCGGACGGGGCCGTGTGACGTCACATTCACCGGCGGCAGAAGTCGCGCCCACGGGTACCACCGCAGAATGTCCGCGGGGCGAGCGTCACATGACGACATCTGGTGTCACACGGGCCGGCGATTCCGACGAGGAGCCTACCGTCGAGGCCATGACATCCTCCCCCGTTCCCGTCCTCGATCTCGCCCGCCTGGATGCCGGGGACGACGCCGCCGAGGGATTTCGTAACGACCTTCGTCGCGCCACACACGAGGTCGGGTTCTTCTCACTCGTCGGCCACGGCATCCCGGCCGATCTCCAAGAGCGACTCCTGCAGACATCCCGTGCGTTCTTCGCGCTGCCCGAAGACGCGAAACTCGAGATCGAAAACCTGCGCTCGCCCCATTTCCACGGGTACGCGCGACTGGGCGGGGAGCTGACGAAAGGGCGCGTGGACTGGCGCGAGCAGATCGACATCGGCCCGGGGCGCATCGCGCCGGAGCGTCACCCGCAGGACCCCGCCTACCTGGCACTCGAAGGCCCCAACCAGTGGCCGAGCGCTCTGCCGCAGCTACGCGAGGTCGTCGAAGAGTGGACCCAGGTCCTCACCGTCATCGCACGGCGTCTTCTGACCGCCTGGGCCGAGTCGCTCGGGTCGGATCCGGCGCGACTGCTCGACCTGTTCGAGGATGCCGCGACCTGGTTGAAGATCGTGCGCTACCCCGGCGTTCCCGACACCGCGCCCTCCCGACAGGGCGTGGGCAGCCACAAGGACCCCGGAATGCTCACCCTGCTGTGGATCGAGCCCGGCGCCGCGGGGTTGCAGGTCGAGTACGAGGGCGCCTGGCACGACATCCCGCCCGTCGACGGAGCCCTGATCGTCAATATCGGCGAACTGCTCGAGTGGGCAACCGACGGCTACCTGCGGGCGACGGTGCATCGCGTGATCGCCCCCGAGCAGGGCAGCGAGCGCATCTCGGTGCCGTTCTTCTTCAACCCGGCGCTGGCCGCGCAGGTGCCGCCACTGGAGATCGCCCCCGAGTATCGGGCGCGAGCACGGGGGATCGAGCAGGTCAGCGACAACGTGATCCGCGGCACATACGGCGAGAACCTGCTGAAGTCCCGCGTGCGAGCACACCCGGATGTCGCCGCCATCCACCATCCTGAACTCCTCACGGCCGGCACGTGAGTGCGCGGCGCGGGCTTCGCCGTCATGTGACGTCATGAACTCGCATCGGCGGGCAGATCCCGGCAGAGTGTCCGTCATGTCCTTGACGTGTCGTTGTTGTCGCTAGCGCTCACGCGCCCCCTTCGACGACCCCGACCACTGCGCGCACTCCGGCGTGCTGACTTCCAAGGACCCCCTGTGCGCTATGCCGCCTCGGTTGCCGATCTCATCGGCAACACCCCTCTCGTTCGTCTCCACTCCGTCACCGCCGGCCTGCACGCGACCGTCCTCGCCAAGGTCGAGTACCTCAACCCGGGCGGGTCGGCGAAAGACCGTATCGCCGTGCGCATGATCGATGCCGCCGAAGAGGCGGGGCTCCTGCGCCCTGGCGGCACGATCATCGAACCCACCAGCGGCAACACGGGCATCGGCCTGGCACTCGTCGCCCAACAGCGCGGGTATCGCATGATCTTCGTCGTGCCCGACAAATTCGCGGGCGAGAAGATGGCGGTGCTGCGCGCCTACGGCGCCGAGGTGGTCGAGGTGCCGGCATCCGTGCCGCCCGAGCATCCCGATTCCTACTACTCGGTTGCCGACCGTCTCTCCCGCGAGATCCCGGGGGCGTTCACCCCGAACCAGTTCGCCAATCCCGCGGCTCCCCGTAGCCACTTCGAGACGACGGGTCCCGAGATCTGGGCCGATACCGACGGGCGGGTCACCCACTTCGTCGCCGGGATCGGCACGGGCGGGACGATCAGCGGCGCGGGGCGGTTCCTGAAGGAGGCGTCGCGGGGCGGCATTCGGGTGATCGGAGCCGACCCCGAAGGCTCGATCTATTCCGGCGGGCCGGTTCACGGATACCTCATCGAAGGTGTCGGCGAAGACTTCTTCCCCTCTAACTTCGACCCCGGGGTCGTTGACGACTACGTCCGCGTCTCGGATGCCGACGCCTTCGCGATGACCCGGCGTCTGGCCCGCGAGGAGGGACTTCTCGTCGGCGGATCCAGCGGGATGGCGGTTGCTGCGGCCTTGGAGGCCGCACGGGACCTGCCGGCCGAGGCTGTCGTCGTCGTCCTGCTCCCGGATAGCGGGCGCGGCTACCTGACCAAGATCTTCGATGACCAGTGGCTCGGGGCCCACATGTCACCTACCGATCTCGACACGATTGTGAGCGTCTGATGACCAGCTCCACCACCCACGGATTCGATAGCCGCGCCGTCCACGCGGGACAACACCCGGATGCCACCACCGGCGCGGTCATCCCGCCCGTGCACTTCTCGTCAACCTATGTGCAGGACGGGATCGGGAACCTGCGCGAAGGATACGAGTACGGCCGGAGCGGCAACCCCACTCGGACCGCCCTGGAGCGCCAACTGGCCGCCATCGAGGGAGCGGAGTTCGGTCTGTCTTTCGCCTCGGGTCTGGCGGCCGAAGATGCGCTGCTGCGCGCACTGTTGGCCCCCGGCGACGAGGTGCTCATCGGGAATGACGCGTACGGCGGGAGCTACCGTCTCATCGCGCGGCTGCTCGGCCCCTGGGGCGTGCGTGTCCGGGTCGCCGATCTTTCCGACCCGGCCGCCGTCGCGGCAGCCCTTCAGCAGAGCACACCGCGGCTTGTCTGGGTCGAGACTCCCAGCAACCCGCTGCTGCGCATCACCGACATCGCGGCCCTTTCTCGCGCAGCCCACGAAGCCGGGGCGCTCCTCGTCGTCGACAACACGTTCGCCAGTCCGGCGCTGCAACAGCCGATCGCGCTCGGCGCGGATGTCGTCGTGCATTCTGCGACCAAGTACCTCGGCGGGCACTCGGATGTCGTGGGCGGAGCGCTCGTGACATCCAGCGCCGCGATCTATGAGAAGGCGAAGTTCCTCCAGTTCGCCGCGGGGGCGGTCTCCGGGCCGCTGGATGCGTGGCTCACGACCCGCGGTATCAAGACGCTCGGCATCCGGATGCAGCGCCACAGCGAGAACGCGGGCCGTATCGCGCAGTTCCTCGATGAGGACGCGCGCGTGGCGACCGTGTACTACCCGGGACTGGCCCATCACCCCGGGCACGCGATCGCCACCGCCCAGATGTCGGGCTTCGGTGGGATCGTCTCCCTCGAGGTGGGATCGAGTCGGCACGCACGACACGTGGCCGAATCGACGCGACTGTTCACGCTCGCCGAGTCGCTCGGCGGCGTCGAGTCGCTCGTGAACTACCCAGACGAAATGACGCATGCGTCGGTGCGGGGCACGGAGTTGGCCGTGCCCGATACGATCGTGCGTCTGTCGGTCGGCATCGAATCCATCGACGATCTGCTCGAGGACCTCGACCGCGCCCTGGGCTGACGGCGCCCGACTCGGGACAGCCGCGCGGCGATAGAGTTGGCCGTGGATGCGCACCGTATCCGACGAGAGGCCGAACGCGATGCTGTACCGAGACCAGACCACCGTCCATACCTGGGTGGCCGACTTCCTCGTGAGCGAGACGGGTGCCGCTCCCGACATCTCTGTCGTGGACCAGTACTTCACCGAAGGCCCCGACTCAGGCCTCGTGGTGGTGCAGTTGCGCACGGCATCGACGGTGACCTCGATCGTGCCGACGTCCGAAGGTGGCACCGCGACCTGGCGAGTGCAGTTCGAGCCGCGCGACGAGACGATTTCTCTCGACGGCGATCAGATCGCGAGCCTCGCAGCTGATCTGACGACACTCTCACGGCTCTGTCGCTATCTGCAGGCGCGAACCGACGCGACCGACTGAGGGTGTCGTCGCCGCGCGACCACTCGCCAAGACAGCGTCAGATGGCGTCGTCTGCTGTGGCCAGCCGGTCGAGCGCCCGTGCAAGCCGATCGATCACCTCGGCGGCGATCTCGGCGTCACTGTCAGAGAGTTCGTCGATGATCTGGACGACGGCTGCATCGCGTGCCCCGTATGCGTCCTGGACGTGGCGAACCGCCTCATCTGTGGGGCGCAGGTAGTGGGCTCGACGATCAGTCGGATGCCTTTCGCGGATCAGGTATCCGCGCGAGACGAGCCGCTCGACGACATTCGTCACCGTGGCACTCGAGGTGTCGAGCATGGTGATGAGGTCTTTCGGGCTGAGGTTTCGGCCGTCTCGGTGCCCCTGGACGAGATAACGCAGCGCGGAGAGATCGATGCTGGAAAGCTGCGATGCCCGAACCGCGCGATCCGCCTGCACTCGTTCACTGCGTCGCAGGCGAAGGATCGCCTGGCTCAGTCTTTGCCCGGCTTCCGAGAGAGGTTGAGCGGCGTAGAGGTGCTCCGCCTCGTGTCGTACGACTGTCCTCGGCATTGATTCCCCCTCCACTGATCGGGCCTCGACGACGGCGTGGGTGAGCTCCGCTGGTGGCGCAGACGATCGTTGATCGATTCGCCCGCCGTCGTTGCAGGACCAGCATACCTGACAGATGCTGTGCCTCCCGATCGATTGCACAATGTCTGTATTACATACTCTGTGAACTTGACATCTGTTTTGATATCTGGATAGCTAGTCCCACACGTATTGGAGGCAGTGATGAACGACCGACGCAACGCCGTACGCCCGATCACCGAACCCCTTCCGGAGACCGAACCGCTCCCCGTGATCTGGGAGCGTCGCGACGCTCGACCCGTGCGTGCCGCAGCTCGTGAAACCGGATTGGGTCTCGTCCCCGAGGTGCGACCCATCGGTCTCGGAGGGCTCGCTGACATGCTCGCCGTCCGGCGCCACAACCGTCGCCTGAGCGCCCGCCGCGCCCAGGCCGCCTGATCCCCCGCCCAGTCGCAGATACATCTGACCTCACGAAGGAGAACGCATCATGCTGTGGACCATTCTCGGACTCATCATCGTCGGCCTCATCGCCGGCCTCATCGCGCGCGCCGTCATCCCCGGCAAGCAGAGCATGGGAATCCTGATGACGATCGTGCTCGGAGTCGTCGGCTCGTTCGTCGGCGGCTTCTTGGGCTACGTGATCTTCGGAGCCGACCCGAGCGGGGGCTTCTTCCAGGCGTCCGGCCTCCTCGGATCGATCATCGGCGCGATCATCGTTCTCGGCCTCTACGTGCTGGCCAATCGCAAGTCGGTCACTCGGTAATCCACCCGGCGACGACGGGCGGGACTGCGTAGGCGGTCTCGCCCGTCGTCGCCGTCACCAACCGATCGAGAGAGAGAAGTCAGACGCTCTGCTGCTGCCGGGAAGCGGCTCAGCACCGCCTCGCGTCACCCTTGCGCGTTCGCCGCAGAAAGGAGCTGCTCGAGCTGCTCCCGGCTCGCCGCTCCGCCGCCGAATGACAGCGTTCGCTCGATGGGAATACTCGCCATCATGCGGGCCATGTCGGTGCCCATGGCGTCACCCTCCGGCAGGTCCGGCATCGGCATCGCCTGCGCGATGAGGGAGGCGGCGACAGGGTTGGACATGACTTCCCCCATCGTCGATTCGAGCGTGAGCGGGAAGACAACCGGGTCCCCCTCCAGCGACACCTCGACCGATGCCCTCATGTCCCGGCTGGAAGACCCGAGCGAGAAGACGTAGCGCCCACGTTCAAGGACAAACTGATCGAGTCGGATGTCCCAATACTCAAGATCGCGACGGTCGACGACGATGTCGACCGCGCGCGACTCCCCCGGCCGAAGTTCGACGCTTGCGAAACCGGCGAGCGCGCAGGGCACGCGCACTTGGTCGGATTCGGGTACCGACACATACGCCTGGACCACCTCTCGGCCGGAACGCTCGCCGGTGTTCGTGACCTGCACCGTGACGATCACCCCATCGCCGTGCGCACGTGCGGACGCGGTGCCGTACTCGAACGTCGTGTACGACAGACCGTGGCCGAAGGGGTATGCCACTTCCAGATCGCGCGCGTCGTACCAGCGGTATCCAACATGGAGGCCCTCGCTGTACCGCACATGGCGGTGCTCGCCCGGGAAGTCGAGGTATGCGGGGGTGTCGTGGATACGGAGAGGGACTGTTTCGGTGAGCTTGCCCGAAGGCGAGGCCTTGCCGAACAGGACGTCCGCAATAGCTCCGCCGCCTGCCTGACCGAGAAGGTTGCCGTCGAGGATCGCGGGTGCGTGTGCAGTCACCTCGCGCAGATCGAGCACGCCGCCGTGCGAGAGCACCACGATCACGCGTGACTGCACTTCGGCAACGGCCCGCAGAACGTCGACTTGCTCGGCGGGGAGATCGATGTGGTCGCGGTCGAAGCCCTCCGACTCTTGACGGGCGTCGAGACCGAGGAAGAGGACGGCGACGTCGGCGGCCGCGGCCGCCTCCACCGCTGCGGCGACCAGCTCCGGCTGAGCCCCGGCACCATCGACGGTGAATCCCTGGGCGAATGTCACATCGACACCCGGCGCCGCGGCGCGGATCTCTTCGAGGGGCACGTCGACGCGCGTCGGATTCACATGGGAGCTCCCCCCACCCTGGTATCGAGGGGATTGCGCGAAGTCACCGATGACGGCGATCGAGCCTGACGCAGCGAGGGGCAGCAGACTGGCCTCGTTCTTCAACAGGACGATCGACCGGATCGCCGCCTCCCGCGCGAGGGCGTGATGCTCATCCGGGTCGTACGTCGCGCCCGCGCGGTGCGCAGACGCGCCGCGGCGAGCGAGTGCTTCGACGCGACGCGCTGCGCGGTCAACGACGGTGCGGTCAAGAACGCCTGCCTCCACAGCCTCGACAACGGCGGTATCGGACACTCCCCCATCGAACGGCATCTGCAGATCGAGTCCGGCGGCAACGGATGCGACGCGGTCGCGCACCGCCCCCCAGTCCGATACCACGACGCCGTCGTACCCCCATTCGTCACGGAGCACCCGCGTCAGCAGGAAGGGATCCTCTGACACCTGGACGCCGTTGACACGGTTGTACGAACACATCACCGTCCACGGCGCCGCGTCTTCGACGACACGACGGAACCCGCGCAGATACACCTCACGCAACGGGCGAGGGTCGATGTCGGAGCTGACGCGCATGCGATCGTGTTCCTGATTGTTCAGCGCGTAGTGCTTCAGTGATGCGCCTACCCCACGGCTCTGCACGCCGCGGACCCAGGCAGTCCCCAGGATGCCGGAGAGGTGCGGGTCCTCCGAGAGGTACTCGAAGTTACGACCACCCAGCGGCGAACGCTTGATGTTGATTCCGGGACCGAGGAGCACATGCACTTCCTCTGCTTGGCACTCTTCACCAAGCGCCTCGCCGACCCGGTGGACGAGTTCCGGATCCCAACTCTGACCGAGCCCGGCCAACGGGGGGAAACACGTGGCCGCCACGCTCGCGCCGATGCCGAGATGGTCGGCCGAGCCCGTCTGCTTGCGCAGGCCGTGGGGACCGTCGGTCACATAGATCGCCGGGATGTCGCGGACAGCCTTCGTGGTCCAGAAGCTACCGCCGGACCCGAGGCTCGCGGCTTCATTGAGGTCAAGAGATTCGGATGACATGATCTCTTCCTTTCGTTTTCGGGTCTACTGCTGAGTCTCAGCCTCGAGGATGCGGGCACGACGCGCGTCGAGCTCGGTCTCCAGAGCGAGGCGGTCGCGCTTGAACGGCTTGTACAGCAGCGTCAGGAAGAGCGCGTTGACGATCATCATCCCGCACACGAGCCAGAGCAGGACCGCTTTGAGGCCGACGCTGTCGGCGAGAAAGCCTGCGGTGAGCGTCCAGATCGCGAAGCCTGCGGATTCGATGACAGAGACGAAGATCGCGAAGGCCGCGGCACGCAGTTCGGGCGGAACGACCGCCATCACGAGGGGACGGTTCACTCCCGGGTTGAGGCCGACGGTGGCACCGACGATCCCGAACAACACCAGGTAGGGGGTGATCCCACCGTAGGCGACCTGTGTGGCGAAGTAGGCGACGACAGCGAACAGCACCTGAGCGCCCTGGAGCATGGCGACGCGCCCGTAGTTCACGCTCAGTTTGTTGAGGCTGTCGGACAGGAATCCGCCGACGACGGTGCCGGCAAGGTAGCCGATACCGAACGGTGCCATTGCGATCGCGGCGACGGCGACATCGAATCCGTACTCGTTCACGAGCAGCACGACCGCGAATGTCGCGAGCAGGAGATGCGTGGACAGGAGTCGGCTGCCGAGGAGAACGAGATAGCTGGGAATCGTCGCCAACGACCGGACCTTCGCCCAGGTGATCTTCGACGCCGCGTCACGCTCAGCCTGCGAGAAGGTCTTCAGCTGCGCCTCGCCGCCGCCGGTTCCGGGATCCTTGTAGAACGCAAGGATCAAGATCCCGAAGAGGACGTTGATCGCCCCGAAGGCGTAGAACCCATAGCGCCACCCGTCCTCGATGTTCGCGAGGCTCCCGATGAGCGGCGCCATGAGGCTGCCCACGGCGGCGGTCCCGCCATAGACCCAGCCGACCACACGACCGCGCTTTCTGTCTTCGAACGAGTCCCCGATGACTTCGGGCACGATCGCGTGCGCCGCTGCTGTTCCAGCGGCCATGATCCCGTAGAGGATGAGCAGCTGGGTGAAGTCTTGTGCGAGCCCGGCGGCAACCGCCCAGATGCCCCAGAATCCCGTCGCGATCGCCAAGATGGCCTTGCGGCCGAACTTCTTCGCGAAGTAGACCCAGGTCGGTCCTGCGACGACCCCGACGATGCGGCCGACCGCGGCAAGGACGCCGAGCGCGCTGGTTGCAAGACCGAGAGCGGCAGCGATGACGGGGAAGAGCGTCGTCGCCATCGAGCCCTCGCCACCGTCGGCAACCATGGAGCCACCGAGGATGACGAGGTTCGTCTTGCGTCGGGGGACGCCGCCTTTCTTGTCGAGGTCGCCGTGCCGAATCGCGGCGGTCACGGTCGGCGCCGCGAGTGGAGCATCCGGGGCGTCGGGCGCCGCGGTGGTGGGATCGGTGGTCATGTCAGGTCACTCCTTTGTGAGATGAGACGCGGGACAGTCCCGCGGGGTGATACTTCGTCGGGATCAGGTCATTCGACGCGCTGCGGCTCATCGGCTGCTGCAGCGGTGAGGAGTTGCGCAAGGCCGGCGAGGACGGGGCGCGGGAGAAGGCCAACCATCATCGAAGCGATCTGCAACAGACTCAGCCCGCCGATCATCTGGGCCATGGGGCCGCCCGCGAGCATGGGAGCGCGCTCGATGAGAACTCCGCGCGTGCGCTGGTCGGACAGGAGGTTGCCGAGCGGCTGGTCGAGTATGGCCCCGTCGGGACCGAAATCCTCGGCGCGAGCCGCCGGAGCGAGCGACATCTGCAGCATCTGCCACTGCGCGTCAACGAGCAGATGCTCCGCCGTCAGCGGACCTGTCGGCGGGAGCCCGAGTCGGACGAACTGCTCGAGTGGCGCATCGGCATCGAGCATCGCGTCGCGCAGAGCCGTCGCGAGCCGAGATTCGAGCTCGGAGTCCCGCAATGGCGCGGCCTGATCTGGATCGGTCTCGAGATCGAACAACTGCGTACCGAACGCGTAGGGGCTCACCCAGGCGTGCGCCGGGGTCTTCAGCACCTTCAGCCCCTTTGTGAATGGAAGGGGGTCCACCAGCTCGGCAGCTGCGAGCATCTGCTGTGGGAAGAACCCGGTCATCACCGTCGGCATGAGTGTGTGCTCCGACAGCGGCTGGTTCTGAGGAGTCGCCGACGCCCGCATGTAGACATACCGACCGTCGGTGATGCACACGTGGCCACCGAAGACGCCGAACAAGCCGTACTCGCGCACGGGGGTGTCGTCGGCCACGACCGGCGCCAACGATGCGCCCTGCATCTCATCGGTCGGTGACATCCCGAAGAAGTCGAGCAGCGTCGGCCCGAAATCGATCGTCTGCACGAGCGCGCCGCGTCGCTCCCCCGAGACCGGCGTGCGCGGGTCCCAGACGAAGAGCGGATTGTGGATGGTCTCGTCGTACCAGGGCTGCACGTTCTTTCCCCACCAGCCGTGCTCCCCGAGCATGAATCCATGGTCGGTGCAGACAATGAGCATCGTGTCGTCCCATAGATCGTGCGTGTCCATCAGGTCCAGCACGCGTCCGAGCGATTCGTCGCACATCGTGAGCAGTGCAGCGTACTCTGCACGCGCGTGCTCGACGGCCTGCGGTGTCTCGGTGACTTTCGCGTAGTCAGGCCAGTCGAAGTGCGGTCCGTCGTACTCTGCGGCCGCGTAGTGGGCCTTGTACTCCGCGTAGCTGAAGAACGGCTCGTGCGGATCGAAGGTCTCGATCTGGACGAACCACGAGTCCTCATCCTTGTTCGTCTCGATGAACTCGACACCCGCGTCGAAGGTCAGCGTCTGAGGGTGGTCGGCCTTGTTCTTCAGGTAGCCGCGATTCACCCAGTCCTGCCGCCAGAGCTTGGGCTTGACGTCGGCGGTCATGCCGACTGCATCCGGGATCTCAGGATCGGCAACCTGCCCCTTCCACGCATCACCTTCCTGCCCGCGGAAGAACTCGTAGGTCGAGAACCGGTTGTGGTAAGTCGCCCCGCCGTCCTCCCAGTAATGCTGATGGTCGGTGGAGAGGTGTGTGTGTACACCTGCCGCGGTGAGCATCGCCGGAACGGAGTCATCGAAGGGCTCCAGCGGTCCCCACGAACGATGAAGGAAGTTGTACCGTCCGGTGTGCAGCTCGCGGCGCGCGGGCATGCAGGGCATGGATCCGCCGTAGCAGTTGTCGAACGTGACGGTACGCTCGGCAAGACGTGCGAAGTTCGGTGCGTGCACCCACGTGCCGCCGTAGTTCGGCAGCATCTTGCGGTTCAGGCTGTCGAACATGACCATGATCGCCCTCACGCGGTGGCCTCCTCACTGGTGGCGTTGGCATCCGACTCCGCGAGATCGGCGATCAGCTGCGACCGCACGTCCTCGAGCCATGCGAGCCACTGGTCCACAGCGGCTGATCCGTAGCGGTGCATCAGCTCGCCGTAGCGTCCATAGCGCTCGGCCTCGAATCCGATAACGGGCTCGACACCGACGATCCCCCGCTTGCGTACGCGGCTTCGAGCGACTTGCTCGCGACGATAGGCCAACTCGGTATCCACGATCCGCAGCGCTGCCTCCGGGTCAAGCGAGACCGCGAAAATGAATCGGGTGTTGAAATCGGCGTCTTGGAATCGACTTGTCGGCGCGTAGGGCGACCGGACCCACTCGATCAGCACCTGACGGCCAACCTCGGTGATTCGATACACCTTCGCGTCGGGCTTGCCCTCGCGAGGGTCAACGTCGAATTCGACAAGCCCGTTCTTCACCATGCGCGCCAACTCGCGATAGATCTGGCTGTGGTGTGTGTTGGACCTGATGAACTGGCCCTCGGTGTCGAACCACTTCATCAGCTCGTAGCCGTGGAACGGCTTGGTCGACAGGACACCGAGCAGGACGTTCTCGAACTTCATCGCTGTCTCTCGCTCTCCATTGAGTATGTGCACGCGCACATATGTAACAAGTTTTATATGCGTAGCGCACGCAGTCTGTCAAGCGATGGCCTGAATTCGCGCACGGCGGACGTCGCCTGGACAGGCAGCAGAGAGCTCCGTCAGCGCCGGCGTGCAGCGCCCTCGCGGGCGGCGAGCGGCGAGGCTCGCGTCCCTATCGGCGAGTGACGACGACAGCCGTGATGTCGTCGCGGTCGACAGTCTGGTCGGCGCCCGCGCAGAGCACGTCGAGAATGTGCTCTGCCGGTGTCTCACGGCCCACGAGGCGTGAAAGCTCGGCCTCGATGTTCTCGATCTTGTCGTCCCAGAGATCGAGGAGACCGTCACTGAGGAGGATGAGGGTGTCACCGGACTCGATTCGAGTGGTGATGTCGTGCCAGGCCTCCGAGATGCCGAGCGGCGGGTCGGTCGAGGCGAGTCGTTCGACCGACCCGCCTGCGCGTCGGGTCACGAAGATGAGACCGTGCCCGGCATCGACGAGTGAGAGCTCACCGGTCGCGAAGTTGATCGTGCAGTGGGCGAGGGTGACGAATGCTTCGGCGCGGGTGAAGTCTTCTTGGACGAGATCGGCGGTGCGTGCCAGGGCCGTGGCGGGGCTCTCTTCGTCAGCTTGGAGGCGCAGCGCGGTGCGCGTGGACGCGGCGAGCATGCCGGAGCCGACACCCTTACCCATGACGTCTCCGAGAGTGATCACACCATGACGGCCACTCACCCGCACGTCATAGAAGTCACCACCGACTTGACGTGCCGGGATGGACCGGGCGCTGAAGGCCCAATGGGGCACATCGGGGAGCGTGAGCGGCGCGAGCGCGCGCTGGACTTGCGCGGCACGCTCGAGTTCTTCGAGTTGGGCCTTACGAGCTTCGAGAACCTCGGTGATGTCGAGGAACTGCATGGCGTAGATGCGGTTTCCACCGTGACTGCCGAGGTAGCTCAGACTGACATCGAGGCTGCGGCCGTTGTTCGAATCCAGCCGAAGCCGACTGTTCGGGGTATCGGCTGCGTCCGCAGCGGTGGCCAGTTCGCTCAGAGCTTCGGGGCTGAAGTTCTTGGTGAGTGAGGTACCGACGGTGGTGTCGGTGAGGATGCCCGCTGCGGAACCGTTCGTGCGGACGATGGAGCACAGGTCGTCGTTGCTCCGCTCGAGGATAAGCATGCCGGCAACGGAGGTGTCGAAATTTCGGCGGAAGATCTCCTCGCTCTCGCGGAGCATATGGGTCATGCTGCGCTCTCGTCGCACCGAGAGCGAGAGTGTGAGAAGAACGATGACCATAGAAACTTCGAAGATCTGGAGGACCAGGCTTCCCGCTCCCGCGCCGAGTCGCTCAAACGAAAACGGCCCATAGCCGGTCGCGCTCCCCCACGACGCGATCACCGCCGTTGCGAGCATCTCGATGATCAGAGTTCGTGTCGAGAGTCGAACCGCCGCCCACACGAGCGGCGCGAATGGCAGGAACGCGAGCGGCAGGTCGGGGTTTGTGACGAAGACGTAGAGGGCGGTTGCAGCGGTGAGCGCGATCTGGATTGTCGCTTCCCACCACAACGTGGCAGAACGTCGACGCCGCATCGCCATATACAGCGGGGTGATCAGGAGCACACCTGCTGCATGTTTTGCTGCGCCGGTCTCGAGGCGCTCGAGCGCTGCCGCAGGGCCTTCGGCGATGAGATCTACAAGGCTTGCGAGGACGGCGAATGTGACTGCCGATGCGGCCGCGGCGATCAAGAGCCGCCCGAGATCGGGCATCTTCTCGAGCCTTGGGATGTGCGGGGAACGCCCTCGAAGAATGATCACCCCGACACTCATCTCGATACCGACGACGACGGCGAGGGCGAGTGCGACAACGACCGGCCGACCGGCGTACAGCGCCAGGGGGAGAGTGGTCGCGGCGACCAATGGAGCCAGAATCCACAATCGTGCTTTCGGAAACTGAATGCCGAGACCAATTGCGATCCCGGCGGCCGGCCACCACGCGGATGATGCGAGCGCTGTCGGTCGCGTCGCGAGCGACATAAAACCGATGAGGCCGATGAGGCCGAACGAGAGCGCGACGATACCGGCGCGCACCTGCCAGGGGGAGTCGCGCCGTTCGTCATCCGTCACGAATTCGGTCATACGCCCACTATCCCACTCGGTGAAGTGCTGCGATATGCGCTAACGCTGCACGGTCCTTGCTCGCAGCTGAGGTCGGCACCAAAACAGAGCGCATTCAGCGCATGCTCGGTCACGCATCTGCCGGTCAGAGTCCCGTATTGCGGGGTACGGGACGGCTCAGCAGGCGCGTTCGCGGACGCGCGGGCGACGTCGAGCTTCGCACTTCCTGCACACCGAAAGATTCCAGCAGATGATCGAACTCGGTCAGTGCAGGTGGATCGCACCGTTCGAGCGTGCGGGCGCTGAGACGCAGCAGGGTCGCTCCAATCGGAGTCGACGACGTGGATCTTCGGCGCCGCGATGCTCGTCGACGGACGCCGCGGACTGAACCGAAACCACCTGATTCAACCCAGCCCCGGAACCTTGGAAATACGCGGGAAAATCGGATGTGTCTTGTCTCAGGACATCGGTGACAGTTCGGGGTCAAGACATGGGTGACGGTTCCGGTGTGTTTGGTGGTGACACTTCTCGGTTCTATCTGTGAGGGATGAGCGCCGTTGAGCCTGTTGATCCTCGTGTCCGTCTCGTGATCGCGCAATGGCCGCCGGACGCGCCGCGTGGTTCGGTGACGACGTTCTGCGCCGAGCACGGAGTCTCGAGGAAGACGTTCTACGAGATCCGAAGACGGGCGCTCGTTGACGGGCAAGCCGCCGCGTTGGAGCCGCGGAGCCGGCGCCCGAGGTCCAGTCCGAACCGGCTCACTGACGAAGTGAAGCAGCAGGCGATCGGTGTCCGATCGGCGCTCGAGTCCTCCGGGCTGGATCATGGCCCGATCAGCGTGCATGAGAAGTCGCGCTCGCTCGGGATGGATGCGCCGTCGGTGGCGTCGCTGGCAAGGATCTTCCGTGATGCTGGGGTTGCCCGGACGGAGCCGCGGAAGAAACCGCGGGCATCGTTCCGGCGGTTCGTGTATCCGGCGCCGAACGCGTGCTGGCAGCTCGACGCGACCGAGTACGTCCTCGCCGGCGGCCGGAAGTGTGTGATCTTCCAGCTCATCGATGACCACTCCCGCTACGCCGTCGCTTCCCATGTGGCGTGGGGTGAGACGTCAAAGGACGCGATCGCCGTTGTGAAGAAAGGGATCGCCGCGCACGGCGTTCCGCAACGACTGCTCTCCGACAACGGGCTGGCGCTCAACCCATCCCGTCGCGGGATCCTTGGGCAACTTGTCGCGCACGTCACAGCACTGGGTGTGGAGCCGATCACAGGGAAACCGGGCAAGCCGACCACGCAGGGCAAGAACGAACGCTTCCACCAGACCTTGTTCCGATATCTCGACAAGCAGCCCCTCGCCGGAAGCCTCGTCGAACTGCAGGAACAGGTCGACGCATTCGACCAGATCTACAACGTCAACCGTCCGCATCAAGCCTTGCCCGGTCGCGCTACCCCGCAAGCCGTGTGGGATGCGACGCCGACGGCCGAGCCACCCCGGCCGCTGCCTGCCGAGCAGCGATACGCGATCCCCAAGACAGGGCTCATCCCGCCACCGCAAGGCCGGGCCGTCAACGGAATCCGCGTCGCGACAGTCCATCTCAACGGCACGATCAAGGCCCGCGGAATCTGGTTCAACATCAGCCACACCCGCCGAGGGCAAGACGTCCTGGTCACCTACGAACGCGAAGGGATCATGATCTTCGACCTCGACGGCACGCTAATCATCGAACACCCTTGGCCGGCACCCGGCGTGAAGTACGTCGGCAACGGCAAACCCCGTGGACCCCGCAAACAGCTCTGAGAGTGTCACCGATGTCCTGACACACCAACTGTCGCCGATGTCCTGATGCAGAACTGTCACCGATGTCCTGAGACATCACACGGAAAAATCGGCGGAGACGGAGGGATTTGAACCCTCGGTCCCCGTGAGGGGACTCCACCTTAGCAGGGTGGTGCACTAGGCCTGACTATGCGACGTCTCCAGGCATCCGCCGCCGAAACAGCCGAATGCGCTCGTCAATACTAACCGCTCGTGTCCGCGGCGCCGAACGCGAGGCGGAACCCTCAGCCCAGGTTTCCGACGGAACAGGTCGTCTGCGCGGCGGTCGACCCTGTGATCGCAGAGGGGAGCGTGACGACGACCTCTTCCTCGGCCGGCTCGGCAGTCGCAGATGCGGTCGGATCCGGAGTCGCCGTTTCGGCGGGGGTCACCGGCTCTTCCGTCGCGACCTCGACGACGGAGTCGTTTGCGCCGACATCGCCGGTGAGCTCGAGCGCTGCGTTCTCCTCAAGAGCGGCGAACAGCGCGTCTGCGGCGGTGTAGTTCGGTACGACCTTGTTCGGGTCATCGGGGTCGGTGTACGTCGGGTACTGCACGAAGACGATGTCCTCGAACGGCACCTCTTTGACCGCCAGCGCGATCTGCACGAGCGTCATGGGGTTCGTGAGGCTCGAGCTCTTCGTGATGTTGTCAACGGCGGTCGTCGCGAGGCGGTAGAGCGTCGGGAGATCGGAGAGCACGCCCTCGCTGACGAGCTTCTTCGTGAGGCTCGACATGTACTGCTGCTGGTTGCTGATGCGGCCGAGGTCACTCCCGTCGCCGACACCATATCGAGTGCGTAAGAAGGCGAGCGCCTCGGCCCCGGACACGGTGGACCACCCATCAGGCAGGTACAACCCAGCGTTCGGATCGCTGATGCCTCCCTCGACACACACGTCAACGCCGCCGATCGCATCGGTCACGTTGATGACGCCACCCCAGGTAATCTTCGCCGCGAACGGGATGCTGACGCCGGTGAGCTGCGAAATCGTCTTGACAACACACGCCAAACCGCCGCCATCACTGCCGCCGCCATAGTAGAACGCCGAGTTCAGCGGCTGCTTGCTTGCGGCATACGACATCGTCCCGTCGCCCTGGTCGCAGGACGGAATCGGGAGCATGAGGTCTCGCGGGAACGATACGACCGTGACCCGGCGAGGCTCATCCGATATGTGGACAAGCATGTTCACATCATTGAGTTCGCCACCTGCGTCGGAACCGGAACAACGCGCACCGAAGAGCCACGACCACTCTTCCTCGCAGGCGTCAGTGCCCGCGACGAAGAGGTTGACGCCACCCTCGATGGCGCCGATGTCCGGCGGAACTTCGATCTCTTCCTCAAGCTCGACGACGTTCTCGGTCGCGTAGGTCGAGACGAGATCGTAGGCCGCGTAGGCCGCAACTCCGGTGGTCGAAACCAGCAGCACGGCCGCGACGATGCCGACGGCCTTCAGCAGGACGGAGATGGGATGCGGAGACTTCAGGGCACCATGGCGCGCCACGGTGCGGCGGCCGGATGTCTTCTTGCTCACTGGTGTCCCTCTCGCGACGACTACCCCCACGCACCCTTCGGGCAGGTCCGCGAACGGAGCCATACTGCGGAGGGTGTGGGATTCGAACCCACGGGACATTGCTGCCCACTGGTTTTCAAGACCAGGTCCATCGGCCGCTCGGACAACCCTCCCGACGGATGCCGCGAGCGACATCCACCGAATCGGTGTCCAGCCTAACCGACCAGACCTGCTCTCATTCTCGCCATACGAGCATGGGAACCCGCTGAACGACAGGCGTCAGAGTGTGCGCAAGACCGCAGCCACACCGCCGTCGTGAACGGAAGCTGTGCTCTCGTTCGCGGCCTCGTGCACCTCGCGCGGCCCCTGACCCATCGCGATCGCGCGCCCACCATTGCGGCTGGCCCACTCCATCATCCCGATGTCATTGCGACCGTCACCGATGACGAGCACGTCGTGGGGTGCGATCCCGAGCCACTCGCGCACGAGTTCCAGTGCGGTCGATTTGTCCACACCCGGAGGCGCGATATCGAGCCATGCGGTCCAGCCGATCGCATACGAGACCTCGTTGAGGCCGACGCGCGAGACCAGGTCGACGAAGTCCTGTTCGTGGTGCTCGGGTGAGACCACCACGACGCGGCACACCGGCTCATGGGCCAGGTCATCAATGTGCACCCGTCGGGCCCCGAACATGTTCCAGTCGTGCAGTTCCTCGGTGAACAGCCGCTGCCCGTCACCGAGCTCGACCATGTACTTCGCGTCCGGGAGGTGTTCACGCAGCAGCCCGAGAACCTCGGTCGCATCGAAGGTCTCGGTGTGCACCTGCTCGTAGCGCGCCTCATCGGCATCGACGAGCTTCATGATCACGCTGCCATTGGCGCACACGATGTAGTCGGGCGAGATCCCCAGGATCCGCACGACACCGCGCGTGCTCGACCAGCTGCGGCCGGTCGCGAGCATGACCTCGTGGCCCGCGCGCTGCGCGTGCGCGACGGCCTCGACAACACCCGGGCTCAGCGACTCGTCCTCGAGCAGCACCGTGCCGTCGACGTCGAGCGCGATCAGCAGACGCGGTGTGTGCTGGATGTCAGCCTCGGCCTCTTCCGCCAGCTCCTCGACCATCGCCGCCGCGACGCGCTCGTCGATGACCTCGATCTCCCCGGTCGGGGGCAGCGGCGATTCGGTCACGCGATGGGCTCCAGCACCGCGAGCCCGCCCAGGTAGGGCCGCAGCACCTCCGGTACCGTCACCGACCCGTCGGCGTTCTGATGGGTCTCGAGGATGGCGACGATCCAGCGGGTGGTCGCCAGCGTGCCGTTGAGCGTCGCCACGTGCTGGGTCTTGCCGGTGGCGACGCGGTGGCGGATGTCGAGGCGACGGGCCTGGTAGGTCGTGCAGTTGCTCGTGCTGGTGAGCTCGCGGTAGGCCCCCTGGGTCGGGACCCAGGCCTCGACGTCGTACTTGCGCGCGGCGCTGGATCCGAGGTCGCCGGCGGCGACGTCGATCACGCGGTAGGACAGCCCGAGATCCTGCAGCATGCCCTCCTGCATCTCCACGAGGCGGAGGTGCTCGGCTTCGGCATCGTCGATCGTGGTGTAGACGAACATCTCGAGCTTGTTGAACTGGTGCACGCGGATTATGCCGCGGGTGTCCTTGCCGTAGGAGCCGGCCTCGCGGCGATAGCAGGTCGACCAGCCCGCGTAGCGCTTCGCGCCGGCCTCCATGTCGAGGATCTCGTCCATGTGGTATCCGGCGAGCGGCACTTCGCTGGTCCCGACCAGGTAGAGGTCATCGGCCTCGAGGCGGTAGATCTCGTCGGCGTGCTCGCCGAGGAATCCGGTGCCGCGCATCACCTCGGGACGCACGAGCGTCGGGGGAATCATCGGGATGAAGCCGGCCGACACGGCGCGCTGCAGTGCGAGGTTCATGATCGCCATCTCCAGCAGCGCGCCGACGCCCTTGAGGAAGTAGAACCGGCTGCCCGAGACCTTGGTGCCGCGCTCCATGTCGATCGCGCCGAGCAGCTCGCCGATCTCGAGGTGGTCGCGCGGCGCGAAGTCGAACGTGGGGACCTCGCCGTGCGTACGCAGCGTGACGAATTTGTCTTCGCCGCCGGCCGGCACGCCATCGATCACGACGTTCTCGATCCGGGAGAGCGCGGCATCCGCGGCCTCCTCGGCGACGCTGACGCGCTGCTGGGCCTGCTTGACCTGGTCGCTGAGCTCCTTGGCAGCCGCGACGAGGGCGGGCTTGTCTTCCTTGGGTGCTCTTGCGACCAACTTGCCGTGCGCATTCTGCGCCGCACGCAGCTCTTCGAACGCCGTGATGGCGGCCCGGCGCTCCCGGTCGGCCCCGAGGGCGGCATCCACGGTCTCGGCGGAGTGTCCGCGGGCCGCCTGCGAGCGCTTGACCAGCTCGGGATTGTCACGAAGAAGCGCGGGATCGATCACCCGACAAGTCTCGCACAGGGGTCCGGCCGTACTTTCGGGCGTGATCGGGCCGTTATCGTGTGTTCCATGCCGCCTTCCCCTGACGCCGCGAAGCGGGCGGCGCTCGTCTACAACCCGATCAAGGTCGACGAGAAATCGTTGCGCGCCCTGGTCGAGAAGGAGTCCGCCGCCGCGGGATGGGGCGCACCGCACTTCTTCGAGACCACCGTGGACGACAGCGGCCAGGGCGTCACTGGCGAGGCCGTGGCCGCAGGGGCAGCCGCTGTGCTCGTCGCCGGCGGAGACGGCACAGTGCGCGCAGTGGCCGAGGCATTGACCGGTACCTCTGTGCCCCTGACCATCGTGCCCTCCGGCACGGGCAATCTCCTCGCACGAAATCTCTCGCTCCCGTTGTCGGGGCCGGCCCCCATGGTGCGCGCGACGTTCGAGGGAGACCACCACCACATCGATGTCGGCATCGCCGGGCTCCAGCGTGCAGATGGCACCCGCGAAGAGCACGCTTTCGTGGTGATGGGCGGCATGGGCATGGATGCCGCGATGATCGCGAACACCAACAGCGACCTGAAGAAGCGGCTCGGATGGATCGCCTATGTCGACGGCGCCGCCCGCTCACTCCTGACCAACAAGCCGTTCCGCATCATCTACCAAGTCGCCGGCCAGAAGCTTCGCACGGCCCGCGTCCAGAGCGTGCTGTTCGCCAACTGCGGCTCGCTGCCGGCAGGCCTCACGCTCATCCCCGAGGCTTCTCTCGCCGACGGCCAGCTGGATGTCGCGGTGGTCCAACCCAAGGGCTTGTTCGGCTGGGTCCTCGTGTGGCGACGCGTCGCCTGGCTGAACTCGGCGCTGCGGCGGATCCTCCCCGCCCGTGAAGTGCACGCGCTGCGGACCCAGGACACGTCGATCCTCTACTCGCGAGGAACCAGCGTCGACATCTCGCCAGAGGCGGCGCAGCCCGTGCAACTCGACGGTGACGAGTTCGGCGAGGCGGTGGCCATCCACTGCCGGGTCGAGAAGGACGCGCTGGTCATCGCGGTTCCGCCCGGGCATGACGTGAGTCAGGTCTGAGCAGGAGCGTGTCGCCCCCGAAGCGGAGGTCCGCTCGCCCGCTCACGTGGAATGTCTGGGGCCCTCTTTAGCATCGAAGCATGCCCACGATCGAGCGACTCGGATTCAGCGATGCTGATGCCGCGGCGCTCAACGAGATCGTCTCGGACATCGAACGGGTGCAGCGGGAGATCGCCGCGCTCGAAGTGCGACGCACCCGCCTCTATGCCCGCGCCGGTGGCCTCGCACAGAAGCAGTCTCAAGGGCGATCGGCGAAGGTGGCTGCGCACGACATGGCCTTGCGTGGAATCGCCGCCGAGCTCGCCGGCGCGACCCGAACCAGCGACCGGTCGATGCAACGCCAGATCGACGACGCGCGCGAGCTGGTCGAGCACTACCCCGTCACCGTGTCTGCCTGGGAGCGGGGCGAGATCACCCGCGGTCACGTGCGCGTCATCGTCGATGCAGGAGCCGCGCTACCGACCGAGGCGCGCGGTGAGTTCGAGACGGATGCCGTCGAGATGTGCCTTGATGACACACCCGGGCGGGTGAAGGCGGGCGTCGCGCTCCTCGCCGAGCGACTCCATCCCCGCACACTCGCCCAGCGGCATCAGGACGCGCGCCACACCCGCACGGTCCAGGTCTTCCCGCTGGGCGATGGCATGTCCGAGCTGCGGACCATTCAGCCAACGGTCGTCGCCGAGGGTATCTACGACCGGCTCACGCACATGGGTCGCTCGATCGTCGATGCGCGCGGGTCGAGGACACCGTCCGGTGCAGAGAACAGCGGGTCTGGCGTGGGTCCGCTCGCTGGTGGGGCCGTGACGCGCGTGACCGAAGATGACGCCGCAGCGGATGACCCGACAGCGGATTCGACGGCGGCCGATGTTACGGCGAGCGACACCCGCACGATGGATCAGATCCGGGCAGATGTGCTCGCACAGCTGCTGCTCGCGGCCGATCCGCTCGTCGACACCTTCGTGCCGGGCGACGGTCGCGGGGCGCTCGGCGCGATCCGCGCGAAAGTGCAGGTCGTGGTCCCTGCGCTGACGCTCCTCGAACGCGACGAGGGCCCGTCGGACCTCGTCGGGCGCTCGCCGATCGACCCCGCCACCGCCCGTGCGCTCGCCGGCACCAGCGGTCGGTGGTGGGAGCGACTGGTCACGCACCCCGTCACCGGCCAGGTGCTGCATACCGACAGCTATGAACGCACCGCCGACATCGATCGGTATCTTCGCGGACGAGATCAGCACTGCAGATTCCCCGGATGCCGCGTCGCGGCCATCCGCTGCGAGGTTGATCACACCCATGACTTCGCGCTCGGCGGAAGAACCGCGGTCGCGAACTTGAGCCACCTCTGCCAAAGGCATCATTCGATGAAGCAGTTCACTGCGTGGCGGGTGAGACAGCTCGAGCACGGTGTCCTGGAGTGGACATCACCGCTCGGCCGAATCTACGTCGACGAACCCCCGACCCTCGGGGTGCACTTCGCTCCGCTCGCGGAGGATCTCGCCGCGGCGCCCTTCTGAGCAGCGCCGCCGGGGAAAAGGGAATAGCAGCGCGCCCGATCCGATTGGGTTCAACGATGAGCGCTCCGACCACTCCCGCCCTATCCGTGCTCGATCTCGTGCCGGTACGCACGGGCCAGACGAGCGCGCACGCAGTAGCCGCCTCGATGACGCTTGTCGCAGATGCGGAGCGCCTCGGCTATCGGCGCTATTGGTTCGCCGAACACCACAACATGCCGGCCGTGGCGTCCACCGCTCCGCCCGTCCTGATCGCTGCGGCGGCCGCGCGCACAGCGCACATCCGTCTCGGTTCGGGCGGCGTCATGCTCCCCAACCACTCCCCGCTCGTCGTCGCCGAGCAGTTCGCGGCCCTCGAAGCGATCGCGCCCGGACGCATCGATCTCGGACTCGGCCGCGCTCCGGGCAGCGATCCGGTGATCACCCGAGTTCTCCGCCAGTCGGGCACCACGAGCGAAGTCGAGCGATTCCCCGAGCACATCCAGGACATCCTCGCCTACGCCTCGCCCGAGGGAGCGACGGTGCGGTTCACGTCCGGTGGCGAATACGCCATCCACGCGACTCCCGCAGCCGCCGCCGCCCCCGAGGTCTGGCTGCTCGGCTCCAGCGACTACTCCGCCCAGCTGGCCGCCTCGCTCGGCCTCCCCTACGTCTTCGCGAACCACTTCTCCGGCGATGGGCTCGAGCGCGCGATGTCGCTGTACCGCTCGCACTTCCAGCCGCAGATCGAAGGGGACAGTCCGCGAACGTTCCTCACCGCGAATGTCGTCGTGGCCGAATCCACGGAAGAGGCGTACGCCAGGGCCCTCCCACAGGTGCGGATGATGGCGCGGCTCCGCGGGAATCGCCCGCTCACCGCGCTGGAGACCGTCGAGCAGGCCGCATCCGCCGAGCTCGTGGATTCCCTCGGCGCACCGATGCTCACCTGGGCGCGCACCCGCTGGTTCATCGGCACCGCATCCGATGTCGCCGCTCGCCTGACCGACTTCGCCCGGCGGTGGGAGGTCGACGAGGTGATGATCTCGCCGGTCGCGGCTGCGCGCGAGGGCGAGCCGATGGATGCCTCACCCGGCCGCACGGAAACACTGGAACTCCTCGCACGCCACATGTCGTGACTCACAATCCATCTTACTAGATATATATTGCTCAATATGCAATGATCGATCTGCAGCGCTCACCGATGCGCGCTCCCGCAAGGAAGCAGGAAGCATGATCGATCGCACCATCCTCGTCATCGGCGGCGGGATCGGCGGGCTCTCCGCCGCCATCGCGTTGCGCCAGGAGGGTTTCTCCGTCTCCGTCATCGAGAAGCAGGCCGACCTGCATTCCTCCGTCTACGGCGTCGGCATCATCCAGCCCGCCAATGCGCTGCGCGCTCTCGACGCCATCGGATGCGCACAACCCTGCCTCGACCAGGGCTACGGTGCGGCGGCCTGGGGCAGCATGTACACGGCCGACGGGGAGTTCATCAAAGACATGCCCGGAACCCTCATCGAGAGCTCCGACTACCCGCCCATGAACGGCATCACGCGGCCGCTGCTGCACGAGATCCTCACCACCCGCGCACGCGAGGTGGGCGTCGACATCCGCTATTCGACGTCCTTCGTCTCCCTCGAGCCCGACGCCGACGGGGTCACGGTCGTGTTCGACGACGAGACGAGCGCGCGCTACGACGTGGTCGTCGGGGCCGACGGGGTGCGTTCGCAGGTGCGGCGCTACGTCCTTCCCACAGAACTCACGCCCTCCTACATCGGGCAGTCCGCCTACCGGGTCAACATCCCCCGCGACCCCGAGATCGACCGCATCGTCCTCCAGCCGAGCGAGCACGGGATGTCGGGCTTCGTTCCCATTGCACCCGACCTGGCGTATCTCTTCTTCAACGCGGAGATGGCGCGTGACGCCCGCCCCGCGCAGGAGGACCTCGTCGACGCGCTCATGGCGCATCTCGCGCCGTACGGCGGGCTGACCGGCCGCGTCCGCGACCAGTACATCGCCCACGCCTCGCCCGAGGACGTCGTGCTCCGCCCCGAGGAGTCGCTCATCGCCCCGGCACCCTGGCACCGCGGGCGCATCGTCCTCATCGGCGACGCGGTGCACGCGGTCACCCCGCACCTCGGGCAGGGTGCGGCTCAGGCGATCGAGGATGGCGTGGTGCTCAGCGAAGAACTCGCCGCGCACGACTCCGTCGAGGAAGCCTTCACGGCCTACACCGAGCGCCGGTACGAGCGGTGCAAGCTCGTCGTCGACACGTGCCTGGGCATCGCGGAGTGGGAGAAGGGCACACGCCCCGACTTCGACAACATCGCCGCCACGAACCACGTGCTGAAGGTCTTGGCCGAGCCCTTCTGAGCCGTTGCTAGCATGACGCGCATGCCCCACGCAGAACGGCCGCCCGCAGAGCTGGCGGCCGTTCTGCGCTCGCTCGCATGGACCGTCCACAACGGAATCCCGGATCGCGCGGGCATCGAACCGGTGCCGCGCACCGAGCTCTCGGTGCTCAAAGAGGTGCTCGAACACCCCGGTGCCACGGTCGGCGAACTGTCCCGGATCGTCGGCATGCATCAGCCGAATGTCAGCGCCGCCATCAGGCGTCTGGAGGCGCGCGACCTCGTCCGGTCGGGCAGGAGCGACACCGACCGGCGTGTCAACCGGATCTCTCCCACCGAGCGCGCGTTCGCCGAGCAGACCAGCATCATCGAAACGTGGATGGGATCGCTCGGGGAGGCCTTCGCCACGCTTCCGGACGCGCAGCGCGCGGCCCTGACCGACGCGCTGGGAGGTTTGCAGGCTCTTGACGACGCGCTGCGCGATCGCTCGGGTCCCTCTGCGTGCCGCGATGACTAGGCTCCGCGCGTGACTGCGATCGTCTGGTTCCGCGATGACCTGCGTGTCGGCGACAACCCCGCTCTGACGGCTGCGGTCAACACCGGCGATCCCGTGATCGCGGTGTACGTCCTCGACGAGGTCTCGCCCGGCGTCCGGCCGCTGGGCGGCGCGAGTCGGTGGTGGCTGCATCACTCGCTCTCCTCACTGCGCGCTGATCTGGCAGCGCTCGGCATCCCGCTGGTGCTGCGCCGCGGCGCGGCAGCCTCACGGATCCCCGAGCTCGTCACCGACGCCGACGCCGACGCGGCCTTCTGGAATCGCCGCTACGGGCAACCCGAGCGCGATCTCGACGCCGAGCTGAAGACCCTTCTTCGCGAACGCGGTCTTCGGGTCGACTCATTCGGGGCGTCGCTGCTGTTCGAACCCTGGACTGTGCGCACCGGCGCAGGCGGGCCCTACTCGGTCTTCACGCCGTTCTGGGCGGCATGTCGCGCACTCCCCGCACCCCGCCTTCCCCTGTCACACCCCAGCCCGCTCCCCGGGCCGCGCTCGTCGCCGGAAGGTGACAGCCTCGACGACTGGGGACTTCTCCCCACCGCACCCGACTGGGCCGCGGGACTCACCGCGACGTGGACCCCCGGCGAGAACGCCGCGCGAGCGCGGCTCGAGGAGTTCCTCTCGACCGACCTGCCCGACTACGACGCCGAACGCGACCGCCCCGACCGCGACGTCACGTCGCGACTGTCCCCCCACCTGCGCTGGGGCGAGATCAGCCCGCACCGGGTGTGGCACGACACGCTGCGGCATCCGAGGGCTGCGCACCATCCTGCCGCCGCCCAGAAGTTCCTCTCCGAACTCGGATGGCGCGAGTTCGCCTGGCACACGCTCTTCCACTCCCCCGATCTGGCGACCACGAACTGGAGACCGGCGTTCGATGCCTTCCCCTGGCCGCCCCTCGATGAGGCGGCGCTGCGCGCCTGGCAGCGCGGCGAGACCGGGATCGAACTCGTCGACGCCGGCATGCGCGAACTGTGGCATACCGGCACCATGCACAACCGCGTCCGCATGGTCGTGGCATCTCTCCTCACGAAGAACCTGCTCATCGACTGGCGCGCGGGCGAGCGATGGTTCTGGGACACGCTGGTCGACGCGGATGCCGCATCCAACCCCTTCAGCTGGCAGTGGGTCGCAGGGTCGGGCGCAGATGCAGCACCGTACTTCCGCGTGTTCAACCCCGACCTGCAGGCTCGCAGGTTCGACCCCGACGGCACATACCGCGCGCGGTGGCTCCCCGACGGCCTCCGGCCCGCGCCGATCGTCGACCTCGCGGCCTCCCGCCGCGCAGCGCTCACCGCCTACGACCGCGTGAAAGCGGCAGCGCCGGCGAGAGACTAGACCTCGGGCTCCCCGGAAAGCAGGCCCCGTAACCAGTCGCGGGCCTCGACGAAGACGTCGTCGGCGTACCGCTCGGAGTACCGCACGATGGCGCGGTCGGCGCGGGGGTAGGAGCCGAGATAGGTGACCTTGGGGCTGAAGCGGCGGAGGCCGAGCAGCGCATCCGCCATCCGCTCGTCCTCGATGTGTCCGTCGGCGTCGACGACGAACCGGTACCGCCCGAGGGCATCGCCGATCGGACGCGACGCGAGCAGGCTCAGGTTGATGCCGCGGGTCGCGAACTGCTCGAGCATTTCCAGCAGCGCGCCGGGGTAGTCATCCGGCAGCTCGACCAGCAGCGAGGTCTTGTCCGCACCCGTCGGCGCGGGCGGCGCCACCGTGCGGCTGACCAGCACGAACCGGGTCACCGCGTGTTCGTTGTCGCCGATCCCCTGAGCGAGCAGCTCGAGGTCGTGGTGTTCCAGGATGCCGGGAGCCGCGATGGCGGCATCCGCCTGCGAGTCGCCCTCGATAAGCCCCAGAGCGCTGGCGACATTGGATGCCGCGGGGATGTGCGCGTGCGCCGGAAGCGTGTTCGAGAGCCACCCCAGACACTGCGCATAGGCAACGGGGTGGGCGGCGACCAGGGAGACGTCCTCGAGCGTCGCCCCGGGGCGACCCACCAGGACGAACTCGACGGGAACGAGGTACTCCCCGATGATCCGCAAGCCCGGAACCGTCGCGAGCGCGTCCTGCGCGGTGGAGACGCCACCGTCGACGGAGTTCTCGATGGCGATCATCGCCGCATCTGATCGTCCCTCGACGACGTCGGCGAGCGCCTCGCCGACGTTGCGCACCGGCCGCCAGTTCTGTCCGCGCGCCTCGGGCACCTGCGCGAGGGCCGCCTCGGTGAAGGTTCCCGCGGGCCCGAGGAAGCTGTACGTGCGGCGGGAGGCCGGCACGGGCGGGCTCGCGTTGGTAGTCACGGCCACTCAGCCTAGACCGGGGTGCGGCTCCGTGGCGGGGTGAATTCTCAGCTGCTCCATTCCACCCTCCGGACGTCACCTCAGCGGCCGGAGGAGAAACGAGGCAGACTGGTGCCATGAGTCGCGCAGGATTGCCCGCCGAACCGTCCGACCTCATCGACATCGATGAGCTGATCAACGCGTACTACGACCTGAAGCCGGACGCGTCGATCCCGACGCAGCGGGTCGCTTTCGGAACGAGCGGACACCGCGGCTCGTCGCTCAGCACGAGCTTCAACGAGGACCACATCCTCGCCACCACGCAGGCGATCATCGACTACCGCCGAGCGCAGGGTATTCAGGGGCCCGTGTTCCTCGGCCGCGACACACACGGGCTTTCGCTGCCCGCCGAACGCACCGCGATCGAGGTGCTGGTCGGCAACGACATCGAGTTCTTGGTCGATTCCCGCGACTCGTGGGTGCCGACACCGGCCCTGAGCCACGCGATCCTCGCCTACAACCGTGGGCGCAGCGACCACGACCCTGGTCGCGCTGACGGGATCGTCGTCACACCGAGCCACAACCCTCCGCGCGACGGCGGCTTCAAGTACAACCCGCCCCACGGCGGCCCCGCAGACACCGACGCCACCGGCTGGATCGCGACGCGCGCGAACAAGTTCATCGCTGAGGGAATGGCGGGTGTGCAGCGCACCCCGTTCGCGAACATCGACCGCTCGACGCTGGAGACATACGACTTCCGCGAGTCCTACGTCAGCGATCTGGTCAACATCATCGATCTGGATGCCATCCGCCGCGCCGGCATCCGGATCGGCGCCGATCCCCTCGGCGGAGCATCCGTCGACTACTGGGCCCGCATCGCCGAGATGTACGAACTCGAGATGACGGTCGTCAACCCCGAGGTCGACCCGACGTGGCGCTTCATGACGTTGGACTGGGACGAGAAGATCCGCATGGACCCTTCCTCCCCGTCGGCGATGGCAGCACTGGTAGCCAAGCGGCACGACTACGACCTGCTCACGGGGAACGACGCGGACGCCGATCGGCACGGCATCGTGACGCCCGACGCGGGCCTCATGAACCCTAACCACTTCCTCGCGGTCGCGATCGACTATCTGTTCTCCCACCGAGACGGTTGGTCGAAGGATGCGGCGATCGGCAAGACCCTGGTGTCGTCGATGATCATCGACCATGTCGCCGCATCGCTCGGTCGCACCCTCGTCGAGGTGCCGGTCGGCTTCAAGTGGTTCGTTCCGGGTCTCATCGACGGTTCCGTTGCGTTCGGTGGCGAGGAGTCGGCGGGCGCCTCGTTCCTGCGGTTCGACGGCGGGGTGTGGACCACCGACAAGGACGGCATCATCCTGTGCCTGCTGGCATCCGAGATTCTCGCGGTGACCGGTAAGACTCCCTCGCAGCGCTACGCCGAGCTCGAGGCCGAGTTCGGCGCTTCGGTGTACCAACGCGTGGACGCTCCTGCGACCCCCGCGCAGAAGGCAACGCTGGCGAAGCTGTCGCCGGATGCGGTGACCGCGACCGAGCTCGCCGGGGAGCCGATCATCGCCAAACTCTCCCATGCACCCGGCAACGGCGCGGCGATCGGCGGGCTGAAGGTCCAGACCGAGAGCGCGTGGTTCGCCGCGCGACCCTCCGGCACCGAGGACGTCTACAAGCTCTACGCCGAGTCGCTCAAGGGTGAGGAGCACCTTCGTCAGGTGCAGGAGGAAGCGCGCGCGGTCGTGGCGGCGGCACTCAGCGGGATCTGAATCATCGACTGAGGGCGGCCGCACTCCGCTCAGACTGTGAGCGGGTGTTCGGCCGCGGTCTCGCCGGCCTTGAGGCGGCGGTTCGGGATATCGATGAGAGTGAGAGCCAAGCCCACTGCCATCCACACGATCAGCAGGACCCACTGCTGGGTCGTGCTCGCGTCAGGGAAGTACGAGAGATTTCTCACTAGCGTGGCCGCGGCGCCCGGCGGAAGCCACTGACCGATCGCACCCCAGGGGGAGGCGATGAACTGCACCGGCACCGTCGCCGCCGAGATCGGGTTGGCGATCAGCATCGTGAATGCCGAGCCGACGCCGACGCCGAGCGGGCCGATGAGGCCGGCAATTCCTGTAATGGTCGAGGCGATCGCCCCGACCGACACCGCGAGCCCGAGGGCGTTCAGTCCGAAGCTGCCCTGCAGCGCGCCGAACATGCCCTGCAGGATGCCGGCGAGGACGAACCCCGCGGCCGCCGCGTAGACGACAACCCCGATCGCGCGGCGCAGGCCTCCGCCCTTGACAAGCAGAGTAAGGCCGATGCCGCCGATCATCCCCCCCATAACGAGCGGGAACATTGCCGCCGCCAGCCCCGTCCCGCGCGGATCGGAGGCGGCGAGAGGCACGATGTCGGTGACCTGGACGGTGACATCGGGGATCGTGATCGAGTTCTCCGCGCCTGGAGCGGGGAGCTGGGAAGTTTCACCGGCTTGAACCGCCTGGACGAGTGCCTGCACCTGCGCGGCGGCGGCGGTCTGTGCTGCTGCGATCGAGGACTCGATCATCGCTCGGATCTGGTCATCGATCTGCGTCTGCAGCGTCTGGGCGAGTCCGTCGATCAGTTGGGCGACGGCGGGGTTCGCGGCGGTCGCCTTGAGTACCTCGGGCGCCTCGGTCTGTGAACTCGGCAGGATGACGGCGCCGTAGATCTCGCGCTGCTCCATCCCCGCCACGGCAGCGTCGCGGTCGTCGTAGCGGGTCAGCGCGATCGCGCCATCGGACTGTTCGGCGACAGCATCCGTCACCTCGGACACTTCCTCATCTGTGCCGACGACACCAACCGGAAGATCGTGGGGCGAGGCGGTGACAGCGGGCCAGGCAAAGGCGAGCAGCACGACGCCGACGACGAGGGAGAGCGCGAGCGCGATCGCCACGGCGCGGGGCCACGGGGTGCGAGCGAGCACGGGAGGACGGGAAGTGGACATGGGTACTCCAGGAGAGTTCGGCGACGGACGAATCTGCGGCGGCGCAGGCCGCGAGTGAGCTCCTCGACACGCCTGCCCTGATCTAAAAACGAATATTCGTTCTTTATTATGCGAATCGCCTGCAGATTTGTAAAGTCGAATCACGCCGGCGCGAGGGAGCGATGCACATGCCGAAGATCAGCGAAGAACACCGCGCGCACCGACGGGACGAGATCTTGGATGCCGCCGAGCGGTGCTTCCTGCGCGAGGGCTACCGCCGAGCGTCGATGGCGCACATCATTGCGGAGTCGGGCCTGTCTGCCGGAGCGATCTACAGCTATTTCGCGAGTAAGAACGAACTCGTCCGCGCTGTCGCCGCCCGTGTGCTCGAAGCGCGCACGCTCGACCTGGACAGCGCCGCCGTCGATCGCATCCTGTCCCCCGCAGAAATCGCGCGGACCCTGATCGAGGGGCTCCTCCGCTCAGACCCGACGCCCGTGCTGCTACAGATCTGGGCCGAGGCGAGCCTGGACCCCGAGGTAAAGCTCCTGGCCCAGGACGTGCTCCGTGCCCTGCGCGCGACGGTCACACAGCGCCTCGTCGCTTGGGCAACGGCCTCCACCTCGATCGAGGATCCTGAAGGGTGGGCGATTGCCGCGACGCCCGTCTTGCTCGCCGTCGTTCCGGGATTCGTCGTTCAACGCACCCTTGTCGACGACTTCGAGGCATCAGCGTTCATGAGCGCGCTGCCCTCCCTGATCCGAGCTGAATAAGCTGACCTACGGGCGCTGCGCGCGGCGCCGCACGCGCGGCAGAAAGCTCGCCGCGACGCCCAGGGCGGACCCGACGATCGTGTCGACGAGCCTTTCCACGGCGACCTGCATCGAGCCCGTGTCACCTGTGGCGGCGCCCGTCAGCAGGAGCACGAGTGGGGTGATGAGGATCAGCGCGAGCGCGTAATTGCGCGTGATGACAAGTTCGATGAGGAGCTGCAGCAGCCCGAGCACGACAGCAACCCATATCGGCGTCCACGGCACGAAGGTGAAGGCGAGGTAGAACACCGCGCCCAGCACCGTCCCGACCATGCGGTGGATGCCGCGCCCGACGATCTGCTCACGCTCGACCGAGATCCCCACGACCACGACACCGGCCGCGACGATCCAATACGAACGGACGGGGTCCACGACGATGCCCGCGAGTGCACCGACCGCTGCGACCAGGATCGTGCGTGACAGAAGCGTGAGACCGCGCTCCTCCCAGGCCGGTGCCGGAAGCAGCTCCCGCAGCGGACGCCCGCCCTCGCGATGACGACTCAGGATGATCGGCGAGATGGACAACAGATACGCGAGGACGCACCCACCCGCGATCGCCGCCAGCAGGGGCAGGGTCTCGGTGTCGGGCTTGACCGCGACGACGTGCCCGACCATGCCGTACACGAGGATGAAGAACATGACACCGGGCGGGCCGAGGCTGAAGCCGAAGACGAACACCGCGGCGAGCGCCGCGACAACAACCAAGCCGATCAGGGTCAACGGTGTCGAGGCGCCGAAGACGGCGCCGAGTGCCGCGCAGCCGAGCAGGCCGACCGCGACGAATGGCAGCACCTTCACGCGCTCGATCGGCAGGAGAGCAGCACCGTAGAGCGCCGTGAAAGAGCCCACGGCCGCGAGGTAGCCGATGTGCGGATCACCGAGGGCGGTCGCGATGAGGATCGGCGCCATGAGCGCGATCGCCGCCTGCAGTGCGTGCGGCCACCGCGGCCCGTCGGTCGGCCGCAGGGTGATCAGACTCTTCAACACCTCGTGCATCGGCACAATCCTAGGGAGCGCGCGAGCAGCTCCTCGGATGGGGCAGCTCGTCACGCGACCCACACGAGTTCGAGGGCGCGCGGCGACGCTCTCGGATGGGGGAAGAATAGATCTCATGAGTTGGCTTGTCACCGGCGGTGCCGGCTACATCGGTGCCCACGTCGTCCGCGCGCTCGCCGCGGCGGGCTTGTCCCCCGTCGTG
Organism: Microbacterium sediminicola; assembly: GCF_039531125.1. Taxonomy (NCBI): domain Bacteria; kingdom Bacillati; phylum Actinomycetota; class Actinomycetes; order Micrococcales; family Microbacteriaceae; genus Microbacterium; species Microbacterium sediminicola. The sequence continues at coordinate 151,249 of NZ_BAAAPL010000002.1, forward strand.
ATCGACGACCTCTCCAGCGGCCACGCGGGGTTCGTCCCCGCAGGCGTGCCGTTCGTCCACGGCACGATCCTCAACCGGGGACTTGTCGAATCGACGCTGCGCGAGCACGACGTCGACGGTGTCATCCACGTCGCCGGCTTCAAGTACGCGGGCGTCTCCGTGCAGCGCCCTCTGCACACCTACGCGCAGAACGTCGAGGGCACCCGTATCGTCCTCGAGGCCATGGCGGCCGCGGGAGTCACGAACATCGTGTTCTCCTCCAGCGCCGCCGTGTACGGCACTCCCGATGTCCCGCTCGTGACCGAAGATCTGCCCAAGCGCCCCGCCTCCCCGTACGGCGAGTCGAAGCTCATCGGCGAATGGCTGATCGCCGACCAGGCCCGCGCGACCACCGACTCCGACGCACCCCTGCGCCACACGTCGCTGCGCTACTTCAACGTGGTCGGCTCCGCGGACCCGTCGGTGTACGACACCAGTCCTCACAATCTCTTCCCGATCGTCTTCGAGAAGCTCATCGCCGGGGAGACGCCGCGCATCAACGGCGACGACTACGACACCCCCGACGGCACGAACGTGCGCGACTACGTCCACGTCGGAGATATCGCCGCCGCCCACGTCGTCGCCGCCCAGCGCCTTGCCGCGGGCGAGCCCGTCGAAGCCGCCTACAACCTCGGCTCGCAGAACGGTCTGAGTGTGAAGGAGATCATGGATGCCATGGCCCGGGTCACCGGCGTCTCCTTCACCGCCGAGATCGGGCCCCGACGCCCGGGTGACCCCGACCGCATCGTGGCGACCGGCGAACTGGCCGCCCGCGATCTCGACTGGCAGATGCGCTACACCGTCGATGAAATGGTGCGCACCGGCTGGGAGGCCCGCCGCGCGGCACCTGCCTGAGGGCCTCAGGGACGCGCAACGCGTCCGGGCCGGGCCGGGGGCGGAGCGGTGCTGGCGCGCTGGACAAGCTGAGTCGGCACGATGATGCGTTCACTCGTGTCACCTGTCTCGATCTCGTGCACCAGGGCTTCGAGAGCACGGATGCCGACCCTCTCGAAGTTCTGGTGGATCGTCGTCAACGGCGGTGAGAAGTTCGCGGACTCGCGCATGTCGTCGAACCCCACGACACTGCGATCCTCGGGCACCCGGATGCCGTGCTCCCGGAACGCACGCAGAACACCGAGCGCCATCTCGTCGTTGGATGCGAAGACCGCCGTGACATCATCCCGCTCGGCGAGGATGCACCCCGCGTCATAGCCGGAGTTCGCGCTCCAGTCCCCGCGCAGCACCTCCGGAACTCGCGCCCCCGCGGCCTCAAGGGTGGCGCGCCACGAGTCCCGACGTCGGGTCGCCGAGAACGAGACTGCCGGACCTGAAACGTGCCACACGGTGTCGTGGCCGAGGTCCAGCAAGTGCTGCGTCGCCAAGCGTGCGCCCTGCGCCTGGTCGGTGTCGATGATCGGATAGGGGTATTGACCGCTTGAATCCAGCACGACGATCGGAAGATCGGTCGGCAACTCGACCTGACTGTCGTGGAGGTAGTGGGCTTCCATGATGATGACCACGCCGTCGACCGCGTGCTCGCTCAGCCGGGCGAACGCCGCAGCCACCGCCATAGGAGACGCGGATGCCAGCGGGATGAGCGTGATCGAGTACCCCGCCGATGCCGCACCGGTGGCGATCGCCTCGAGCGACCGCGTGTTCCCGTACGACGACAGCGAGAACATGATCACTCCGATGCTGCCGAATCGCCCCGACCGCAACGCCCGCGCGGCGCGGTTGGGTCGGTAGCCGACTTCGCGCATCGCCGCGAGCACGCGGGCGCGGGTCGCGGGGTCGACGTTCTCAACCTCATTGGCCACTCTCGACACGGTCTGACCGGACACCCCGGCCAGCCGTGCAACGTCCGCCATCGACGCCGGACGGCGCACAGGTCTGGGGGCTTTGGCATCCCCGTTCGGCATCTTCGCTCACCTCAACGATCCATGTTGACGTTGACATGCTACCCAGAGCGGGGCTATGTTTACGTCAACATCGACGCACCAGTCGAGAGAGCATCACAGAAGAGGCTTCGGTTGATGATGACCACAACAGCAGTTCGAGCAGCGGCACCGCGCTCGAAGCGCACCCCGCGGACGCGCTCCCGCAGCGACTGGAGGGGCTGGATCTTCGCCGGTCCGTTCGCGATTGTCTTCACCCTCGTCTTCCTGGCGCCGCTCGTCTACGCCCTCGGGCTGAGCCTGTTCCGGGACCAGCTCATCGGCGGCACCGTTTTCGTCGGCCTCGACAACTACATCGCCGCACTGACTGACGAGCGGTTCTGGAACGGTTTCCTGCGGGTTCTGGTCTTCCTCGTCGTACAGGTGCCGATCATGCTGGGTCTAGCCTTGGCCGCGGCCCTCGCGATCGACAGTGCACGACTACACGCGACCGGCTTTTACCGCATCGTGATCTTCCTTCCCTACGCGGTTCCCGCGGTGGTCGCCGTTCTCATGTGGGGCTACATCTACGGCGATCAGTTCGGTCTCACATCCAATCTCAACGATCTGCTCGGCGGAGACGTCGTCCAGCCGTTCAGCTCGCAATGGATCCTCGTCGCGATCGGCAACATCGTGACCTGGGAGTTCGTCGGCTACAACATGCTGATCTTCTACTCGTCACTGAAGACCATCCCCTCCGAGCTCTACGAGGCGGCCTCCATCGATGGCGCCGGCGCCTGGCGGACGATCTTCTCGATCAAGATCCCGGCCGTTCGCGGGGCGCTGGTGATCGCGACGATCTTCTCGATCATCGGCAGCTTCCAGCTGTTCAACGAGCCGAACATCCTGCAGCCGCTCGCGCCGAACATCATCACGACCTTCTACACGCCCAACATGTACGCCTACAACCTGTCGTTCGCGGGTCAGCAGTACAACTACGCCGCGACCGTGGCGATCATCATGGGCATCATCACCGCGGTGATCGCCTACGTGGTCCAGCTGCGCGGCTCACGGCAGGAGCAGCGATGAACACCCGCACCTACGCGCACACCTCTCCGACGCACAAGCGCAAGTCGCTCGTGCTGACCCTCGTCATGTCGGTGTACCTGCTGTACACCCTCGTGCCGCTGTTCTGGCTGTTCGTCAATGCCTCCAAGACGCAGGAGAACCTGTTCACCACCTTCGGTCTGTGGTTCGGCGGTGACTTCGCCCTCTGGGACAACATCGTCGACACCCTGACTTACAACGACGGCATCTTCGTCCGGTGGCTCGGCAACACGCTGCTGTACGTCGTGGTGGGTGCGGGCGGTGCGACCCTGCTGGCGACGATGGCCGGCTACGGCCTGGCCAAGTACAACTTCAAGGGTCGCAAGATCTACTTCGCCGTGGTGCTGGGCGCGGTCGCCGTGCCGGGAACAGCCCTGGCCGTCCCGACCTTCCTGCTGTTCAGCCAGATGGGGCTGACCAACACCCCGTGGGCGATCATCATCCCCTCGCTCATCAGCCCGTTCGGTCTGTACCTCATCTGGGTCTACGCGACGGATGCTATCCCGACCGAGCTGCTCGAGGCCGCGCGGATGGACGGGGCGAGCGAGATCCGCACCTTCTTCACGATCTCGATCCGCCTGCTGGTCCCCGGCATCGTGACGGTGCTGCTGTTCGCGGTCGTCGCCACCTGGAACAACTACTTCCTGCCGCTCATCATGCTCAGCGACCCGAACTGGTACCCCCTGACGGTGGGCCTGAACCAGTGGAACGCGCAGGCGACCGGCGCCGGCGCGCAACCGATCTACAACCTGGTGCTCACCGGCGCGTTCCTGTCGATCATCCCGATCGTCGTGTCATTCCTGCTGCTGCAGCGGTTCTGGCAGTCGGGGCTCACGGCGGGGAGCGTCAAGGAGTAGCCCAGATCTGGAGCAGCCCGGGAGGCACTGCTTCGTGACACAAGCCCTCTCAGACAGCCCGGAGCGCCCTGCCCCGGTTCCGCAAACAAGGAAGTGGAAGGAACACCATGAAGAAGATGACCACCGGAACGGCGCTTCGTCGCGTCGCCGGAGTCTCGGTCGCGGCGATCGCGGCGGTGTCGCTCGTGGCCTGCTCGTCAGGCGGCAGCAGCAGCGGCGGCGGCTCGGCCGACGACATCGAGGCCGCCCTCGAGGCCGGCGGAGAGATCACCTACTGGGCGTGGGCACCCTCCAGCGCCGACCAGGTCGCGGCGTTCGAGGCGGAGTACCCCAACGTCACGGTCAACCTCGTCAACGCCGGCACCAGCGCCGACCAGTACACCGCGCTGCAGAACGCGATCATGGCGGGGTCGGGTGCCCCGGATGTCGCGCAAATCGAGTACTACGCGATGCCCCAGTTCGCCCTGACCGGCGGCCTCCTCGACCTCACGTCATTCGGCTTCGGCGACCTCGAGGCCGACTATTCGGCGTCCACCTGGGGCTCCGTCGCCCTCGACGGCGGCATCTACGGTCTGCCCCAGGACTCGGGACCCATGGCGATGTTCTACAACGCCACGATCTTCGACGAGTTCGGCCTTGAGGTTCCGACCACGTGGGACGAGTACATCGAGGTCGCGCGTCAGCTGCACGAGGCCGACCCCACGAAGTACATCACCTCGGACTCGGGCGACGCGGGCTTCACGCAGTCGATGATCTGGCAGGCCGGCGGCCGCCCCTACTCGACCACCGACGGCACCGACGTCACGATCGACCTGAACGACGCCGGCGCCACCGAGTGGGCTGAGATGTGGCAGACGTTGATCGACGAGGGCCTGCTCTCCGACATCTCAGGCTGGTCGAACGAGTGGTTCACGGGCCTCGGCAACGGGACGCTCGCAACCCTTGTGACCGGTGCGTGGATGCCGAGCAACTTCGAGTCCTCCGTGCCGCAGTCCGCCGGTGAGTGGCGCGTCGCCCCGATGCCGACCTACGACGGCGGCGAAGCGGTCTCGGCTGAGAACGGCGGAAGCGCGCAGGCTGTGCTCGCCGGCACCGAGAACGCGGCGCTTGCGGCCGGGTTCCTCAAGTGGCTGAACAACTCCGACGAGAGCGTGAACATGTTCGTCGAGACCGGCGGCTTCCCCGCCACGACCGCGACGCTGAACTCCGAAGAGTTCCAGAGCGCAACCTCGGAGTACTTCGGCGGCCAGGCCATCAACGAGGTGCTCGTCGCGGCATCCGAGTCGGTCGGCACCGGCTGGCAGTACCTGCCCTTCCAGGTCTACGCGAACAGCATCTTCAACGACACGGTCGGCGAGGCCTACAACGGTTCGACGACCCTGACCGACGGACTCATGGACTGGCAGGACCAGCTCGTCGAGTACGGCAACAGCCAGGGCTTCTCGGTCAACCAGTAACCCCTCTCCGGGAACGGCGACGCGGCGGGAGGGGGCCAGCTCCCCTCCCGCCGTTCTCCTGCCCTTCACCCATCAACCTCTCTCCCTACCGAAAGCGCGCTCGTGACCACTTTCACCATCGGCGACACCGACTTCCTCCTCGACGGCGAGCCCTACCAGATCCTCTCGGGCGCCATCCACTACTTCCGGGTGCACCCCGACCAGTGGGCCGACCGCATCCACAAGGCCCGCCTCATGGGTCTGAACACCATCGAGACCTACGTCTCGTGGAACACCCACGAGCCGGTGCGCGGCGAATGGGATAGCACGGGCTGGAACGATCTGGGTCGCTTCCTCGATCTCGTCGCGGCCGAGGGGATGCACGCGATCGTGCGCCCCGGCCCCTACATCTGCGCCGAGTGGGCCAACGGCGGGCTGCCGACGTGGCTCACCACCGACACCTCGCTCGGCCTGCGCAGCTCCGAGCCCGGGTTCGTGCGCGAGATCACCCGCTTCCTCGAGAACATCTACGAGATCGTCACGCCCCGCCAGATCGATCGCGGCGGCAACGTCATCCTCGTGCAGATCGAGAACGAGTACGGCGCCTACGGCGCCGACAAGGCCTACCTCGAGGAGCTCGTGCGCGTCACCCGCGCCGCCGGAATCACGGTCCCACTGACGACCGTCGATCAGCCGCAGCCCGACATGCTGCGCAACGGCAGCCTTCCGGGTGTCCTGCACCTGACCGGTTCCTTCGGCTCCCGCGCCAGCGAACGTCTGGCAACCCTCCGCGAATTCCAGCCCACCGGGCCCCTCATGTGCTCGGAGTTCTGGGACGGCTGGTTCGACTGGTGGGGCTCGAACCACCACACCACCTCGCCCGAGGTCGCAGCACAAGATCTCGACGACATGCTCGCCGCCGGCGCCTCGGTGAACTTCTACATGTTCCACGGCGGCACGAACTTCGGCCTCATGAACGGCGCAAACGACAAGGGCCGTTACTCGGCGATCACGACCTCGTACGACTACGACGCCCCGCTGGATGAGGCGGGAAACCCCAACGCCAAGTTCTGGGCGTTCCGTGAGGTCATCGCCAAGTACGCACCGGTGCCAGACGAGGTGCCCGCAGACCCCACCGCCGCCCCGATCCTCGAGGTGCCGCTGGAGGCCACGGGCGACTGGCTCGCGCCGCTGGTCCGCGAGATTCAGACGACCGAGGCTCCCGCGACCTTCGAGCAGCTCGGACAGGACGGGGCGCTCGTCCTGTACGCCGCCGATGCCCCCGCGGGACTGTTCGCGGTGGACGAGGTGCGCGACCTCGCGTGGGCGTCGGTCGACGGCACCCCCGTAGGCCGGATGTCGCGCCGCGAACACGAGCACACGATCGCCCTGCCCTCGGCCGGACGCCTCGAGCTGCTGGTCGAGGACCAGGGGCGCATCAACTATGCGAGCCGCATCGGCGAGCACAAGGGACTCATCGGCGTGCCCACGGTGGATGGAGCGGCGCTCACGGGATGGACTGCCACACCGATCGATGTGACCGCGGTCGCAGCATCCGTGCTCGAAGCAGCCCCGGCGCCCGCTGCCGCCGCTTACTCCGGCACGGTGGGCCTGCGCGCCTCGTTCACACTGGATGCCGCATCCGACCTCTTCCTCGACACCGACGGGTTCGGCAAGGGGTACGCGTTCATCAACGGCTTCTTCTTGGGTCGCTACTGGCAGAACGGTCCGCAGCGCACGCTGTTCGTGCCGGGCCCCGCGACGCGTGCGGGCGAGAACACGGTCGTGATCGTCGAGCTGGAGAACGTGACGATCCCCTCGGTACGCTTCCTCGCGAGCGCTGAGCTCGGCTACCTCGAGGACTGATCCATGCCCACTCCCCCCGACACCGCGCCGTCGAGCACTCTGCCTCCCGTCGTCCACCTGCGACAGGGCGGCACGAGCGTCGTGCTCGATGTGCACAGCGCCGACCAGCCGGTCATCGTCCACTGGGGCGAGGACCTCGGCGAACTGGACGCAGACGAGCTCGCGGGGATCACACGCGGTGCCGTGCCCCAGCGAGTGTCGGGGGGATTGGACGAAACCGGTCGACTCACGATCCTGCCGCAGGCCTCGGGCGGATGGCTCACCTCGCCGGGCCTGGAGGGAGATCGCTCAGGTCGTGACTTCTCGAGCCGCCTGACGTTGCACGATGCGATCATCGACGACGTCTCAGCGCGGTTCTGGCTGCGCGACACCGAGGCGCAGCTGAGCGTCGTCTCCGAGATCATCGTCGGGGCCGGAGGGGCGGTGCGTCAGCGCCACACCCTCACCAACCTCGGCGATGCGCCATACCGACTGCAGTCGCTGCAGCTCGGCTTTCCCGTGCCGTCGAGCGCGCGCGAGCTACTGACCACGACGGGGCACCACCTGCGAGAGCGGTCGCCGCAGCGCAGCGCGTTCACGGTCGGCGGCCACGTTCGCGAGAGTCGCCGCGGCAGGCCCGGGGCGGATGCGACCCTCGTGGTAGTCGCCGGCACCCCCGGCTTCGGCTTCGAACGCGGCCTGGTCCACGGCGTGCATCTGGCGTGGTCGGGCGATCAGCGCATGACCGCCGAGCGCACTCCGACCGGCGACAGCGTGATCTGGGCCGGTGAACTCCTCACCGCCGGCGAGATCACCCTCACCACCGGCGAGTCCTACGCGAGTCCGTGGGCGGTCGGATCGTGGGGCGACGGGCTGGACACGTTCGCCGCCCGCTTCCACGACGAGCTGCGCGCCCGCGCCCAGCACCCACGACGACCCCGCCCGGTCACGCTCAACACCTGGGAGGCCGTCTACTTCGACCACGACCTCCCCACGATCCAGGCGCTCGCCGACCGCGCGGCCCAGGTCGGAGTGGAGCGATTCGTGCTCGACGACGGCTGGTTCCGCGGACGCCGCGGCGAGACCGCGGGCCTCGGCGACTGGTACGTCGACGAGGATGTCTGGCCCGACGGGCTCGCACCGCTCATCGACTACGTCACCGGCCTCGGGATGGAGTTCGGCCTCTGGGTCGAACCTGAGATGGTCAACCCCGACAGCGACCTCGCCCGGCAGCATCCGGACTGGATCTTGCGCGCCCGCGGCGAACTCCCCCGGCCCGGTCGCCAGCAGCAGGTGTTGGACCTGTCGAACCCGGATGCCTACGCCTACCTCTCCGAGCGGCTGAACGCCCTGCTCGACGAATACGACATCGCCTACCTCAAGTGGGACCACAACCGCGATCTGCTCGAACCGGGCGGCGGCGCGGGGGCGGGGTTCCGCGGCCACGCGAATGTGCTGGCGCTGTACCGACTGCTCGACGAACTCAAGGCGAAGCACCCCGGGCTCGAAATCGAGTCCTGCGCCTCCGGCGGTTCGCGCGTCGACCTCGGCATCCTGGAGCACACCGACCGCATCTGGACGAGCGACTGCCTCGACCCGATCGAGCGTCTCGACATCCAGCGCTACACGGGCCTGGTGGTGCCGCCCGAAATGATGGGGGCGCACCTCACGAGCCCCGTGGTGCACTCGACGGGGCGTACGGCCTCGCTCGAGCTGAGCGCCATCACCGCCCTGTTCGGCCACTTCGGGATCGAATGGGACCTCACCCGCGAGGACGACGAGACACTGTCGCGCATCGCCGCGTGGGTGTCGGTGCACAAGGACGCCCGAGAGATGATCGCGACGGGCCGCCGGGTGCACGCCGACCTCGCGGATCCCTCGCTCGACCTGCGCGGCGTGGTCGCGGCGGACGGGTCACGAGCCCTCTTCTCGCTCACCCAGGTGACGACCAGCGCCTTCCACCCGCCGGCGCCGGTCACCCTGCCGGGACTCGACGACGAACGCCGCTACCGCATCGGCCTCATCGCTCCGGACGGCGCCGGCGGCCACCCCGGGCAGTCGACGCTCGCCTGGTCGGAAACGTCGGTGGTCATGTCCGGCCGCACAGCGCGCACGGCGGGGCTTCGCCCCCCGATGCAGTATCCGCAGTCAGCGGCGCTCATCGAAGCCGTCGCGCTGGACTGATCAGGTCGCCGTGGGCGCTGCCGCGCTGCCGCGCTCGACGAGGGGGGCGGCGACCACGTGTCGCCCGCCCGTGCCCGTCTCATCCAACAGCGCTGCGACGGCGGCCTCGCCGAGAGTGTGGAAATCCTGCCGCACCGTCGTGAGCGGAGGGCGATAGTTGGCAGCGTCAGCGACATCGTCGAAGCCGACGACCGAGACATCCTCGGGCACCCGCAACCCGGCATCGGCCAGCGCCCGCAGCGCACCGAGCGCCATCTGGTCGTTGGCGACGAACAGGGCCGTGCCGATCGCTCGGGTCTCGATGAGCAGCCGGGCCGCCTCGTACCCGGATGCGGAACTCCACGATCCGCGCACGGGCTCGCCCCGCTCGACGCCTCGGTCGTCCAACGCCGACCGCCAGCCGCGTTCGCGCTCGGATGCCGCGTACGAGGTCGCGGGGCCCGCGAGGTGTGACACCGTCGCGTGCCCGAGATCCAGCAGATACGCGGTGGCGGCCGTGGCTCCTCCGACGTGATCGGTCTCTACACCTGAGTAACGGTCATCGGGCGGGGAGTCCACGACGGCCAGGCGGAGGCCGACCGGCAGCTCGGCACTGCGAGCGAGCGCGGATGCCTCGTTGATGACAACCACGCCGTCCACACCCTGCTCGCGCAGGCGTTCAAGAGCGGACGCGGCGCCGTCGCGGAGCGTGACGACGGCGACATCGTAGCCGCGGGACGCGGCGGCATCGGTGACGGCTTCGAGCATGAGCGAGTTGCCGACCGTGGCAAGCGTCGATACGACCGCGCCGATCGTTCCGCTGCGACCAGTGCGCAGGGCACGGGCTGCGCGGTGCACACGGTAGCCACACTCGAGCATCGCCGCCTCGACGCGGTCTCGGGTGGCGGGGTCGACCCGAGCGCTCCCGTTCACGACGCGTGAGACGGTCTGCGCCGACACTCCCGCAAGGGCGGCGACATCCGCCATCGAGGCGCGTTTGGCGTTCATAGTTGCCTCACAGGGTCATGGTTCCCCGAGCGGGATCATGTTGACGATAGCATGCAGAATGTCTACGATGTTATCGTGAACATGCGCCAGCTCCCCGTGACCGAACTCGGCGCGGGCGTCGTCCGTCGCGATGACACCCTCGCCGATGGCCGCGACCTCTTCTACTACGACGACCCCGGAACGCAACTCGGCCCCGACCGCGCGATCGACACCCGCGACCTCGGGCCGCGCCCGGCCACAGCGACGATGCGCCAGGACGTGCTGACCGGCGACTGGATCTCCGTGGCCGCCGCCCGCCAGAACCGCGCATTCCTTCCACCCGCCGAACTCGATCCGCTGTCGCCGCAGACGCCCACCAATCCTTCCGAGCTGCCGTCGCGCTACGACGTCGCCGTGTTCGAGAACAAGTCCCCCTCGTTCGGCCCGGCCCTCGCAGCCGCACACGGCGACACCCCGGTCGCCGACGACGCACCCCGCAGCCTCGACGACCTGGATGCTCTGGCTCTCGGTAACACCCGCACCTCGGTCGGGCGCTGCGAGGTCGTCTGTTTCAGCCCCGAACACACCGGCTCGTTCGGGACGCAGACCGCGACTCGCGCCCGCACCGTCATCGAGGCATGGGCCGACCGCACCGCTGCGCTGTCCGCCCTGCCCGGCATCCAGCAGGTCTTCCCCTTCGAAAACCGCGGCGAGGCGATCGGGGTCACCCTCCCCCATCCGCACGGTCAGATCTACTCCTACCCGTATGTCACACCCCGCACCCAGCGTCTGCTCTCGAACATCGAGCGCACCGCGCCCGATCTGATGCAGCGGGTGCTCGACTTCGAGCGCGGCGGCAGCCGCGTCGTGCTCTCGGGCGAGCACTGGACCGCATATGTCCCCTTCGCGGCGCGCTGGCCGATCGAGGTGCACCTCATGCCGCACCGCCACGTCGCAGACTTCGCCGAGACGACCGACGCCGAGCGCGATGAGCTCGCCCCGCTCTACCTGCGGCTGCTCCGTGGCATCGATGCGCTGTACGACACCCCGACGCCCTACATCGCCGCCTGGCACCAAGCCCCCGTGCACGTCGCCCGCGACACCGTGCGCATGCACCTGGAGATCACCTCGCCGCGACGTGCGGCCGACAAGCTGAAGTTCCTCGCAGGATCGGAGGCCGCCATGGGCGCCTGGATCGGGGATGTCCCGCCCGAGGCGGCCGCCGAGCGGATCCGCGCCGCCGTGGCCTCCGCGTACGTCGAGGGGGTACAGGCATGAGCGACACCGCAGCATCCGCGGCATCCGCGGCATCCGCCGATGCGGCGGAACTCTTCGCGGCCGCGTTCGCCGCCGCTCCGTCGGGTCTCTGGTCAGCTCCCGGCCGCGTGAACCTCATCGGCGAGCACACCGACTACAACGACGGCTTCGTGCTCCCCTTCGCCATCGACCATCGCACCCACGCCGCTGTCGCCCTGCGTGCCGACGCCCGCGTGCGCGTCGCGTCGACGTTCGCCGAAGAGACCGTCGAGGTTCCCCTCGTCGAGCTGAACGACCTGTTCCCCTCCCGGCGCGACGAGATCGTCGAGTGGGCTCGCTACCCGCTCGGCATCGCCTGGGCGCTGCTCGCACACGCCGAGGGGATTCCCGCGGGCGCCGACATCGCCATCGCATCCGACGTTCCGGTGGGTGCGGGACTCTCGTCGTCGGCGGCGATCGAGGGCGCCGTGGCGATGGCACTCAACGAGCTGTGGGAGCTCGGGCTCTCACGCCGCGAGCTGGCGATCGCCGGGCGGCGCGCCGAGAACGACGCGGTGGGGGCACCGACGGGAATCATGGATCAGATGGCATCCATGCTGGGCCAGTCCGATGCCGCGACGTTCCTCGACTGCCGCAGCCTGCAGACGCAGTCCGTGCCGCTCGGATTCGCCGCGGCCGGTCTCGAACTGCTCGTGATGGACACCCGCGTCAAACATCAACACTCCACGGGCGGCTACGGCGAGCGTCGGGCCTCGTGCGAACTGGGCGCGGCGACCATGGGGGTCTCCTCGTTGCGCGACCTCGTCGTCGACGACCTCGCCCGCGCCGAGGACATTCTCGACGACGTCACGTTCCGGCGTGTGCGCCACGTCGTCACCGAGAACGAGCGCGTGCTGGACACCGTCGAGGTCCTGCGCGCACGCGGTCCCCTGGCGATCGGAGCCCTGCTCCTGGACTCCCACGCCTCGATGCGCGACGACTTCGAGATCTCGGTCCCGGAGCTCGACACCGCTGTGGCGACATCGATGGCGGCGGGAGCCATCGGCGCCCGCATGACCGGCGGCGGATTCGGCGGCGCGGCGATCGCGCTCGTGCGACACGAGGATGTGACCGCCGTGACGGAGGCGGTGACAGTCGCCTTCGCCGAGGCGGGGTTTGCTCCGCCCCACATCTTCGCGGTGCACCCATCGGCCGGCGCCGGACGCGTCACCTCAGCTCACTGAGTCGACGACGTCCGCCTCGGGGAGCCGCGCGCGCATCACGGCAACGGCCTCCGCGCTGGCGTCGATCAGGATGGCATCACGCCCGAGCGCTGCGGCAACGGCGCCGGTGGTTCCCGAGCCCGCGAACGGATCGACGACGAGATCCCCCACTCGGGTGGATGCCTGCACGATCCGACGCAGGATGCCTTCGGGCTTCTGCGTCGGATATCCGGTCTTCTCCCGCCCGGCAGTGGGCACGATCGTGTGCCACCAGACGTCGGTCGGAAGCTTTCCGCGTTCCGCCTTCTCGGGCGTGACGAGTCCGGGCGCCATGTAGGGCTCGCGGTCGACCTCGGCGGAGTCGAACCAATACCGCGCCGGGTCTTTGACGTAGACGAGGATCGTGTCGTGCTTGGTCGGCCATCGGCGCTTGCTCTTGGCACCGTAGTCGTAAGCCCAGATGATCTCGTTGAGGAAGCACTCCCGGCCGAACAGCGCATCCAGCATCACCTTCGCGTAGTGCGCCTCGCGGTAGTCCAGATGCAGGTAGAGCGTCCCTTCGGGACGCAGCACCCGCCACGCCTCGGCCAGCCGTGGCTCCAGGAATCCCCAGTAGTCGTCGAAGCGGTCGTCGTAGGTGCGCAGATCACCTCTCAGTCGCTCGTAGTCACGCCCGTGGAATCCCCGCCGGGTGTAGGCGCCGGGACGCCGTACCTCCCCCGGTGCGGTCGCGGACTCGATCGCGCGACCCTGCACCCGCCCGGTGTTGAACGGCGGATCGAGGTAGACGAGCATCGCGGACTCGTCCGCCAGAGCACGCAGCACCGGCAGGTTGTCGGAGTGGTGGAGCTGGATCACGGAACGCGCGGTCACGGGACGCGATGCAGCCAGGCGTCGGTGGCGAATTTGGATGCCACGAGCGCTTCAGCCTCGGCGTATTCCTCATCGGTGATACGTCCGGGAGCTGCGCCGTACCGCGCGGCGAAGGTGTCGGAGAGCTTCTGCATGATCGCCTCGCGCGGCAACCCGGTCTGCCGACGCAGCGGGTCGACACGTTTGGCGGCCGAGGTCGTGCCCTTGTCGGAGAGCTTCTCTCGACCGATCCGCAGGACGTCGGTGAGCACCGCGCCGTCCATGTCATAGCTGAGGGTCGCGTGGTGCAGCACACCGCCGTTGGCCAACCGCTTCTGGGCGGCACCGCCGATCTTGCCGTCGGGGCCGGTGATGTCGTTGAGTGGCTGGTACACCGCATCGATCCCGAGGGCCCGCAGCGCTTCGAGCACCCAGTCGTCCAGATAGGCGTACGAGTCGGCGAAGGTCATTCCCGCCACGAGCGCCGCCGGCACATAGAGCGAATACGTGATGATCGCGTCCGCCCCCATGAGCATCGCGCCGCCACCCGAGATCCGGCGCACGACGTCGAAGCCGTGTCTGGCCGCTCCCTCGGGATCGACCTCGTTGCGGTATGACTGGAACGAGCCGATGACCACAGCCGACTCGTTCCACTCCCACAGCCGCAGCGTCGGCGACCGACGCCCGTCGCCGACGCGGGCGGTGAGCACCTCGTCGAGCGCGAGGTTCATGTGCGCGGACACCGGGCGCTCGTGCACGATCTGCCACGAGAAGTCGCGCCATCCGGGCGCCGTGATCAGGGCGCGGCGCACGACGGTGCCCACCGACTCCGGCGTGAACCCCAGCAGCTGCGCCCCCTCGGGAAGCGCCGCGCGAACCGCCGCGGCGATCGTGGCGACATCGGCCTCAGCCGGCAGACCCGTGAGCGCCGCATCGATGTCGGCGAGCGCTTCGTCCGGCTCGAGGAAGAAGTCCCCCGCGAGGTGGACATCGGCGAGCCGCCCCTCTCGGACGTCGAGATCGACGACCACGAGCTTGCCGCCGGGGACTTTGTACTCACCGTGCATGCGACAAGCCTAGGATCACGCGGAGCTCCCCGCTCAGTCCCGTGCGGCGATATGGGCGTCCAGCCACGCGATCAGGTCGGCGCGCACCTCGGCCTGCTGGGCCTCGTTGAAGATCTCGTGCCGAGCTCCGGGATAGACCAGCGTCGTGACATCCGTGAAACCCGACCGGGTGCGGTAGGCCTCGGCCAGCCGGTGCACGCTCCGGGGGCCGCCGACGGTGTCGTCCCGCCCGACCATGAGCAGCGTCGGGATATCGCGACCGAGGTGCTTCCCCGGCCTGCCCATGATCCGCAGTGCGTCCACCGGGCCGAACAGCTTCAGCAGCGGGGTGGAGGTCGTGAGCGGGTCGTCCAGGAACGCGCGCTGCACCTCGGTGTCGGTGCTCAGCCACTCCATGCCGTTGGCATCCGGCCCCTTCCAGGGCGCGTTGAGGTCACCCGAATTGAGCGATCCGGGCCAGCGCAGCGCACTTCCGGTGAGGATGAGCGCATCGATCGCTTCGGGGTGGTCATTCACGATCATCTGCGCCAAGAACGAACCCCATGAGTGGCCGAGGAGAACCAGCGGCAGCCCGGGGTTCTCGGCGCGGATCAGCTCGTCGAGCTGCCAGACGGCTGCGAGTGTCGCCGGCATACCGCCGACGCCCAGTCGCCCGAGCTTTCCCGGATCGCCGTGCTGGCGAACGCCGGTTCGCCCGTGCCCGCGGTGATCATCGGCGTAGACGCGGAACCCCGCCCCGGTGAGCGCGGCGATCACCGATGCGTACCGGCCGGCGTGGTCTCCGACGCCGTGCAGCAGGTGGAGCGCGCCCCGCGCGGTTCCGGATGGCTCGTGGACGTCATAGACGATGGCGACGCCGTGCGCGTCGATGAACTCCGGCATGCAGCGAGCCTACCGAGGCATGGCGCTCCGCAGATATTGCTAGCTATTCTAGCGATATGCACTCTTCCCGCCGGTGGCTCGGACTTGTCTTCATCAGCATCGCGGTCTCGCTGATCATCGTCGACTCGACGATCGTCAACGTCGCGATTCCGTCGATCGTCGAGGACCTCGGCATCACCTCGACGCAGGTCCAGTGGGTGCAGGAGTCGTACACGCTGGTCTTCGCCTCGCTGCTCCTGGTCTTCGGCTCCCTCGCCGACAGGGTCGGCCGGCGACGACTCATGCTCACCGGCGTCGTGATCTTCGCGGCCGCATCGGTGGGAGCAGCACTGGCACCCACGGGCGACGCCCTCATCCTGGCCCGGCTGATCCAGGGCATCGGTGGGGCGATGATCTTGCCGACCACACTGTCTCTCATCAACGCGGGCTTCCGTGGGCGCGAGCGAGGGATCGCCTTCGCCGTGTGGGGCTCGACGATCGGCGGGATGGCCGCCGTCGGCCCGCTCTTGGGTGGATGGCTGACCACCGACTTCTCGTGGCGCTGGGCGTTCGGCATCAACATCCCCCTGGGCATCGTGATCGTGATCGGCGTGCTGCTCACGATCACCGAGTCACGGGATCGCGGAGCCGGCCGGGTCGACTATGTCGGCGGGATGCTGTCCTTCGTCACTTTCGGAGCATTGGTGTTCGGCCTGATCGAAGGCCGAACGCTCGGGTGGTGGAGTGTCGACGGTGACTTCACCATCGGCGGATGGACGTGGCCGTGGCAGGTATCGCCGGTGCCGATCGCTTTCGGCGTCGCCGTCGTGACCGCCGGCGCTTTCATCACCTGGTGCCTGCGCCGCGAGCGCGTCGGCAAGCCGGCATTGATCACCCTGGGGCTGTTCCGGATTCCGACCTTCCGGTACGGGAACATCGCGGCGCTCATCGTCTCGCTCGGCGAGTTCGGGCTCATCTTGTCCCTGCCGCTGTGGCTGCAGTTCGTCCTCGGGCTCGACGCTCTTCACACCGGTTTCGTCCTTCTCGCGCTGGCGGTCGGCTCGTTCGTGGCGAGCGGCGCCGCGGGAGCGTCCACCGGAAGAGTCCGAGCGGTGAGCGTTGTCAGGATCGGCATCATCGCCGAGATCGTCGGCGTGGTCGCTGTCGGGCTCGCGATCGCCCCCGACGCCGCCTGGGGCTGGGTTCTCCCCGGCTTGTTCGTCTACGGGTTCGGCGTGGGCCTTGCCACCGCGCAGCTGACGGGTGTGATCCTCGCCGATGTGCCCGTCGCCCAGAGCGGTCAGGGATCGGGAACGCAGTCGACCTCGCGTCAGGTCGGCGCAGCGCTCGGCATCGCGATCCTGGGAACCGTCCTGTTCACGAGCACGGCCGGCGTGCTCACCTCCGCGCTCGATGCCCGCGGACTGCCCGCAAACGAGGTCGATCAGGTCGTGTCGACCGTGGTCGACAGCGCGGGAGCCGCGATCGAGGAACTCGCGGCGTCTTCCACCACCGCGGCGCTCGCAGACGACGCCAAGACGGCGTTCTCGGACGGCACGAGGTGGTCGGCCTTCACCGCCGCCGGATTCCTCGCGGTCGGGCTGGCGGCGACCTTCGCCATTCCCTCCCGCCGCCACGACGACGCGCGCGTCGCCGCGGGCGAGACCGGGTCAGATATCAGCTGACGGGGGCAGCGGTGACGGCGTCTGTCGAGTCACCGACGACGCCGCGTGGTCGGCGAGCACCGCGGCGGGGTCGATCGTCACGATCTTCGCCGTCGTCGCATCCTCACCCAGCGCCCGCGTCGCGTGGCGACGGAAGACGAAGGTGATCAGCGCCGCGGCGAAGCACCCTGCGGCGATGACCATGAGGGTCGGGAACAGCCCCCAGTCGTCCTGCATGATCGGGAAGAAGAACGTGCCGAACGCCGCCCCGAACTTGCCCGCGGCGGCGGCGAATCCCGCACCCGCGCCGCGGTTCTCGGTGCGAAACGCGACGGCAGGCAGCGCGAAGGTGGTCGAATTGGGGCCCGCGTTCATGAAGAGGTTGAACGCGGCGAACGCCGTGAACAAGATCACCAGCGTCCAGGGGTTGGCATCCGACATGAAGTCAGTGGCACCCAACACGATCAGTCCCACCCCCATCACGACGAAGCCGACGGTCTGCATGAAGATCAGCCCCAGCTTGCGCACCAGCAGGATGGCAGCGGCGAAGCCCACAATGAGGAAGATGTCCAAGAAAGCGGCGCCCTCGGTCGAGGTGATGTCGTCCGCGATGTAGTTGCTGTTGGCGGCGTTGCCGAGCGCCAGTGCCGCGAGGATCGTCGGGGTGAACACGCCGATCCCGTAGGTCGCGATGTCCATGAAGAACCAGGGCACCGACGTGAGGATCGTCGCACCCCGCACATCCTTCGAGAAGATCTCCTTTTTCTCCACGACGGTCGTCGTACCGGCGCTCCCGGGCGACGTCATTCCCGCCACGGCTTCCTCGGCCGTGACCTCTCGGACCTCATCCACGGTCAGGCGGCGACCCGTGAATTTCTGGAGGGCGTCGACCGCTTCGTCATAGCGCCTCATCGAGGCCAGCCACATCGGGCTCTCGGGGACGTTGCGGCGCATCAGCACGATGATCACCGCGGGAATGACACCGAAGGCCAGCATCCACCGCCAGGCGTTCGGATCGGGGTGCGCCGACAGCACGACCAGCCCCACCAGAGCGCCGAGCAGCTGGCCGACCGCCTGGAAGCTGAAGGCTCCGATCAGCAACCGCGAGCGCGAGCGGGTGGGCGAGATCTCGGCCACGTACGTGGATGCGATCGGATAGTCGGCCCCGACGCCCACACCCAAGAGGAAGCGGAACGCGATGAGCCACCAGATGTCGGGAGCAAACGCCGAGGCCAGCGCGAAGACGACGAACATCGCGAGGTCGATCTTGAAGGCGAGACTGCGCCCGATCTTGTCGGCGAGACGCCCCATCAGCGAAGCGCCGACGATCGCGCCCACGACGGCGGCGCTGGAGACGAGTCCGGTCTCGAGCGGTGAGATGTTCCACTGGACGACGATCAGGGGCAGCGCGACGCCCAGGATGAAGAAGTCGAAGCCGTCGAGCATGATGCCCAGGGCCGACAGCCACCACACCTTCTTGTGCGTCGATCCGAACTTCAGGGTGTTCAGATGCTGCGCCATCGCTGTTGCGGACATGCGGCCATGATGACGCGCGCACCCACACTCCGGTTGACACATTGGTGAACGAGCCGTGAATGTGACCGGAGGGCTCCCGCGCGGCCGCGGGGCGATACTGGAACGGTGAGTTCCACCTTCCGATCCCTGTCGATCTTCAACTACAGGGTCTGGTTCATCGGCGCTCTCGTCTCGAACATCGGCACCTGGATGCAGGCGACGGCCCAGAACTGGGTTGTGCTGACCGAGCTCACCGAGGGGGATGCCGCGGCCGTCGGCATCACGATGGCGCTGCAGTTCGCACCGCCGCTCGTGCTGGTGGGGGTGACCGGATGGGTCACCGACCGCTTCGACAGACGCACGCTGCTGTTTCTGACCCAGACCGGGCAGCTCGCGCTGGCCGTGGGCATCGGCGCACTCCTGGTCACCGGGCAGATGACGCTTCCTCTGATGTATGCGTTCGCGCTCACGCTGGGGCTGGTCGCCGCATTCGACAATCCCGCGCGCCAGTCTTTCGTGTCCGACCTGGTCGATCGCGAGCACACGAGCAACGCCGTCGCTTTGAATTCGGCATCGTTCAACGCCGCCCGCATGATCGGGCCCGCGGTCGCGGGTCTTCTGGCCGTCGCGATCGGCACCGGGTGGGTCTTCCTCGTCAACGGTGTGACCTTCCTCGCGATGATCGTCGCGCTCGCCGTGATGCGCCCCGGTGAGCTCACGCCCCGCGCGTCCATGGCCGGGCGGTCGCGGCTCGCTGACGGTTTCCGCTACGTGCGCACCCGCCCCGACCTCGTCATCGTGTTCACCGTGGTGTTCCTCCTCGGCGCCTTCGGCATGAACTTCCCGATCTTCGCCTCGACGATGGCGCTCGAATTCGGCACCGGCGCCGACGGGTTCGGTGTGCTGAGCTCCGTCCTCGCGATCGGCTCGCTCACCGGCGCGCTCCTCGCCGCTCGTCGCGACCGCGCGCGCGTGCGGGTGATCATCGCGGGGACGCTGCTGTTCGCGATCGCCGCGACGATCTCCTCCCTCATGCCGCTGTACTGGCTCTACGCCGTCACGCTCATGTTCACGGGTTTTGCCGTCGTGACGGTGCTGTCCACCGCGAACGGGTACGTGCAGACCACGACGGAGCCGGCCGTTCGGGGCCGCGTGCTCGCGATCTACGTCGCGATCCTCATGGGCGGCACGCCGATCGGCGCGCCGATCATCGGGTGGGTGGCCGCCGAGCTCGGCCCACGCGCCGCCATCCAGGTCGGGGCGATCGCCGCATTCGTGGCTTCGGCCATCGCGATCGTGTGGCTCGTGGCATCGGGGCGCCTGCGGCGCACCCCGGATGCACGCTTCCGCCTCGCCCTGGACGAGACGCGCCCGCTCTCCACGGTGCGCCCCGCCCCGGATACGCCCGAGCCCTGAGCCGGATGTCCCACTTTTTGCCGCGGCATGTCGCCTGACCCTCAGACCTTGCGGACGGTCGTGGTCACCGCCGTCGGGTTGGCGAACAGGTCGAGCACGGGGCAGTGCGCGTCGACGACGTCACGCAGACGCTCGTAGTCGCTCTCGGCGGCGCTGCCGCTGAGTGAGATCTGCACGCGCACCTCGCTGAAGCCGGCGCGCACGGATTCGTCCTTGCCGAACAGTCGGGCGGCATCGAGATCTCCCTCGACCGCGACATCGATGTCGTCGAACGGGATGTCGAGGGCATGGGCGTAAAGGCGGAACACGACCACCTGACAGGCGGCGATCGCGCCCAGCGCGTACTCCACCGGGCTGGCGGCCTCGTCATCCCCGGCGAGCGCGGTCGGCTCATCGACGACGAATTCGTGGTTTCCCGCGCGGATCCGGGTCGCGACGGACCCCTCCCCGATGCCGCGGACGCGATAGGTGAGGTGTGCGGCGGTACGGTCGGCGTCGATGCGGCTGTTCCACGCGGATGCCGCGGCATCCAGGCGTGAGGCGCGCTCCGCGCCCTCGATGGTGCGGAGCTCCGCACCGAGGGCCGTGGCGGTGGGGACGACAGTGGGGACGGCGGTCGAGGCAGTGGTGGAAGCAGTGGTGGAAGCAGTCGTGAGGGTGTCAGTCATGCCGCGACCGTAGTCACGCGACCGGGCACAGCGCACGCTCGCCCGTCACTCCCGGACACTCGACGTCATGGTGGGTCACGCAGCGTCACGCCACGGTCATCGAGCGTCGCGGGAGGTCACGCACCGTCACGGGCCGTCATGCACCGTGGGCGTCGCCACCCCGGCGGCCGGCAGCACGACGTCATCGATCAGTGACAGCAGGAACGCACGGTCGACAGGCTTGCGCTCGGCGAGGGTACGGAAAGCCGTCATCGCGGGCGCGAGTGCGGCGAGCTTGTCGACGTCGGCATCCTGGCGGATCTCGCCACGCTCCTTCGCGCGCTGCAGCAGCGCACGGTTGATCGTGATGCGCGGCGCGAGGATCGCCGAATAGACGGCCTGGGCCAGCTCGGGCTCGCGCGACATGAGCGAGATCACCCCGCCCATGACCCGCATCTTGCGTTCCGCCTCGGGAAGCTCAGGTGCTCGCACGAGTGCCACCAGGTCGCCGCGCAGCGACCCGGTGTCGGGAAGATTCTCCAGGTCGATGTCGCGCATCTTCATGCAGGCGACCGCGTCGATCACGAGATCGGCCTTCGACGGCCAGCGTCGGTAGACGGTCGCCTTGCCGGCACCCGCGTGCGCGGCGACCATGTCGATGGTCATGCCGTCGTAGCCGTGCTCGGCGAGGACTTCGAGCGTGGCCTCCAGGATGTCGGCATCGCGCGATGCGTCGCGCGGACGTCCCAGGCGCGCGGGAGCGACCGCGTCCGGCGACGGTGCCTCGACTGTCATGCTCTTCTCCTCACGCGGGTGCGTGACATCTATCGTACTTCAGAAACCGTTCATTTCCGATACTCCTCGGTTTCGTATACTCTGGCGCTGTGACGACATCCGCAGACACCTCCCCTGCCCTCTCCACCCGCCGCTGGTGGACCCTGGGCACCGTGGCCATCGCGCAGCTGATGGTCGTGCTCGACGCCACCGTCGTGAACATCGCGCTCCCCGCGGCACAGGCAGACCTCGGCTTCTCCGACGGCGACCGCCAGTGGGTCGTCACCGCCTACTCACTCGCCTTCGGCAGCCTGCTGCTGTTGGGAGGACGACTGTCCGACCTCATCGGCCGCAAGCTCGCCTTCCTCATCGGACTGATCGGCTTCGCAGCGGCGTCCCTCATGGGAGGTCTCGCGCCCTCGTTCGAGATGCTCGTCGCCGCCCGCGCACTCCAGGGCGTGTTCGCCGCGCTGCTCGCACCCACTGCGCTGGCGGTGCTGACGACCACCTTCACGATTCCGCGAGAGCGCTCACGCGCGTTCGGCGTCTTCGGCGCGATCGCCGGCGCCGGCGGCGCGGTCGGTCTCCTCCTGGGCGGCTACCTCACCGAGCAGTTCGACTGGCGCTGGAACCTCACGATCAACGTCTTCTTCGCTGCCGCGGCCTTCGTCCTTGCGCTGCTCTTCGTCCCCTCGATCAGCCGGACCGGTCCTCGCCCGCAGCTTGACATCCCGGGCACACTCCTCGCTTCGGCAGGACTCTTCGGTCTCGTGTTCGGCTTCTCCCGCGCCGAGACCGACGGGTGGGACTCCCCCTGGGCCTGGGGCTCGCTCGTGGCCGCCGGTGCCCTCCTGGTCGCGTTCGTCTTCTGGCAGCACGCCGCCAGGCACCCCCTCCTGCCGCTTCCCGTCGTGGTCGATCGCAACCGCGGAGCGGCGTTCATCTCCGTGCTCATCACCGGCGCCGGCATGTTCGGGGTGTTCCTGTTCGTGACGTACTACTTCCAGCTGACGCTCGGCTATTCGCCGATGGAGACCGGCGTCGGCTTCCTCCCGATGATCGTGATGCTCGTGATCGCGGCCCAGCTGAGCACCAACGTGCTGCTTCCCAGGTTGGGCCCGAAGATCCTCGTGCCGGCTGGCATGCTCCTGGCAGCGACCGCCATGGTGCTGTTCACCCGACTGGATGCCGACAGCACGTATCTTCAGGCGCTCGCCCCGCTGCTCACACTGGGGCTCGGCATGGGGACGATCATGCCGGCATCCATCCAGACCGCGACGCTGGGCATCGACCGTCGCTACGCCGGGGTGTCTTCCGCGATGGTCAACACGAGCCAGCAGGTCGGCGGCTCGATCGGCACGGCACTGCTGAACACGCTCGCAGCGACCGCACTGACCGACTACATCGCCGGTCACCAGCCCGCGACCGATGCGGTCGCCGCCGAGGCCGCCGTGCACAGCTACACCGTCGCGTACTGGTGGAGCGCAGCGTTCTTCGCCGGGGGCGCCGTCATCGCCGCATTGTTGTTCCGTCGCAAGCGGTTCTCAGTCGCGAGCGCGCTGCACGCGGCATCCGCCGACGCCGAGCCGGTGGTGGCGCACTGATCCTCATCCGCGCGTCCTCATCCGCGCGCACGGTCCTCGCTAGCATGGCGCCCGTGAAAGCATCCCGACACACGATCTACCAGACGGGCGTCATGGCGGCCCTCCTGGACGGGGTCTACGACGGCGAGACGACCGTCAGCACCCTGTTGTCGCGCGGCGACTTCGGGATCGGGACCTTCGACGGGCTGGATGGCGAGATGGTCATCCTCGACGGTGTCTGCTACCGACTGCGCGACGACGGGTCCGCGGCGGTCGCGGCACCGTCCGACCTGACGCCCTATGCGGTCGTGACCACGTTCGCGCCGCACACCGGGTTCGACATCGACGCACCCACCCCACGTGCCGCGCTGCTGCAGCGCATCGATACCGCGATCGCCTCCGCGAACTACATGTACGCCGTGCGCGTCGACGGAGTCTTCTCATCGATGCGCGTGCGCGCCGTCCACGTCCAGCAACGCCCGTACCGCCCGCTGGTGGCGGCCACCGACGAGGAGACCGTGACCGAGCTCACCGACGTCGAGGGCACGATCGTCGGCTTTCGCAGCCCGGCATTCGAGGAGGGTCTGGCCGTCCCCGGCTATCACGCACACTTCCTCACGACCGATCGACGCTCGGGCGGTCACGTCCTCGACCACGAGCTGCGTCACGGCACGGTGAGCCTCTGCGTCGGCACCGACCTGCACCTCGAGCTGCCACAGTCCGCACCGTTCGCGCAGGCACACCTCGATCCCGATGACCTGCGCGAACAGGTCACCCGGGCGGAGAACGCGCCGCCTACGCCTCGCGAGTGATCGTCACCTTCACCGACAACTCGCTCTTGAACGGGCCGGCGTAGACGCCGCGCACCGGCGGAACATCGTTGTAGTCGCGGCCACGGCCGATGAGCACGTGCCTGTCGCCGATCTCGGAGCCGTTGGTCGGGTCGAAGCCCTGCCACGCCCCGGCGTACCACTCCACCCACGCGTGGGACTCGCCCTCGACGGCGACACCGACCTCCGCGTTGGCACGCGGGTGAAGGTACCCCGATACATAACGCGCGGGGATGCCGACCTCGCGGAGCGCACCGAGGACGATGTGCGCGATGTCCTGACACACGCCCTTGCGTGCCTCCCAGGCCTCCGACGCGGTCGAGTGGACGCCCGTGATGCCGTGCGTGTACTCCACCGCGTCACCGAGGGCCTCGGCGATCGCGCGTGCGGCATCGCCGGGATGCTCGTGCTGGGCGGTGATCGAGCGGGCGATCGCCGCGACTTCCTTGTGGGGCTTCGTGCGCGGGGTCTGGGTCATCTGCTCGACGATCTCCACCGATCGTGCAGCCTCGCGCTCCAGCTGCTCCCAGGTCAGATCGATCGGCTCGATCGGGCGCGGGCGCACCTCGACGAGCGAGCGCGCGGTGAGGGTGAGGGAGTCGTGGGGCGAGAGAGTGTCGAACGACGTCACCCGGGTGCCGAAGTAGTCGACATACTGATTGACCGACGTGGACGGCTCGATGTCCAGCGACGCACTCAACACGAACTGGCTGTCGGTCGATCCCGGCAGCATCCGCGCTTCGTTGTACGAGGCCGACACATCACCCTGATACGCGAACGAGGTCTGGTGCTCGATCCGGAGGCGCTTCATGAGATCTCTCCGATCCAACTGGGTTCGGCCTGGGTCGGGAAGAAGCGCAGTCGGATGGCCTCGGAGGCTTCCCGGGTGACGACCTGCACGCGTTCCATCTCGTCGGTGAGCTCCCGCAGGATGTCGGCGATCGGCTTGTACTCGAGCTCGGCGCGGATCTTGCCGAGCGCCCGCAACACACTGTTGGAGTGCCCGACGCGATCGGCGCGCGGATCGATGCCCGACATGCACTCCTCCGCCTGTTGGATGGCGTAGATGATCGAACGTGGAAAGAGCCGGTCGAGCAGGAGGAATTCGGCGGCGTTGCGCGCGCTCGGCATGCCGCGATAGGTCCGCAGATACGCCTCATAGGCGCCGCACGAGCGCAGGATCGTGGTCCATGACGGACCGGATGCCTCGGTGAGCGATCTGGTCGCCAGGAGCCGCGCGGTCATGTCGGCCCGCTCGATGCTGCGACCGAGCGTGAAGAAGTGCCAATACTCGTCGCGGCTGGTCGAGGAGTCCACGACGCCGACGGCGAGCGCGGCGCGCTCGCGCACCCACCCGAAGAAGTCGTGCACCTTGTCGGTCTGCAGACGCCGCGGCATGCGCGAGTTGGTGGCGTTGAGCGACTCCCACAACTCGGTGGAGACGATCTCCCGCGCCCGCCGCGCATTCTCACGGGCGGCGGTGATCGAATACGCGATGCTCGAGGGATGCATCCGATCGACGGCCAGCTGTTGCAGCACGTCCTCGCGGCGCACCGTCGCCAGCCCGTCGCTCGGGGCCGAGCCCATGACGCTCAGCAGGGAGCGGCAGGCGGTGTCCTCATCGATCCACGGGTCCTCCAGCAGCAACTGCAGGTGGACGTCCAGGATCCGCGCGGTGCCGTCGGCGCGTTCGATGTAGCGCCCGATCCAGAACAGGCTCTCGGCGATGCGGCTCAGCATGATGCACCGCCCTGCGCCGTCGCGTCATCCGCGCCCTGTTGCTGCTGCTCGTGCTGCGCGGACGGCACGTCACGTCCCTTGTGCGGGGTCTCGGGCTGACCGTCGTAGATGATCGGGATCGCCTCGGTGACGGCAGCCTGGTCGGCGACCAGCCCCGCGAGTCCCTGGCCCTGCCCGTACTCGACGTGACCGGGTGCCTCGCCGCCGACGATCCACGTGTCCTTCGAGCCACCTCCCTGGCTGGAGTTGACCACGAGCTGCCCCTCGGGGAGCGCCACACGCGTCAGTCCACCCGGCAGGACCCAGACCTCGTCACCGTTGTTGACGGCGAACGGGCGGAGGTCGGCGTGCCGGGGACGGACGCCGTCCTCCACGAGCGTCGGGATGGTCGAGAGCATGACGACCGGCTGCGCGATCCAGCCGCGCGGGTCGGCGATGAGGCGCTTCCGCAGCTTCTCGAGCTCGGCCGGGGAGGCATCCGGCCCGACCACGAGTCCCTTGCCGCCCGAGCCGTCGACGGGCTTGACGACGAGCTCGTCGAGCCGGTCGAGCACCTCTTCGAGGGCACCCGGGTCTTCGAGCCGCCAGGTGTCGACGTTCTTGAGGATCGGCTCCTCGGACAGGTAGTACCGGATGAGATCGGGCACGTAGGTATAGAGCAGCTTGTCGTCGGCGACACCGTTGCCCACGGCATTGGCGATCGTGACGTTGCCCAGCCGTGCCGCCAGCATCAGGCCAGGTGCGCCGAGCATCGAGTCCGCACGGAACTGCAGCGGATCGAGGAAGTCGTCATCGAGCCTGCGGTAGATGACGTCGACCCGCTGAGGGCCCCGCGTCGTGCGCATGAAGACCTTGCCGCCCATGCACAGCAGATCCCGCCCCTCGACCAGCTCGACGCCCATGAGCCGGGCGAGCAGGGTGTGCTCGAAATACGCCGAGTTGTAGACACCGGGGGTGAGGACGACGACCGTCGGGTCCTCGATGCCGGGCGGGGCCGCGGCGCGCAGCGCGCCGAGCAGCTTGTAGGGATAGTCGCCGACCGGGCGCACGTGCATGGACACGAACAGCTCCGGCAGCGTCTGTGCCATCACCCGCCGGTTGGAGATGACGTAGCTCACGCCCGAGGGAACGCGCACGTTGTCTTCGAGCACGCGCATCTCGCCGTGCTCATCGCGGATCAGGTCGATGCCGGCGACCTGGATGCGCACGCCGTTGGCCGAATGGATGCCGGCCGCTTGCCGGTAGAAATACTGAGACGAGGCGATGAGAGCTGCGGGCAGCACGCCGTCGCGCACACAGTGCTGGCGACCATAGGCGTCATCGAGGAAAGCCTCGAGCGCGCGCACCCGCTGGGAGACTCCGGCTTCAACGCGCGACCACTCGTCGTACTGGATGACGCGGGGCACCGCGTCCAGCGGGAAGGGACGCTCCTCCCCGGCGAAATCGAAGGTGACGCCCTGCGCGAGATAGGAGCTTGCCAGCGACTCGGTACGGCCGCGCAGCTCCTCCTGCGTCATCTTCGCGAGCGCCTGATAGAGCTCGCGATAGGCCTCGCGAGACTGCGCGGGGGCCTTGCCACCGGTGACTTCCGCGAACATCTCATCGAAAGCCGGCATCCCCGAGGCGGTCTTTCGTGGCGCCGCCATTGAGCCGTATCCGTCGAACAGGTCGCCCATGACATGAGCCTAGTCCGGAGGATGTTGCGCGGGTGTTACTCCCGGCGGCGGGCGCGTGACAGCTCGGCGGCCGTTGTCGCGGCTCACCGTATTCCCAGAGACAACCGGCCCCCTCCTCGCTAGCCTCGGAAGGGTGGGTGACGCGCCACGCCGACGGGATGACGTCGTCGCCGGGCTCATGGGCGCGGCTGCGGCGGTTCTCGGCGCGGGTATCGGCGAGCTCACCGCGGCGATCGTCGCACCGGCATCCAGCCCGTTCGCCGCGATCGGCGGCGCCATCATCGACGCCGCACCGCCCTGGGGCAAAGACCTCGCGATCGCCCTGTTCGGCACGAACGACAAGATCGCCCTGCTGACCGGAATCGCGATCGTGCTCGTACTGATCGCGGCGGCCGCCGGAGTCCTCGAGCGCCGAGTGCCACCCTGGGGTCGCGTGACGCTCGGAGCGATCGGGGTGGTCGGTGCGATCGTCGCGCAGACGCGAGCCGACGCGACGGCAGTCGCCTGGCTGCCCGCGGTGGTGGCCGGAGGCGTGTCGGCCATCGCTCTCGGACTGCTCGTCCGACTGCTGCGCCCGAAGCCCGACACCGACACCGACACCGACACCGACACCGACACCGACACCGACACCGACACCGACACACCCAACCGCCGACAGGCCCTCGTCTGGATGGGCGTCGTCGCCGTTGCCGGTGTGGCCGCGGCCACGGCCGGGAACATCGCCCGCGCGGGCGCCAGAGCGGTGACGGTCGTCCGCGACCTCGTGCGCCTCCCGGCTCCCGCCGTCGCCGGCCCAGCGATCCCCGCGAGCGCGGAGCTCGACATCCTCGGGCTGGCGACGTATGTGACCCCGAACGCGGAGTTCTACCGCATCGACACCGCCCTCGTGGTGCCGCAGATCGATCCCGCCGACTGGCGTCTGCGCATCCACGGTCTCGTCGAGAACCCGGTGGTCTTGACCTGGGACGAGCTGCTGGCGCTCCCCCTCGAGGAGAGCGTCACGACCCTCACCTGCGTGTCCAATCAGGTGGGTGGTGACCTCATCGGCAATGCCGTCTGGCTGGGATATCCGATCCGCGAGCTGCTGGCGCGGGCAGTGCCGCAGGCGGATGCCGACATGGTGCTCTCCACCTCGATCGACGGATTCACCGCCGGAACGCCGATCGAAGCGCTGACCGACGACCGCAACGCGATCCTCGCCGTCGGCATGAACGGCGAGCCCCTCCCCGCCGAGCACGGCTTCCCCGTGCGCATGGTCGTGCCGGGACTCTACGGCTACGCGTCGGCGACGAAGTGGGTCGTGGATCTGGAGGTCACACGCTTCGACCAGGCGCAGGGCTACTGGACACCGCGAGGCTGGTCGGCGCTCGGGCCGATCAAGCTCGAGTCACGCATCGACGTGCCCCGCCAGGGAGTCGTGGTTCCGGCGGGCGAGACGGTCATCGCGGGCGTCGCCTGGCAGCAGCATGTCGGGGTGTCGGCCGTCGAGGTGCAGGTCGATGACGGTCCGTGGCAGCAGGCACAGCTGGCATCCACCGTCTCGGATGACACGTGGGTGCAATGGAGCATCCCGTGGTCAGCGACCTCCGGAACCCACACGATCCGCTGCCGCGCCACAAACGCCGACGGTGAGACCCAGACAGAGGAGCGGGCCTCCCCCGCACCCGACGGCGCCACCGGCTGGGACTCGATCATCACCAACGTGTCGTAGCCCGAACCCTAGCCCGCAAGCACGACCTGGAGTTGCTCGATCGCCCAGTCGATCTCGGTGGCCCGGATGACAAGGGGCGGCGCGATGCGGATCGTCTGGCCGTGGGTGTCCTTGACGAGAACGCCGCGGGCGACGAGGCGCTCGGCGACCTCGCGCCCGGTTCCCACAGCGGGGTCGATGTCCACGCCGGCCCAGAGCCCGACGCAGCGCACCGCGGTGACCCCCTGACCGATGAGGCCCTCGAGCCGGGCTGCGAGATGCTCGCCGAGGAGCCTCGTGCGCTCCTGGATCTCTCCGGTCGAGAGCATCGCCACGACCCGCTCGCCGACGGCCGCGGCAAGCGGGTTGCCACCGAACGTCGAACCGTGCTCACCCGGACGGATGACACCCAGCACGTCGCGGTCGGCGACGACGGCCGACAGTGGCAGGATGCCGCCACCCAGCGCCTTGCCGAGGAGGTACATGTCGGGGACGACGCCCTCCAGATCGCAGGCGAACGTCTCACCGGTCCGGCCGAGGCCCGCCTGGATCTCGTCGGCGATGAACAGAACACCATGCTTCGTGCAGATCTCGCGCACCGCGCGCAGATATCCCTCGGGCGGGATGATGATGCCCGCCTCGCCCTGGATCGGCTCGATCAGCACCGCCGCGGTGTTCTCGTCGATCGCCGCCTCGATCGCAGCGATATCGCCGAAGGGCACCGAGACGAATCCGGGCGCGTAGGGCCCGAAGTCGTCGTGCGCGCTCGGGTCGTCGCTGAAACCGACGATCGTCGTGGTGCGGCCGTGGAAGTTGCCGTTGGCGACGACGATCGTGGCGGCATCCGGGGCGATGCGCTTGACGCGGTATCCCCAGGCGCGGGCGACCTTGATGCCGGTCTCGACCGCCTCGGCGCCCGTGTTCATGGGCAGCACGAGTTCCTTGCCGGCGAGGTCCGCCAGGGCCGTGGCGAACAGTCCGAGCTTGTCGTTGTGGAACGCGCGGCTGGTGAGCGTCAGTCGCTGCAGCTGCTCCTGCGCGACGGCGAGCAGCGCCGGATGGCTGTGCCCGAAGTTCACCGCAGAGTAGGCCGACAGCAGGTCCAGGTAGCGCTTGCCTTCGACATCCGTCACCCAGACGCCCTCGCCGCGCGTGATCACGACCGGCAGCGGGTGGTAGTTGTGGGCGACGTGCTCGTCTTCGGCACGGATGATCCCGATCGTCGCGGTATCGAGCGAGGGCATGTCCAGTGAGCGTGCGGCGGTCATGCCGGGTTTCCCTTCGGTCGCAGCTCGAGCGTGCAGCACTTGATGCCGCCACCGCCGAGCAGGAGCTCTGACAGGTCGATGAGAACGGGAGTGTAGCCCCGCTCCTTCAGCTGCGCCTCGAAACCGGTTGCGCGGGGCGAGATGAACACGTTCTTGCCATCGCTCGCGGAGTTCAGCCCGAAGACGGCGCCGTCGGCGTCGGAGACGCGGATGGCGTGCGGGAAGCGCTCGGCGAGGATCGCCTGGCTGCGCTCGTCGAAGGCCCCGGGAAGGTATGCGATGTTCGCGGCAGCCGGTCCGCCGCGCTCGGTACCGACGACGGGATCGAGCACCGACACGGCGGTGTCGAGGTGGTAGAAGCGCGGGTCGGTGAGGGTGAGCGAGACGACCTCGCGACCGAAGACCTCGCCCACCTCGCGGTGGCTGTCGCCGGTCGAGCGGAAGCCGGTTCCGGCGAGGATCACGTCGCCTACCAGCAGGAAGTCGCCCTCACCCTCATTCACCTCGCGCGGCACGACGGTCTCGAAACCGTGGCCCTGGAACCAGTCGATGAAGTGCTGCTCCTCACCCGCGCGCTGCTCGAAGCGGAACTTCGGCGCGTAGGCGATCCCGTCCACGACGAATCCGCCGTTGGCCGTGTAGACCATGTCGGGAAGGCCATCCGCCGGGTCGATGAGCTCGACCTCGTGGCCGAGTGCGAGATAGGTGTCGTGGAGCACCTGCCACTGGGCGAGGGCCTTGGCGGTGTCCGTGGGCTTGGCCGGCTGCATCCACGGGTTGATCGTGTAGCGGACCGTGAAGTGTTCAGGTCGGCACATCAGATAGCGGCGACGGTGGGCGGTGCGGTTCTCGGATGCGTTCGTGTGCATCATTCTCCTTGAGGGGAAGTGCGGCGGACGCTGTCCAGGGGCCCGACGGAGCAAAACACAGGATGCAGTGAAGATGCCGGCGAATCGAGCACGCCGAGGCCATCATCTCATGCGGGATGCTCGACGTCAGCATCCGGATCGCCCGCTCTCTGCCGGGGCATGTCCCCCTCGCGCGTCAGATGACGGTGGCGGTCCAGGGATCGGGGTTGCCGAAGCGATGGGCGGTGATGGTGATCGACTGCTCATGGAGGAACGGCAGCAGCTCCAGGCGCCCGGCCGTGGTCACCTCGTCGTCGTACACCGCGACATCCGGGTCGCCCCCGACAGCGTCGGCCATGGCACGGTGCGCAGCGGCGACCGCGTCTGGCTTGCCCACGAGGCGTACCCGTTCGGGGCGGGATACCGGGGGTTCACCGGCGACGGCGGACGCGACATCCTGCGCCGGTGAGGCGACCCGGTCGAGCCACTGTGCCTCGGTCTCGACGAACACGTCCAGCCCCTGGTCGCTGAGTGCGCGACGCACGGGGGCCGGGAGACCCACCGCACTGCTGAGCGACATGGGCGAACCGGTGCGGATGCCGGCGATGATGACGCGCAACACCTCCTGAAGTGACGCGTCCGCCGTGGCGCGGATGGCGACACCGACCGGGCGGTAGCGGAAAAGGTTGCGCTCGACGACCAGGCGCGAGACATCCTTCACCCGTCCGAACTCCTCATCCCAGGCCACCGCATCCGAGAGCGCGCCCCGACGCAGCCACTCGAACTCGCGGTAGTCGAGCGAGGGCTGGGCGGCCTCGATCACGGTCGTGATGCGCGAGTCCAGACCCTTCAGGTGCAGGGTCGACGACAGCGCACCCGCATCCGTCCCCCGCCAGCGGCCGAGGCGCGCGAGGTAGTTCGGCCCGCCGGCCTTGGCGCCGGGACCGACCGCCGAACGCTTCCACCCGCCGAAGGGCTGGCGCTGCACGATGGCGCCGGTGATCCCCCGGTTGACGTAGAGGTTGCCCGCCTCGACATCCCGCAACCAGTGGGCGAGGTCTTCGGGACTCTGCGTGTACAGACCCGCGGTGAGCCCATAGGCGACGGCGTTTTGCAGCTCGATCGCGTGGCTCAGGGTGTTCGCATGCATGATCCCCAGGACCGGGCCGAAGAACTCCTCGTGGTGCATACGCGAGCCGGGCTGGACGCCCACGCGGATGCCGGGGGTCCACAGGCGCCCCGCATACTCAGGTCCTGCATCGACGAGCCCGGGGGGGAGCAGCCACTGCTCATCGTCCGCCAGCGTCGTCAACGCCCAGTCGAGCTTGCCCCGCGGCGGCTCGATGACGGGACCCACCTCGCTCAGCGGATCACTCGGCAGGCCGACGCGCAGCGACGACGCAGCATCCACGAGCTGCCGCGCGAAGCGCTTCGAACGCCCGACCGGCCCGACCAGAATCGCGAGGGAAGCGGCCGAGCACTTCTGCCCGGCGTGACCGAACGCACTCTTGATGAGGTCACCCGCGGCGAGGTCAAGGTCTGCCGAGGGCGTGATGATCATCGCGTTCTTGCCACTGGTCTCCGCCAACAGCGGCAGATCGGGGCGCCAGGAGCGGAAGAGGGCCGCGGTGTCCCACGAGCCGGTCAGGATCACCCGATCGACCATGTCGTGGGTGATCAGGTGCTGACCGAGGTGGCCTTCATCGATGTCGACGAGAGCGAGGACCTCGCGCGGAACGCCGGCATCCCAGAGCGCCTGGGCGACGACGGCGGCGCACCGCCGGGCGGGAGGGGCGGGCTTGAAGACGACACCGGACCCGGCGGCGAGCGCGGCGAGGACCCCTCCCGCGGGGATCGCGAGGGGGAAGTTCCAGGGCGGCGCGACGACCGTGACCCGGGCGGGCACGAAGACGGCGCCCGGAACACGGTCGAGCTCGCGGGCCG
The DNA here is from genome assembly GCF_039531125.1 of Microbacterium sediminicola. NCBI lineage: Bacteria > Bacillati > Actinomycetota > Actinomycetes > Micrococcales > Microbacteriaceae > Microbacterium > Microbacterium sediminicola. The sequence continues at coordinate 184,391 of NZ_BAAAPL010000002.1, forward strand.
TCGCGGCATAGTAGTTCGCGAAGTCGACGGCCTCACTGACCTCGACATCCGCCTCGGCGAAGACTTTTCCGGTCTCGGAGGCCGCGACCTCGATCAGCTCTCCACGGCGGGACTCGAGCACGCGGGCGGCCTGCTGAAGGATGGCCGCGCGATCGGCCGCGGGCATCGCTCCCCAGGAGGCGGCAGCTGTGCGCACTCGCTCGAGGATGCCATCGAGCTGGTCGGACTCTCCCACCCGGGCCGCGTCGATCACGGCGTCGCCGGCCGCCGACACCGCCACGCGGGCCAGGACCTCGCGCGCCCACTCCCGGTTCACGGGCAGCGCCGGATCCGAGTCGGCGGCATTGCGGAATCCGGGAGCTCCCGGGGCGATGTCGCGGTCCTCGGTCTCGGCGTAGACCGCGGTCTCGACGTATTCGACCCCGCCGAAACGGAACAGGCCCGCCGCGGTGTCGTCGGTGGCGGCCGCGATCCCGAGGACGGCCTGAGTGAGACCGCCCTCCACCGGCGCGGCATCACGCAACAATCGCTCCTGCTGCCGGAGCCCCAGCTCGGCCTCGGCGGTGCGGTCCTGCGTGCGGTGGGGAGCGGCCCGAAGCCCCGGGTCTGCGGCGCGATCGAGCGAGGAAAGAAACCTGTCGCGCTCACGTGCGAAGAGGGATTCGTCCTCCGCCAGGTCGAACGCCGCCGAAAGGAAGTTCTCACTCGACGCGCTCTCGTCCAAGCGGCGCACGAGGTAGCTGATCGCGACATCGAACTCGTGGGGATGGACGACGGGGACATACAGGAGCACGGGGCCGACCTCGCGCGAGACGGCGGCGACCTGAGCCTGGGCCATGCCGAGGAGCATCTCGATCTCGACATCCGCCTGCACCCCGCGCTCACCGGCGAGCAGCCACGCGTAGGCGACGTCGAAGAGGTTGTGCCCGGCCACCCCCACCCGCACGGCGGCCGTGTTCTCCGGGCGCAGTGCCTCGCCCAGGCAGCGGAGGTAGTTCGCGTCGGAATCGACCTTGCGGTCGTAGGTGGCCAGCGCCCAGCCGTGCATGATCGCGTCCACGCGCTCCATGGGCAGGTTCGCGCCCTTGACCAGGCGCACCTTGATGCGCGCTCCGCCCGTAGCCATGCGCTCGCGCGCCCACGCCGTGATCTGCTGCAGAGCCGGCAGGGCGTCGGGCAGGTAGGCCTGCAGCACGATCCCCGCCTCCAGTCCGTTCAGGCGCGGATCCTCGAGGATGCGCGTGAACACCGCGATCGTGAGGTCGAGGTCGCGGTACTCCTCCATGTCGAGGTTGATGAAAGTGCCGGTCTCGGACGCGGTCAGATACAGCGGCATGAGACGCTCGACGACGGCGTCGACCGTCTCGTCGAAAGCCCACATCGAGATGTGGGACGAGATCGCGGACACCTTGACCGAGACGTAGTCCACATCGGGTCGCCCCACGAGCTCGTGGATGCCCTCCAGCCGCCGCTGCGCCTCGTGCTCACCGAGCACGGCCTCCCCCAGCAGATTGAGGTTGAGGCGCGCACCCCGCTCCCGCAACGCGGTGATCGCCGAGCCGAGCTTGTCGGGCCGCGCATCCACGATGAGGTGGCCGACCATGTCACGCAGCGCCCGCCGAGCGATCGGCACCACGGGTGAGGGCAGCACCGGGGCGACCGCGCCGCCCACGCGCACCGCGCCGCGCAGGTACCAGGGCAGGAAGCTCGGCGCGAGCGGGGCAACGCGGGCGAGGTTGGATGCCGCCGCCGTCAGACTCTCGGGACGGACGACGCCGTCGACGAACCCGAGGGTGAAGGGAAGCCCGTTCGGGTCTTTCAGCACGTCGGCGAGGCGTTGGGCCGCGGCGTCTACGGGCTCGTCCGCCGCCTCGGCGATCCACCGTGAGGCGAGCGCGATCGCGCGCTCTGCCAGCGTCTCCCCCGAGGGCATCTCGTCCATGCGCTCAGCCTAAGTCCGCGACCCCCGCGAAACCGCCGTCGCCAACGCGAGCGCGTCAGTTCCAGACGCTGGGTGCTTCGGACTTCGTCGAGGGGAGCTTGGATGCCTCGGCCCAGTCGTGCACCCAGGGGTCGACGTCGGGCAGGTCGTCGGGATAGCCGAGAGCCCCGAACAGCTCCTCGTGCGTCACGATGCCGCCGCTCTTCTTCAGGAAACGCGCCCGGATGATCGCCCGGGTGTAGACCTCGCCGTTCACGACCGCGCGATGCTCGAGGTACACGGCTCGATCGTCGTGCCCGAGGAACCGGGTCTCCAGGACGAACCGCTGCCACAGGTTCAGCGACTTGCGGAAGGTGATCGTCTCGCTCGAGACGACCGGGTACCAGCCGCGAGCGTTCATCGCCTGGAACATCCCGCTTCGCAGCATCATGTCCCAGCGGCCCAGGTCGAACAGCGACAGGTATCTGCCGTTGTTCATGTGCCCGAGGATGTCGATGTCGGTCGGCAGAGTCGTCAGGGTGATCCGACCCACGGCGGTCGGCGAGAGCAGTCCTTCCCGGCGGAGTCGCCGCCGGGCCAGGAACATCACGAGGAAGGTGCGCCACATCACGTTCACGAGCGGGATGCTAGCGGTGGGCGCATACTCCGCGGCACTCGTTTGTGGGGGATCGACATGTCCCGTCCCCAATTTCGTCCGCCGGGTGCGCGCGCGTAGAGTCTGGCCATGAACGCCGAACTCACGACGGATGTCATCGTCCGCCCCGTCCGGGATGTCGACGCCCAAGAACTCGGCCGGGTCCATGCGACCTGCTGGCACGAGACCTATGACCACCTCATCAGCAAAGCCGCTCTTGAGAACGTCTCCCACAAGCGCATGGCCGAGCTGTGGACCCACTGGGCTGCGCAGGGCCCCGAGTACCGCATGAGCGTCGCACTCGTCGATGGCGACATCGTCGGGTTCGTCGGCTCCGGTCCCTCGCGCGATCAGGATGCTCCGCGCGAGCGCGAGCTGTACTTCATCTATCTGCTCGACCAGTTCCACGGAACCGGCATCGGCCAGCAGCTCTTCGACGCCGCCGTCGACGAGGACGAGCCGCTGTACCTCTGGGTCGCCGAGGACAACCCCCGCGCGCACCGGTTCTACACGCGCAACGGCTTCACCCTCGACGGCGAAACGCACGACGAGGCCTTCCTCGGTGAATCGCTCACCGAGGTGCGCTTCGTCCGTTGACCGGTCTGCGGGTCTGGGCGCTCGACGGGATCCCCGAGATCACGGCGGGCGCCGACCTCGTCGCGCTCATCGCTGATGCCGCGGGCGACACCCTCGTCGACGGCGATGTGCTTGTGGTGACCTCGAAGATCGTCTCGAAGGCCGAGGGCCGCTTCGTGCAGGCCGACGACCGCGAGGATGCCATCACCGCCGAAACCGTGCGGGTCGTGGCATCGCGCACCTCGGCCACCGGCCACACCACCCGCATCGTCGAGAATCGCTTGGGCATCATCGCGGCAGCAGCCGGCGTGGATGCCTCAAATACCCCGGTCGGGACGGTGCTGCTGCTGCCGGTCGACCCCGACGCCTCGGCGCGCGCGCTCGCAGCGGGGCTGCGCGAGGCCACCGGCGCGCACGTGGGCGTCATCGTCAGCGACACTCTCGGCCGGGCCTGGCGCGAGGGGCAGACGGACTCCGCGATCGGTGCGGGCGGCATCCATGTCTTCGAAGACCTGCGCGGCGGGGTGGATGCCGAGGGTCGCCCCCTCGTGGTCACCCAGCCCTGCGTCGCCGATGAGCTGGCGGCGGCGGCCGATCTCGTCAAGGGAAAGGCCTCGCGCCGACCCGTCGCCGTCGTGCGAGGCCGCGCCGATCTCGTCGGAGACCTCGATCTCCCCGGCGCCCGGTCGATCGTGCGACCCGCCGAGAAGGACATGTTCCATCTCGGTGCCGCGGAGTCCTACACCGCCGGCTACGCTGCCGGTGCCGCACTCAGTTCGACCGCAGAATGACCTCGCCCGCCGAGATCTCGACCGCGATCGTGCGCGAGGCGCCGGAATCGGTGCCGAGGCTGTTGCGGAAGTCGCCCGCCGACACCTCGGATGTCACGTCATAGGCGACGTCCGGAACGCTCACGTTCGCCGAACCCGCGCTGACGGCGATCTGGATGTCGCGCGGTGCCGTGCCGGTGAGATCGACGTCCGCCGAGCCGGCGCTGACCCCCACGACCGCCTGCGACACATCGGCCAGGTCGATGGTCGCCTTGCCGGCGGCGAGGTCCAGCTCGACGGCATCCGCAGAACCCGCGAGCTCGATGCTGCCGGCTCCGACGCGGAGGACGACGTCCCCGAAATCACCGACGATCTCCATCCCGCCCGCGGACATTCCGAGAGCTGCATCAATCCCCTCGAGCGACTCCGGCAACGTGAGCGTCGCGCGATCAGGACCGGCGAACACCCACGGGAAGCCCCAGTCCACGACCGGCGAGGCGACCACGAGTTCGGTACCCCGGGTCTCGAACGTCCAGGCGCCGGGGCGACCGGACGTGACGGTCAGCTCAGCCTCGCGGACATCCGCGTATTCGATCGTGAGGGCACCGGCACGAAGCTCGACGCTCAGATCCTGCACTCCGGAGACGGCGAGGGTCGATGCGGATGTCGACACCGAGCCGGAGCGCACCGTCGAAAGCACCGTTCCGAAGACGGTGCCCAGGATCACGAATGACCCGAGAACGATCAGCAGGATCGCGATGACCCGCGACGATCCGCGCGTGGGAGGTGTCGGCGGGACCGATGTCGGCGCCGGAGCGGCAGGCGCCGGAGGCTGGATCGTGGTCATGAGAGACCTCCTGATTGGGGGCTGTGGGCGATGTGGGCGAGCGCGGCCTGGACGCGGCGGTTACCGGAGTCGTCCTGTTCGAGCTCGAGCTTCTGGAACACCGACGTGATGTGCTTTTCGACGCTGCCCTCGCTGATGAACAGCGTCTGGGCGATCGCCTGGTTGGACTTTCCCTCGGCGATGAGCGCGAGCACAGTCGCCTCCCGATCGGTGAGCCGTTGCATCCGCGCGTCACGAGCCCGACGGCCGAGCAGCTGCGCGACGACTTCGGGGTCGAAGACCGTGCCACCCGCGCCGATTTCCGAAAGGGTCACCACGAACTCCGTGACGTCGGCGACGCGGTCCTTCAGCAGGTAGCCCAGGCCCCCTCCGGCACCGGAGATCAACTCGGTGGCATACCGCTCCTCGACGTATTGGGAGAGGACCAGCAGCGGCAACGCGGGGCGCGCGACGCGGAGCGCGACGGCAGCGCGGATCCCTTCATCCGTGCGGGTGGGAGGGAGTCTGACATCCAGGATGACCAGGTCAGGGTCGAGTGTGGTGACCGCGTCGTCGAGCCCGGTGGTGTCTCCGAGCGCGGCGACGACTTCGTGTCCGGCATCCTCGAGCAGACGGACCAGGCCCTCGCGGAGGAGGACCGAGTCCTCACAGATCACGATGCGCATGGGATGGTCACCTCCACGGTGGTCGGGCCTCCGGCGGGGCTGGTGAGATCGAAGCTCCCGCCGACGCCGAGCGCGCGGTTCGAGATGCCATCGAGGCCACCGCCGGGCACGACTCGCGCTCCCCCCACCCCGTTGTCCTCGACCCTCACCCACAGGGTGGCGCCCTCGCGCTCGCGGATCAAGACTCGGCATTCGGTGGCACGGGCGTGCTTGGCGGCGTTGGTGAGAGCCTCGGCGATGACGAAGTACGCGGCGGTCTCCGCGGTGCGCGAGCACCGCTGGGTGGTGCGCACATCCAGCTGGACCGGGACGGGCGAGCGGGCCGCGAGGGCGGAGAGCGCGGCATCCAGTCCCCGGTCATCCAACACGGCCGTGTGGATACCGCGGGCGAGCTGGCGCAGTTCGGTGATGGCCGCCTTGGTGGAGGTGTGCGCCTCGGCGATGAGCTCCTTCGCGGCATCCGGGTCGGTGTCGATCTTCTGCTGCGCGAGCCCGAGGGTCATCCCGACCGACACGAGCCGCGGCTGGACCCCGTCGTGCAGATCCCGCTCGATCCGGGTGCGCTCGACGTCGGCCGCCCGCACCGCCCCGGCGCGCTGGGCCTGCGACTGGCGGGCCTGCTCGGCCAACAGCGCCTCCTGCGAGGGGATCATGATCGCGCGCGCGAGGACGCCGTGGAGGATGGCGAGGCCGATGATGGCGGCGAGTCCGATGACGGCGGCGAGGATGCCGACGGGGACCGCCAGTCCGATCGCCACGTCGATGCCGGTGTCACCCAGTCGCACCCCCGTGCCGTCCCCCGCGTACAGCGGCGAGAGGGCGACGGCGATTCCCGAGACGAAGACCCCGACGAAGGCGAGCACGATCCAGCCGAGGATTGTTGCGATCACGCCGTTCGCGATCCCCCGCCACATCCCGGGATCGATCGCCTGCAGCCAGATGGTGTGGACGACGCCGGCGAACCCGGACTTCGGGCTGCGGCGGGGGCGACGCAGCGGAAGATCGAAGGAGTAGAGACCGTCGATGCGCGCCGTCTCCACCCAGCTGAGGCCGAACAGGGCGTAGACCAGCCCCGTGAGGATCAGCAGGCCGACCCCGAGGATGGGGATCAGACCGATCCCCACGCCGAGCATCGTCGCGAGGACGGTGAGGACGGCGGGGCCAAGCGCGCCGAGCGCCGCCAACTGCGCGATCGCGCCCAGGAGGCGCCCGGGGGTCGCGATGCGCCGCGGCGAGGCAGAGGGAGGGGAAGAGGACGTGGTCGTCATGCCTCCACGGTAGGAGTCGGCATACTCTCACCGCGTCCCCGGTGCCCGGAGCATTCGGGGTGGGATATCCCCCACCCCGTGCGGGCTACCGGCCGCTGACGTTTCCGAACAGACGTGCGATCGGGGCAAGCACGAGCGGTCGGGCGGCCACCCACGCCCCGGCGATGACCACGAGCGAGAGAACGAACAGCCAGAAGCCGACCCAGTTCTCCACATCGGTCCCGGCGTACATGTGGTTCAGGTTGCGCAGCGCCCCGGTGGCGAACACCAGGATCACGTGCACCGCGATGAACACGACGAAGTAGAGCATCACGGGGAAATGGACGGCACGCGCGAGCTCGACCGGGTACGCCTTGCTCAGCCCCTTCGCCTTCGCCGGCCAGAGTTTGCTCATCCGGAACCCGGTGACGATGGCCAGAGGCGCCGCGACGAACACCGTCGTGAAATACGCCAGCTGCTGGAGGGAGTTGTAGTTGACCCAGCCGTTCTCGGTCGGCCAGTCCAGTGAGATGTACTGCAGGGCCGCCGACAGCGCGTTGGGGAAGACCTCCCAGCTGGTCGGGACGATCCGCATCCACTGCCCGGTCACGAACAGCAGCACGATGAACACGGCGCCGTTGATGATCCACAACAGGTCCAGCGCCTGGTGGAACCACAGCGTCAGGCTGATCTTGCCCTTGGGTTTCGCCTTGGGTGCCCAGAACACGGTAGGCCGCTTCTCGGTGCGCACCGTGAGGCCGGTGCGGATGATCAGCACCATGAGGAACACATTGAAGAAGTGCTGCCAGCCGAGCCAGGCGGGGAATCCGACCGGGGCTCCCTCGGGCAGGTGGTACTCGCCCGGAAAGGCCTGCAGGAAGTCCTGCATTCCGCTGAGCGACAGCAGCCACCGCACGAGCAGCACCGCCATCCCCGCGGCGAACAGCAGGCCAAGCCCGCCGACGATGACCGCTCCCGCCCACTGGCCCTTCGTGAAGGGTCCGATTCGCGCAGGCTCGGGCGCCGGAGCGGCATGGACGAACGCATACTTTCCGGGGAACACCGTCTGCGTGAACGGCAGCGGCGTGGTGAGGTCGGTCTGACGCGGGGCCACTGCCGTGGCATCCTCACGGGGATCTGCCGTCGTGCGCACGGATTCAGCCGAAGCATCCGCAGGAGTGCTGATCTCCGCGATAGTCACCGCGGCTGGCGCCGCAGCGGGCACGAAGGATGCCGGGGGCCACGGCTCCCCGCCCGGCGTGCGCGGCAGGCCACGCCGCACCGCCCCCGCAGCCCCAGCAGGTGCAGGTGCAGGTGCTGGTGCAGGTGCAGCCGAACCCACAGCAGTTGCAGGTGCAGGTGCCGCCTCGGTCGCAGCCATCCCCTGCGGTGTCAGGTTCGGCGTGTCTGCCGTCGCGCTCACCGTTGGTGACAGTTCAGGAACGGCCGGAGACTCGGCGGGCACGTCGTGCGCAGCGACCGGCCAGGGCTCCCCACCGGGGGTGCGCGGCAGGCCGCGGCGGATGCTGCCCGTGAAGGTCGCCATGCCTCAGGCCTTCCGCGACTCGAGGGCGGCGATCAGCTGCGGCACGACCGTGAACAGGTCACCCACCACACCGAAATCGGCGATCGAGAAGATCGGTGCATCGGCATCCTTGTTGATCGCGACGATCGTCTTCGCCGTCTGCATGCCGGCACGGTGCTGGATCGCACCGGAGATACCGAGAGCGACATACAGCTGCGGCGACACCGACACACCGGTCTGCCCCACCTGCGCGGTCTGGGCGATATAGCCGGCATCCACTGCGGCCCGGGACGCTCCGACCGCGGCTCCCAACGCGTCGGCGAGCCGCTCGACCAGCTCGAACTTCTCCTCGGACCCGAGTCCGCGACCACCCGAGACGACCTTCGCAGCCCCGCGCAGTTCCGGGCGCGCGGAGGCGACCGTCACCTCGGTCACCTCACCGATCGTGGCTGCCTTCCGTCCGGATGCCGGCACCTCGAGCGCCTCTGTCACGAGCGGCTGCGCGGTCGCGCGCGCGTCGATCGCGCCCTGGCGGATCGTGATGACCGGGGCGCCGAAGGTCGATGAGGCGGTGACGTTGTAGGCACCGCCGTACACCGAGTGGTGCGCGAGCACGCCGAGGTCATCGCGCTCCACGCCGACGGCGTCCACGCACAGCGCGGAGCGGGTGCGTGCCGCGAAACGCGCCGCGCTCTCTCGCCCCTCGACCGAGTGCGCCAGAAGCACGGCGTCCGGCTGCACAAGTGCTGCCGCGGCCGCCAGCGTGTCGGCTGCGGGCACGCCGAGCGACGTCCCGAAGCCCGCAGGGTCGGCGGTCAGGATGACGGCGGCGCCCAGCTCCGCGGCCTGCGGCGCAAGGGCCTCGGCGGACGGACCCACCAGGAGCGCCACGGGAGTCCCCACCGAGGCGGCAGCGCCCAGCAGACCTGCGGAGCTGGAAGCGAGCGCACCACCCGGGGTGATGTCGAGGAGGACGAGGATCGAATCTGCGGCGAAATCGGTCATGGCATCCCCTACGCGAGACGGTTCTGGATGAGGAAGTCGGCAAGCTGGGTCCCGGCATCGCCCTCATCGACGATCTTCACCCCGGCAGCACGTGGCGGCTTCTCCGCGATCGCGGTCATGATGGCGCGGGACGCGGTGGGGTCCTCGGCCACGACGCCGAGATCGGCGAGCGAGAGCACCTCCAGCGGCTTCTTCTTCGCCGCCATCACACCTTTGAAGTTCGGGAAGCGGGCATCCGGCAGTGCCTCGGTGATCGAGATCACCGCGGGAAGGTCTGCCGACACCGTCATCGTGCCGCCGTCGATCGACCGCTCACCCGACACGGAGCCCTCAGCGAGATCCACGGAGTTCAGCTGGGACATACCCGGGACATCCAGCAGCTCCGCCAGCATCGACGACATCACCCCACCCGAACCGTCGGTGGACTGGTTGCCCGCGATCACCAGGTCGAACCCGGTCCGGCTGATCGCCGCCGCCAGCACTTCGGCCGTGAGGCCGAGGTCCGCACCGACCAGCGCGTCATCGACGACATGCACCGCTGAGGCTGCACCCATCGCGAGGGCCTTCCGCACCGAGGACGTCGCCGCCTCGCGTGACATCGACACGGCGACCACCTCGGTGCCCGGGTTCTTGTCGGCATACGAGAGCGCGACCTCCATCGCACGCTCGCCGATCTCATCGATCACGGCATCCCCCGCCTCGCGGTCGGCAAGACCGGTCTCAAGATTCAGCACGCGGTCCCCGTAGGTGTCGGGGACCTCTTTGACCAGGACGATGATCTTCATCGAATGTCGCTCTTTCGTCGCATTTCAGGTGGGACAGGCTCAACGGCCCATGAAGTGGGGGCTGCGCTTCTCTCGGAAGGCCGCCATCCCCTCTTTCTGGTCATCCAGGGCGAACAGCGAGGCGAAGGTACGGCTCTCGAACCGCAGTCCCTCCGCCAGCCCGGACTCCAGTGCCGCCTGGAGCGCATCCTTGGCGGCGTAGGCAACCGGCAGGGATTTGGATGCGATGGTCTCGGCGGTCTTCAGCGCCTCATCGGCGAGGTCTGAGACCGGGACGATCCGCGAGACGAGGCCTGCACGCTCCGCTTCGTCTGCGTCCATCATGCGTCCGGTGAGGATGAGTTCCGCGGCCTTGTACGTGCCGACCGCGCGCGTGAGTCGCTGTGTGCCGCCCAGTCCCGGGATGACGCCGAGATTGATCTCCGGCTGACCGAACTTCGCGTTGTCGGCGGCGAGGATGACATCGCACATCATCGCGAGTTCGCACCCACCGCCGAGCGCGTAGCCCGAGACGGCTGCCACCAACGGCGTGCGTGCGCGGGCGACGGCGGCGAAACCCGCGAAGGGATTGGCGACCGTCATGTCCCGTACGGACTTGTCGGCCATCTCCTTGATGTCCGCCCCCGCAGCGAACGCCCGCTCGGAGCCGATGAGGACGATGCAGCCGATCTCCTCATCCGCGTCGAACGCTGCGACGGCATCACCGAGCTCGGTGGCGAGGGTGGAGTTCAGCGCGTTGAGCGCATCCGGACGATTCAGGGTGATCCAGCCGACCCGTCCTCGGGTCTCGACCAGAATCGTGCTGTATTCGGTCATGCGTTCATCGTTCCATGTCGGCTGCCGGCGATCCTCATCGATTGTCGATCCTCTCCTGCGCGGCATCCAAGAGAGCGGGAACGCCTGTTTCGAGTGTCGGACCGAACGTATCGCCCGGGCGCTCGCCGCGCAGCCAGCGCGTGTAGAGCGCCTCACAGAACACCGCCGCCTTCCACAGCGCGAGCGCCTCGGCGTAACGCTCTCGCCTCACGGCGCACCTCGCGGGCCGAAGGCGCTGGCGACGGTCGGGGACCGTGCGATCCCACCCTGCTCCCGTCAGGCGACTCCGAGCACAGCCTCGACCAGTCCGGCAAGGCGACGCACGACCGATCGCGTCGGCATCACCAACGGCGCCTGGTCGGCGACGACGCTGAGACCGGCGTGCACGAGGACGGCCGCCTCCCGCTGACCGAGCTCGGGCCGCGCGCCTTGGAGAAGCGATACCCAGGCGGCGATGTGCGCCCGCTGCATCGCCCGCAGGCGTCGCTGCTGGTCGGGCGGCAGATTCGCGAGATCGGCGAAGTACACACGCATCAGCGGGAGGTTGCCGAAGGTGTGCGCGACGTAGGCGACACACAGCCGTTGCATGGCCTCCCGCGGCGACGCCGCACCGGTCCGCGCGTCGCGTGTGGCACGTTCCAACTCGAGGGCGGCACGCTCGCTGACCGCCAGCAACATCTCACCCTTCCCCTCGAAGTGGCGATACACGCCCGAGGGGGTGAGGTCGGCGGCCGCCGCGATGTCCTCGATCGTGGCGTCGTTGTAGCCGTGCACCGCGAACTGATCGATCGCGGCCTCCAGCAGAAGGTCACGCCGATGCGATGTGTCACGCACCACGGTCGGCAGCAGGGTGTCGTCGTCGTCGGGCGCGATGCTCGCATCCAGCGCCCGCCAGGCAGCACCGGCGAGCTGGGTGCGCAGGGTCCGCACGGCGACGGTCGTGCGATGCGCCGTGACCGAGGCGACGGCACTGAGGGCGCCCAGCACGACCGTGGATCGGTCTACCTCCGACAGCTCAGGGCGATAGATCGCGTGCGCGCGCTCGAACCGTCCCCGGAGGATGCGGAACTCCGCGGTCAGGCGATCACGGTCGTCACGTTCGAGATAGCGGCCCTCCCAGCGATAGATCCCGCCGGTGGCGCGCAGGTCGATGGTCGTCGCGATGACGACGTCCAAGAGGGACTCGAGCACCGCGCGCGCGTCTTCCGGCGTCTGCGGATCGTCGGCCACGTCGTCCGTCGCCTCGACGAGGCTGTGCGCCAGCGCGAAAACGGTCTGGGTGAACAGCGCGTACTTGTTCGGGAAGTGGCGGTAGAGAGCCGGTGCCGAGATGCCGACGGCTGTGGCGATGTCCTGCATGCTCACGCCGTGGTAGCCGCGCTCGGCGAAAGCGCTCGCCGCCGCCTCTTCGATGAGGCGCTTACGATCACGCGGGCGTCGACGCGGCGCGGGGTGTGAAGCTGTCGCGCTGGACATGGGGGCAACCTATCGCTCCGAATCGATGTGAGGAAACACTCACTTGGCCCGAACACCGCATGTGAACACGTGGAGGGCAGCTTCATCGCTGCCGGCGCGGGCCAGCTCATGCAGGAGGTTGCGCTCGTGATCATCGCCGCGGCAACCTGAGCGTGCCGCAGGCCCCAGTCGCCCACAGAACTGGTGTACGCACGAGCAAGCCCTACGGCCTGGTGGGGCCGGCGCGTACCGGCTTCGAGCCCCTGGTGCGCCGCCTCCCGCGCCGACGTCTGGCGATGCGTCAGTCGGCGGCCTCTTCGGCACGCTCGGCGACGTTGATCGCCGCCGTGTCGGCGACGTAGCCGTCGATGTGGCGCTCGGCGACGCCGTTGTAGGCCGACAGCGGACGGATGAGCGCGTTGGATGCCTGCTGCTCGAGGATGTGCGCGGTCCAGCCCGTCACGCGCGACGCCACGAACAGCGGCGTGAAGGTGAGGGTGTCAAAGCCCAGCAGGTTGTAGGCCGGGCCCGAGGGGTAGTCCAGGTTCGGGTAGATGCCCTTGCGCGCGACGAACTGCGCCTCGAGCGTGTCGTAGAGAGCGGCGACATCCGGCCGGTCGTAGTACTCGATGAGGGTGTCCAGCGCCGCCTTCATGGTCGGCACGCGCGAGTCGCCACGCTTGTAGACCCGGTGGCCGAATCCCATGATCTTGCGTTTCTCGGCAAGCGCCTGATCCAGCCACGGCACGACGTTCTCGGCGGTGCCGATCTCATCGAAGATGTGAAGCACCGCTTCGTTCGCACCGCCGTGCAGCGGCCCCTTGAGCGCACCGATGGCCCCGACGACAGCCGAGTACAGGTCACTGAGGGTCGAGGTGATGACACGGGCGGTGAAAGTGGAGGCGTTGAACGAGTGCTCGGCGTAAAGGATCATCGACCGGTTGAAGGCGTCGACGACGACATCCGGCGCCTCTTCCCCGAAGGTCATCCACAAGAAGTTGGCAGAGTATCCGAGATCCTCTCGCGGCGGCACGGCATCCAGCCCGCGGCGGCGCCGCTGCCCGTAGGCGACGATCGCGGGAAGCGCCGCGAACAGGCGGAGGCTCCGGGCCTTGTTCTGCTCGACGGTGCCGACCGCCTCGAGAACGGATGTCTCGCCCGCAAGGTCCAGCGAGCCGATGACGCTGACGGCCGTGCGCACCTCGTCCATTGGATGCCCATCGAGCGGTAGCTGATCGATGGCGGCCTTCACCTCGGGGGCGAGGGCGCGGTACCGGCGACCTTCGGCAGCCTGCGTCGCCGCCTGCTCGGGGGTCGGCAGCTCACCGTTCCACAAGAGGTATGCGACGGCCTCGAACGGCTGGGTCGCGGCCAGCTCCTGCACCGGATACCCGCGGTAGAGGAGGCTGTTCGTCTCGGGGTTGACCTTGCTGATGGCGGTCTGGTCGGCGACCACGCCCACCAGACCCTTCCGGATGTCGTCACTCATGTTCGCTCCTTTGCGGTGGTTGGTCAGCCGGCAGCACTCAGCGCTCGACGGTGAAGGTGTACACGTTCTGGTCGAAGCTGTTGTAGTCCTCGTAGTCGATCAGGTCGTAGAGGTCGGCGCGATGCTGCATGGCATCCAGCTGCGAGGCGAGGTTGCCCTCCCCGATCAGGGTGTCGAGCGCCCGCTCGGCGGCTCCCATGGCCATCCGCAGCAGCGACACCGGCCAGATCACGATGTTCATGCCGACGTCCCGCAGCTGGTCGACCGTGAACAGCTCGCTCTTGCCGAATTCAGTCATGTTGGCCAGCAGCGGCACGTCGATCGCCGCGCGCATCGCCTCGAATTCACCCAGGTCACGCATCGCCTCGGGGAAGATCGCGTCCGCCCCGGCATCCACCAGCGCCTTCGCGCGGTCGATCGCCGCGGGGAGACCCTCGACGGCGCGGATGTCGGTTCGGGCCATGATCAGGAAGTTCGGGTCACGGCGCCCCTCCGCCGCGGCGCGGATGCGTTTGACGGCGGTGTCAGCGTCGACGACCGACTTGCCGTCGAGGTGTCCGCAGCGCTTCGGGTTGATCTGGTCCTCGATGTGGGCGCCCGAGATCCCGGCATCTTCGAGCGACTGGATCGTGCGGGCCACGTTCATCGGCTCGCCGAACCCGGTGTCGGCATCGATCAGGGTCGGGAGGTTCGTCATCTGTGCGATCTGCGCGCCGCGGGATGCGACCTCGGTGGCCGTCGTGAGACCGATGTCGGGAAGACCGAGATCGGCCGAGAGGACGGCGCCGGAGATGTACACGCCCTCGAATCCCTTCCGCTCGATGAGGCGGGCAGAGAGCGGGTTGAACGCACCGGGGACGCGCAGCAGCTCCCCGGATGCGAGCCGCTCGCGGAAGACCCGACGCTTCTCGGCCGCCGACACCTGTGCGTAGAGCATCAGAACAGGCCCTTCGGGGCGGGGGCGGATGCCAGCACTCCGAAGGCGGCGACGATGTTCAGGCACCCCACCTCGGCGGCCGTGAGCTCGGGCAGACGCTGGACCAGCTCGAGGAAGCGCTCGATCTCCTCCGGCTCGAGGACGGGCTCGGCCAGCATCCGGAACTTGCGGATGTAGTCCTCGCGCGCGAAAGGACGGGCGCCGAGCGGATGCGCGTCGGCGACGGCGATCTCATCGACCACGGTCGAGCCGTCGGTCAGCGTGATCTCGACACGGCCGCCGAAGGCCTTCTCGTTCGGGTCCTCGGAGTGGTAGCGACGCGTCCACTCGGCATCCTCGGCCGTCGTGATCTTGTGCCACAGCTCGACGGTGTCGGGGCGTGCCGCGCGCGAAGGCAGGTACGAATCGACGTGGTGCCATGCGCCATCCTGCAAGGCGACGGCGAAGATGTACGGAATCGAGTGGTCGAGGGTCTCACGCGAGGCGTTCGGGTCGTACTTCTGCGGGTCGTTCGCCCCCGAGCCGATCACGTAGTGCGTGTGGTGGCTCGTGTGCAGCACGATGCTCTCGATGTTCGCGGGGTCGCGCAGCTCCGGCTTCTGGGTGCCGAGCTTGCGCGCCAGGTCGATCCAGGCCTGCGCCTGGTACTCGGCCGAGTGCTCCTTGGTGTACGAGTCGAGGATGCCGCGCTTGGCTTCGCCGGGAGAGGGGAGCGGCACATCGTACGCGCCCTTCTTGCCGTCCAGGAGCCAGGCGATCACACCGTCCTCACCCTCGTAGATGGGGCTCGGGGAGGTCTCTCCGCGCATCGCGCGGTCGACGGCCTCGACCGCCATCTTCCCCGCGAAGGCCGGGGCGTGCGCCTTCCAGGTCGAGATCTCGCCCTTGCGGGATTGCCGGGTCGCGGTCGTCGTGTGCAGGGCCTGCCCGATCGCCTGGTAGATCGTCTCGGTGGAGAGCCCGAGCATCGTGCCGATTCCGGCGGCGGCCGAGGGCCCGAGGTGGGCGACGTGGTCGATCTTGTGCTTGTGCAGCGAGATGGCGCGCACCAGGTCGATCTGGATCTCATATCCGGTGGCGAGGCCCCGCACGAGCGCGGCGCCATCTCGACCGGTGTGCTGGGCGACGGCGAGGATCGGCGGGATGTTGTCTCCGGGGTGCGAGTACTCGGCGGCAAGGAACGTGTCGTGGTAGTCGAGCTCACGCACCGCCACACCGTTCGCCCATGCCGCCCACTCCGGGCTCGTGCGACGCTCGTTCGGGCAGCCGAACACGGTCGCACCGTCGCCGCTGACGGAGACCGCGTGGTCGAGCGCCTGCTGACGCGCCGCGCTCACCGGCGTGCGGGTGAGGGATGCCGCAGCGACAGACGCATTGTCGATGATCCGGTTGATGATCATCTCGACGACCTCGGGCTCGACCTCGACGGGGTCGACGGCGACCTCGGCCAGGCGCCAGGCGAGCTGCTGCTCGCGGGGAAGGTCTTCGTCACTGCGGTGGACGCGCACGTGGTAGTCGGTGGTCATGCTGCTCCCGATTCGTGGATGGCCCCGTCGAGCGAGGCGAGGATGGTGGTCAGAGCGTTGTGCAGGTGCACATGGGTGGCGTGGGCGGCAAGGTCCGCGTCTCCCGCGGCGATCGCGCTCGCGATCAGGCGGTGTTCGCTGACGGATGCCGCCAGCCGAGTCGGGTTGTCTCGAGACAGCCGTCGCACCCGCACAAGGTGGGTGCGGACGGTGCGCAGCGCCGAGGCGAGGTAGGAATTGTCGATGACCGCGTCGAGCTCGACATCGAAACGGGCGATGAGGTCGTAGTACGCGGGGCGGCCCGCTCCGACGAGGGTGGTCTGGTCGAACTCCTCGGCCAACGCCGCGAACACCGCGCGCGGCGCGCGCACGGCCGCAAGGCGCGCAGCGGCGATCTCGAGCGCCTCACGGAACTCGAACAACTGGCGGATGTCGTCGGCATCGACATCGGTGACAACGGTGACGCGCGGCGACTGCTGGACCACCAGACCATCGGCGGCCAGCCGCGCCAGTGCCTCGCGAAGCGGAGTTCGGCTGACGCCCAGTCGCGCGGCCTGCTCGGTCTCGCCGAGAACGGTCCCCGGCGCGAGGGCACCGTTCTGGATGTCGGACAGCAGCGCTGCATATGCGCGATCGCTCGCTTTCACCGCAACCTCCTCAGCGCCGGTCGTGATCATTGTATACACAATGTCGATATGAGCGGCAAGAGAGTCCGATGTGACCCGTTTACGTATACCGAGCGGGGAGAGCGTGAACTGACTGCAGTCAAATATTGCAGATCGGCAAATGTTGCACTTCTTTCGCCCTGATCTGGCGAGGCAGAGGCTGATTCTTCACATAGCGTCGCCACATGATGTGTGCGCAGGGTGCTCCAGCCGCGCCGCGGCGAGCGGTCTTCTTCGTCTCGGACAGCACGGGGATCACCGCGGAGACGCTCGGCAGCGCCCTGCTGGCGAACTTCCCGGGAATGCGTTTCCAGAGGCAGACCGTCCCGTTCGTCGAGACCGTCGAGGGCGCTCGGCGTGTCGTGCGCGACATCCGTGCGGCCGCCGAAGCCGGCCAAGAGCCCATCGTCTTCACCACAGTGAAGACGCCGTCCGTGCAGGCGGAGTTCCTCGCCGCGCCCGGGACGACACTGGATCTGCTCAGCGGCCACCTCACCGAACTCGAGGAAGCCCTCGGCGTCACCGCCGACGAGCAGCTCGGCCAGTACCACGGCCTCGTCAATGCCGAACGCTACTTCTCCCGCATGCGCGCCGTCGAGTACGCGATCGAGCACGATGACGGCCAGAGCAAGCGCGCACTCGACATCGCGGACGCGATCATCGTGGCCCCCTCTCGCTGTGGCAAGACGCCCACGACGATGTATCTGGCCCTCCACCACGGGCTGCTCGTCGCCAACTACCCGCTCACCGACGACGATTTCCCCACCGACAGCCTCCCCCCGATGGTGGCTCCCTATGCGAGCCGCTGCTTCGGACTCACCACGACGCCGCTGCGCCTGAGCCAGGTGCGCCATGAGCGCCGCCCGAACTCGCAGTACGCGAGCCTCGCCCAATGCACGCTCGAGCTGCGCCGGGCCGAAGACCTGTTCCGGCGCACGCGCGTGCCGTTCGTCAACTCCGCCACGAAAAGCGTGGAGGAGATGTCCGCCGTCATCATGCAGACCATGAAGCTGCCCGGATGACACAACCGAAGGGCCCCACCATGTCCCACATCGCCTGGTTCGAAGAACTCGGAATGGATGACGTCCCGATCGTCGGCGGCAAGAATGCCTCCCTCGGCGAGATGGTCTCCCACCTCGCCGCCGCGGGAGTATCCGTCCCGCGAGGGTTTGCGACGACCGCGGACGCCTACCGCTTCTTCCTCGCGCACGACGGGCTGGAGCAGCGCATCGACGAGGCGGTGAGCGCGCTCGACCCCGAGGATGTCGGCGAGCTCGCGCGCGTCGGCTCCACGGTACGCGCCTGGATCGAGGCGCAGCCCTTTCCGCCGGCTCTCGAGGAGGCGATCCGCACGGCCTACGAGCGCCTGGTCGCCGCCGACGCCGACCCCGAGAACGTCAGCTGGGCGGTGCGCTCCAGCGCGACCGCGGAGGACCTTCCCGAGGCGTCCTTCGCCGGCCAGCAGGAGACGTTCCTCAACATCGCCGGGATCGAGAATGTCCTGCAGGCGGTGCGCTCGGTGTTCGCCTCCCTCTACAACGACCGCGCGATCGCCTACCGTGTGCACCACGGGTTCACCCACTCGGAGGTCGCGCTCTCGGCCGGAATCCAGCGCATGGTGCGCTCGGATGTCGGGGCGTCGGGCGTCATGTTCACGGTCGACACCGAGTCGGGCTTCGACGGCGCCGTGTTCGTGACGAGCTCGTACGGCCTGGGCGAAGCCGTCGTGCAGGGTGCGGTCAATCCCGACGAGTTCTACGTGTCCAAGCCCGCGCTGGCCGCGGGTCGCCCCGCTGTCCTCAAGCGCTCGGTCGGCGAGAAGGCCATCGCCATGCGCTACACCGGCGAGCGCACGGTGGGCGCGAGCACCGCCTTCGTGGATGTCGAGCGCGCCGACCGCGTGCGCTTCTCGATCACGGATACCGAGGTCGAAGAGCTCGCGCGCACCGCGATGCTCATCGAGGCGCACTACGGCCGCCCGATGGACATCGAGTGGGGCAAGGACGGCATCGACGGCAAGCTCTACATCCTGCAGGCCCGACCCGAGACCGTCGTCTCGCGCGCCGATGCCGGCATCATCCGCCGCTTCGTGCTGCATGAGAAGGGTGAGGTCATCGTCGCCGGCCGAGCGATCGGTCAGCGCATCGGCGCGGGGCCGGTGCGGGTGCTGCGGGATGTCTCGGAGATGGCCTCCTTCACGCCCGGCGACGTGCTCGTGGCCGACATGACGGACCCGGACTGGGAGCCGATCATGAAGCGCGCCAGCGCCATCGTCACCAACCGCGGTGGTCGCACGTGCCACGCCGCGATCATCGCGCGAGAGCTCGGCATCCCGGCGATCGTCGGCACCGGGGATGCCACGACGACCCTTGTCGACGGACAAGAGGTCACCGTCTCGTGCGCCGAGGGTGACACCGGATTCGTCTACCGCAACATCCTGAGCTTCGAAGAGGAGCAGACCCACCTGGACCGGATGCCAGAGCCGCCGGTCAAGATCATGATGAACGTCGGCACCCCCGACCAGGCGTTCTCGTTCTCACGTCTGCCGAACGCCGGTGTGGGGCTCGCGCGGTTGGAGTTCATCATCAACCGGCAGATCGGCATCCATCCGCGCGCTCTGCTCGAGTTCGACACGCTCCCCGCCGATCTCAAGGCCGACATCGCGACCCGTATCGCGGCGTACGAGTCGCCGCGGGACTACTTCGTCAAGCGCGTGATCGAGGGCGTCTCGATGATCGCCGCCGCCTTCGCGCCCGAACCGGTGATCGTGCGCCTCTCGGACTTCAAGTCCAATGAATACGCGAACCTCATCGGCGGCGAGCTGTACGAACCGCACGAGGAGAACCCGATGCTCGGCTACCGCGGTGCCTCGCGGTACATCTCCCCCGACTTCCGCGCCTGCTTCGAGATGGAGTGCGAGGCGATGCGCTTCGTCCGCGACGAGATGGGCCTGACCAACGTCAAACTCATGGTGCCGTTCGTGCGCACGGTCGGCGAGGGCCACGCGGTCGTCGAGCTGCTCGCCGAGAACGGGCTACGTCGGGGGGCGAACGGCCTCGAGGTGATCATGATGTGCGAGCTGCCGAGCAACGCCGTGCTGGCGGATGACTTCCTGGAGTTCTTCGACGGCTTCTCGATCGGGTCGAACGACATGACCCAGCTGACGCTGGGTCTGGACCGCGACAGCTCGCTGGTCTCGCAGACCTTCGACGAGCGGGATCCTGCCGTGCTGCACATGCTGTCACTGGCCATCGCGGCGTGCCGCACGGCCGACAAGTACGTCGGCATCTGCGGACAGGGGCCCTCGGATCACCCGGACCTGGCCGCATGGCTCGTGGCTCAGGGCATCGACTCGGTCTCCCTCAACCCCGACACGGTCGTGGAGACCTGGCTCTCGCTCTCCGAGAGTCACGGCGCCCGCTCGGCCTGACCCGCGCACGGCCGCCCTAGGCTGGCGGACGAGACGCGGCGGCAGACAGGGGCGGGAATGAGCGACGATCTTGTGGCGAACACGCCCGCCGGGGCGTTTCGCGGCGAACCCGACGACCACGACACGCGCGTGTGGCGCGGCATCCGATATGCCCTGCCGCCGACCGGAAACCTCAGATGGCGGGCGCCGCGGGCGGCGCCCGATGTCGACGGCGTCGTGGATGCCACGGCGTTCGGTGCCGTGGCGCCGCAACCGACGAACCCGGCCATCCAGCTCGGGCCGGATGCCGTCATGTCTGAGGATTGCCTGTTCCTGAACGTGTGGGCGCCCGAGGTCGCCCACGGATCGATGCCCGTGATGGTGTGGATCCACGGCGGCGCCTATACATTCGGCGCGAGCAGCCAACCGGTCTACAACGGGGCTTCCCTGGCCCGGCGCGGTGTCGTCGTCGTCACGATCAACTACCGCATCGGCTCGCTCGGCTTCCTGGATCTCACCGGCCTGTCCACCTCGACCGATCCCTTCGACGGCAACCTGGCCCTCCGCGATGTGCTGCTGGCCCTCGCCTGGGTGCAGCGCAACATCGGCGACTTCGGCGGCGACCCCGGGCAGGTGACCGTGTTCGGCGAATCCGCCGGCGCGGGCATGGTCACGACGCTGCTGGCGACCCCGAGCGCCGAGGGACTGTTCAGCCGCGCCATCGCCGAGTCCTCCCCCGTCTCCAGCGTCTACGACGCCGATCGCGCCGCGGGCGTGACCCGGGCGTTCCTTGAGATCGTCGGCGATCCGACGCCCGTCGCGCTGCGGAGCATGGAGCTCCAGACGGTGGTCGAGGCCGGCATCACGGTGTTCAACGACGTACCGACGCGCGCGCCGGGCACCATCGCGTTCGGGCCTGTGATCGACGGCGACCTCATCCCCGAGGCACCGCTCGCCGTGCTCGCCGACGGCCGCGGCCTGCGCATTCCGCTGCTGATCGGCACGAACAAGGACGAGGCATCACTGTTCCGACTCATGAAGTCGCCGCTCATGCCGATCCACGAAGACGACATCGACCAGATGTTGGAAGACCTCGGCCGCGAGCGTCCGGACCTGGATCTTCCCGCCAAGCAGCAGATCCTCTCGGCCTACGAGAGGGTCCGCCACCGCATGATCGGGATGGGGATCGCCCGCGACATCGGCTTCCGCATGCCGACGCTGTGGGCGGCGGAGGGGCACTCGCGACACACGCCGGTGTGGCTCTATCGCTTCGACCATGCACCGCTCATGCTGCGCTTGCTCGGCATCGGCGCCACACACGCGAGCGAACTCCCGTATGTCTGGGGAACCCTGGGCGTCCGGGAACACGACATCACCTTCCGATTGGGTGGGCGCAAGAGCGCGGACCGCCTCTCGGAGCGGATGCAGCAGCGCTGGGTCGCCTTCGCGAAGGGCGGCGCTCCCGATGCAGCCGGTGCGACATCCTGGCCCGCCTTCGACACCGACACCCGCGCCGCCCTGGTCATCGACGACACCGACACCGCGGTGAACGACCTCGATGCCGCGCTGCGCACGGGGTGGGGCGACAGCCCGCTGGCCTTCCCCTGACCCCGCGCCACAGACGCATCCACCCTCCCCCGAGACATCTCGCACAGCGGGCCCCGGCGATGACATCGGGCTGCGTGGCAGAGCGCGCTCAGCCGGTGACACGCGCTCTCGGAGAAGACTCCTCGGTCTTGGCAGGGTCGGTCTCGGCCACCGGCCCCAGAGCCGCGTCGATGGCCGTCATCACATCGGCATCCAGCACGACCCCAGAGGCCTTCACCGAGTCCTCCAGCTGCTCCGGTCGGGATGCCCCCACGAGGGCGGCGGCGACGTTGGGGTTCTGCAGCACCCACGCGATCGCCAGCTGCGGCATCGTGAGCCCCGCCTCGGCGGCGATGGGCTTCAGCTGCTGCACCGCTGCGAGCACGTCATCGTTCATGAAGCGCTGGATGAAGAACGCGCCGGCTTTCTCATCCGTGGCCCGCGAGCCCGCGGGCGCGGGCTGACCGGGCAGGTACTTGCCGGACAGCACCCCCTGCGCCATCGGCGACCAGACGATCTGCGAGATCCCGAGCTCCGCAGAGGTGGGCACGACCGCGCCCTCGATGACCCGCCACAGCGCGGAGTACTGCGGTTGGTTGGAGATCAGCTGGAACCCGAGCTCCGTGGCCAAGGCGTGGCCTGCCCGCAGCTGCTCCGCCGTCCACTCGCTCACGCCGATGTAGAGAGCTTTGCCCTGCCGCACGATGTCGGCGAAGGCCTGCATCGTCTCTTCCAGCGGCGTCTCGTAGTCATAGCGATGCGCCTGGTACAGATCGACGTAGTCGACGTCCAGGCGCTTCAGAGATCCGTGGATGCCGTCGAAGATGTGCTTGCGCGACAGCCCGGTGTCATTGGGTCCCTTGGGGCCGATGGGGAAGTACACCTTCGTGAAGATCTCCAGCCCCTCGCGGCGCTGCCCCTTGAGAGCCTGCGCGAGGACGACTTCGGCGGCGGTGTTGGCGTACACGTCCGCGGTGTCGAAGGTCGTGATGCCGAGGTCCAGCGCCTTGTGCACGGTGGCGACGGCGGCGTCGTTCTCGACCTGGGAGGCGTGCGTGATCCAGTTGCCGTAGGTGATCTCGGAGACTTTGAATCCACTGTTGCCGAGGTAGCGATAGGTGACCATGCCTCCACGCTAGCCGCGCGCGAGACGGGTCGGGCGGGTCTCAGACGGTCGCCGCGGCCTGTTCGTCATCGGATGTCGCAACCAGCTGTCCGCACGCGCCGTCGATCTCCTTGCCGCGGGTATCGCGCAGGGTGGTGGGAACGCCCGCGGCGTTCAGCCGGCGCACGAACTCGCTCTGCACCGAGGTCTCAGAGGACGTCCAGATCGACCCCGGCGTCGGGTTCAGTGGGATCGGGTTCACGTGCACCCAACCGCGGCCACGCGCGTTGAGCTTCTCGGCGAGCAGGTCCGCACGCCAGGCGTGGTCGTTCATGTCCTTGATCAGGGCGTATTCGATCGACACGCGCCGCCCGGTCTTGTCGAAGTAGGCACGCGCAGCGTCGAGGGCCTCGTCGACCTTCCAGCGCGAGTTGACCGGGATCAGCTCGTCGCGCAGCTCGTCATCGGGGGCATGCAGCGAGAGCGCGAAGGTCACCGGGACGTCTTCATCGGCGAGCTTGCGAATCGCAGGGACCAGCCCGACCGTCGAGACCGTGATCCCGCGGGCGCTCATGCCCATGCCGTGGTCCTTGTCGGTCATCACGCGGACGGCCTGCATGACCCTCGCGTAGTTGGCGAGCGGCTCCCCCATGCCCATGAAGACGATGTTCGAAACGCGCTCCGCGGAGTTGTCTCCGACGCGCTTGCCACCCAGTTCTCCCCGGGCGATGACCTGGTTCGCACGCACGACCTGGTCGATGATCTCGGCGGCCGACATGTTGCGCGTGAGGCCTGCCTGACCGGTCGCGCAGAACGGGCAGTTCATGCCGCAGCCGGCCTGGGAGGAGACGCACAGGGTGATCCGACCCGGGTACCGCATGAGGACCGACTCCACGAGGGCCCCGTCGTGCAGCTTCCAGAGGAACTTGATCGTGTCGCCCCGGTCGGTGTCGAGGCGCCGTACCTCTGTCAACAGCGGTGGCAGCAGGCCCGCCACGAGCTCTTCGCGACCCGCTGCCGGCAGATCCGTCATGTCGGCGGGATCGGTGGTCCAGTGGGTGAAGTAGTGCTTCTCGAGCTGCTTGGCGCGGAATCCCGGCAGTCCGAGTTCTTTCGCCTTGGCGACGCGCTCGGCGGGCGTCAGGTCGGCGAGGTGTGCCGGCGGCTTGCCGCGCTTGGGGCTGGCGAACTGCAGGAGGGGACGCCCCTCGGCGTCCTTCTTCTGCGTCCAGCCCTCTGTCTGCGGGCGCACCTGCGGTGCACCAGAGGCCGCGGGCGCTGTCTGCGGACGCACCTGAGGTGCACCAGAGGCCGCGGGCGCCGTCTGCGGGCGCACCTGCGGTGCACCAGAAGACGACGGAGGAAGCGCGGTGGCCATGCCTCCAGGGTAGGCGATGGCCCTAGGATGACGGGCATGAACGGCCCACCCGAAACGCCGCTCGGCGCGGGAGTCGTGCACAAGGTGCTCAACAACAACGTCGTCGTCAGCGAAGACGCCGCGGGCGCCGAGGTCGTGCTGATGGGGCGCGGACTCGGATTCCAGACGAAGCCCGGGGACCGGGTCGAGGTGAGCAAGATCGAGAAGACCTTCCTCCTGGAGGGCGATCCGGCCCAGGCCGAGGCCACCCTCGCGAATGCGCCGATCGAGCTCGCGATGGCCGTCGCCGCTGCGATCGGCGACGCGCAGAAGATGCTCGGGCGGGACCTCGGCAGGAGTCTGCCGATCGCGGTGATCGACCACGTGGGGTATGTCCTGGAACGCCTGGCGGGTGGCATCCGCATCCCCGCCGCGCCGCTTCCCGAACTCGGCGTCCTCTACCCGGACGAGTTCGCCGCCGCCGGGGCGATGGCCGCGCGACTGTCGAGGGACCTCGGCGAAGAACTGCCCGCGGAAGAGCAGATCTTCCTGACGATGCATCTGCTCAACGCCACCCGCGACGAGCCCAACGGCACCGCGTCGCTGCTGCTGCGTCGCCTGCAGCACATCGTCGGAACGGTCGAGCACTTCTACGGCATCACGTTGGATGTCTCGAGCCCCGACTACGCCCGTTTCATTCTGCACGTGAAGTTCCTGCTGCAGCGCCTGGTGAGCAAGACGATGCTCGAAAGCGGCGACACCTCGTTCTACGACTTCGCCCGCAACAGCTATCCCCGCGCCGCCGAGTGCGCCGATCGGGTGGCCGCCTACATCCAGGCCGCCACCGAGAGCGAGCTCACCGCCGAAGAACGGCTGTACATCATCGTCCACATCGAGCGGCTGACCAAGCGCGTCGGAGTGGGCTGAGCGCTCTCAGCGGATCGGATCGGGCGGGACCATCGTCCTTCTCTCGGATTCGTCCCCTGTGCTAACGTGACCGGCACGGGCCCAAAACCCGACCAGTCTTCGGATTGTTACTGCGCACGCAGGCAAAACCTGAGCTGATCAACGCTTCACCGCGTTGTTCGCAGCTCAGGTTTTTTTGTTGCCAGAAACAGGCCGAGGGAACAGAAAAACAGCATGGACGCCGCCCTGAAGCGGCGAAGGGAAGTGAATCCACGTGGATCACAAGAAAGTGGCTGAAGACGTCCTGAAGGGCGTCGGAGGCGAAAGCAACGTTGCGCACCTCACGAGCTGCATGACCCGTTTGCGGTTCACGCTGCGCGACGAGTCCCAGGCCGATACCGCCGCCGTGAAGAAGGTCCCCGGGGTCGTCACGGTGCAGCAGTCGGGCGGCCAATACCAGGTCGTCATCGGCGATGAGGTCGGAGAGGTGCTCACCGCCATCGGCAAGATCTCGAAGATCACCACCGCGACGGAGTCGGGAACCTCGGCAACCGATGAGCCCAAGGGCAACCTTTTCAACCGGTTCATCAAGATGATCTCGTCGATCTTCACGCCGATCCTGTGGGCCTTGGCCGGCACCGGTCTGCTCAAGGCCTTCCTCGCGGCAGCCGTGACCTTCGGATGGATCGACACGGCCACCTCGACCTACATGGTGCTCAACGCCCTCTCGGATGCGTTCATCAACTTCCTGCCGCTGGCGCTGGCGATCTCGGCGGCGCGTTACTTCAAGGCATCCGAGTTCACCTCCTTCGCCATTGCGGCCGCGATGCTCTACCCGACGATCACAGCGGCCGTCGGCGCCGAAGGACTGACGTTCTTCGGCATCCCGTTCGTCATGGTCAGCTACGTCTCGAGCGTCATCCCGATCATCGTGATCGTGTGGCTGCAGAGCCACGCGGAACGCTTCCTCTACGCGAAGCTCCACGCCTCGATCCGACGCTTCGTCACCCCGATGATCGTGATCCTGCTCGCCGTGCCGATCGTGTTCCTGGTGATCGGTCCGATCTCCGACCTCCTCGGCGGCTGGCTCGGCGGAGCGATCGGCTGGGTGTTCGAGGTCGTCCCGTGGCTCGGTGGCGCGATCATGGGCGGCCTCTGGCAGGTCTTCGTCATCTTCGGCCTGCACTGGGGCCTCGTCCCGGTCTTCCAGATCGAGTTCCAGACCACCGGCCAGATGCTGCTCATTGGCCCCGTGTTCGCCGCGGTCCTCGCGCAGGCCGCCGCCGTCGCCGGCGTGTGGGTGCGCGCCAAGAACAAGAACCTCAAGTCGCTGGCCGCCCCCGCCACCCTCTCCGGGTTCCTGGCCGGCATCACCGAGCCGGCGATCTACGGCGTCAACCTGCCGCTGAAGACCCCCTTCGCGTTCGGCATCGCCGGCGGTGCGATCGGTGGCGCGATCATCGCCATCGGTGGTGTGTTCTCGACCTCGTTCGTGGTTCCCGGTGGCCTCGCCCTCCCCGCCCTGTTCGGCAACGGCAACATGGCGCTGCTCGCCATCGGTCTCGCTGCGGCGATCCTGATCCCGTTCCTGCTCGTCATCCTCGTCGGCTTCACCGAGCCCAAGGAGGACGAGCCCGTTGTCGCCGAGGCGAAGGACACCGATGTGCGCAGCCCGCTCGCGGGAACCGTCGTTCCGCTGTCGGAGGTTCCCGACGCCACCTTCGCCGAGGGTCTGCTCGGTGACGGCGTGGCCATCCGGCCGACCGGCAACGTGGTCGTCGCCCCCTTCGACGGAGTCGTCGCCGCCGCATTCCCCACCGGTCACGCCGTGGGCCTTCGCGCCGCCGACGGCACCGAGGTGCTCATCCACCTCGGCATCAACACCGTCGAGCTCGGTGGGAAGGGCTTCTCGCTAAAGGTCGATCAGGGGCAGGCCGTCACGGCCGGCGAGGTCCTCGTCGAATTCGATGCCGCGGCCATCACCGCCGCGGGCTACGACACGATCACCCCGGTGATCGTCACCAACGGCGACGACCACGCGATCGTCGGCGAACGGGTCGCCGGCGCCGTGGACACCGGCGACCCGCTGTTCTTCGTCGTCGAGGTCATGCCCGCCGCCACCGCCTGAGGCGCGCGTCAGGCAACAGGGTGTGGATGTCGCCACCCGCGGCATCCACACCCCCGACCGACACCGAAGCAGCATCCGATCGAAACAAGAGAGAGAACCATGAGCACCACCGCCGACACGCCGTTCCCCGCGAGCTTCCTTTGGGGCGGCGCCACCGCCGCGAACCAGATCGAGGGCGCCTACAACGAGGGCGGCAAGGGTCTGTCCGTGCAGGACGTGATGCCCCAGGGCATCGTTGCTCCGCGCACCGCGGAGCCCACCCCCGACAACCTCAAGCTCGAGGCGATCGACTTCTACCACCGCTACGCCGAGGACATCGCCCTGTTCGCGGAGATGGGGTTCGGCGTCTACCGCTTCTCGATCGCCTGGAGCCGCATCTTCCCGAACGGTGATGACGCCGAACCCAACGAAGAGGGCCTCGCCTTCTATGACCGTGTGCTCGACGAGCTCGAGAGACACGGCATCGAGCCGCTGGTCACGATCTCGCACTACGAGACCCCGCTGGCCCTCGCCGAGCGCTTCGACGGCTGGAAGAGCCGCGAACTCATCGGGTTCTATGAGCGCTACGCCCGCACCCTGTTCGAGCGCTACGGAGCGCGAGTGAAGTACTGGCTGACCTTCAACGAGATCAACTCGCTGCTGCACGCCCCCTTCATGTCCGGCGGAATCAGCACCCCCAAGGAGGAGCTGACCGACCAGGAGCTCTACCAGGCGATGCACCACGAGCTCGTGGCATCCGCGCGGGCCACCCGCATCGCCCGCGAGGTCGCACCGAACGCGCAGATCGGGTGCATGGTGCTGTCGATGCCGGTCTACCCGCTGTCGCCGGCTCCGACCGACGCCGTCGCCGTCATGGACTTCGACCACTCGAACCTCGTCTACGGCGACGTGCACACGCGCGGCGAGTACCCTGGGTACTTCCTGCGGACCCTGCGCGAGAAGGGCATCGAACTCGACATCACTTCGGAGGACCGCGAGGACCTCACCAACACCGTCGATTTCGTCTCGTTCAGCTACTACATGTCGGTCGCGATGACCGCGGACCCCTCGAAGAAGGTCGAAGGCGAAGGCAACATCATGGGCGGCGTGCCGAACCCGACGCTCGAGGCATCCGAGTGGGGCTGGCAGATCGACCCCGTGGGCCTTCGCCTCGTCCTGAACCAGTTCTGGGACCGGTGGCAGAAGCCGCTGTTCGTCGTGGAGAACGGACTGGGCGCCAAGGACCAGCTCGTCGAGGTCGACGGCGTCACGACCGTCGAGGACGACTATCGCATCGCGTACCTCAACGACCACCTCGTGCAGGTCGGCGAGGCGATCGCGGACGGTGTGAACGTTCTCGGCTACACGAGCTGGGGCTGCATCGACATCGTCAGCGCCTCGACCGCACAGCTGAGCAAGCGGTACGGCTTCATCTACGTCGACCGCAACGACGACGGGACCGGTTCGCTCGCGCGCTACAAGAAGAAGTCCTTCGGCTGGTACGCGGAGGTCATCCGCACCAACGGTGCGGCCCTGACCCGCTGAGCCCGCTGCTGAGAGCCGCGTTCACCTGAACGGGCTACGTTCGTCTCCGGGGTGCCGCGCGCATCCCGGAGACGAACTGTTTGGAGTCACATGCGCCCCCGCATCGCCTTTCTCGACGTCGACGGCACGATCCTCGACCACGGCCGCACCGTGCAGTCATCCACGGTCGAGGCCGTCCGTGCCGCACGCGCGGCGGGTCACCTCGTGTACCTCAGCACGGGACGCTCGGCCGGTGACATCCACCCCGACGTCGCCGCGATCGGGTTCGACGGCGCGATCACCAACGGCGGGGCGTATGCGACCAGCGGCGATGATCTGGTGGTGTCGGATCCGATGCCGCGCGATGCCGTCGAGCGGCTGCAGGAGTGGTTCGCCGAGGCGGGCATCCCCTACTTCCTACAGACCAACGACGGCGTCTACGCCTCGGCCGAGGTGCGGGCGATGGTCGCCGACTTCGTCAGGCAGTGGCAGTCGCGCATCGCCCCCGACGAGCCGCAGACCGCTCCGCAGGGGCCTCCCCGCTTCCGGGATCTCGCGGACATCGACAGGGATGCCGTGGCCAAGGCCGTGTTCGTCAGCAACGATCGCGACGCGGTCGCCCGCGCGACCGACGCGCTCGGGGATCGCTTCCATGTCGTCCCCGGCAGCATGCCGCTTCCCGGCGGCACGAACGGCGAGATCGGCATCCGGGGAACGACCAAGGGCGCGGCGATCGAAACGCTCCTGGCCCACCTCGGCCGCTCTGCGGAGGACGCGATCGGCATCGGCGACAGCTGGAACGACGTCGAGATGTTCGAGGTGTGCGGGGTCGGCATCGCCATGGGCAACGCGGACGAGGAACTCAAGGCCCTCGCCGACGACGTCACCACGAGCGTCAGCGACCACGGTGTGGCCAACGCCTTCGCCACACACGGCCTGATCTGACTCAGTCCAGGAACACGTCCGGGAACAGCGCGGCGTCGGGGGTACCGGGAACGGCGGCGTAGCGGGCGAAGTCGGTGATCCCCGCGGCCTCGAGCACGTCCTCCACGATGAGCGTCTGCCCCGTGTACTCCCGCGCGGGCTTCGTGATCACCTCGTACGCGGCATCCGCGTAGATCTCGGGCGTGCGGCTGACGGCCATCATCCGGTCGCCGCCGAGGGAGTACTGCACCGCCGCGGTCGCGATCGTCGTGCGGGGCCACAGCGTGTTCGCGGCGATCCCCGCGCCGGCGAACTCGGATGCCATGCCGAGCGTCGCCATCGTCATGCCGTACTTGGCCATCGTGTACCCGGTGTGCGCGCCGAGCCAGCGCGGCGACAGGTTCAGCGGCGGCGACAACGACAGGATGTGCGGGTTGGTCGAGTGCGTGAGGTGCGGGATCGCCGCGCGCGACAGCATGAAGGTGCCCCGGACGTTGACCTCCTGCATGAGGTCATATTTCTTGGCCGACAGATCCACCGACCCCGACAGGTCGATGACGCTCGCGTTGTTGATCACGATGTCGATGCCACCGAAAGCTCCCTGGGTCTTCAGGACCGCCTCGGCGATGTCGTCGTCGTTGCGCACGTCGCCGACGATCGGGAGCGCATGTCCGCCCGCGGCCTCGATCGCGGCGGCCGCGGTGTGCACCGTCCCTTCGAGCTTGGGATGCGGCGAATCGGTCTTGGCCAGCAGCGCGATGTTCGCGCCGTCGGCGGCGGCGCGCAGCGCGATCGCGAGCCCGATTCCGCGGCTCCCGCCCGACATCAGCACCGTCTTTCCGGCGAGAGCCTTCTCGGTCATGAGTTGTCCTTCCCCTGCCGGGCGGCTGCCGCGGCGAATGCCTGGATGCGCACCTGCGCCTCGTCTGTCGCGAATCGCTCCCCGATGCTGACGGCCTCATCATCGAGGTTCTGCGCGAACGAGCGCCCGATACCCGAGCGGACAAGCCGCTTCGCCTGGCCGAACGCCGTCGTGGCGCCCGCGTGCCAGAACGTCGCGACCTCGCGTGCCCGGGCGGCGACCTCGGCCTTCGGCACGATCTCGTTGACCAGGCCCCAGTCCGCGGCCTCCGCGGCATCCAGGCTGCGGTCCTGCAGCAGCATCGTCATCGCGCGGCGCTGCCCGATGGCAGCGGGAAGCAGAGTGGAGACGCCCAGGTCGGGGGTGAGGCCGATATTGGCGTACTTGCTCACGAAGCGCGCGCTGTCGGCGGCCACGATGTAGTCGGCGCACAGCATGAGCCCGAGCCCGCCGCCGGCGACAGCTCCCTGGACGGCGGCGACGATCGGCACCGAAGAGTGCACGAAACTCAGAATGCCCTCGTTGATGACTCTTGCCATCCCGGTGATCGCTTCGGCTCCTGCCTCGGCCTGCGCCGACATCGCCACGACGTCGCCTCCCGCGCAGAACGCCGGGCCCGCGGCATCCAGCAGGATCGCCGTGACCGCAGGGTCGGAGGTCGTCACGGCCGCGACGTCGCGCCACCGTGCACCCATCTCGAAGTCCACCGCGTTCAACCGCGCAGGGCGATTGAGGGTGATGTGTGCAAGACCGTTCTCGATCTCGAGCAGGATCGAATCGCTCATATGTCCTCCGCGACAGCGCCTCTGCGACGGGGCCTATGCGAGGAGTCGGCGTGAGGGCTCCTCGTCGATGCCCGTCGTCACTCTACCCGCGAGACGGCGTCTCGCACGACACGGGACCGCGTCGCACGATCCGCCTCACTTCCCCGCCCTCTGCGCACCCACCGGGATAGTCTGACCCCATGAGCGCGAGACGACGTCGCGGCTACTCCATCGGAGTCGCACTTGACTGGTTCTTCTTCGTGTTCGCGGGCCTTGCCGCCCTCTGGCTGGCCTACCTGAGCCTGACGGAGTCGTTTCGCACGGGGTGGTGGGGCATCCTCATCGCCATCGGCTTCTGGGTGCTGCTGGCCTACCTCGTACTCCCCCGCATCCACCGCATCCTCACGACGATCTACGTCCCGGACTATTTCATCGGCCGCACCCGCACCAGCGACGGCCTGCTCGGCGACCCCGTCAACCTGGCGCTGATGGGCACCGCCGCTCAGATCCACACCGCGATGCGCGCCGCGGGCTGGACCCCCGCCGACCCCGTGACGCTCGCGTCGTCCGTGCGCATCGTGACATCGACCATTACCCGCCGCAGCTACGACGAGGCCCCGGTCAGTCCGCTGTTCCTCTTCGGCCGTCAGCAGGACTTCGCCTACCAGCAGGAGGTCGCCGGCAATCCTGCCCAACGCCACCACGTCAGGTTTTGGAGGTGCCCCGACGACTGGCCCCTGCCGGGCGGTCGTCGCGTCGATTGGCTCGCGGCCGGCACCTTCGACACGAGCGTGGGGCTGTCGCTGTTCACGCTGCAGGTCACCCACCGCATCGATGCCGACACCGATGTCGAGCGCGACCACATCGTGCAGACCCTCACCGGCGCGGACACCGCGATCACGGTCGAGATCCTGAAGGACTTCGCGACCAGTTACCACGCGCGCAACGGCGGTGGGGATTCGATCCGCACCGACGGCGACCTGCCGATCATCGATGTGCGTCAGGTCGCGACCACCGCGGCCGAGGGAACGGCGGTGACGCGATGACCCCGCAGTCCAGCCCGCACAAGCGCGCCGCATACGAGCCGCCCGTCTCCCTCCTGCGCCCGGTCGCGCACGATCCGGACATGCCGCGACCCGTGTCGATCATGGCCGGAACCCTCATCATCCTCCTGCGGGTTCTTGCGGGCACGGCCCTCATCGCCGCCGTGTGGCTGGACTGGCCCGATCTCATCGACGAGTTCGAAGACACGATCGGCTCATCGCTCTCTGCTGCGGACGAACAGATCGCGCTGTGGACCTACATCACCCTGATCGTGGTGGCGCTGCTCATCCAGCTGACGGTCGTCTATGCGGTCTGGCGGGGGCACAACTGGGCGCGCGTGCTCATCATGGCGCTCGCCGTCGTGTCGATCTCCGTCGCATTCGTGACGTGGTTCCTGCGCGAGCAGGAGATCACCCTGCAGACGACCCTGTTCGCGATCGGCCTCGACGTGCTGACTCTGCTGGCCCTCTCCAGTCGGAGCGCAGCCGCGTACTCCCGGCGCAACGACCGACCCTGACATGGACGCGCCGCATCACCGCGGCGCCATCCGGATCGCGCCATCCAGTCGGATCGTCTCGCCGTTGAGGTAGCCGTTGCCGACGATCGACAGCACGAGCTCGGCGTACTCCTCGGGGCGACCCAGTCGCGAGGGGTACGGCACCTGCGCCCCGAGAGAATCCTGCGCCTCTGGGGGCAGCGAGCGCAGCATCGGGGTCTCCATGATCCCGGGGGCGATCGTGCACACGCGGATGCCATAGCGCGCCAGCTCGCGCGCGATCGGAAGGGTCATCGCGTGGACGCCGCCCTTGCTCGCCGAGTAGGCCGGCTGGCCGATCTGCCCGTCGAAGGCGGCCACGCTGGCGGTATTGACGATCACCCCGCGGTCGCGGGACTCGCCGTCCGGCTCGGTGCGTGCCATGGCGGCACTGGCCTCAGAGATCACGGTGTACGTGCCGACGAGGTTGATCTTCACGATCTTCTCGAAGGCCGCGACGGGGTTGGGGTTGCCCTCCCGGTCCAGGACCTTTGCCGGCGGAGCGATACCCGCGCAGTTGACGACGACCCGCAACAGCCCGGATGCCGACGCCTGCGCCACCGCGGCGCGCACCTGCGCGGCATCGGTGACGTCGGCCGCGGCGAACGTACCGCCGAGGCGCTCGGCGACCTCGACTCCCGCCGAGCCCGGCAGGTCGACGATCGTGACCGTCGCTCCGCGCGCGGCCAGCGCCGTCGCGGTGGCCAGCCCCAGCCCACTCGCCCCACCCGTGACCAGGGCTGCAGCTCCCGATATGTTCATGCGCATTCTCCTTCGAACCACCTGTTCGGACAGCGTATCCGGTGGTGGTACTCACCCGGGGCCGAGGATGAAGTTCCACGTTCCGAGCAGACTCGCGGATGCCACGGCGACGGCCGCCACGGCGGCTCCGAGCGCCACGAACAGCCACTCGGCCACACCGAAGCGCGACTCGCGCGCCCAGCTGCGCGGACCGGGCGCTCCGAAGCCCCGCGCCTCCATCGCCACAGCGAGTTTGGTGCCGCGGCGGATGGAGAGCACCAGCAGAGCGAAGGCCATGCCGAGAAAGCGCCGGATGCGGCCCCGGTCGGCCACGCCGCGCGAGCGGCGCGCGAGCTCGAGCGCCCGCCAGTCGTCCATGAACAGGCCGACCATCCGCAGCCCGGCGAGCGCACCGAGCACGAAGCGGGCGGGAAGTCGCAGTACCTGCGCGAGACCGTCGGCAAGGTCCGTGGGGTCGACGGTGGCAAAGAGCACGACCGACGGCAGCGCGATGGCGAGCACGCGCAGCATCGTGGCCAGGGCAAGGGCAAGCGATCCCTCGCTGATGCGCACCACGAACCACTCGGCGTAGATCTGCCCGCTCGTCTCGCCGTACAGGGCGATCGTGAGGCCCGTGAGGGGCGCGAGCAGCCACACGATCCATGTGCGGCGCCAGAACGCACCCCAACCGAGGCCGGCGAAGGGAAACAGCGCCAATTCGAGCGCCAGCGCGACACCGGCGGACACCACATCCAGAGTCAGGATGAGCGGAACGGTGAGCACCACGATCGCAAGGAGCTTCGCGACCGCATTCAGGCGCGCCACGCGGGTCCCGAGCGCGGGGGGCGGCGGCGTCTGCATCTCGATCACGACGCCTTCTCCCGCGGAGTCTTCTGAAGGACGAGGCGTTCGGCACCCAGTGCCTCCGCGACATCGAGATCGTGGGTGATCGCGACCACGGCCGAACCCTCGTCGCGCACGCGGGCCAGGAGTGCGACGAGCTCGGCCCACGTGCGGGCATCCTGACCGAAGGTCGGCTCATCGAGCACGAGCACGCGCGGTCGGGTCGCGAGAGCCGCCGCGACCGTCAGGCGCCGCTTTTCTCCTCCCGACAGCGTGTAGGGGTTTGCCTCGGCAAGCCGCTCCAGCCGAAGGCGGTGCAGCAGCTCGTCGATGCGAGCCTGGATCTCCCCCTCGCTCAGCCCGAGTGCCCTCGGGCCGACGTCGAGCTCCGCGCGCACGGTCTTCGCGAGCAGCTGATGCTCCGGGTCTTGGAACACCATTCCCAGACGCGTCAGCAACGCACGCGAGGGCCAGGTGTGCGGCACCCCGGTCTGGCCCGCGGCCAGGGCAGCGGATGCCTCGATCACGCCGGATCCCGGAGGGATGAGACCCGCGACCGTCAGCCCGAGGGTGGACTTGCCCGCGCCGTTGGGCCCGGTGATCGCCAACGCCGCACCCGCGCGTACCTGCACCCTCGGTACCTGTGCGACCGTGGTGCCGCGCACCCGCTCCACCGATATCCCGCGCCCCGACAGCAGCACCTCTCCCGGCGCGGTCGTGGCGCGCCGGGGCCACGTCGCACGGTGCCCGGGCACCCATACGCCCGCCGCGGCGAGGTCCGCACCACGCTCACGCAACACCGTCTCGGGTGGGCCGTCGGCGATGACCGCGCCCTGATCGAGCACGACGACCCGGTCGACCAACGGCACCCAGGCATCGACGCGGTGCTCGACGACCACGAGCGTCGCGCCCGTGGCATCCAGCACCCGTGTGACGGCGTCGCGCACCTGCCTCACGCCATCGGGATCGAGGTTCGCGGTCGGTTCGTCGAGGATGACCAGGCCCGGCCGCATCGCGACGACCGCCGCGAGCGCGAGCCGCTGCTTCTGTCCTCCGGACAACGCAGACGTGGAGTGCGCCAGGGGCACGTCGAGCCCCACGACGTGCAACGCCTCGCGCACACGTGACCAGATCTCCTCACGCGGCACGCCAAGGTTCTCGCAGCCGAACGCGACCTCGTCGCCGACCCGAGCGAGGACGACCTGGGAGTCGGGATCCTGCAACACGAGCCCCGCGCGGCCGCGCGCGTTCGCGGCCGCGGCACCATTGAGCAACAGGGCGCCCTCGCTCTCGCCCTCGTCCCCGCCCAGCACGCCGGCAAGCCCCTTCGCGAGGGTGGACTTGCCCGATCCGGAGGCGCCCAGCAGCAGCACCCGCTCCCCGGGGTCGATGCGCAGATCCAGCCCGCGCAGCGCCCACGCATGTCGGCTGCCGTGCCGCCATCCCCACCCGTTCGCGACGACCGCAACGGGTGGGGAGGCAGGTGCGGTGCTCACGTCAGACGCGCTGACGGGTCTGACGACCCGCGGGGAAGGCATCCAAGGCGCCCGTTGCCGCGAGCGCCCGCATGAGAAGCCACGACAGCAGACCCGCGATCACCGCACCCGAGACCACTGTGCTGACCATGTAGACGATCGTGAAGGTGACGTCGGCGCCCACGTACCAGAGCACGAGGTTGTTGATACCGCCGGCGAGCGCCGCTCCCGCACCTGCCAGCATCGCAACCGGCAGCGACCAGACGCGGTAAGCGAAGATCAGGAAGACGATCTCGGCTCCCAGCCCCTGGACGAACCCCGCCTCGAGCGTGAGGAACCCACCCCACTGATTACCGACAAGCGCGGAGACGACGGCGGCGAGCACCTCGGTGTAGATCGCGGCACCGGGCTTTCGGATGATGAGTGCGCCCAGCACGCCGGCGAACAGCCAGGGGCCGTCGAGCAGCCCCTGAAGGCCCGGCAGCAGCGGCTCGAGCACGGTGCTCGGGCCGACATATCCGACGTTCCACGCCAGGAATATCAGGCCGGATGCCACGCCGACGACGCTGGCGACGACGATGTCGACGATCCTCCAGCGGAACGTGCGGGCTCCGGTTTTCGGGGACGACGCAACAGACATTGTTCTCTCCTTCCTGCGCTGGCATGACCCAGATCAGGTTCGACGGTCGAAGCGGGAACGCTTCCTCTCAGCCCGGTCTCTCCGGACTCCCGTGGTTGACGCTGACGAGTATAGGACGCAGTTCGAGCTAACCTGGGCGAGATGACGGACACCGAAGCGCCCGCGGCCCCGACGGGGACGGACTCGGACGCGCTCGTGCCCGAGCCCGCGGACACCACCCCCGGCACCGACATCGCTCTCCGCTGGGCCGGTGCCCGCACCGCCGTCGTCTACGCCGAGCCGCGCCACATCGTCGGCCTACTCGATGACATGCCTCGCAAGGCATCTTGGGTACGTGCCGCGATCTTCCCGACACTGATGGTGCTCGCGGCCGTGGCGATCTACGCCGGAGTGACGCTGTTCTGGCCCCTCACCTCCGTCATGCCGACAACGGCATCCGTCGAGGTCGCACCCCTCACGGCCGCGGCCGCTGCGCCCGCGTGGCCCTCCGACGGCAGCGCCGCCGTCGCCGTCACGGGGTTCGAGTCGACGGGAGAGAACGGCACCGTCTCCTCCACGGGTGAGGCCTCGCCGATCGCGAGCATCACCAAGCTGGTCACCGCGCTCATGGTGCTCGATCGACTCCCGCTCGCCGTCGGCGAGTCCGGACCGGACTACTGGTTCACGTCCTCGGACAGCTACGCGTACTACAACGCGCTTGCGCGCGGCGAGTCGGCACTGCCGGTTCCTGTCGGCCAATCGCTGAGCGAGTATCAGATGCTCGAGGCGGTTCTGGTGGGCTCGGCGAACAACTACGCGCAGCGGATGGCCGACCAGTTCTGGCCGACAGACGCGGTGTTCGCCAGCGCCGCCCGCTCGTGGCTGGCGACGCATGGCATCTCCGGCGTGACGGTGGTGGAACCGACCGGGATCGACGAGAACAACACGGCGACACCGACAGGGGTCATCGCGCTCGCCGAGAAGGCGATGGAAAATCCCGTGATCGCCCAGATCGTGGCACAGCCCGCCGTCGATCTTCCCGGCGTCGGCGTCGTCACCAGCACGAACGACCTGATCGCAGACCCCGGCGTCGTGGGCGTCAAGACCGGAACACTGGCGGTCTCCGGCCGCGAGATCAACGACCTGGTCGTCGCGCGGGATTTCACCGTCGGTGACACGGTCATCCGCGGCTACGCGACGGTGCTGGGCGAGCCCTCCGATGAACGCCGCGCCGAGGCAGGACGCGCCCTGCTCGCACAGTTGGAGACGGAGCTGGCGACGCCCTACATCGTCCCGGCGGGCACGCTCGTGGGAACGGTCGAGACGGCCTGGGACGAGACCTCCCCCATCCGCACGACGGCGGACGCCTCGGTCATCCTCTGGAACGGTGCGTCCTCGACGTCCACGACATCGCTCGATCTCGACGCCGGCACCGATGCCGACGCGCCCGCCGGCACGTTCACGCTCTCCGGCCCCCTCGACACCATGACGGTGGACGCCGTGGTCACGACGACGATCGAGGGCCCCTCACCCTGGTGGCGCCTCACTCACCCGCTCGAGCTCTGGGGCCTCGTCCGCTGATCGCCCGCGCCCACATTCATCGAAGCATCCAGTTCTCACCGAGCTGGCCCGCATAGCGGGATGCCTCGACGACATCGGGATGCGTCGGTGCGAGAGTCACGCCTGCCGCGAGGGTCACGCCGGGGGCGAGGCTCAGGCCCAGAGGGGCGGGGACGGCGCGAACGCGAAGGCATCGGTGACGGTCGAGGGAGCAAGATCGGCGAGCGTCGGCGGCTGCCACGTCGGGGTGCGGTCCTTGTCGACCAGCTGTGCGCGAATGCCTTCGATCATGTCGGGCTGGGTCGCGCCGAACCACATGATGAGGCCGAACTCCTGCGCCAGGGCCTCACGAACCCCGGACAGTGAACGTGCGCGGCGAACGGCCTCGAGGGTCACGGCGAGCGCCGTGGGTGCGGCCGTCGCCAGCTGATCCGCCACGGCCTGTGCTGCGGGCTCGGGCCGGGAGCGCAATGCAGCGATGATCGCCGGTACGGATGCCGCGGCGAACGCCTCATCTACCCACTCGCGCACCGTGGCGAGCGGCGCCGCGGGAACAGGCTCCGCGAACCGCGCGATGACCTCGTCGAGATCGCCGCCGGCAACGAGCGCCCCAAGAAGTGCGTCGATCTGCGACGAAGCGACGATCACGTCGGCGAATCCCGCCATGACGGCATCGGGCCCGCTCATGGTCGCGCCCGTGAGGCCGAGATACTCCCCGAGCCGGCCGGGCGCGCGCCCGAGCAGCCAGGTGCCCCCGACATCGGGCGTGAAACCGATGCGCGTCTCGGGCATGGCGAACGCGGAGCGCTCGGTCGCGACGCGTACGGCCGCGTGACCGGCCAGGCCGATTCCGCCACCCATCGTGATCCCGTCGGCGACGGCGACGATCGGATGCCGATACTCCGCGATCCGGGCGTTCAACGCGTACTCCGAGCGGAAGAACCGCTCGGGCCCGGAGGTGTCGCCGGCGCGCAGCTGGTAGTACAGCCCGCGGACGTCGCCGCCCGCGCACAGACCGCGCTCGCCCGCACCGCGCAGGACGACGGCGCGGATGTCGGCATCCTCTTCCCAGGCGGCGAGCGCACCGGTGATGGCGTCGATCATCTCGAGGTCCAGCGCATTGAGGGCTTCGGGTCGGTTCAGAGTGACGACGCCGATGTCGCCGCGGCGGTCGATGAGGACGCGTGAAGTCGTGGTGCTCACCCCGCCACGGTACCCCGCGGCGCCGCGCGCACCCCGCGTGGGATCCTCGCCTGAACCACAGCGGTCCGACAAGATGGGGCACAACACTGGCGAGGAGGGGTGCATGCCCGCAGGAGAGGTGCTCGAGTTCTCGGGGCTCACCAAGCGCTTCGGCGCGGTCACCGCGGTCTCGGATGTGACGTGCCGGATCGAACCGGGACTCGTGACCGGGTTCCTCGGCGCGAACGGTGCCGGCAAGACGACGACGATGCGCGCGCTGTTGGGACTGGTCCGCCCCTCCTCGGGCACGGCGACGATCGGCGGTCTGGCCTACCACGAGCTCTCCGACCCGCTACGCACCGTGGGCGCGGTGCTCGAAGCGACCGGTTTCCACCCGGGGCGCTCGGGAGCTGCCCATCTGACGATCTACGCGCAGGCGGCCGGCCTCCCCGGCGCTCGGGTCGACGAGGTGCTGGGGCTTGTGGGACTGAGCGACACGGCGGGACGGAAGGTCGGCGGGTATTCGCTCGGTATGCGCCAGCGCCTGGGACTGGCCTTCGCCCTGCTCGGCGACCCCGGTGTACTCGTGCTCGACGAGCCGACCAACGGCCTGGACCCCGAGGGCATCCGCTGGGTGCGGAGCTTCCTTCGCACCCTCGCCGCCGAGGGACGAACGGTGCTCGTCTCCTCACACCTTCTCGCCGAAGTGCAGCAGACCGTCGATGCCGTCCTCATCCTCTCCCACGGGTCGCTGGTGTTCTCCGGCACGCTCGAGGACCTCGCCCTGCAGCAAGAGCCGGCGACCGTCGTCGATGCGCCCGACCGCGCGGCGCTGGCGCGGGCCCTCGAGGCGTCCGGCACGACGTTCACGACGATGCGCTCCGGGCTGCGCATCGACGGCGTGCCCGCGGCGCGGATCGGCGGCATCGCGGCGGGTGCCGGAGTCGCCCTCTCGGCCCTCAACGACAAGAGTCTCTCTCTCGAAGAGGTCTTCCTCGAATACGCGAGCGGTGCGCATCCCCCCTTCCGCGCGCCGGACGGCGAGCCGCCCACCGCGGACGACCCGGCGGCCGCGGTGCCCACGCAGGGAGCGAGCGCATGACCGTCGCAACGGCGACCCGCGCCGAGTTCACCAAGCAATTCTCCACATCGATGTGGTGGCTGCTCACGATCATCCTCGTCGCCTACGTCGCCTTCACCGCCGGTGCGCTGGCGTTCGTGTTCGGCGGGGTGGATGCCGGAGTCCTGCCGGGCCAGGGAGCCCCCGTTCCCACCGAGGGCATTGCGCCCGTGCTGTACGGCCTGGCCGCGACCGTCGGCTACGTCGTGCCGCTGATCGTCGGGACGCTCATGGTCACCGGCGAGTTCCGTCACCAAACCCTGACGGCGACGTTCCTCACGACGCCGCGGCGCAGCACGGTGCTGTGGGCGAAGATCGTGGCCGGCGCGATCATCGGCGTCGGCTTCGGCATCGTCGGTACCCTCGCCGCGGCGCTTCCTTCCGCGGGCATCCTCGCCGCGTTCGGCCTCCCCACAGACCTGGACTCGCGTGAGACCTGGGCCCTGCTGGCACGGGTGGTGCTCGCCTTCGCGATCTGGGTGTTGGTCGGCATCGGTGTGGGGGCGCTCGTGCGCAATCAGGTGGCGGCCGTGGTCGGCGTGCTCGTGTTCACGCAGTTCCTTGAGCCGATCGCCCGCACCGCGGGCGCCTTCGTCGACGGTCTCGACGCCGTGACGGCCTACCTCCCCGGCGCCGCGTCCGATGCCCTCGTGGGCTCGAGCGTCTTCGCCCTGGCGGGAGGCGCCGCGGAGAGCGGTCTGGAATGGTGGGCGGGCGGGCTGGTGCTGACCGCCTACGCCGTCGTCTTCCTGGTGCTCGGGTACGCCACGAGCTGGCGCCGCGACGTCAGCTGACGATATCGGCGACGTCCTCGGCGGGTCCCTCGACGTCCTGCTGAAGCGCCTGGACAAGCGCGAGACCGTGCCGGGTGGTGAGGACGACTCGCTGGAACTCCTCGTGCCCGTCCAGGTCGATCACCACCCCCGGCTTGCGGCGGCGCACGATCACGAAGTCCTCGCTGCCGGCGGCTTTCCAGGTTCCCATGGCGAGGACGCGGCGCACGTGGGTGCCGGGGCTCGCCACACCGCGCAGCCAGGTCCACACATCGTCCGAGAGCTGGACTTTCGCGATCGTCTCCCGCGGGATGTCGATGTGGGAGCGGCGGAACGACATCAGCCTCTCCGACCCGGACAGCGCGACCTGGAGGTGCGCGGAATCCAGCAGGAGGGTGACCATGCCCATAGTCTGCCAGCGCTCGCGGGGCACCCCGTGCACGAATTTCTTACAAGCCCGCAACAATCGGCATATGTCACGGCGGTCCCGGTGCGTGACGATGGTGAGACACTGAACTGGTGCGTTCGCTCGACCCCTCTCTCCTCGTCGTGGGAGATGCGAGCCTCGCCACCGCCCTGAGCCGTGCGGAGGCCGGCTTGCCCCTGTCCCATCGCGACATCGTCGCCGTACTGAACGCGCGCGGCGACGACCTCGACGCGGCCCTCGACCTCGCCTCACACCTGCGGGATCGGGGTCTCGAGACGGCCGGGCGGCCAGGGATCATCACCTACTCGCGCAAGGTCTTCGTCCCGCTCACGACGCTGTGTCGCGATCGCTGCCACTACTGCGTCTTCGTCGACACCCCCGCCCAGCTGCGCGCGAAGCACAAGCCGGTCTTCATGAGTCCCGAGCAGGTGCTGGCCGTCGTCCGCCGCG
The DNA here is from genome assembly GCF_039531125.1 of Microbacterium sediminicola. Classification (NCBI taxonomy): domain Bacteria; kingdom Bacillati; phylum Actinomycetota; class Actinomycetes; order Micrococcales; family Microbacteriaceae; genus Microbacterium; species Microbacterium sediminicola. The sequence goes on from NZ_BAAAPL010000002.1 coordinate 226,589, forward strand.
GCCGGGAGCAGGGCTGCAAGGAGGTCCTCCTCACCCTGGGCGACCGCCCCGAGGATCGCTGGCCCGAGGCCCGCGCGTGGCTCGACGAGAACGGGTTCGCCTCGACGCTGGAGTATGTCGCGCACATCGCGCGGCTGGTCACCGCTGAGACCGGCATGCTCGCCCACGCGAATCCCGGTGTCATGAGCGCGGACGAGTTGCGAGCGATGCGCGCCGTATCGCCATCGATGGGGATGATGCTCGAGACGACCTCGCGCCGCCTGTTCGAGCTGCAGGGCCAGGTGCACTACGGCTCCCCCGACAAAGACCCGGCAGTGCGCCTGCGCGTGATCGAAGATGCGGGGAAGGCGCGCATCCCGTTCACCACCGGTGTGCTGATCGGGATCGGCGAGACGGTGGAGGACCGCGCTGACTCCCTCCTGGCCATCCGCGACAGTCACGAGCGCCACGGGCACGTCCAAGAGGTGATCGTCCAGAACTTCCGCGCCAAGCCCGGCACTGCGATGCGCACCGCACCAGATGCCGAGCTGTGGGAATACGTCGCCGCGGTGGCCGCCGCACGCCTGACGATGGGGGCCGAGGCCCGCATCCAAGTGCCGCCGAACCTCTCCGACCCCGATGAGTTCGCCCTGCTCGTGCGCGCCGGCGTCGACGACTGGGGGGGCGTCTCGCCCGTCACCGCCGACCACGTCAACCCGGAGCGCCCCTGGCCGCACCTCGATGATCTCGCAGCCCTCACCTCACGCGCCGGCTACACCCTCACCGAGCGACTCACGGCACACCCGGAGTACGTGACCGACGCTGCGCTCTGGATCGATCCGCAGCTGCACGCACCGGTCGCCGCTCTCGTCGATGCGCGCACGGGACTCGCGGCGGCCGGACCCACCGCTCCGGCACCCCCCCGACGCACGACCCGCGAGGCGTTCGCGTCACTTCTGGATGACGCGATGCGTGATCCCGCGGGGATCGCGGACGACGAGTGGATCCGGCTCCTGTCGGTGACCGGCGCCGACCTCGATGCGCTGACGGATGCCGCGGACGATGTGCGCCGATACACGGTCGGCGAGGCGATCAGCGTCGTGGCCAATCGCAACCTCACCTCCTCCGGCCTGCGCGCGGCGGGCGGGGAGGACCCCGCGACGTTCACGATCACGGATGTCGCCGCGATCGCCGCTGACGCGGCCGACCTCGGCGCCACAGAGCTGTGCGTGCAAGGACTCATCCCGGGTGACCCCGCGGGATACCTCGCGATCGTGGCTGCCGCCCGCGGCGCCGCACCGGACATCCACCTGCACGCCTACCGTCCCCAGGACGTCTGGGATCTCGCCGAGCGCACCGGCCTGAGCATCGATGATGCCTACCGCGCACTGCGCGAGGCGGGCGTGGGAACGGTGCCCGGCACCGGCGTGAAGATCCTCAGCGAACGCGTGCGCGCCCAGGTCGCCCCGGGCGACCTCGAGATCGAGCGTTGGCTGACCGCCATCCGCGCGGCCCACCGCGCCGGATTGCGATCGACGTCCGTGCTGTTCTACGGACATGTCGAGACGGCCGCAGAACGCATCGCACACCTGCGCACACTCGCCGAGATCCAGCGCGAGACCGGCGGCTTCACCGAATTCGTCCCGATCCCGCTGCCGGGACACGACGTGCCGCTCGTGGTCGGTCGCTCGCGTCTGGACGAGCACCGGGCGATGGTCGCGGTCGCGCGGCTGTTCCTGTCCAACGACATCCGCAACCTCCAGGTGCCGTGGCCGAGGCTCCCCCTGGGCGAGGTGCGCACCCTGCTGGCATCCGGCGGCAACGACCTCGGCGGGACGCTGCTGGACGGGCGCGTCCTGCCGCACGCCGGCATCGAGGCCGGAAAGCAGCTCTCCCTCGCCGACGCGCATGCGCTCTCGCGTCGGCTGTTCCGTCCGCTCCGCCAGCGCACCACCGACTACCGGGATGTGACGGGACGTCGATGAGCACGCATGTCGAGGCGCTGATCGTCGGCGCCGGGTTCGCAGGTCTGGCCACCGCCCTGGAGCTGCGGGCGGCGGGGGTCGATGACATCGCCCTCATCGAGCGGGCGGACGATGTCGGTGGCACGTGGCGCGAGAACCGTTACCCCGGTGTCGCCTGCGACATCCCCGCGCATCTCTACGCACTGGGCCGCCACCCCTGGCCACATTGGTCTCACGAATTCGCACCCGGTGACGAGATCCAGAACTACCTGCGCACCGTCGCAGACCGCAGCGGCGTGCGCGCGCTCATCCGCTTCGACACCCCGATGACCGCGTCGCGATGGCACGAAGACCGCTGGCACGTGGAAACACCGACCGGCGACATCCACGCGCGCGCCCTGCTGCTGGCATGCGGGAGGCTCACCGACCCCTCGCTCCCCGACATCCCGGGGAGCGAGGGGTTCCCCGGCGTCCTCACACACACCGCCCGATGGGATCCGGCCACCGAGGTCGACGGACGCCGCATCGCGGTCATCGGCACCGGCGCCAGCGGCGTGCAGCTGGTACCCGAGCTGGTCCGACGCGGGGCACACGTCACCCTCTTCCAGCGGACAGCCGCCTGGGTTCTGCCGCGCGGTGGCCACGGCTACACCGATGCCGAGCGCGCGCGCTTTGCCGCCGCTCCGGAGGAGATGGCACAGCTGCGCGAGCGCCTCTTCGTCGACGGTGAGGCGCGGTACGCATCCCGGTCGGGTGATGCCGCGGCAGCGGCCGCGGCATCCGATCAGGCCCTCGCCCACCTGGCCGATCAGATCCCCGACCGGCGGCTGCGCGCTGCGCTCACGCCCGACTACGCCTTCGGATGCAAGCGGGTGCTGCTCTCGGACGACTTCTATCCGGCCGTCGCCTCCGCGGCCGTGACCCTCGAGCCCTCGGCACTGGAGCGGATCGAGGGTCACACGCTGATCTCCGCCACCGGCACCCGGCACGAGGTCGACCTCGTCGTGTTCGCCACCGGCTTCCGCGCCACCGAGCAGCCCTACGCACGGTTCGTCACCGGAGAGAGCGGGGAGACGCTCGCCGACCACTGGTCGTCGGGGATGACATCAGTCCTGTCCACCGTCGTCCCGGGCTTCCCGAACCTGTTCGTCCTGAACGGTCCGAACGCCTCGCTCGGACACAACTCGTCGATCCTGATGCTCGAAGAGCAAGCCGCCTACGCCGCCCGTACCCTCGCGAAGCTCACCGATGGCGAGATTCTGCGGCCGGACCCGGCGGCCGAGGCCGACTACTGCCGCCGGATCGACGAGCGTGCGGCGCCGACGGCGTGGATCACGGGCGGCTGTCACAACTGGTACGTCGACGAGCGCTCCGGCAGGCTGACCCTGCTGTGGCCGGGGACCGTGGCGGAGTTCCGTGCGCAGATGCGCGCGGCCGACGGTTCCGAATTCCTGAGAGAGCCCGTGACGGGCGTGAGGAGAAGCACCACATGACCATTCCCCTGCGACTGGGATACAAGGCCTCTGCGGAACAGTTCGGCCCCAGCGAGCTCGTCGATCTGGCCGTTGCGGTCGAGGATGCCGGCTTCGACTCGGTGTTCGTCTCGGACCACCTCCAGCCGTGGATGCACGAGGGCGGTCACGCCCCCGCTGCGATCCCGCTGCTGGGCGCGATGGGCGCGCGCACCTCGCGCGTGCTGCTGGGGACATCTGTGCTGACGCCGACCTTCCGCTACCACCCCGGCGTCATCGCGCAGGCGTTCGCCACCCTCGGCGCGCTGTATCCCGAGCGCGTCATCCTCGGCGTCGGTACCGGCGAGTCGCTCAACGAGGTGACACTCGGCATGACCTGGCCCGATCCGCCCGAGCGCTTCCGCCGTCTCAAGGAAGCCCTCACGATCATCGACAAGCTCTGGAGCGATGAGCGCGTCACCTACGAGGGCGAGTTCTACACGGTCAAGGACGCGACGATCTACGACCGCCCCGACACCCCTGTCCCGGTCTACATCGGAGCGGCCGGCCCCGCCGCCACGCGACTGGCGGGCCGTATCGCCGACGGCTTCATCACCACCAGCGGCAAGGATCCCGCGCTCTACACCGACACGCTGCTGCCGGCGCTCGATGAGGGCCTGGGCAAGTCCGGGCGCACCCGTGACGACGTCGACACCCTCATCGAGGTGAAGGTCTCCTACCACCCCGACCCGGAGGAGGCACTCGAGCGCACCCGATTCTGGGCGCCGTTGGCCCTCAGCCCCGAAGAGAAGATGGGCATCCACGACCCGATCGAGATGCAGCGTCGCGCCGCGGAGCTCCCCATCGAGCGCGTCGCGAAGCGCTTCATCGTGTCGTCCGACCCCGATGAGCACGTCGAGAAGATCGCACAGATCGCCGGGCTCGGCTTCCGTCACCTCGTGTTCCACGACCCCGGCCAGGACCAGGCCGGTTTCATCGAGCGCTATCAGGCCGACATCCTGCCGCGCCTGCGCGCACGACTGGGCGCGTGAGCGAGCAGATCACCTGGAGCGTCGTCATCCCGGTGCGAGGCGGCGCCGGAAAGACGCGCCTCGAGGTGCCCGGAGTCGATCGCGCACCGCTGGCACGCGCAATCGCCCGCGACACCATCGCGGCGGCGCGTGCGTGCGACCGCGTGGCCGAAGTGATCGTCGTCACCGGCGATGCCGAGCTCGCGCGCGACCTGTCCGGGTCGGTGACGATCGTGACCGACCCCGGACGTGGCCTCAACGCCGCCGTCGCCGCCGGCGCAGACCGTGCACGCAGCGCGTTCCGCGCCGCGCTTCTGGGTGACCTGCCGGCGCTGGACCCGCGGGATCTCTCACGGGCGCTCGAGGCGGCAACGGGGCATGAACGTGGTGTCGTGGCGGACACGGAGGGCACGGGGACGACCCTGCTCACGTCGCGGCGGCAGGGGCGGTTCGACAGCGCCTTCGGCGACGGCTCTTTCGCCCGCCACGTCGCCAGGGGCCACGTGTCACTGACCGGTGTGGAGACGCTGCACCGCGACGTCGACACCGTCGATCAGCTGCGCGACGCCGCGCGGCGCGGGATGGGAGCGCACACGTCCGCGCTGCTGGCGCGCGTCTGGCCCCGTGAGGGTCAGGGCGCGAGTTCTTCTGTCGCGTAGGGCAGCGGGAACTGGGCAACCGCGTCGATGAGAGCCTCGATCGTCTGCGGCGCCGCAACGGCATCCACCGTGAGGCCGGCGGCCCGCGCGTCCGTCGCGGTCAGCGGACCGATCGCCGCGACGATCGTCGAATCGGGGATCTCGGGGAACTGCTCGCGCACCTGCTCCGCGACCGATCCGCTCGTCACGAGGATCGCGTTGATCCGACCCGAGCGGACGTCAGCGGCGATGCGCTCGGTGACCGGAACACCCACCGTCCGATATGCGACGACGCTGCGCACCCGATGACCGGCGGCCGTGAGCGTCTGGGTGAGCACGGGCTTGGCCGTCTCGCTGCGGAGCGTGAGAATGTCACGCGGTTCCGGCTCCAGGGCCATGATCTGCTCGGCCATCCCCGCCGCAGAGTTGTCACGATCCGGGACGAGGTCCACCCGGTAGCCGGCTGCCTGAAGGGCCGCGGCGGTGGTCTCGCCGACAGCGGCGACCTTCGTCGTCGCGGGGATCTCGGCGCGATAGGCGTAGAGCACATCGACGGTGGTCGCGCTGGTGAGGGTGATCCAGTCGAAGGCGCCCTCGGCGAGTGCGGCGAACGCCGACTCGAGGTCGGCGGGGTCATGGCTCGGCGCGAAATTGATGAGGGGGGCGATCACGGGCACCGCACCCTGCCGGCGCAGCATTCCCGCCACGCTGTCACCCCACGGACCACCGCGGGGCACGAGGACGCGCCAGCCCGACAGCGGCTTGATCGTGGTGATGGGTTCGGTGCGACTCATGGTCCCGAGACTCAACGGCGCACGTAGCGGTCGACGCACCACCACACGATGGCGCCGACGGCTGCGGCCTTGGCGACGGCGATCGCGGCGGTGGCCACCGGATAATCCTTCGCGAAGCGGCGGATCTTGGCGACGGCGACATCCGCCGCCTTCTCCACCTGGAGCGGGACGTTCGACTTGATCTCGATCGCGGCCAAGGCGGCCTTCAACTCCGCACGCGCCCGCTCGACGGGGTCGGTGATCGCGAGGTCGACGGCGGTGCGGGGGATGTCAGATGTCATCACGAACCTCCTTGAAGTCCTTGGCGATCGATTGCACGGGGTTCGTGCGCCGGGTGATCTTGCGGAACTTCAGCACACCGAGCAGCGCGACGATGATCGCGATCACGAGCAACACACCGAACACGACGATCGCCGAGAGCCACACCGGCCACCACGATGACAGACCCGCGATGACGAACGTGCCGAAGACCGGGACGGACCAGAACAAGACGAACAGGGCGATCAGGACCAGCACGACGCCGACACCGGCGTCCTTGCCCGTCTTGCGCGCCCAGTCCTTGGCGGCGTCCACCTCGGCGATGACGAGATTGCGGATCAGCTCGGGGAGCTCTCCGAGGAGGGTGAAAAGGCTGTCGTTCGCGCGATCGCGGAAATCTCCGGGAGCCGTCATCTCAGCCCTCGTCGGTCGCCTTCGCGGCATCCGCGACGTCGTCGACCGATTCCTTGCCCGCCGCGATCGCGGAATCGAGCTTCTGCCCCGGGGTGCCCTTCGCCGCGGCGGCCTTCACCACCTTGACCCCGCTGTCCCACAGCGTGGAGGGGATGGCCATCGCCGTCGACGTGGCGAAGTCCTTCGCCTTGGTGACCTGCTTCTGCACCGGGTCGGTGTTCCAGAGCTTGAGCGCCTGCGACTTCATCTGCTCGTACCGTTCGCGTCCGGCGCGCGTACCCAGCACGTATCCCACAGCGAGTCCGACGACGAGTCCTACCTTGCCCCTCATGGGGTCTCCTCACGCTGGTCGATCGGGTGGTCCTCTCCCAGCGTAGCCCCATCCGGATGCTCCCCCCACAGCAGCGAGACCCGCAGTCGCTCGGACTCGCTGCGCGCCTGGGACACAACGCGTCCGAGCCCCGGACCGGTGACCCATTCTCCGACGACGGCGAGCGCCGGCAGGCGCGCTGCGTGCTGTCGCACGGCCGCACCCGCCTCGAGGCGCCCGGCCAGCGCGGCCGGGGCGGTCTGGACGACACGGGCGCAGTGGATGCCGCGAACCTCGCCGCTCACGTCGAGGAGGACCCGCGCGTGCTCGGTCGCGGCGCGGGTCAGCGCCTCGGCGTCGAAGTCGGCGAGAGGTGAGGGATGCTCGAGGTCACCGTATGTGAGCCGAAGGACCCGGGAACGCCCCCCTTCCCCCCAGCGGGCCGTCTCATCCGCGGCGAGCACCGGCGCGACCGGGGACAGCTCTGCACCCTCGCCGATGTACACGCTCGCGCGCCGGGTCGCCGGAGCCGGGGCGTCGACAACGAGGGTCACGATGTCCTGGACGAGCTCACGGGCGAGCACCGGAGGCAGTTCCACGTCCAGCGACCCCGACACCTCCCGACACGCCACCACGACGGCGTGCGCGGTGAGGGTGTGAGCCCCTTCGGGGGTGATCGCGTCGACGGTCCAGCCGTCGCCCGCGCGCACGGCCGACACGCGGGTATTCGTGAGCACCGTCACCGCGTAGTCGTTCAGGCTCGCCTCCAGCGCGCGCATCAGGCGCGGCAGCCCGCCTCGCACGCCCTGCAACGAGCCATCGCGCGCCGTCTCCGCCCGTTCGCCGACCGCACCAGACAGCGAACCGGTACGGGTGAGCGCCGATCCCAGTCCACGGGCGACGACCTGCACGTCGGCATCGTCCGGCGCCAGCCCATACCGACCGCGGGTGACGGGCGCGACGAGCCTGTCGCGCACCTTTCGCCCCATGCGGGTAGCGACGAGGGCACCGAGGTTGCGCTGCTGGCCGATCGTCAACGGCGGCCGTAGGCGATCCAGATACGCGCGCCAGGTGCCACCCCAGCCGATCACTCGACGGACATCCTCGTCCCAGGGGTTGGCAGGGATACCCGCGACCGAGCCGCGCGGAACGGGGACGACGCCGGCCTCGATCGCCAACCACTCCGCCTCGTCCGCGGGAGAGATGAGGTCGTCACCGAGGCCGAGCTCGCGGGCGAGGAGCGAGACGTCACCGTCCGCGCCGCCGGACCACGCGGTCGCGCCGAGTCCGACCTCCACTCCCCCGACCTCGACGGCTCCCAACTGGCCGCCGAGCCGAGCGGACTGTTCCACGAGGGTGACCTGCACGCCGACCTTGGCGAGCTCGCGGGCCGCGACCATCCCGGCGATACCGCCACCGACCACGACGACGTGCTCCGAGCGCGCGTGCTCGATCAGTCGGGCGAACGCAGACTCAGCCATCCCTCTATCCTCGCATCGTGGAGTCAGAGGCAGCAGCGTGAAAAACTGGGAGTATGACGCTGCAGATCACCGGAGATGACGCCGCCGACCTCCTGCTCACCCACGACCCGCTGGCGCTGCTCGTCGGGATGCTTCTGGACCAGCAGGTGCCGATGGAGGCGGCCTTCGCCGGTCCCCGCAAGATCCGGGACCGCATCGGGTCGCTGGATGCCGCAGCCCTCGCCGGCTTCGCGCCGGATGCCTTCGTCGAGGTCTTCAAGACCACCCCTGCCGTGCACCGCTTCCCCGGATCTATGGCCGGGCGCGTGCAGGCGCTGTGCGCGGCGGTAGTCGAGGACTGGGACGGCGATGCCGCGGCGATCTGGACCCGGGGCGGCCCGGACGGCGCCGAGGTGCTGAAGCGGCTGAAGGCACTGCCGGGGTTCGGGGAGCAGAAGGCGAAGATCTTCCTGGCCCTGCTCGGCAAGCAGTACGGGTACGCGGGTGAAGGATGGCGCGAGGCATCCGCCCCCTACGGCGAAGAGGGCTCGTTCCGCAGCGTCGCCGACATCGTCTCCCCCGAGTCGCTGGCCAAGGTGCGCGAGCACAAGAAGGCGATGAAGGCCGCCGCCAAGAAGGCCTGATCCGCCCCGCTACGGGACCGGCAGCTTCGCGAGTCCGTGCAGGAGCGGCTCGGTGCGACCGGCGAAGCACACCCGGATCCACCCCTCTCCCGAGGGGCCGAACGCGGAACCCGGCGCCACGGCGACGCGCTCGGTCATGAGGAACGACTCCGCCCACGCGCTGACATCACCCTTCGAGGCGTGCGAGACGTCGATCCAGAGGTAGAAGGCCCCACCCGGGACGAGGTAGCGGATGCCACGGGCGTCGAGCAGAGCGCGGGCCGCGGCGAGGTTCGCCTGATAGTGCGCGACGGCATCGGCGACGGCATCCTGCGGGCCTTCGAGTGCCGCGAGCGCCGCCCACTGCGCGGGCTCGTTGACGCAGCTGATCGTCGCCTCCTGCACCTGCCGTGCCGCGTGCGCGAGCCCCGGGGGTGAGACGAGGTAGCCCACGCGCGCGCCGGTGAGACCGTAGGTCTTCGAGAGCGAGTAGACGCTGAGCGTCCGCTCGGGTGCGATCGTGGCGGCGCTCGTGAACCCGCCGTCGTAGGAGAGGTATTCGTACACCTCATCGCTGATGACCCACAGATCATGGCGCGCGGCGAAGGCGAGGAGCTCCCGCATCGTGGACTCGCCGAGAACGGTGCCCAGCGGATTCGAGGGGCTGTTGATGAGCAGCGCCTTCGTCGACGGGGTGACCAGCGCTTCGAGATCCGAGAGCTGCGGGATGAAGCCATGCTCCGCGTGGAGCGGGTAGCGCACCGGTATGGCGCCGACAAGACGGGGCGCCATCGCGAACGTCGCGTAGCCCGGGTCGGGAACGAGGATCTCATCGCCGGGCGCGAGCGCCAGAGTCATCGCCAGGAACAGCGCCTGCGAGCCGCCCGGGGTGACGTTGATCTGGTCGGGATCGACCGCATACCCGTTGTCGCGGGCGAGTGTGGTGACGATGGCCTCGCGCAAGGGAAGGATGCCGGAGTTGGCCGTGTAGGCCGTGGCATCCCGCTCCCAGGCCGCCGCCCCCGCGGCGAGGATGTGCGGGGCGACCGGCAGCTCCGGCTCACCCACCGCGAGGAACGTGACCCCCTCGATCGCCTGCGCGAGCTCGAAGATCCGGCGGATGCCGGACTCCGGGACCCGCCCCGCGATCGGCGACAGGTCGGGCACGGCTCAGGCGCCGCGGAGGCGCTCGGAAAGGTAGGCGTCCAGGCCCGCGAGCGGCACGCGCTCCTGGGTCATGGTGTCGCGGTCGCGCACGGTCACGGCATCGTCTTCGAGCGAGTCGAAGTCGACGGTCACACACAGCGGCGTACCGATCTCGTCCTGACGGCGGTAGCGGCGGCCGATCGCGCCGGCGTCGTCGAAGTCGATCGCCCAGTGGCCGCGCAGCTGGTCGGCGACCCGGCGCGCGAGCGGCGACAGGGCCTCGTTGCGGGACAGCGGCAGCACGGCGACTTTGACGGGCGCCAGGCGCGGGTCAAGGCGCAACACGGTGCGGGTGTCGGTGCCGCCCTTGGCGTTGGGCACGGACTCCTCGTCGTAGGCATCCACCAGGAACGCCATCATCGACCGGGTCAGGCCGAACGAGGGCTCGATGACGTACGGGATGTACTTCTCGCCCGAGGCCTGGTCGAAGTAGGTCAGGCTCTGCCCGGATGCCTCGGTGTGGCTCTTGAGGTCGTAGTCGGTGCGGTTGGCGACCCCCATGAGCTCGCCCCACTCCTTGCCGGCGAAGCCGAAGCGGTACTCGACGTCGATCGTGCCGGCCGAATAGTGGGCACGGTCCTCTGCCGGCACATCGAACTGGCGCATGTTCTCGGGGTCGATGCCGAGGTCGATGAACCAGTTCCAGCACGCCTGCACCCAGTGGTCGAACCACTCGTCGGCCTCGGCCGGGGGCGTGAAGAACTCGATCTCCATCTGCTCGAACTCGCGCGTGCGGAAGATGAAGTTGCCGGGGGTGATTTCGTTCCGGAACGCCTTGCCCACCTGGCCGATGCCGAACGGCGGCTTCTTGCGCGAGGCGGTGAGCACGTTCGTGAAGTTCACGAAGATCCCCTGTGCCGTCTCGGGACGCAGGTAGTGCAGACCCGACTCGTCATCGACGACGCCGAGATAGGTCTTCACGAGGCCCGAGAACGCCTTGGGCTCGGTGTACTGGCCCTTGTTCCCGCAGTTGGGGCAGGGCACGTCGGCCAGGCCGTTCTCGGCCGGGCGACCCTTGCGGGCCTCGAAGTCTTCGATGAGGTTGTCGGCACGGAAGCGCTTGTGGCACTGCAGGCACTCGACCAGCGGGTCGGTGAAGGTCGCAACGTGACCCGAGGCCTCCCACACCTTCGAGGGCAGGATGATCGAGGAATCCAGCCCGACCATGTCGCCGCGGCCGCGCACGAAGGTCTGCCACCACTGACGGCGGATGTTCTCTTTGAGCTCGGTGCCCAGCGGTCCGTAGTCCCACGCCGACCGGGACCCGCCGTAGATCTCGCCCGCTTGGAAGACGAACCCGCGGTGACGGGCGAGGGCGATGACTTTGTCGAGGCGAGACTGCTCGGCCACGGTGGCTCCAATGGTCGGGGGTGAAAAGCGCGCAGGCGGCGCCTCCCACAGGGCGCCACGGCATCCCTCGATTGTATCTGCGGCAGCTGCCGTGCCGTTCTCAGGCGAAGCCGCACCACTGGGCGACCCAGGTGAGGATGCGGCCCTTCATCTCGTCGGGGACGGGGAGCTCGATCGTGCCACTCTGGCCGTCGACGGTGACCTCGAACGGGAAGATCGTGCCGCGCTTGTCCTCCTGCACGGCGTGGGCGTCGCAGCGGAAGGGCAGGATCGGCAGCTCGACCAGGGTCGGGGCAGCGTCACTCGCGCTTGTGACACGGATGTCGAGCGGGAGGACGACGCGGTCGGCATCCACGTCGTCACCGACCAGGAGCAGGTTGGTGCTGCGGATCGCATCGATGGTCGCGTCAGCGGCACCGGTCGGCCTCACCTCCAGCACCAACGTGGACGCCTCGCCCGGCGCCGCGGGGAGGAAGTCGGTGAAGGCGAGCGAGACGGCCTCGGCCACGCGCCGGGCCCGGCACTCCCGCTCGTGGAGCCCCGGCAGGAACCCGAGGGTGTCAGGCGCGGCCAGTGTCGCGGTGTGGGCGACACCGCCGACCTCGTAGTCCACCGTGACGGTCGTATCCGCGACATCCCCGACATCGCAGGCCATCTCTGGCAGCTGCACCCGGATGCCCACCGCGGCGCCCGGTGCGATGCGGCTCGTCCGATCGACCACCCGCGCGGCCTCCCCGTCGAAGCGCGGATCTTCGACCACGACCTCAGCGACCTCGATCTCGGTATCCCCGTCATTGACCACGAGAATCTGCGCCTGGCGGAGCGCGACATCCGATCGCTGTTGCTCGATGGAGGCGGTGATGCCGGTGGGTGACGGGGCGGCGCAGCCGACAAGAACGACAGCGAGCAGCGCCGCGACCGCGCCCCCACGCCTGACCCTGCGCCCCATGCCCCGATGCTAGAGGCGCAGATCACGCGCGGGAACTGCGGCGATTAATCGGGGATGACGGCGACGCCGGCGATCTCGATCATGGCGTCGTCCTGCCAGAGGCGGGTGATGCCGATTCCCGCCATGGCCGGATAGTGCGCGCCGGCCAGCTCCCGCCAGACGGCGCCGATCTCGCGCCCGTGGGCCTGGTAGTCGGCGACATCGGTGAGATAGATCGTGACGCTCACCAGATCCTCAGGCTTACCCCCTGCCGCGGCGAGCGCCTCCAGCAGGTTGGAGAACGCCTGACGGAACTGGGCGACGATCCCGCCCGGGACGATCGCGCCGTCCGCCGTCATCGCCGTCTGGCCCGCGAGGTGGACGCTGGAACCCGGAGCGGCGACAACCGCATGGGCGAATCCCAGGGGCTTGGCCAGGGTGGGCGGGTTCACGAGGGTGTGCGACATGGATGTCTCTCCTATTGAAGTTGTGAAGCTCAGACCGCAGCGGCGACGTTCGGCCGCCAGCGGGGCGGGACCTCGACGACAGTCTCCTCGGCCCGCAGCGTCAGGCGGGGACGCACGGCGTCGGTGCGAGACGTCGGGGGCTTGCGCCGTCCGGCACGGAAGGGCAGCGGCCAGGAGACACCGGCACCGCGGTAGTCCTGCTCGGCGGCCGCGTGCAAGGTCCACTGCGGGTCGTACAGATGCGTGCGCCCCAGCGCGCAGAGGTCCGCGCGTCCGGCGAGGATCAGCGAGTTCACGTCGTCGTACGACGAGATCGCACCGACCGCGATGACCGGGATGCCGCGGCGAGCGGCCACGCGGTTGCGGATGGCGTCCGCGAACGGGGTCTGGAAGCTGCGACCGTACTGCGGCTTCTCGTGCCCGACGACCTGGCCGCTGGAGACGTCGATCGCGTCGGCGCCGTGGCTGATGAAGGCATCCGCGATCGCGACGGTGTCATCGATGTCGATGCCTCCCTCGGCCCAGTCGACCGCCGACAGACGCACGGTGAGCGGCTTGTGCTCGGGCCAGACCGCGCGGACGGCGTCGAAGACCTCCAGGGGGTAGCGCAGACGGTCCTCGAGGGTGCCGCCGTAGGCGTCGGTGCGCCGATTCGACAGCGGCGACAGGAACGACGACAGCAGGTAGCCGTGAGCGGCGTGTATCTCGAGCAGGTCGAACCCGGCGGCGTCGGCGCGGCGCGCGGCGCCGACGAACTCGGCGGTGAAGGCATCCATGTCTTCGTGGGTGACCTCGCGCGGGGTGACGCTGCCGTCCTTGTAGGGGATGGCCGAAGGGCCGACCGGCTCCCAGCGGCCCTCCTCGAGGGGCTCATCGATGCCCTCCCACATGAGCCGTGTCGAGCCCTTGCGGCCGGAGTGGCCGATCTGCGCGCCGATCTTGGCATCCGAGCGGGTGTGGACGAAATCGACCACCTTCGCCCAGGCGACCGCCTGTGCGTCGGTGTAGAGGCCGGTGCACCCGGGGGTGATGCGACCGGTGGCGGAGGTGCCGATCATCTCGGTCATGACCAGCCCCGCCCCGCCCATCGCCTTGGAACCCAGGTGGACGAGGTGGAAGTCGTTGGCGATCCCGTCCGTGGCCGAGTACATGTCCATGGGAGACACGACGACCCGGTTCGCGAGCTCGAGTTGACCGATCTTCACCGGCTGGAACATCGCCGGCGCCTCGCGGCCCCCGTCGACGGATGCCGCGAAATGACCGTCGATCCGCGCCGCGAATTCGGGGTCGCGCACCGCGAGATTGTCGCGCGTGATGCGGCGCGAGCGGGTGATGAGGTTGAAGGTGAACTGCACCGGATCCTGATCGACGTATTGCCCGATGTTCTCGAACCACTCCAGGCTCGCCTGCGCGGCCCGCTGCAGCGAGAGCACGACCGGGCGACGGGTGGCGTCGTAGTCCTCGAGCCCGGCCTCGACGGTGTCGGTCTCGGTGAGGGATGCCGCAAGCGCCAGAGCATCCTCGAGTGCGAGTTTGGTACCCGAACCGATGGAGAAGTGGGCCGTGTGTGCCGCGTCCCCGAGGAGGACGACGTTGCCGCGGTGCCAGCGGTCGTTGCGCACGGTCGAAAAGGTCAGCCAGCGGGAGTTGTTGGCCAGCACCTGCGCACCGTCGAGTTCGTCCGCGAACAGCTCCGCGATCTTCTGGATCGAGCGCTCATCGCTCTGACCGACGGGACGTGACGGGTCATCCCACTCACCGAATCCCGCGCGCTCCCACACGGCCGGGTGCATCTCGACGATGAAGGTGCTCTCGGTCGCCGAATAGGGGTAGCCGTGCACCTGCATACGGCCGTAGTCGGTGTCCTTGATGAGGAACGTGAACGCCTCGAAGGGACGGTCGATCGCCAGCCAGATGTACTTCGACTTGCGGGGGTCCAGCGACGCTCCGAAGTCCTCCGGCCACGTGTTGCGGGTACGGGAGTTCAGCCCGTCGGAGGCGATCACGAGGTCGTACTCCGCCGAGAGCTCTTCGACGGGTGGCGCGACGGTGCGGAAGTGCATGTCGACGCCGAGCGCCGCACAGCGTGCCTGCAGCAGTTCGAGCAGGCGCTTGCGGCTGAGCGCCGAGAAGCCCTGGCCGCCGACACGCAGCTCCTCGCCGCCGACATGGACGTCGATCTCGCTCCAGCGCGCCATCTCGGCGGCCATCCCCGAGAAGAAGTCGGGGTCGGCGGCCTGGATGCCCGCGATGGTCTCGTCGCTGAACACGACGCCGAACCCGAACGTGTCATCGGGGGCGTTGCGCTCCCACACGGTGATCTCGTGAGTCGGATCGAGCTGCTTCATGAGGGCGGAGAAATAGAGACCTGCCGGTCCTCCGCCGATGACGGCGATGCGCACGTGGGTGCTCCTTCGCGTGTGATGGTGTCGGGGATCAGATGGCGGTAGCCGGTAGCCGGCGGATCATGCCCTGCTGGGCGACCGTGGCGATATGTGTGCCGGATGCCGAGAAGAACTCGCCCTGCACGAGGGCGCGTCCATGGGTGTGGGAGACGAGACGCAGCTCGCACAGGATCCACTCGTCCAGCGCTGCGTCCTCGTGCAGCCACAGGGAGTGGTCCAGGCTCGCGGTCACGAGACCCGGGTCTGTCCAGGACCAGCCGTGCACGCGCAGCGCCGGCTCGAGCATCGCGTAGTCGCACACGTAGACGAGGGCCAGTCGATGGATGCCGGGGTCATCGCCGAGCGGCTCGTTCGCCCGCATCCACAGCCGCACCTCGCCCGCGGGCTCGCCGGCAGGTGAGGTGTACAGCGCGGTGTCGATATGCCGCAGGTCGAAGCTGCGGCCGTCCGCCCAGTACTCGATCGATGCCGTCGGGGCACCGTCGGTGCGCTCACGCACGGACGGAAGGGAGTCGGGTTCCGGCGCGGGGCGGGGGGACGCCCCGACAGCCGGACCCTCTTCACCCACGTGGAACGAGAAGAGTCCTGACAGCACGATCTTCTCGCCCTCGAGGGCAGTCACTCGGCGCGACGAGTACGAGCGTCCATCGCGCAGCACGTCGACCTCGTAGCGCAGCGTCGCCCCGATCGCGGCGGGCGCGACGAACAGCGAGTGGGCTGCGTGGAGGGTTCGATCCTCACCGACGGTGGCCGTCGCCGCGGCGGCCGCCTGCGCCAACAGGTCGCCGCCGTAGGACTTCGGCCACGGCACCGGCTGCGTGACGGCCACGAAGGCGTCACCGTCCGCCGTCAGCGCGACCGCGTCGAGGAATCCGGATGCGGTACTCACGCGCCGATGTCGGTGAGGTGCTCGAGCCGCAGACCGAGGTCGGTGACACCCACCGCGAGCGGCGCGAGCGCGGCGAGGGCGGCCGCACGGGTGGAGGGGCCGAGGTCTTCGCGCGCGGCGAAGGCCTTGAGCTCGTCGTAGAGGCGCACAAGCTCGGTCTCGGCGGCGGTGAGCTCGTTTCCGAGCAGATCGGTCGTCATGTCGTGGATCTCCTTTGTCTGCGCGGTCTCAGCCGACGGGGCGCAGGTCGCTCAGCCGACGCGCCTTGAGTTCGAAGCGGGGCAGCTCGCCGGCGGAGCGGCGATTGATGAGGAAGCGCAGCCCCTCGTGGCCGTCCGCGAGTTCGGTCTGCAGCGCCCGGGAGAGGTCGTCCCAGCCGGCGTCGGCGAACGACTCGATGGTCTCGACGTGCAGGGTGATCTCGTCGCGGATGCCCTCGCGGGTGATCTCGACCTGGAACTCGTCGACCTCGGCGAACTGACGCACGATGCCCTCGATCGCACGGGGGTAGACGTTCGTGCCGCGCACGAGCTTCATGTCATCGACGCGGCCGAGGATGCCGCCCTCGTAGATGTCGAACGTGCGCCCGTTGCTCGCCGCGGTGTGCGGGATCTTCACCACGAGGTCCTTCGTGCGGTACCGCAGCAGGGGGATCATGCTGCGCCCGAACGAGGTCGTGACGCGCTCGCCGGCCTCGCCGTAGGGCAGCTCCTCGCCGGTCTCGGGGTCGATGACCTGCTCGATGAAGTGGTCCTCGATGATGTGGCATCCACCGGGCTGATCGGCCGGTTCGAACATGAAGATCGTCGAGATCTCGGTCATGCCCGCGGTGTCGAAGACCTTGGCTCCCCACTGCGCCTCGATGAGTGCCCGAGTCGCGGCCGGTGTCGGCTCGCCCGAGAGGATGATGATGCGCACCGGCGAGTTCGGCAGATCCAGGCCCAGCGTCTCGGCCTCCTGCGCCATCCGCAGCGCGTAGGTCGGCGTGGATGCGACGACCGTGACGCCGAAGTCGATGATCTGCTTCACTCGCGCGGGCGTCGTCTGCGCGCCGCCCGGGATCGTCAACGCACCGAGTTTCTCGAGCCCGTTGTGCAGACCCCAGAACCCGATGAAGGTCCCGTAGCCGAAGGCGACGTAGCCGATGTCGTTCGGGCGGACGCCCGCGCCCCACAGCGAGTAGCACCACATCTCGGCGGCCCACGACCAGTCCTTGCGCGAGTCGAGCGCGCGCAGCGGCGTCTTCCCGCTCGTGCCGCTGGTGGTGTGCAGGCGGATGGCGGCATCGGGGCCGGCAACGGGAAGCTCGCCGTACGGCGGATGGGCCGTCTGGCTCTCCATCCACTCCTCCCGGGTGAGGAAGGGGATGCGCTGGATGTCGTCCCAGGCCTTCAGCTGATCGGGGGCGAATCCGGCGGCGGCGAAGGTGCGCTGGTAGAAGGGGCTGCGCGCGGACGCCCACTCGGTGATGCGACGGAGCTTCGCCAGCTGGAGGGCGCGGAGCTCCTCACGCGGCAGCGTCTCGGTCTTCGGGTTCCAGTACGGGGACGTGTGCATTTCACCTCGGCTCGGAGGGGCGGAAAGTCTTCGCCCCGAATGTATCGCTTGAGTGACGCTCGTCACTTTTCTGGCATGTAAACATCTCGTTTCACCACTCCGGAGCACAGCAGAAGACCCCGCGACCGAGGCGTGGGCCTCGCTGACGGGGTCTGCTGTGACGTGTGGAGCGCGCGCTCTCGGCTAGTGGAGCACCGCCGAGAGGAACGCCTTCGTCCGGTCGCTGCGAGGGGTGTCCAGCACCTGAGCGGGCGGACCCTGCTCGACGACGCGGCCGCTGTCCATGAACACGATCCGATCGGCGACCTCACGCGCGAAGCCCATCTCGTGGGTCACGACGACCATCGTGATTCCGCCCGTCAGTGCCAGATCCTTCATCACGGCGAGGACTTCTCCCACCAGTTCGGGGTCGAGCGCGCTCGTCGGCTCGTCGAAGAGCATGACCTTGGGGCGCATGGCCATCGCGCGTGCGATCGCCACCCGCTGCTGCTGCCCGCCGGAGAGCTGCGAGGGGTAGTGGTCCTCCTTGCCCGCCAGACCGACCCGGCCCAGCAGCTCGCGTGCATACGCCCGCGCCTCGGCCTTGTTCTCCTTCTTGACCTTGATCGGCGCCAATGCCACGTTCTCGACGGCCGTCATGTGGGGAAAGAGATTGAAGTGCTGGAACACCATGCCCACTCGCGTGCGCTGATCGGCGGCATCACGCTCATGCAGCTCGTGCAAGCGGCCGCGGTGCATGCGGTAGCCCATCAGGTCCCCGAGCACCTCGACGGAACCGGTGTTGATCTCTTCGAGGTGGTTGATGCAGCGCAGCAGGGTGCTCTTGCCCGACCCCGAGGGCCCGATGAGACAGACCGTCTCGCCGGCGGCAACCTCGAGGTCGATGTTGTAGAGCACCTGCGAGTTGCCGTACCACTTGTCCATATCGGAGACGCGCACCACGGGCGCCGCCAGCTCTGCGGTCGCGCTCATCGCTCGGCCACCTTTCGCTCGAGGAAGAACTGCGCAACCGAGAAGACCGCGATCACCAGCAGGTACCAGATCGTGGCGACGATGAGCATCTCGATCGTGCGGAAGTTGAGGCTGCTCAAGCCGAGGACGACCGTGAGCAGATCACCACCGGCGATGACCGACACGATGGCGGATGCCTTGAGCATCCCGATGAACTCGTTGCCGAGCGGCGGAACGATGATCCGCAGCGCCTGCGGCAGAACGATGAACTGCAAGGTCATGCCCGAGCGCATGCCGAGCGCTTTGGCAGCTTCGCGCTGGCCGCGTCCCACTGCCAGCAGACCGCTTCGCACGATCTCGGCCATATATCCCGAGCCTGCGAGTGCGAGCCCGAGGATCGAGGCGATGAAAGGGCTGACGACGTCCGCCGTCGCGACGTCGAGGAACGCGCCGCCGGTGAACGGGTTCGGGATGACGATCCGCTTGAAGAACAGGCCGAGGTTGCCGAGGAAGATCAGCAGGACGATCAGCGGAATGCCGCGGAAGATGAAGACCCAGCCGGCGGCGAACCAGCGCATCACACGACTCTCGGCCATGTACATGACCCCGATGACGACCGCGAGCACGAGCGCGAGCACCATCCCGACGATGGTCATGACCATCGTCACGCCGAGACCGCGCAGGACGTTGGGGTTGAAGAGATATTGGGCGACGATTCCCCAGTTGAAGTTGGGGTTGGTCGCGAAGCTGTAGATGAGGCCCAGGATGAGCAGGACGACGATCGTGGCGCCGATCCCGCGGCCGTAGTGGCGCACGGGCACGACGTTGAGTTTGGCCGGTCGTGATGGAGCTGGCGAGGACGCGGGGGCGGTCGTCACGGACTTGTCGGACATGGAACCTCGTTATCTGGAAAAGCATGAGGGCCGGGAGCGTCGCCGCTCCCGGCCCTCAGAGATCACTCGGACTCGCCGGGGGCGATGCCGGTGTAGGGGTTGATGACGACCTCGTCGACCGTGACGGCCGCGGCTCCCACGCCCCACTCGTCGAGGACCGCCTGGTAGCTGCCGTCTTCGATCGAGATGCGCAGGGCGCCGGCGAGCGCCTCGCTCAGGCCCGGGTACTCCTTGGAGACCGTGATCGCGGTGAAGGTCTCGGGGACCTCCGTGATCAGGACCACCGAGAAGAGGCCGTCGGAGGCGTCGGCAGCACCGTACTGGCTGGTGGTGTTGTCCATCCACGCGTCGACCGTTCCGGCCTGGACGGCGCTGATGGCGGCCGTGGCGCCCTGGTACTCGGCGAGCTCGATTGCCGGCTCACCGTTGGCCTCGCAGTACTCCGCGCTGACGGAGGCGACCTCTTCGGACTGAGTGGAGCCGACCGGAACACCGACCGACAGGCCACACATCGAGGCGAGGCCGTCGATGCCGTCCGCGTTCTCAGAAAGCACGAGCAGCGATTCGGTGTTCTTGAAGAACGGGATCTGGTCGTACTCCGACGCCTCACGCTCGGCGGTGTCGGTGACCTGACCCCACAGGGCGTCGACGACGCCGGAGAGAACGCCGGGCAGCTGGGCGGGCCACTGCATGTTCTGCCACTCGGGCTCGAGTCCGAGGATCGGCGCGACGATCGCGGCCAGGTCGGGGGCGATGCCGACGGCGACGTTGGTGTCGGCCTCGTCGACGCTGATCATGGGAGGCGTCTCCCACAGCGCGCCGAGCGAGAGGACGCCGGAGTCGGCGATCTCGGCGGGCACGAGGGCGGCGAGCTCTGCGTCGACGACACCGGTGTCGGCCGTAGCGGTGTCAGCAGGCTCCGAGGTGCCGGTGCACGCGGAGAGCAGGGCGGCGGTGGACAGGATCGCCAGCGAGGTCAGAGCGACCCGGGAGCGACGTGATTTCGGAAGGTGGATTCCGGCCATGGGTGTTCCCGTCAGGTGAGGTGCAGCGTAGTTGGTGCGGCGACATCGGGTGATTCGCCACTTCATTTCTAGGCGGCGTTTGTAACCGACGCGTTTCCCACGGTTTCCACTCGCGTTTCATTTTGTTGCCTGTCGTCACGATTGCGTTAGATCATCAGCGTCGTGAGGTAGACAAGAGTGGTCTCATCACCACAAGGAGAATCATGTCGTACGACCGGCTGAAGCGCGGACACTATTGGGCGGGGGCCGACCTCGGCATCGCCATCCTCGACGGGGACTTCCCCGCTCCCATCGGAGACGTGAGCAACATCCGCAGCTATGACTTCCCGGTCCAGTTCGACCTGCTGCCCGGCATCAACGGCCCGGACCTCTTCTGGGACAAGCGCGAAGACATCTCCGCCGAGCTGATCGCCTCGACCGAGCGCCTGGCCAAGAGGGGAGCGCGGATCGCCTTCACAGGCTGCGGGATGTTCGGTCAGTATCAGAGCGAGATCGCCGCGTCATCACCGATTCCCGTGGGAACGTCAAGCCTGCTGCAGGTCGCCCTCGCCCTGCGCGTCATCCGCCCCGAGCAGCGTGTGCTCGTGCTCGCCGTCGGTTCGGAGTGGGTGCGCTCCGAGCACCTGCTGGACTGCGGCGTCCACCCCGACGAGCTCGGTCGTGTCGCGGTGCACGGCATGCAGAACGCCACGCACTTCCTCGGCAACCTCATGGGAGAGATCGAGCAGTTCGACCCCGCGATCGCCGAGGCCGAGGTGCTGGATGCCCTCACCGCCGCGCTCGAGAAGGAGGACGGCATCGGCGCGATCGTGTTCGAGTGCACGAATCTCGGCCCCTACACATCGGTCGTGCGGGAACGCTTCGGCCTCCCGGTGTGGGACGCCATCTCCATGGCATCCTGGCTGGCCGCCGGCGTCGACACCCCGACCTCGCGCTGAGTTCTCACGGGGATTCAGCCCACGCGAATCGCCCGTGCGACCACGTCGAACGCTGAGGAGTGCGGGTCGATCACGTCGTAGTGGTCAGCCTCGGGCAGCACCGTGATACCCCCGCGCGGTGCGCTGCCACCGGCCATGCCGCCGCCATGGTCACGATCCAGACGTCTCGCGTACGCACGGGAATAGTCAACCGGCACCTCGTCGTCGCGTTCGCCATGGATCAGCACGACGTCGCACGCAGGAACGGGAAGGCGCATCGGATCGATCGCCGCCACGCGTGCCGTCGACGGATCGTACTCGCCCAGCAGCTCGGCGACAGCGCCGTTCGACAGCCGAGCCGCGTGTGCGGCGGCAAGGTCCAGAACCCCCGCGAGGCAGACCACCCGACGCGGAGCCGTGGTCGCTCCGATCGCACCGAGCACGGCCAGATGCCCCCCGGCCGAGTGTCCCACCACCACGGTCTGCGACGCCCCGACACCGAGCGATGCGGGCACGCGCGCGAAGATCGCGGCGACATCCTCGAGGGTGCCGGGGACACCTCCGCCGGGCTCGCCGACGCGACGGTACTCGGGCAGTGCAATCGTCATCCCCGTCCTATCCGCGAGTGCGGCAGCAAGGCATCGCAGATGCACACGATCGTAGGCGGCGCGCCAGAAGCCCCCGTGGAGCACGACCGCCAGACCCGAGGGTTCCCCGACAGGGTCGAACACGTCCACGACGGCCGACGCTCGCGCGTCATATGCCAGCGTGCGATCGGGCGGCGGCGCGGGCCGCTCGAGCACGTGCACGGCCTGTCAGTCCTGTTGCATCGAGCGGAAGCCGGAGCGATGGAAGACGAGCGGGTTGAGCTCGGGATTCAGCCCCAGACCGTCGACCTGGAGCAGCACCATATGGTGATCGCCGGCGGGCACCTCGGAGTAGATCGAGCACTCCAGCCACACGGGAGAGCCCGTGAGGAACAACGCTCCGGTCTCGGCGATGTGCACATCCACACCCTCGAACCTGCGCGCGCGGTCCTTGGACGCGATCTGGCGAGCGTACGGCTCGTGATCAGAGGCCATGACAGAGATGCCGATGCTCTCCGCGCGGCGGATGACGGGCCACGTCTGCGACCCGTTCTGCACGGCGAACGACACGAGCGGCGGCTCGAGCGAGACCCCGACGGTGAACGACGACGCGATGAGCGCCTCGTTCACACCGTCGACGACGGCCCCGATGCAGGCCACCCCCGAGGGGAACAGCGCGAACGTCTGCCGCAGCAGTTGCGGGTCGGGAAGCTTGCGTTCCAGTGTCATCGGTCACTCCTCGAGGTGGCGGCAGTGAGTTCTTCGGCGATAGCGACGATAGCCCGGCGAACCTCGGCGAACGAGGTCGACAGGGGCGACATCCCCAGACGGATGCCTGTCGGGGGGCGGAAATCGGGAATGACGCCGCGCTCCCACAGCGGCGCGATGAGCGCGGGGAAGGCCGGGTGATCGATCGTGATGTGGCCCCCACGCACGGCGGGGTCACGGGGCGAGGACAGCGTCACGCCGAGGGGCGCGAGGATCTCGTCGAACAGCGCGATCGCGTACTCGGTCAGCGCGACGGACTTCTCACGGATCGCCTGGATGCCCACTTCCCCGATCAACTCCAGAGAGACGGTCAGCGGCACCATGGCCAGCACCGGCGGGGTCCCGCTCACGAAACGACGGATGCCGGCAGCCGGCTCGTAGTCGGGACCCATCAGGAACGAGTCCCTGACCCCCATCCACCCCTGGATCGGCTGCACGGCGGACCCGATGTGTTCGGCTCGCACGTAGAGGAACGCGGGCGATCCGGGACCGCCGTTGAGGTACTTGTACGTGCATCCGGTGGCGTAGTCCACGCCCCAAGCGTCGAGCTCCAGCGGCACAGCACCCACCGAGTGGCACAGGTCCCACACCACGAGCGCGCCGGCGGCGTGCGCCGCTGCGGTGATCCGAGGGATGTCGGCGATGTAGCCCGAACGGTAGGCGATATGGCTGAGGACGACCACGGCCGTGTCGGGCCCGAGCACCGCGTGGACGTCGTCGACGCTCACACCGGTGGCGGGATCAGGATCGATCCAGTCGATCTGCGCGCCGGTCTCTGCGGCGATGCCCTGGACGACGTAGCGGTCGGTCGGGAAGTTCGCGCGATCGATGACGATGCGCGAGCGGTCGGGACGCGCGGCGAGCGCTGCGCGGATCAGCTTGTAGAGCGAGACGGTCGTCGAGTCGGCCACGATCGTCTGTCCCGGCGCGGCGCCGAGGACGGCGTCGGCGATTCTGTCTCCGACGGCGAGCGGCGAGGCGAACCAGCCTTCGTCCCACCCGCGGATCAGCCTCGTGCCCCAGTCCTCGGAGACGAACTGCGCCAAGCGGTCGGCGACGGCGCGCGGCGGCCGGCCGAGCGAATTCCCGTCGAGATAGACGATGCCCTCGTCCTCGGCCGCGACGAACCGGTCGCGCATCGGCGCGAGGGCGTCAGCGGCGTCGAGGGCGGTGGCATCCGGGATCGTGACGGTCATGGCTGTCCAATTCTCGTGCGCACTTCGAACAGCTCGGGGAAGAAGGTGAGTTCGAGCGCGCGCTGCAGGAAGCCGACGCCGCTCGAGCCTCCGGTGCCCCGCTTCATACCGATCGTGCGCTGCACGGTGCGCAGGTGACGGAAGCGCCAGAGCTGGAAGTTCTCCTCGAGGTCGACGAGCTCTTCACACGCCTCATACGCCTCCCAGTTCTCCTCCGCGTTCTCGTAGATCGTCGTGAAGACATCGCACAGCTCGTCGTCGAAGACGTGGGCGACGCTGACATCCCGCGCCAGGAGCCGCTCCGGGATCGGGTGGCCGTGACGGGCGAGGTAGCGCAGGAACTCGTCGTAGAGGCTGGGGGCCTCGAGCGCCGCCGTGAGCATCGCGGCGTTCTCAGGCTCACCGTCGAACACGCGCAGCATCTTGGCGTTCTTGTTGCCGAGCAGGAATTCGACGGCCCGGTACTGCGCCGATTGGAATCCCGAGGAGTTGGCGAGGCTGCCGCGGAACTGCGCATACTCGGTGGGCGTGAGGGTGGCCAGCACCGACCACTGCTCGATCAGCGTGCGCTGGATGTGCTTGATGCGCGCAATCTTCTTGAGCGCGTCGCCCAGGTCATCGGCGGCCAGCGCCGCGCATCCGGCACGCAGCTCGTGCAGGAGCAGCTTCAGCCACAGCTCGGTGGTCTGGTGCTGGATGATGAACAGCATCTCGTCGTGGTGCTCGGGTGAACTGAGCGGTCGCTGCGCGTTCAGCACCCGATCGAGCTGCAGGTAGGAGCCGTAGGTCAGCTTCTCCCTGAGGTCGGTCACGATCTCAGACTCGAGCTCTCGCGTGTTGGTTTCGACGGTCATCCCGCCTCCTTCTGGTCTCGCCCGGGGCAGCCCGGGCGCCGCATCGGGGCTCAGCCCTCGATGACGTCGACGATGTACTTCGTGAAGTCCGGCGCCGCCGCCGCGGCCGACTGGATGAACTCCGTCCACTCGAGCACGTGAGGCTGCTGCACGTGCGCGAGGTGAGACTCGGAGGGCTCCCAGATCTCGAGCAGGCGCAGGTAGTTCTCGTTCTCGGCGTTCCAGGAGAGGTTGTACTCGACGCAACCCTCCTCTTCGCGGCACTTCGCCGCGAAGACGGCGGCCTTGGCGGTCACTTCTTCTTTGCGCGCGGGGTCGACGAGGATTCCGCCGTAGACGTAGAGCATGGTGTTCCTTTCGGGGTGCAACTCGGGTGGGGGATGTGCAACTCGGCGAGGAGAGTGACAACTCGGCGAGATCACAGAGGGACGGTGAGGTGTGGGGGCTAGAGCAGGCGGCGGAGTTCGGGGAGGACGTCCTCGCCGAGGATCTTCAGCGCCTCGAAGCCGTTGGGGCCCATGGGCGGCCCGAACGAGATGTGTCGGGCACCGGCGGTGATGAGAGCACCGCACTGGTCGATGACATCCGAGACGCCGCCGACGATGCCCAGCCTCATCATGTCGTCGGTGACCGAGTCGATCGCGTCTTCGACCTGGCCATCGTTCATCAGAGCCTGCGTCCGGGCGAACTCCTCGGGGTCGAGGTCGTTGGCCAGCAACGCGTCGGTCGACAGCGACCCGCTGTACTCGGCGATGTGGTGCGCCATCAGACGGCGCGCCTTGTCACGGTCGTCGTCGATCGACACCCACACGCAGGCCGCCACATCCAGCTCGTCGACCGACCGCCCGGCTCGGGCAGCGCCGACGTCGAGCTGGCGCATGACGTTGAACACGTGGGTGGGGGGAAGACACA
Source organism: Microbacterium sediminicola (assembly GCF_039531125.1). Taxonomy (NCBI): domain Bacteria; kingdom Bacillati; phylum Actinomycetota; class Actinomycetes; order Micrococcales; family Microbacteriaceae; genus Microbacterium; species Microbacterium sediminicola. The sequence goes on from NZ_BAAAPL010000002.1 coordinate 252,416, forward strand.
GCGGCAGCGCACCGTCGGCGTACCGTCCGGTCATCTCGATCATCTTCGGGCCGAGCGCGCCGACGTAGACCGGCGTGGGGCGCGGATCCTTGAGGACGGCTTTGGCCGTCCACCCCCCTCCCGCCCCCGGCACGCCGGCGGGGCAACGCCCGGCCACGAGCTCCTTGATCGCGACCACGGCTTCGCGGGTGCGCACGACGGGCTTGTCGGGTGTGATGCCCGCCCAGGAGAAGAACACCTCGGAACCGGCACCCAACCCGAGGAGGAACCGACCATCCGACAGGTCTTGCAGGCCCGACGCGTACTGGGCGATCTGCGCCGGGTGGATCGTGACGGGGTCCATCACACCGGAGCCGAACCTGATGCGACTCGTGCGCATGGCGATTGCCGCGAGCTGCACGAGACCCGGCGTGCCGAACACGTCGTTGCCGGTCCAGACCTGGTCGAAGCCGAGCTCCTCGGCGAAGACGGCACGGTCGGCCATGTCGCTCACACCGACCGGCGCACCGATGCGTGCGCTGAAGGTCGCCTCGCGGGTCATGCGCTCACCTCCGGTGCCCGAGAGAGCGTCATCCGCAGTGCCTCCGGCGGGTCGGGGCACTGGACGACGGGGCTCGAGTCGAGCCAGGCATCCACGTCATCGGAGTCGATGCGCCCGTTGATCAGCGGCAGCACCGAGGCGACGGCGAAGTAGCAGAAGTGGGCGCCGTCGGGCATCCGAAATCCGTCCGGGCCGACGTCGAACCAGTCGCCCTCCTTCATCCCGCACGCCGAGTAGTTCATCGACGACACGGTGCAGCGCACGGTGCGGCTCATGACACGACCTCCTGGGTATCGACGTCGTCGGTGTCGAACCCCTCGACGCGCATGATGAGGTTTTCCCGGGCGTCCGGACCGCAAATCCACGGCTTGCGGATCAGCCAGCTGTCGGCGGGAAGCGGCGACTGGCGCATTGTGACCACGGGAAGCACTGCGGCCAGCGCGTACGGGCAGAAGGTGCCGCCGTCGGGCAGCGTCAGCGCCGTGCCGTCGATCTCGAAGCTGTCGCCGACGCGGCCGGCTCCGGTCACCTCGTCGATCTTCTCGACCACCACCCGCACCCGCTCGCTGCCGGGAAGCATGGGAGTGGTCACAGCGCGCCTGCCGCCCAGCCGGCCTCGTCGGCGATCGTGGTGCCCTGCTCGGGGTGCTGCATCGCGGCGGTGGCGAGCGCGCCGAGGTGCACGCGGCGCGTCCCGGCGTGCGCGAGTGCACCCAGACCATCACGGACGACGCGCTGGATGGCGTTGCGATCGAGGATGTAGCTGGCCGCCGCGAGCTCGGTGCACAGGTTCAGCACGCGACGCAGCGCCGCTCCGGCCACTGCGTTGGCCGCGGTCATGCGTGCGCGCTGCACATCGGTGAGCATCGCGCCGGGAGTGAAGAGGACCTCATCAGTCAGTCGGCACACCTCACGCACACCGGCGTAGGCGAAGTCGACCTCGCCCATCGCTTCACCGAGCGCCTGGCGCGTCGCGGCATCCACCTTGGCGGGCGCGCTCTGCATCCGGAATCCGATGTACTCGGCCGCAAGCTGCACGGCATGACGGGCGACACCGAGGGCGACACCCGTGAGCGCGACATGCGAGACGCCGACGCTCTTGTCGAGCGGGTCACCCTCGCCCGTGTCGAGCGCTTCTCGATCGAAGCTGTACCGCTCGGGGACGAACGCGCCGGGAGCGGGGATCGAATACGAGGTGCTGCCCGAGCTTCGCACCCCCAGCACCTGCCAGTCATCCTTCACGTCGATGGCCTCACGCGGAAGCCAGAACCCCAGGTGCATCTGCTTGCCGTCGGCTCCCATCACCGGCTCGCCGTTCTCGAACACCTCGGCACCGCCGATGATGTACTCGGCCGTGTAGCTGCCGCTGCCCCAGCCCCAGTCGCCGCTCACGAGGTAGCCGCCCTCGACGCGCTCGGCACGTCCTCGCGGGTGGAAAGCGCCGCTGGTGGGCATGTCGCGCGTCGGGTAGAGCTCGGCGTAGGCCTCGTCGCCGAGTCGGCCGGCGTAGAAGCCGGTGGCGTTCAAGACGCCGACGTTCCATCCGATGCCACCGTCGACGGCGGCCACCAACGCGGTGACCTCGACCTGCTGCACGAGCGACATCTCAACGCCGCCGTGACGCTTGGGAAAGGCCATCTGGAAGACGCCGGCGGCGCGCATCGCGCGTTCTGCGCGCGGGGAGAGGCGGGCGAGTCGCTCCGACTCGTCGGCCTCTTCGGCCAGCAGCGGCAGGATCGCGTGTGTGTTCGCGATGATCGCCTCGGCGCTGTCGGGCGCCTGCAGCGCTGCGATGATCGGGTCGGTCTCGACAGTCGTGTCAGTCATGGTCATGGAGGTTCCTTCCGATGTCAGGCGATGATCGGTTCGCCGCCGGTGATCCACACGGTCTGGCCGGTCAGGTGCGAAGAAGTGGTGAGGTCGGCGACTGTCGCCGCGATCTGAGCTGCCGTCGGGAACTCCCCGAGGGCGGTGCGGGCCAGGAGCATGTCGGAGAGCTCACGGCGGGTCTCGTCGAGTTCGTCGGCGGGGTCGAAGACGCGTCCCGGCGCCACGATGTTCGCGGTGACTCCGGCGCGGCCCTCCTCGGCCGCGAGGTACCGGGTGAGCGTTGTGGCAGCGGCTTTGGCCGCTCCGTAGGCGGAAAAACCCGCATAGGGACGTGACATGAGCGCGCCCGACACGTAGACGAAGCGTCCCCAGCCGGCGTCGCGCATGCCCGGGAGTGCACGGCGGGCGACCGCGGCGAATCCTTGGACCGCGGCCAGGTGCTCGCCCAGGAACTCGCGGTCCAGATCCGCGACCGCGCGCGGGTGCGATTCCACGTGTGCGGTGTCGACGACGACCGTCACGGATCCGCGTTCGGCCTCGACGCGGGCGAAGGCGCGATCGATTGCGTCGTCGTCATTCACATCGATGCGCACCGCGAGTCCATCGATCTCGGCCGCCAGGGCGCGCGCGGCATCCTCGGAGCCGCGGTAGCCGACGGCGACGATCGCGCCGCGGTCAGCGAGGATGCGACAGATCTCGCGCCCGAGCCTCCCGGCTCCGCCGACCACGAGCGCGACGCGGCCCTCCAGTGGTGCGGTCTGCGCAGAGCTCATGTGACGATCCGATCAGAAGTGCGATGGCGGCATCTAGATGCCGTGGTACCCGTCATTTCTACTCGCGAGATGTCACGAGAAGGTGTCCGGGGATTACCACAGTGTTTCATTAGTCTGACTGGCGTCACAATTGCGTCAGATAAATCGCGCGAGCACGCCCTCCTCGTCGAGCGCGGCACGGATGTCCCGGCCGCCCTCGCCCACCGCGAACCGCTCGGCGATGACCGCCGCCTGATACTCGTGGCCGTAGCGCCGCACGAAGTCTGCGACGTCTTCGGGGCGCAGCTGGTCCTCCCCCGTTCTGGGGGTCAGCTGCGCGTGACGGCGGATCGGCAGAAGACCCTCGGAGGCGATCGCATCATCCACGGCGCCGGCGGCGGCCGTCGTGATGGCGGCGCTCAGGATGCCGAGCCGGTGCCCGTCAGGGCGATAGACCTCTTCTAGCCAGGCATCCAGGGCCAGGTCTTCGGACGATGCGTTCACGTGGATCTCCTCACGAGCAGTCGTGTGTGCGAGGTCGGCGGTGTCCGCCTCGCTGCGTGGCCAGGTGGCGGTCAGGCACCACTCGAGCACGGCGGGCCATGGACCGAAGCCGGACGCGGTGTTCAGGTGCGCACCCTCGGCCAGCTCCACCCAGTCTGCGCCGGCGGCCTCGACCAGGGCACCCGCCCCCTCCGGCAGATAGGGGTCGTCCACGGTCGACACCAGCAGGGGCGCAACCGCGTGGCGACGCTCCACCGCCGCGGCAAGCACCGCACTCGGGCGATACTCCGAGACATCCCCGCCATGCGCGCCGGCCGCGGGCGGTGCCACCAAGAGCGCGCGCGGAACGAGGGGCATCGTGAGCGCGGGGTCCTCGCACATCCGCAGCCACTGCAGAACGCTGAGGCCGTGGGCGATGACGAGCGGCGCGGTCTCGTCGCGCTGCACAGCCCGCTCGACGACGCGCGCCCAGTCCGTGTAGCGCGGGCGCTCGGGGTCGGGAAGCGTGAGGTAATCCACCTCCCACCCGTGCTCGGTGAGACGCTCGGCCAGCCAGCCCTGCCAGTGCACGGGAGCACGGCGATGCTGCCAGCCGTCCAGGAGGACGACCCGGGGCGCGCTCATCGCTGACCGCTCCCGGCCAGGAACGCCGCGCGGCTCGGGTTGTCGACGCGGCGGCCGACGACCTCGGACACATAGTCGGTGGCCGGGCCGCTGAAGCGCGCGCGCAGCTCGAGCAGCAGCGTCGTGGATGCTTCGCCCGGCCAATCGGCCGGCAGCAACTGAGGCGGTAGGCCCGGATCGACGTAGGGGATGATGCGCCACGCGTCGATGCCGCGGATGTAGGTGGCGAAGGCCTCGCGGCTGGTCGCGGCATCCTCGATCACTGCCGCCGAATGTCCGGCGAGGAACTCGTCGTGATGGGCGCGGATCTCGTCGAGGTCCCACCAGCCGGTGACGGCGAGCGCGAGCGAACCCGCCACGCGCGGCTCGTCGGCCACGAACACCGTCGCCCGCTCGCGAACACCCAGTTCGCTGAGGATGTCTTCGACCTCGTCGAGCAGATATGCCGGGGCGATCCACAGCGCGGGCGAGACCGTTCCACATCCGATCCAGAGCAGGCGACGACGGAGCTGGTGACGCAGGCTGCGGTTGTCCTCCGGGATCGAGAAGGAGACGAGGCACCAGGGACTGGCGGCATCCATGTGGCGCGGGTGGTAGATCCGGCGGTCACCGCGGGAGAGCATGACGCGCGCCTCCGGTGCCAGCCGATAGCCCGCCACGCCCCCGCGGGCCTCGGGCCGCAGCAGGCCCTTCTTCTTCACACGAGCGATGGCCGTACGAGCGCGCGGCGCCGGAACATCGAGGGCATCCATGAGCTGGAGCAGATCCGCGACGGCGATCCACTCGTCGAGCTCGCGCAGATAGATCCCGATGACCGACCTCAACAGCGAGGTCGTACTCCCCGGTCGGGAGTCGATGTCGTCGAGTGTCTCGTCCACCTCGCTCATTCATCGCACCTTTCGTCGCTCGACTGTATCGCGATGGCGACGACCGTTACGTTTCCGATTGGTTTCCGTCAAGTGACCCCTCATCGCCTATGCGAACGACGCCGCGACGGCGTTGCGCCGGTACTCGAAAATGATGCTCGTGCGCGTGGATGCCACACCTTCGTGCCCCGACATGTGGTCGACCACGAAGCGCCGCAGTGCCGATGAATCGGCGACCGCCACGTGCACGACGAAGTCGTCCGCTCCACCCACGAAGAACAACTGCAGCACTTCCGGGAGGGTGCGGGTGTCTTCGGAGAACCGCGTGATGCTGGCCTGCCGCGCGCCGGGCCGCAGGGTCACCCCCACCAACGCTTGCAGCCCACGCCCGAGCGTGCCCTGCGAGATCACCGCTTCGTAGCCCTCGATGACACCGCGGCGTTCGAGTCCCCGCAACCGCGTATGGGCGGTGGACTCCGCCACCCCCACGCGCGCAGCGAGCTCGCGGTTGGTGATGCGGGCCTCGGTCGTGACCAGCTCGAGCACGGCCAGATCGAGCTCATCGAGCGCGGCATCCGAGCGCGAAAGATTCGCGACATCCTGCTCGGATGAGCCTGAAACCGAAACTCGCTGCGACATTGTGCCAATGTACCGAAGTATCCACGGATGAAACGGATTCGTAACGAAGGAAGCTTCACACTTGCTCCAACGAGTGAAAGGTTCAGCCATGCGAGTCGGAGTCCCCGCCGAAGTAAAAGACGATGAGCGCCGCGTCGCGATCACGCCCGAGGGCGTCGATCTGCTGACCCGTCACGGCCACGACGTCGTGATCGAAGCCGGTGCGGGTGTCGCCGCCGGCATCACCGACGAGATGTTCACCGAGGTCGGCGCGACGATGCTGGCCACGGCCGACGAAGTGTGGGCCACTGCCGACCTCCTCGTCAAGGTGAAAGAACCCGTCGCCTCGGAGTTCCACCGGTTGCGCTCGGGCCAGGTCCTGTTCACGTACCTGCACCTGGCCGCCTCCCAGGCGTGCGCCGACGCGATCCTCGCCTCGGGCACGACGGCCATCGCCTACGAGACGGTGCAGACCAGCGACGGGCGCCTACCGCTGCTGGCCCCCATGAGCGAGGTCGCCGGTCGCCTCTCGATCGTCGAGGGCGCCCACCACCTCATGAAGCCCGCCGGCGGTCGCGGGATGCTGCTGGGCGGCGTCGCCGGCACCGAGAAGGCGCACGTGGTCGTGGTGGGAGGCGGCGTGGCCGGCGAGCACGCCGCCCGCAACGCGATCGGGCTGGGCGCGCAGGTCACGATCTTCGACGTATCCGTCCCGCGGCTCCGGCAGCTGGAGGCCGAACTCGGCGGCGCGGTACAGACCCGTCTGTCGGCGCCGCTCGCCCTCACCGAGGCCCTCCGCACCGCCGATCTCGTGATCGGCTCGGTCCTCATCCCCGGAGCCACGGCGCCCAAGCTCGTCACCGATGAGATGGTCGCACAGATGAAGCCGGGCTCCGTGCTCGTGGACATCGCGATCGACCAGGGCGGATGCTTCGAGGGATCCCGCCCCACGACGCACCACGACCCGACCTTCCCGGTGCACGACTCGATCTACTACTGCGTCGCCAACATGCCGGGAGCCGTCCCCGTGACATCCACCCAGGCGCTGGCCAACGCGACCATCCCGTACATCGTGAAGCTCGCCGACCTCGGCTGGGAGGCGGCGACCGACGCCGATCCGGCGCTGAAGAAGGGTCTGAACGCCCACGCCGGCGCCGTCGTCAACCCGACCGTCGCCGCGGCGCTCGGCCTCTAACCTCCCCCTCCCCCGCCGGTCGGGTGGGGGAGGGGGCTTCCGGTTCAGCTGCCGGCCGGAACGACGACGTAGACCATCTGTGTCGTCGCGTCATCCTCGATGACGGTGACGGCGATCGTCCACTCGCCATCGGTGAAGCTCCATGCCTTCAGCCCACCGATGTCGGTCTCCGACTCCGTCGTGAAGCGGGCCTTCATCTCATCGATGAGCGCCTCGGCCTCGGACGCACTGGCAAGGCTGTACGACACGCTGTAGCCCCCGTCGATCGACGCGGCGACGATCGGATCCTGGTTCGGCAGCGGGACACTCGCAGGAAAGCCGTCCGGGACGCTGGCCCCGTCGCCCGTGTCGACATCCACACCGGTCGCACCCTCGATCGCATCCTCCACCGTGGTGCTGATGAGCTCTTCGACCGGGTTCACGCACCCGGTCAGCGCGACGGCGCTGAGACCGAGCATGAGCGCTACCCCCGCGGCGCGCGTCTTCATGGTGTCCTCCTCAGGATCGCGGCGGGCACCCCCTGCGGCGCACCGTTAGTCCCGAGTGTGGCCGCGCCGCACCGCCCGCACAAGCCCCCGGGGTGCCCGGCGTCAGGCGCGGATCACCTCGCTGGCGACGGTGAGCGCGTCCAGCACCGACATGTCGACCTCGACCCCGAGTCCGGGGCCGGTCGGCACCGCGATGTGGCCGTCCACGAGCACGGCGGGCTCGGTGACGACGTCCTCGCGGTAGAAGCGGTCGGATGCCGACACATCGCCCGGCAGGGTGAACCCGGGGAGGGCTGCGAGCGCCGCATTGGCGGCTCGACCGATACCGGTCTCGAGCATGCCGCCGCACCACACCGGCACACCGGCATCCCGGCACAGGTCATGCACGCGCACAGCCTCGAGATACCCGCCGACCCTGCCCGCCTTGATGTTGATGACGGATGCCGAACCCAGCGCGAGCGCGTCGGCCGCGGCCTTTGCCGACACGACCGATTCGTCCAGGCACACCGGGGTGCGCAAGCTCTTCGCGAGGATCGCGTGGTCGACGAGGTCGTCCTCTTCGAGTGGCTGCTCGATCAGCAGCAGGTCGAACCGGTCGAGCTCGGCGAGCACCGCGGCATCCGCCAGCGTGTACGCCGAATTCGCGTCGACCTGCAGCGGAATCGCGCCGAATGCCTCGCGCACGGCTGCCGTGTCGCGGATGTCCCGACCGGGCTTGATCTTGATCTTGATGCGCACATACCCGGACGCAAGGTACTCGCCGACGGCGTCGACCAGACTCGCCGGGTCGCGCTGGATGCCGACGGAGACGCCACTGGGAACCCTCGGCCGGACCGCCCCCAGATAGTCCCCGAAGGAGCGTCCCTCGGTGCGCAGCGCAGAATCGAGCACGGCGAGCTCGAGCCCCGCCTTGGCCATCCGATGCCCGATGAACGGAGACAGCGCGGACGAGACATCCTCGGGCGCGAGCGCGCGGTGGCGCAGCAATTCCGGAGCGAGGAATTGGCGCGTGACATCCCAGGCCCCCTGGGTGTACTCGCTCGAATAGCGCGGCGCGTGCTGCGTCACGACCTCACCCCACCCGTCCGCGCCGTCGGTGACCGCTCGGACGACGATCACTTCGCGCACGCTCTCGGTGCCGAATGAGGTCGTGAAGGGTTCGACCAGGGGAAGATTCAACACCCGAAGCTCGACCGCCTCGAGTGTGACCGGCTGCGCGGGCGTCGTGATCGGCATGCCCTCAGACTATGGCGGCCTGGGGCCTCGCCTTCGCACGGCAATCCTCATTCCCACGGACGTACGGGGTGCAGGCATCCGTGGGAGCGGGTAATTGCGCAGGTGCGCCGGGGCGCCCGCCGGGTCACCGCACGAGCAGGTAGCCGCGCGGCGCGTCGAAGCCCCCGATCCGCAGGCCCTCCGAAAGGCCTCCCGTGAGTCCCTCGCGCACTCGCAGCCGCCACTCCTGGGCCGCCGCCGGGTCCGCTCGGCGCAACGACTCGATGTCGCGTGGCACGGACACCACAGTCACGACCTCGGCGTCGGTCGGTAGCGGCGCAGGCGGCGCGGCGAGGGCCCACGACACCATCAGTCGGTCGGTCTCGTCGCCGCGGTTGACCGCGTCGTCCATCTCGCCGTAGTGGTTCTCGAGGTAGTCCGTGGCCCGCGCACCGAGGGACCGCAGATTGAAGTGCGCGTTGCGGGCGACAAGGGGGTCGAAGGTCCACGTGATCGTGCCGACGCCTCGCAACAACGCCCACTCGCGCTGGTGCTGCTTGAGCATGCGACCGAGGCCACCGCTGCGGTGCGCGGCCAGCACGCCCGTGATGTGCGAATGCATCGAGCGGGCCGCCGGTTCCGCGAAGAACGCCACCGACGCGCCCACCATGCGCTCTTCGGAATACAGCCCCACGGCGTAGTTGCCCGAGTGCGCGAGGGCCCGCAAGAGATTGCCGGGCATCCCCGTGCGATCGCCACCCCAGACCTCGGAGAGCACCTCGGATGCCGTGAACACCTGCTCGACGGTCTCCAGCGGCTCGATGCGCAGCGGCGGCACCCCGGCCGCCGCATCCGACGGGGTCACGACGCGCGGGTCTCGGGCAGCGGCCGGGTCACATCGGGCATGACGGGAATGGTGCCGGTCGGGGTCGGCTCGACACCGGCGGTGATGACGTGCTCCGCGAAGAGCCCTGGCCAGGCGGTGACGCCGTACGGCGTGCGGGCGACGACAAGTCGGCTCTGCGGCAGGAGCTCGCTCAGCCGCGTCGCGGTGCGCAGCGGATGAGTCGGGTCTCCCGTCCACGCCAGGATCAGCGTCGGCACCTCGATGAGCGTGATGTTGTCCTTGGCCGGGAGGTCTGCGGTGGCGGCCCCGCGCAGCACCGTCGGCAGGAGCCGCTCGTCGACCGACGGGAGCGTCTCGGGTGCATCCGCGATCGCCGGTGGGACGGGTGTCGTGGCTCCCAGCTGCAAATAAGCATCGACGCCGTGACGCTCGATGAGGTCGGCGTTGCGCAGGTAGGTCTCGGCCTGCGCGCGCCGCGTACCCCAGGCCGTGGGCGGCACCATGAGCGTGAGGCTCGTGAAGCGGGCGGGGTCGTGCAGCGCCGCGTGCAACAGGGTTCCGGTGCCCATCGAGGGCCCCACCCCGTGCACCGTCTCGCCCGGCGCGACATCGTCGAGCACGGCGATGAGATCTTCGGCGAGCCTGTTCCAGGCATAGTCCGCGGGATCGGGCGAACCACTCGATCCCCCATGGCCGCGCGCGTCGACCCGCAGCACCCGATGGCCACGCAGGGCACGTCCGAGGTCGAGACCCAGCTGCCGGTCGCGCTGGCGCGAGGACATCAGTCCGTGCAGCTGGACCACGAGCGGACCGTCATCTCCGGTGACCTCGAAATCGAGTGTGGCGCCACGAACCTCGAGCCTGCCCACGTGCCCCTCCCCGAGCCGGTGAAAATGCGAAACGGTTGCCGCCTAGACTACGCGCGATGCGCCTCACGAATGTTGCCCGGATGTCTCTGCCCCAGGGACGCGTACGGAGCCTGCTGATTCCCGCCGAGCCGCTCCCGGATGCGGAGCCGCTGACGGTGTCGTTCGACCAGGGTCGACACCTCGGCGAGGGCGATCGCTCCGGGTCGTGGATGGCGATCTCTTTCCGACTGCGGGCCTCTGCCGCCCCTGACGAAATCGCGGACGCGTGGACCGCGGTCGTCGAGCGGCACGGCACACTCGGCACCGTGTTCGATGTCACCGACGGTCAGGTTCGGGTGCGTGAGGCCCGGTTCGGCGCCGGGCGCTGGATCGAGCATCCGGCCCCCGCCTCGCGGCTGACGCGCGACGTGCTCCGCGAGGTGCTGGATGCCGAGTGCCGCCCCTTCGCCAGCCCCTCTCATCGCCTGTGCCTGGTCGAGCCGGGCGGCGGCGCCGACCCCACCGTCGTGATCGCGTCGGACCATTCCCACGTCGACATGTGGTCGCTGCTCATCCTCGCGCGCGATCTGGCCGCGATGATCGACGACGACCGTGAAGCGGCGCCGCTGGGCGGAGGACTGCCGGTGGCCAGGGCCTTCGCTGATCACAGCGCGGAGCTCGCCACACGACCCCCCGCCCCCGCTGAGATCAACACTCGCTGGGCGGAGATCCTGGAGGCGGAAGGCGGCAGGATGCCGATCTTCCCCCTCACCCTCGGCGATGTGTCCACCGCGCGCGCAGAGATCGTCGACGTCCGTGACGTCTTCGACGCCGACGAGATGGAGGACTTCCACGGGGTCGCCGCCGCCCGGGGCGTGCGGGCGATCGCCCTCGCGATGTCGGTCATGACCCAGATCAGCCTCGAGATGGGCGGTCAGCCGTTGCGCGCCGTCTTCCCCGTCCACAGCCGGCACCAGCCGGAGTGGCACGACGCGGTGGGCTGGTTCATCACGAACTCGGTCATCGAGTGCGACGACCCCTCCCCGGCAGCCTGTGCCCGCTCCGTGAAGGAAGCGGTGGCGCTCGGTTCCCACCCGCTGGGACCGATCCTCGCGCCGTATGGCGGCATGCCCGCCACACCCGGCATGTTCGCCGTGTCGTGGCTCGACACCGGCCGCCTCCCGATCGCCGCCGATCGTATTCGGGATGTGCAGTATGTCTCGGCGGTGATCCGCACCGACGGGGTCATGATCTGGTTCATCGCGAACGAGTCGGGACTGCACCTGCGCTGCCGCTACCCCGACACCCCGGAGGCGCGGCGCAACGTCAGTCGTTGGCTGGATGCCGTGCACGCCGGGCTGCGCGACACCATCGAAGGTCCCTAGCGGTATAGCGTTGCGGGCATGACGGCCCCGACCAGCGACGCTGCACCGGCGCGCGACACCCGCTTCTTCGGACAGCCCGCCGCCCTGGCCAACATCTTCGGCGTGGAGATGTGGGAGCGCTTCAGCTTCTACGACATGCAGGGCATCCTGCTCATCTACCTGTACTACTCGGCGGCGCAGGGCGGGCTCGGCATCGACGAGACCGTCGCCACGGGCATCGTCGGCGCCTACGGCGGGGCGGTGTACCTGTCGACCATCCTGGGCGCCTGGATCGCCGACCGCCTGCTCGGGTCGGAGCGCGTGCTGTTCTACAGCGCGATCGTCATCATGTTCGGTCACCTCGGCCTCGCGCTGCTCCCGGGCCTGATGGGCGTCGGCGTCGGACTGATCCTGATCGCCGTCGGCTCGGGCGGACTGAAGGCGAATGCGACCTCGGTCGTCGGCACCCTCTACGCCCCCGACGACGTCCGCCGCGACGCCGGCTTCTCGCTGTTCTACCTCGGCATCAACCTCGGTGCCTTCCTCGGCCCCCTCTTGACGGGGCTCCTGCAGTCGACGCTCGGCTTCCACTGGGGCTTCGGCCTGGCAGCGCTCGGCATGGCGATCGGTCTGACCCAGTACGCGTTCGGGCGACGCCGCCTCCCTGCCGCCTCCCGGGTCGTGCACAACCCGCTGCCGACATCGAAGTACACCCTGATGATCGGCATCGCCGTGGGCGCGATCGTCGCGATCGTGCTGCTCGTCCTGGTGGGCGTCATCCGCGCCGACAACCTTTCGGATGTCGTCATCCTCGTCTCCCTGGCCGCGACGATCGCCTATTTCATCGTGATCCTGAGCTCGCGCAAGGTGACGAAAGTCGAGCGCTCGCGCGTTTTCGGCTTCATCCCGCTGTTCATCGTGAGCGTCGGATTCTGGTCTCTCTACCAGCAGCAGTTCACGGTCATGACGGTGTATTCCGATAAGCGCATGGATCGCGACCTCTTCGGGTGGGAGATGCCGGTCGCGTGGGTGCAGTCGATCAACCCGATCTTCATCATCATCCTGTCGGGCGTGTTCGCGGCGCTGTGGACGAAGCTCGGCTCACGCCAGCCCTCGACCCCGGTGAAGTTCGGTCTGGCCGCGATCGTGATGGGTGCCGCCTTCCTCCTCTTCCTGCCCTGGGCGAACGGCGGGGAGAACACGACCCCGCTGCTGGCGGTGGTCGGCATCCTGTTCGTCTTCACGGTCGCGGAGCTGCTGCTCTCGCCGGTCGGGCTCTCGGTCACGACCAAGCTGGCGCCGAGTGCGTTCCACACGCAGATGGTGGCGCTCTTCTTCCTCTCCGTCGCCCTCGGAACGGCGATCGCAGGGTGGCTGGCCCAGTTCTACGACCCCGACAACGAGGTGCCGTACTTCTCGTTCCTCGGCATCGCCGCGGTCGTGCTCGGTGTGGCGATGCTGCTGGCCGTCAAGCCGGTGCTCGCGCTCATGAAGGGTGTGCGGTAGTCCGCAGACCGAGTGACCCGGCAGAATCGAAGACATGCCTGTTCCGCATCTGCCGATCGATCACGCCTGCCTCACCGTCTGGGGCAAGGACACTCCGGGCATCGTCGCGGCCGTCTCCGCACTGCTGACCCGCAACGGCGCGAACATCGTCCAGTTCGACCAGTACTCCGACAACCCCGAAGGCGGCGCGTACTTCCAGCGCGTCGTTCTGCACCGCCCTGAGCTCTCCGCAGCGCTTCCCGACATCGAGGCCGATCTCGAGGGCACCCTCGGTGCCGGATTCGAGCTGGAGTGGACCCTCCGCGACATGTCGGTTCCCCAGCGGATGGCGATTCTCGCGTCCACCAGTGATCACTGTTTGTTGGATCTGTTGTGGCGTCACCGCCGCGGGGAACTCCCGGTCTCAATCCCGATGGTGATCTCCAACCACACCAACACCGCCGAAGACGTCCGATCCTTCGGGATCCCGTTCTTCCACATCCCCTCACAGGGACCGGACAAATCCGCCGCCGAAACCGAGATCCTCAAGCTCCTGGCCGGGAACGTCGACTTCGTCGTGCTGGCCCGGTACATGCAGATCCTCTCCGACGAGTTCATCACCGACGTCGCGGTCCCGGTGATCAACATCCACCACTCGTTCCTTCCCGCCTTCATCGGCGCCGGCCCCTACAAGAAAGCCAAAGAACGCGGCGTGAAACTCATCGGCGCGACCAGTCACTACGTCACCAAAGACCTCGACGAAGGCCCCATCATCGAACAAGACGTCGCCCGCGTCGACCACTCCATGACAGCCGCCGATCTGCAGCGACGGGGTGCGGATGTCGAACGCGCCGTCCTCTCCCGCGCCGTCCTCTGGCACGCTGAGGACCGCGTCATCCGTCACGGCAACCACACGATCGTGTTCTGATCCCTCCGCGATCCACGAAGAAGAGGCCCCTCCGAGCACACGCTCGCGGGGCCTCTTCGGGAAGCGGTGTCAGTTGAGCAAGTCGGCCATCTGCTTGGCGATCAGCTCGGTCGCGAACTTCGGGTTCAGGCGCGAGAGACGGTCCATCGTCGCGGCGTCCGAGCCGATCGTGGCGCGGAACTTCCCCTTCTCGATCGCGTCGACGATCACGCGGCCGGCCTCCTGGGGGCTGGTCATCTTGCGCGTGCTCTTCGCGGCCTTCTCCTCCATCCCCTCCATCGTGACGCCCGAGTTGGCGGCGATGTTGGTGCCGATGGCACCCGGGTAGATCGTCGTGACCTGCACATTCGTGCCCATGAGTTCGGCGTAGAGCGCCTCTGTCAGCAACGTGACCGCGGCCTTGGAAGCGCCGTAGACCGCCTGGCCGGGAACGGGGGCGTACGAGCCCATGCTCGACACGTTGAGGATCGCCGCCGTGGGACGCTCGACGAGCGTGGGCAAGAAGGCCTTGCACATGTTGATGACGCCCCAGAAGTTCACGTTCATGACCTTCTCGATCTCCTCGTAGGGGAGGTCGATGACCTTGACGAACTTCTGGATGACGCCGGCGATGTTGACGATCCCGTCGACGGCCCCATGGAGCTCGGCGACAGCGGCGGGCAGCGCCTGAACCGCGTCCCGGTCGGTGATGTTCACGGCGTGGGTGGAGAGCCGGTTTCCGGCCGCAGCCAATTCGACGGTCTCGGCGAGCCCCGCTTCGTTGAGGTCGACACCGGCCACGGAGGCGCCCTTCAACAGCAGCTGCAGTGTCGTCTCACGACCGATTCCGTTGCCCGCGCCGGTGACGACGAAGACCTTTCCTGCGATGTCCATCGCGGACTCCTCCTCTTGCTGAGATCAGCCCGATCGCACCCTGCGCCGGGTACTGCTGACAGCAAGGGTACGACTTTCGATACACCGATGCATCCGCCGTTGGTCCCTGGCGAAACTACTGGGCCAGAAGCACCTCAGGTGCGAGGACGGCGATCTCACCTCGCTGGTGCACCAGATCGACCGCGTGTTGGGTGAGGCGCACGTCCTCAGGGAGCGACGGCTCCCAGCGCCGCACCTCCCGCGCGCCGTCGGGTCCGGCATCCACGAAGATCAGCAGGCATTGCGTGGTCAGCGTCCTCGCCTCGGGTGTGCGCGGGTCGGCGGTGAGCACACGGACCGAGACGTGCATGCTGTGGGGGCCGGTGTAGATGAGGCGCGCGTCCAGCTCGACGACGTTGCCGATTCTCACGGGGGCGAGGAAGTGGATGCCGCCCGAGTACACCGCAACGGCCTGATCCGAGGACCAGGCGGCGGCGCACGCGTATCCCGCCTCGTCGATCCAACGCATGACGGTGCCGCCGTGCGCAGCTCCGCCGAAGTTCACGGAACTCGGCGGAACGAGGAACCGCAGGCGCGAGCGCGGCGCGGCGCTCGCGTCGGTGTACTCCTGTCCGAGCATGGCGCGCTTGATCGCATCCCGGGCGGGGATCCGAGAGACCGCGGCTTCGGCGAGCGCATGGTCGGATGCCGAACTCGGCCGCCACTGCGGCACGGGCACCGGCGTGCGGTCCTCGCCCACCGCGACGAACACCAGCACGCACGTGGTGTTCGGCGAGTAGACGCGCTCGGCGACGTCGGCGGATTCGACGGTCACCGCCACGTGCATGCTGGAGCGGCCGGTGTGGATGATGCGCGCGTGGACGGCCACGAGCGACCCCGGCGCGATCGGACGGGCATGTCGGACGTTTCCCACGTACGCGGTCACGCAGTACGCGCCGCTCCATCCGACGGCGCAGGCGTACCCCGCCTGGTCGATCCATTCCATGACGCTCCCGCCGGCGACCGTACGACCGCCCGGAGCCGAATCGTGCGGCAAGCTCAGAAAACGCAGCGTGATGCGGGAGTCGAGCCCCGACGTTGAGGCGTCCTCCGCGGGAGTGTCCATGCCGTCAGGCTAGGCAACGAGCCTCGCACGAGACCGGAGATGACGAGCATGCGCGCGGGCATCCTTTCGCCGCAGACAAGAACCGCGATCTTTGCCGCCGCCCTGCGCATGGCATGCTCGCTCCGCGATCGGAACGAGGCGCGCGCTCGGCGATGACGCCCCGAGCGCCCATGATGGCTTTCATGACCGCGTCCGATTTCACCCCCGCCCTCGATCGCGCGCACGCCCACGCCCGGGACTGGATCGCCTCGCTGGGCACCCGTCAGGTCACGCCGCGCCGCGGTGGCGCCACCATCCGGAACGCGCTCGGCGAGCTTCCCGACACCCCCACCCCCGCCGCCACCGTGATCGATGATCTGGCCGCTGTCGTCGAGCCGGGACTGGGCGCCCACGGGTCGGGTCGGTTCTTCGGATTCGTGTTCGGCGGGGGCCAACCCGCGGGCGTCGCCGCCGATTGGCTGGTGAGCGCGTGGGATCAGAACACCGGCGTCCTGGCCGCAGCCCCGGGCGCGGCCGAGGTGGAGCGGGCCGCGGGACGATGGCTGGTGGATCTCCTCGGCCTGCCCGCGACATCGTCGGTCGGCTTCACGACGGGCGCGACCACCGCCAACCTCACCGGTGTGTTGGTGGGCCGTGACCAGCTGCTGCGACGGGCCGGCGGGGATCCCGCGCGCGGGCTCGCCGGTGGTCCCCGGATTCGGGTGCTCGCCGGCGAGGACGTCCACACCTCCGTGCTGCTGGCGCTGCGCTATGCGGGGCTCCCCCAGCCCGAAGTGGTCGCGGTCGACGATCAGGGCCGCGTGCGGACGGACGCGCTGGAGGCGAGCCTTGCCGACGCCCCGAGCACGCCGACGCTCCTGCTCCTGCAGGCCGGCGACCTGCATTCGGGGGCCAGCGACCCCTTCGCCGAGCTGATCCCGATCGCACACCGCCACGGAGCGTGGGTACACGTCGACGGGGCGTTCGGACTGTGGCAGGCGGCCTCGCCCTCCCTGCGCCACCTCGCCGCCGGCGTCGAGCTCGCCGATTCCTGGGCGACGGACGCCCACAAGACGCTCAACGTTCCCTACGACTGCGGCGTGGTGATCGTCAGAGACCCCGCGGCGCACCGAGCGGCCATGTCGATCGATGCCCCCTATTTCGCCGGCTTCGGAGATGAATTCGGCAACCCGTACGACTTCGTACCCGAACTCTCTCGCCGCGCGCGGGGGCTGCCGGTGTGGGCGACCCTCCGGGCGATGGGGCGCACGGGGGTCGTCGACCTCATCGACCGACTTGCGGCTCGCGCCCACGAGTTCGCGGCGGGGATCCGTGGGATACCGGGCGCACAGATCCTCAACGACGTGGTCTTCACCCAGGTGACGCTCGCGTTCGAGGACGACGAGCGCACCCGGGCCATCACCCGTGCCATCCTCGCGGAGGGTGACGTCTGGATGTCGGGATCGGTCTGGCGGGGGCGCGCCGTGCTGCGCATCTCGGTCTCGAACTGGCAGACCAGCACCGCGGACGTGGAGAGGGGCCTCGCCGCCATCCGACGAGCGGTGGCGCTCACGAGCACGCCGTAGCGCCTACAGCTCGAGGACGAGCCGCTCGCCCACGCACCGGGACACGCAGATCATCATGACCTCGGACTCCTCACGCTCCTTCGCGTTGAGGACTGCGTCGCGGTGATCGGGCTCACCCCCGAGCACGAAGGTCTCGCACGTTCCGCACGTCCCACCCCGACACGACGAGGGGGCGTCTGCGCCGGCGGCGACCGCCCGGTCGAGGATGCTCTCGCCGGGCTGCACGGTGATGGTCGTCCCGGTGAGTGTCAGCTCGACCTCGAAGGGCAGATCATCGTCGCTCGTGACCTCGGCGTCGTTCGTGAAACGCTCCACGATGACCTCAGTGCCCGCTTCCGCGCCCGCTGCCTCGAGGTCATCGAGCAGACGCGAGGGTCCGCACGCGTAGATCGGCGCGCTCCCGGCATCCGCGACGATCTGCGGGAGCGCCATCCGTTGCCCCTGCGCGCTGACGTAGATGCGCACGCGGTCGCCGAAAGCAGCGAGATCGGCGCCGAACGCCATGGCACTCGGCTCCCGGCCGGCGTAGTGCAGGATCCAGTCCGCTCCGGCCGCCGTGGCGGCCCGGATCATCGGCATGATCGGGGTGATCCCGATGCCGCCGGCGACGAACACCAGACGCGGCGCGACGCGGAACGGGAAGAGCGTGCGCGGCGTCGACACCCGGATGAGCTGTCCCTGTCGCACAGCGTCGTGGAGGTGGCGGCTCCCCCCTCCGCCGTCGGCCTCGCGCAGGACGGCGATGCGGTATTCATCGCGACGCCCGCTGTCGCCGCAGAGGGAATACTGCCGCACCAGCGCCGGCTCGCCCGGTCTGTCGAGGTGGACGTCGATGTGGGCGCCGGGCTCCCACGCCGGGAGCGGCTGTCCCTGCGGATCGACGAGCACGAGGCCCGCGACGCCATCGGCCTCGTCCGTGCGTGCCGCGACCTGAAGGGTCAGCACGACGGGCTCCGGGCCTCGACCACACGGGCGATCTCGGCGAGCTGAAGTGCGATCGCGACCGCACCCGGATCGGGGACCCCCACGGCACGCTCGCCGACGTAGCTGCTGCGCCCGAGGCTCGGCCGCAGCGCGGCGGTGGACTCGGCGCCATCGTGCGCGGCGGCGACCGCGGCGCGCAGACCTGTCCCCGGCGCCGCCTGCAGCGCATCGGCCGCGGGCTGGAGCGCGTCGACCATGGTGCTGTCGCCGGGGGCCGCGCCGCCTACCTCGCGGATGCGGGCGACGCCCGCGCTGAACGCCGCGCTCCAGGTGGCCGCGTCCGCCTCGGACCGGTCGCGCAGCCGCTCGGCCATCGCGAGCAGGAACATGCTGTACAGCGGCCCCGATGTGCCCCCGACCTCACGGCGCAGGATGTCGGAGACACCCACGAGATAGCGCTCGGTCGTGGGACGCCCCCGGAGCAGGGCCGCCCGGGAGAGCACGGCGGTCGCGCCGCGGGCGAGGTTCGTGCCCAGGTCACCGTCGCCGACCTTCCGATCCAGGTCCGTGAGGTGGGGCTCCGCGGCGACCACCGCCGCCGCGACGGCCTCGGCGACGTCCGCGAGCATGTCCACTTCCGCTTCCCGCTCGCTCTGATCACCGGCCGCCTCGGCTGCAGTGAGCGTCGACACGACCTCGCCCGCGCCGGCATCTCGCAGCACGGTCGTGCGGGGGAATGCCGTGACCTCGGCGTCGGCCATGAGAAGCACGAGCGACGCGTCGGTCACCCGTGCGATCGTCAGCGATGCTCCCGGCATATCGAGCGAGGTG
This sequence comes from Microbacterium sediminicola, assembly GCF_039531125.1. NCBI lineage: Bacteria > Bacillati > Actinomycetota > Actinomycetes > Micrococcales > Microbacteriaceae > Microbacterium > Microbacterium sediminicola. The sequence goes on from NZ_BAAAPL010000002.1 coordinate 271,819, forward strand.
AGGAAAGGGCCGACCCAGGCCAGTCGCACCGCGATGCCGCGCTCGGACAGCGCCCCGAGCACGTCACCGCTGAGGATCCGGAGGTCGAGGTCCGGCGTCCCCCCGAGGGCGTTCACGAGGACCACGACCTCATCTCCCGCGCGCAGCTCCAGATCGTCGATGAGCACACCGACGAGCCGCTCGGCGATTTCTGCGCTGGGCACGAGGGGACCCCGCTCGCTGCCGGCTTCGCCGTGGATGCCCAGGCCCCACTCGATCTCGTCGGCGCCGAGGTCGAAATTGGGTCGGAACGCGCCCGGCACGAAGCACGGCCCGAGCGCCACCCCGACCGTCGCTGCTCCCTCGAGGAAATCCCGCGTGAGGGCCACGATCTCCTCGCTGTCGGCGCCGAGCTCGGCGGCGGCGCCCGCGACCTTGTGAGCGAGCACCGTCGCCGTCAGACCCCGTCGACCGACCCGGGATTCGTCACCGAGCGCGGCATCGTCGGCGACGATCACCATGTCGACGCGGATGCCATCGGCGCGAGCCATGTCGGCGGCCAGGCCGAAGTTGAGCCGGTCGCCGGTGTAGTTCTTGACGATCAGCACGACGCCGGCGGGGGTGGCGACGGCACGGATGGCGGCGTACACCGCGTCCACGGAGGGCGAGGTGAAAACGGGTCCGAGGACCGCGGCATCCAGCATCCCGCGTCCGACATAGCCGGCGTGGGCCGGCTCGTGCCCGGATCCACCGCCCGACACGAGGGCGACCCTGTCCTTCTTGCGCGCGGCGGCGCTCCGGACGACGACCGGCCAGCCTTCCACTCTCGCGAGATGAGGCTCGGTGGCGATGAGGCCCACGATGTAGTCCTCGATGACATCGGCGGGGTCGTTGATGATCTTCTTCACAGTGATGTCCTTTTCACAGGCCTGTCTTTCGTGCGCGTCAGGTACTCAGCGGAGGGTGACCCGAACGGGGAGCTGCTCGAATCCGCGCAGCCAGTTCGACAGGAACCGCACCGGCTCTCCCGCCAGCTCGATCGTCTCGACACGGCGCGCGAGGGCCGACAGCAGACAGGTCGCCTCCATCCGCGCCATCATCTGGCCGACACAACCATGGATGCCGGTGCCGAATGCGAGGTGCCCGGATGTGTCGCGGGAGAGATCGTAGACATCGGGGTTCTCGAAGCGACGAGGGTCGCGGTTGGCCGCTCCGAGCGCCATGATGACCTTCTCCCCTTCACCGAGCCGGACCCCAGCGATCTCGGTCTCCCGCGCGGTCGTGCGCCCGATGTAGGGGCTCGGCGCGTTCCAACGCAGGCCCTCTTCGAAGGCCTTGCGTGCCAGGGCGGGGTCCTCTCGGAGCTGCGCCCAGGCCGAGGGGTCTTCCGCGAGGGCGAGAAGGGTGAACTGGATGCCGAAGATCGTGGTGTCGACGCCGGCGGAGAGGAACGTGCGCACCAGCATCCCGGCATCCTCTTCGGAGATCTCACCCTCGTCGACGTACCCGTAGATGGTGTGGCCGAGACCTCCGGGAGCGAGTGCCTCGCGCCGCATCTGCCAGTTCACGAACGTCGCCGCCTCACCGGCCGCCTCGACGGCGCGGTCGTAGAGCTCGTTGCGCGGCCCCATGGCCTGGAAGTTGAGGTTGGAGTAGGGCAGCAGGTGCTCGCGCCCCTCGGGATTCACCCCCACCGCATCCGGGAGAACCGTCAGCGGGAACGACTCGGCGAGCGCCGCCGCGTCGAACTCTCCGGCGGTGACGGCCTCGTCCACGAGTCGATCGGCCTGCTCCTGGAACCCCTCGGTGAGTCGTCGCACGACGCGCTGGCTCAATACCGAGGTCATGATGCGGCGGTACTTGGTGTGTGAGGGCGGGTCGTTCTCGAGGATGACACTCGGCTTTCGCCAGTTCTCGGCGCGCTTGGTGTTGGTGACGCCCGTGCCCGCCGAGGACTCGAAGGTCTCGTAGTCGCGGAAGATCGCCTCGGCCACGCTGTGGCGCCCGGTGAACCACAGACCGTGCTTCTGGATCCACACGATCTCACCGGACTCCCGGATCGCCTCATCGACCGGACGAGGATCGGACAGCGACGCGACCGAGAACGGATCGATGTCCAGGACCGGCGCGGGGGATGTTGCGGTGACCACGAGGACTCCTTCGTTCACGGGCGATGCATCGATGCAATGGCGAGTTTAAATATAAACTCACGCTCGTGCAATCCCCCGCGAGAACCGTAGGATCGGGCACGCGCCTCACCGACTCGACAGGGCCGAACGGCGCACCGGAAGCGAGGAGAGCATGGCCGCACCCAGCGAAGAGGTGATCGCGTCGGCGCGCGAGCAGGGTCTCGTCGCCGATCGCCTCAGCCACACCATCGACCGCGACACCTACACGCCGGCTCTGCTCGGCCTGCTGAACAACATGCTCGTGTGGAGCGGCGCTCGCCTCTTCCAGCACGCACACGGCGTCGGGACCAACGAATGGCGCATCATCAGCGCGCTCGCAAACCACCCCGGGTCCACGGCGAGCGATCTGTGCGAGGTGCTGGGCCTGAACAAGTCGATCGCCTCGAAGAGCGTTGCCGAGCTCGTATCCCGCGGGTTCGTCGCACAGCTGGTCGGACCGCGCGCATCGCGTCACCTCTTCCTGACGCAGGACGGCGAGCGCGTGCACGACGACCTCATGCCGATTGCGCGTGAGCGGGAGAGGATTCTCCAGGCATCGCTCTCGCCCGACGAAGTCGCCCAGTTGAACGCACTCCTCGTCCGTATGCTGGAGGCCGAAGACGCACTGACGCGCTACGAGAAGGACATCACGGGCTGACCTCGCGCCCGGTCACCAGCCGAGCAAAGGAGCCGCATGGACCTCGACGCCGTCGACCCGACCCTCCGAGAAGCCACGCTCGCGGGACCGAAAATCAACATCGACAGCCGCTTCCGGCGCCGCCTCATCGCGCGCCTCTCGGGATTGGCGCGGGGAAAGGGCTACGACGGCGTGGAGCGGCGCGTCGTCCGCGACGGGAACGTGCGCCTGCGCATCCACACCCCCGCCACACCCTCGGGGGCGGCGCTGCTGTGGATCCACGGCGGAGGACTGGTGATGGGCGCTGCCGCCGTCGACGACATCATGTGCGCGAAGACGGCCCTGGCAACGGGCGCCGTCGTCGCCGCGGTGGACTATCGTCTCGCGCCGCAGGCTCCGTATCCCGCCGCGATCGACGACTGCACGGCATCCTTCGACTGGTTCGTCTCGCACGCAGACGAGGTCGGCATCGACCCGGCGCGCATCGCCGTCGGCGGTCAGAGCGCCGGGGGCGGCCTGGCCGCCGCTCTCGTGCAGAGGCTGCACGATCGCGGAACGGATGTGATCGCACAGTGGCTGTTCGCGCCGATGCTCGACGACCGCACCGCAGCCGACGACTCGCTCGATGCCACCGACCACTTCATCTGGAACAACCGTTCGAACCGCGCCGGGTGGGGCGAGTACCTGGGCGACAGCGTGGGCGCCCCGACGCTTCCGCCGTATGCCGCGCCGCACGACGCACGGATCTGACCGGCCTGCCGCCCACCTGGATGTACACCTCGGACATCGAGCTGTTCTTCGCGGAAGACGTCGCCTACGCCGACCGCCTCCGCGAGAGCGGGGTCGCGGTCACGCTGGATGTCGTACACGGGGTTCCCCACGGGGTGGAGTCGTGGTCGCCGGGATCCGACATCGCGCGCTCGCTCCTGGTCCGGAGCCGCGCCTGGCTCGCCGGCGCGCTCACCTGATCGATCGCGTCCGGACACCACCTCGTGCGACGCTGAAGCGTGGCCAATTCCCCATCGGGTGACTCGATGATCGATCGCGTCGTGCGCGTGCTCGATACCTTCAGCGACACCCGCACCGTGCAGTCGGCATCCGACATCGGGCGGCGCGCCGGGCTGCCCTCGGCGACAGCGCATCGATTGGTGGACGATCTCGTCGCCGCCGGGCTTCTCGAGCGCGACGACGAGCACCACATCCGGTTGGGGATGCGACTGTGGGAGCTTGCGCTGCGTGGGTCTCGCGCCCTGCGACTGCGCCAGGCGGCGCTGCCGCACATGGAGGCCGTACAGGCGCGGATCCGAGAACACACCCAACTCGCGGTCCTCGAGAACGACGAGGCACTCTTCCTGGAGCGCCTCTCGCATCCGGATGCCGGAGCGAACATCACCCGCGTCGCCGGCAGGCTCGCGCTCCACGCGTCTTCTTCGGGACTGGTTCTGCTGGCACATGCACCGGACGAGGTGCGGGAGCGCGTGCTCGGAAATCCGCTGCCGGCGGTATCTCCCGAGACCGTGACGGATGCCGGGGCACTGCGCACCCTGTTGGCAGAGGTGCGCACCCGTGGCTTCGTCGTTGCCCCCGGCTCGGTGGAGACCGTCTCGACGGGTGTCGCCGTTCCCGTCCGGGACCGCGGCGAGGTGGTCGCGGCGCTCTCGGTGATCCTGCCGCGGCACGCACCCGCTGAGAGCGCCGTCGCAATCCTGCGCGCGGCGGCCCGGGCGATCGAGACGGACCTCGCGCGCGACGGGCATGAGCGGTGGACCGGCGGGAAATTACCTTCTCATTGAATGAGACTCGCGTGGGCGAAGTGGGATACCGTCCCGCACACTGATCCGCGACGATATCCACCCCGTCGAAGGAGACGAGATGCCCCTCACCGAGACCACCCGCGTTGCGATCGTGGGCGCCGGCCCCGCGGGCCTGCTGCTCTCCCACCTCCTTGCCGAGGCGGGTATCGCATCGATCGTGATCGACCAGCGCACCCGCGAAGAGATCGAGACGACCATCCGCGCCGGAATTCTGGAGCAGGGCACCGTGGAAGTCCTCGACGCCCTGGGTGACTTCTCCCGCGCACGCACGGTCGGTCACCGGCACGACGGCATCGAACTGCGCTTCGGCGGCGAAGGCCACCGCATCGACTTCGCCGCGTCTGTCGGGCGCGGCGTCTGGCTCTACCCGCAGCACGAGGCTCTCAAAGACCTCATCGCGGCGCGGCTGGACGCGGGTCAGGACATCCGGTTCGGGGTGTCCGCTCAGCGGGTGGAGGGCGTCGACACCGAGCGTCCGACAGTCGTGATCGCCGACGCGGAGGGCACGGTGAGCGAGATCCGCGCGGAGTTCGTGGTCGGCGCCGACGGCTCGCGCAGCGTCGTGCGGCCCGCCGTGGGCGGCTCGTCGAGCGAGGGCTACTTCCGTGAGTATCCGTTCGCGTGGTTCGGCATCCTCTGTGAGGCGCCGCCCAGCTCCGATGAGCTGATCTACAGCAACTCCCCCGACGGCTTCGCCCTCATCAGCCAGCGCAGCGCCACGGTGCAGCGGATGTACTTCCAGTGTGACCCCGACGCCGACCCGGACGCGTGGAGCGAGGCGGAACTGTGGGACGCGCTGCAGCTGCGCGTGCCCGGCACCACCCTCAACGAGGGCCCGATCTTTCAGCGCGACGTCCTGCGCTTCCGCAGCTTCGTGGCACGCGAACTGCAGCGAGGGCGCGCGGCGCTCGTCGGCGATGCTGCGCACACTGTCCCGCCGACGGGTGCGAAGGGCATGAACCTCGCTGTCGCGGATGTCATCCTCCTCGACCGCGCACTGCGCGCGCTCCTGCTCGAGAATGACGAGCGCCTCGTGGAGACCTACGCCGAGACCGCCTCACAGCGGATCTGGAAAGCCCAGCACTTCTCGTGGTGGATGACGAGCATGCTGCATGTCGCACCCGACGCGAGCGAGTTCGACCGGAAGCGCCAGGTCGGCGAGCTCACTTCGGTCGTCGAATCCGAGGCCGGGCGCGCCTACCTCGCCGAGGCGTACACCGGGTGGCCGCTCGCATAGCGCCGCGCCGGAACCTCCGCCCCCGGCATCCCCTCCGTATACCTATGCCCTGAGGTATAGTCCGATCCAATGGGCGATGAACGCGCAACGATGCCGGGCGCCCGCGTCGCTCTCGTCGTCGCGGTGTGCCTTGTCGCGCTCAACATGCGGCCGACCATCACCGCGATCGGACCGCTCCTGGAGCAGATCGGCACCGACACCGGCATGGGAGCGGCGACGCTCGGCCTCGTCGCCGCCGTGCCCCTGGCCGCCTGGGCGCTCGTCTCCCCGTTCGCGCACGACCTCAGTCGCCGCTTCGGCATGACCCGCACCGTCACCGGTGCGCTGCTCCTGCTGACCGCAGGCACGGTCGTCCGCTCGCTTCCCGGGCCGGTCATCGGCCTGTGGCTCGGCACGGCACTGATCGGCGTCGCACTGGCGGTCGCGAACGTGTTGATGCCGGCTGTCGTCAAGCGCGAGTTCCCGGCCCGGGTCCCCGCCATGATGGCGACCTACTCCGCGCTCCTCGGCGGAGCCGGGGCGATCGCCTCCGGGCTTGCGGTGCCGACCTCACATCTGGCGATGGATCTCGGTGCGAGTGAGGGGTGGCGCACAGCACTGCTGGTGACCGGAGGCGCTCTCCTGCTCCCCGCGATCATCGTGTGGATCGCCGCGACCCGCGGACTGCCCCAGGCCAGAGACACCTCGGAGGGCGCCGGGCGGGTGTCCCGCGGCGTGTGGTCGGATGCCACGGCGTGGGTCGTCGCCGCCTACATGGGATTCCAATCCGCCCTCTTCTACATCCTCTCCACCTGGCTGGCCACGATCGCGGTCTCGACCGGGCGCACCGCCGTCGTCGCGGGACTCGACGTCATGATCTACCAGGCGGGATCGGTTGCGGGAGCGCTCCTGCTGCCGCTCGCCTTCCGAGGCGCCGCCAAACGCTGGGTGGCCGCCGCTCTTCCCCTGATCGGGATGATCGGGGCGATCGGGCTGATGGTCGCCCCGGACGCGATCATCGTGTGGATCCTCTTCCTCGGCCCGGTGTCGGGTGCCTCGCTCGGCACGTCGCTGATCCTCATGGCCGAGCGCGCTCGCGACCACCACGCCTCGTCGGCGCTGTCGGGGATGTCGCAGTCTGTGGGCTATCTCATGGCGGCGGCGGGTCCGGTGCTCTTCGGCACCCTCTACGCGACGACCGGCGGATGGATCGCACCCCTCGTACTTCTCACCGGCGTCCTGGTCGGTCAGGTCGTGGTCGGCCTGGCGGCGGGGCGCGAACGGTACGTGCTGGATACGGTGATGCCCCGGGACACGCACTCCACGTAGCGCGCCCGGGGCATGATCGTGTCCGCGTCAGAGCGGATACTGTCCGGGTTCGCGGCGCATCGTGATCCAGCGGGTCTCGGTGAACGCATCGATGTTGGCCTGCGCGCCGCCATGACGGGATCCGGTGCCCGAGGCGCCCGTGCCGCCGAACGGGGTGTTGGCCTCGTCGTTCACCGTCTGATCGTTGATATGCACGATCCCGGTCGGGATGCGCTGCGCGAGCTCCCACCCGGCCAGCGCGTCCCGGGTCACGATGCCCAGCGACAGGCCGTAGTCGGTCGCCGTCGCCAGAGCCACCGCCTCCTCGTCGGTGGAGAACGAGACGACGGAGGCGACCGGTCCGAAGACCTCCTCGCAGTACGCGGGTGCGTCCGCGGGTGTGTTGGCCAGGACCGTCGGCCGGTAGTGGAGACCCTCGTAGGACCCACCCGCCTTCAGTTCAGCGCCGTTCGCGACGGCATCCATCACGAGCGCGTGCACACGGTCGCGCTGTACCTCGTCGATGAGCGGCCCCAGGTGCACCGGGCCCGCCGCGGGGTCGCCGACGAACATCGAGTCGGCCTTGGCGGCGAGCTTCTCGACGTACTGGTCGAACACGGCTTCGTGGACGATGTGACGCCCGACCGTCATGCAGATCTGCCCCTGGTGCAGGAACGACCCCCACGTGGCCAGGTTCACCGCCTCGTCCACGTCGGCATCCTCACGGATGATGAACGCCGAGTTGCCACCCAGCTCGAGGTGCGCGCGCGTGAGGTGACGCCCCGCCAATTCACCGACCGCGCGGCCCGCGCGCGTGGAACCGGTGAAGGCGATCACCCGCACGTGCGGGTCCTCCACCAGCGCCTGACCGACCTCAGCACCGCCAGGGACCAGCTGGAGCAGGCCTGCCGGCAGCCCGGCCTCCTCGAAGATCCGCACGAACGCGACGCCACCGGTGATCACCGTACGGGGGTCGGGCTTGAGGAGCACGGCGTTGCCGAGAGCAAGCGCCGGGGCGACGGCACGGATGCCGAGGATGAGGGGCACATTGAAGGGCGAGATGACGCCGACGACACCGACCGGCACCTGCTGCGTCATCGACAACCGCGGCTCTTCGCTGGAGAGCACGGTTCCGAGCGGCGCCGAGGGCAGCGAGGACGCCTCGTAGCATTCGGCAGCGGTCACGTGCAGCGCGAAGCCGGCCAACGGCGGGATCGCCCCGACCTCGCGGATGTTCCACCCCGCGACCTCATCCGCATACTGCTCCCACAGCATCCCGGCGCGACGCAGGACGGCGGCCCGAGCGGGATGCGGCATCGCCGCCCACTCCTTCTGTGCTGCGGCAGCGCTCTTCGCCGCACGGGCAACGTCCTCGGGCGAAGCCATCCCGACGGGGGCGAGCACCTCGCCCGTGGCCGGCGCGACCGAGTCGATCTGACCGGCCCCTCCCGGAACCCACTCGCCGTCGATGAAGATCTTCCCCGCGAAGACCGCCGGGTCGATGAGGGTCGAGATGTCGGTGACTGTCGTCATTTCACTGCTCCTTGGATCACTCGCATCGCGTCTTCGGCGAGCGCGATGCCGTCTGAATAAGGCTCACGCCAGATCGCGAGCATGTCGGACACGAACTCGGGGATGATCGAGCGGGAGAACGCTTCGACCCCCCAGCGGCCGGTGTAGCCGGCATCCAGCGCCGCACGCACGAGCGAGGGGATGTCGACGGCGCCGGTCGAGAGCAGACCGCGGCCCGACTGGCCCAGCTCGAGGTAGCGCAGTCGGGGCATCGCCATCCGGATGGCGGCCGCGGCGTCCGCTTCCTCGACTCCCATATGGAAGGTGTCGAGGTGGATGCCGAGGTGATCGGAACCACTCAGCTCCGCATAGGTCATCGCCTGGGCGGCGGTGTTGAGCATCGCCGTCTCGTAGCGGTTGACGACCTCGAACGTCATCGTGATGCCCTGTTCGTGCGCGTAGTCGGCGACCCGGCCGACCGCGGTGGCAGAGCGCTCGCGCGCCGCGTGGTCGACAGGCACCATCGGGTGACCGAAGACGCCGTAGGGGACCCCATTGAGCTGGTCACCGCCGAGCGCCACGGTCGCATCGACCATCGCCCGAAGCGACGCCTCACCGGCGGCGCGCTCATCGGGGTCGGCGGAGGAGACATCCGCCCCCGGCATCTGGCCGGCGATCGGGATGGGCACAAGGCCCACCTCGTCGAAGAGGTGGCGCAGGGCGCCGAGGTCGGTGGCGGCGGGGTCGAAGGGAGCGAGGACCACGCGCCGATAGCCGATGTCGGCAACCCTGCGCAGCGCATCGGATGCGCCGGGGGCGTCAGGGCTCGCGACGAGGACGTTGATGTGGCAGCCGATATCGAGAGCCATGACGCTGCCCCTCAGAAGACCGGGAGGTCGAGGCGCTGCTTGAACACCGAGTAGCCGTCGTCGACGTGCACGACCGTGCCGTTGATGACGTTCGCCTCGTCGGAGGCGAGGAAGGCGACGACGTTGGCGATCTCGATCGGCTCGGTCATCTTGTTGCGCAGCTGCTCGGACGCGAAGGTCGCCTTCAGGTCGTCCGAGAACTGGTTGATGATCGCGGTGCCCACCCGGCCCGGCGTGATGGCGACGGCGCGGATGCCATACTCGGCCAGCTCGTAGGCGGCCGATCGGGTGAAGGAGATCACGGCGGCCTTGGCGGCGCTGTAGGTGAACGAGAGCTCAGCGGCCTGCTCACCGTAGATGGAGGATGTCGAGATGATGACACCGCCCCCGCCCTGCGCGCGGAACTGACGGCCCGCCGCGAGGATCCCGTAGTAGACGCCGTCCTGGTCGACGCGGATGAGCGGCTCGTAGTCGACCGCCGGGTCGTGCTCGAGCAGCGGCTTGCCTCCGGCGATACCGGCGTTGTTGAAGATGACGTCGAGCTTGCCGAACGCCTCGACCGTCGAGGCGACGGCGGCCTCGACCTCGGCGAAGACGGCGACGTTCACGCCGACGGCGATCGCGGAGCCTGCCGGGAGGGTGTCAACGACCTCCTGGGCACGCGCCGCGTTGATGTCGGCGACGGCGACCTTGGCGCCCTCTTCGACGAATTTCTGGACGGTCGCGAGACCGATTCCGCTGGCGCCGCCGGTGATGAGGGCGACTTTTCCTTCCAAGCGCATGTTCTTCGAGTCTTTCTGGTCGTGCCTGCTCGCGCGCGCGAGCGGACGCAGTGGGGTGTCGGCCCGCGCGCGCGAGCGGTGAAGACGGTGGGCCGGTGGGGCGCGAGCGCCCCACCGGCGAGGGGATCAGCCGAGCTGATCCGACGGCGTGATGTCGGCGGCGTTCGCCTGGGTCACGAGCGTCGTGGCGACCATCTCGAAGTTCGAGTCGGGGAGGGTTCCCGTGGCGAGGTACTCCGAGATCGCGTCCATGATCGTGTCGTTGATCGACGGCCACGGCTGCTCGACGGTGGCGAGCATGGTGCCCGCCTCGACGGCGGCGATGGCCTCGCTGGTGGCGTCGCACCCGGTCACAACGGCATCGGCGCCCGCCTCGCTGATGGCCTGAACCGCACCGAGTGCCGCGTCATCCCAGCCGACCCACACCGCGTCGAGCACACCGGGGTTCGCGGTGATGAAGTCGGCCACGAGGGCCAGCGCCTCGGTGCGGCCGGTTGCGGGCGAGACGACCTGCTGGATCGCGCCACCGGCGAGCGTGCCGCCCGCGGCGACGATGTCGTCGGCCGCAAGACCCGAGCGCATCCGGATGCCGGCGTGCGGGTCGTGTCCGATCACCATGATGGTCTTTCCGTCGAGGCCGCCGATGGCATCGGAGATCGCACCCAGGGTCTGGTCGACGATGCCCTGCTGGTCGGTCGTGATGTTCAGCGCGTAGCCGTCGTTGGGCTCGGTGCCCGCGTCGATCGCGAACATCGGGATGCCGGCATCCTGCGAGGCGGTCACGATCGAGGCGATCGAGGCGATGTCGGTGAAGCCGTTGTAGACGACATCTGCGCCCTGACCGATGGCGCTCTCGACGGCGGGGTTCATCTTCTGGAAGTCGAAGTCACCGGCGATCGCGGAGACGTCCCAGCCGAGTTCGGTTCCCTGCGCTTCGGTGTTGTTCAGCCACCAACCGCCGATGGGCGTCTGGTTGCCGGAGGTGAAGGCGATGACCTTCGGGGCAGCGTCGCTGTCGCCACCGGAGCTCGAGCAGCCCGTCAGGGCGAGAGCGGTGACTGCGGCAACGGCCGCGAGTGCTTTCAGTGATGCACGCACGTTGTACTCCTTCGTATATTGCGTATCTCTTGGGGTGGGGTTCCGAGTGGGGACTCGGAGGGGTCGGGAAGGGCGGGTCACCGCTCCCGATGCTTGAGGGAGGACAGGGTGACCGCGGCGATGATGATCGCGCCGGTCAGTACCTGCTGGATGTAGGCGTTGACGCCGAGGATGTTCAGTCCGTTGCTGAGGACCCCGATGATGGCGACACCGATCATCGTGCCGACGAGGTTGGCCGCGCCGGAGCGGAGGATCGTCATGCCGAGGAAGACCGCGGCGACCGAGAACATCATGTTGTCCTCACCCTGCACGGCGCTGGCGCTGCCGAGGCGCGCTGCAAGCAGCACGCCACCGATCGCGGAGACGAAGCCGGCGAGCGTGAACGCGAGCAGACGCGCGCGACGGACGTTGACGCCCGACAGCCGCGAGACCTCGACGCTGCCGCCGACGGCGTGCCACTGACGTCCCAGCGTCGTGTACCGCAACACGAACCACAGGATCACCGAGATGACGATCGCGAGGTACACCGGCAACGGGATCTCGAAGAGCTTGCCCTGTCCCAGCTCATTGAACTCGGCGGGGAAGTTGAACAGCGTCGTCCCCTGCGTGACGAGGAAGGCGACGCCGATGACCGAGGTCATCATGGCGAGCGTCGCGATGAAGGCGGACAGGTTGAGGTACGCCACAAGGACACCGTTGAGCAAGCCGATGAGGAGGCCGACGACGAGTGCGAGGACGATGGCAGCCGGGATCGGCATCCCGCCGAGCATCGCGGCGCCCGCGGTGGCTCCGGCCAGGGCGGATGTCGCACCCACCGACAGGTCGAAGTCACCGACGACCATGACGACGGTCTGCGCGCCGGCGATGATCGCGAGGATCGACACCTGATACAGGATGTTCTTGATGTTCACGAACGTGAGGAACACGTCGGGTCGCATCAGGAAGAAGAACAGGACGAGGGCGACGAGAGCGACGATGGTGCCGCCCTGCATCATCCATCGGCCCGCGTTGCTGGCGTGCCCGACCACGATCGAGGTCGTCGTGGGGGCCTTGTTGTTGTCGGTGGTGGTCATGACTGTGACTTCCCGTAGCAGTAGGAGAGGAGGAGTTCTTCGTCGGCGACATCCGCGGCCACTTCGCCGCTGACCTCGCCCTCGTGGAGGATGATGATCCGGTCACTCATGCCGATCAGCTCCGGCAGTTCCGAACTGATCGCGATGATGGCGGTGCCCTCGGCGGCTAGCTGTCGGATGAGGCGATAGATCTCGGCCTTGGTGCCGACGTCGATGCCGCGCGTGGGCTCGTCCATCAGCAGCACCTTGGGCTTGCGTGCGAGCATCTTGGCCAGCACGACCTTCTGCTGGTTGCCACCGGAGAGTTCCCCGACGTGTTGCTTCGGCCCGCGGGCTTTGATCTTGAGGTCGGCGAGCCCACGCTGGGTGATCGTCGAGATTTTCGCGCCCGACACGATCCCTGCCGTGCTCACAGTGGGGATGTTGGCGACGGCGATGTTGTCCTGGATGGACGCGTCCAGAATCACGCCCTGGCTGCGGCGCTCTTCGGGGACGAGGGCGACCCCCGCGTCCAGGGCTCGGCCGACGCCCGGCGAGTGGGGCAGCTTCGTCCCGCCGACAATGATCTCGCCGTCGACGTGCTTCTGCGCGCCGGCGAGGATCCGCAGCAGCTCACTGCGGCCCGAGCCCGCAAGTCCGCCGATGCCGAGCACTTCGCCCTTGCGCACCTCGAGCGAGACGTCCTTCACACGACGGCCGTTGAGGTGGAGCACCTCCATTGCGACCTCATCGGTCGCCGTGCCCCGCTCGGGGAACAGCTCGTTGGCGTTGCGGCCGACCATCGTCGAGATCACCTCGTCGATGTGGGAGTCGGCGACATCCTTGGTGATGATCGTCGTGCCGTTGCGCATGATCGTGAGGCGGTCACACAGCTCGAAGACCTCTTCGAGGCGATGGGACACGTACACGATCGCGACGCCACGATCGCGCAGCGAGCGCAGCACCGCGAACAGCTCGATGATCTCGGTGTCGGTCAGCGATGCGGTCGGCTCATCCAGGATGAGCACCTTCGCGTCAGTTGCGAGGGCTCGCGCGAAGGCGACCATCGTTTGCTGCACCGGCGAGAGGTCGCCGGCGAGTGCGTTCACCGGGATCTTGCGCTGATTGATGCTCTCGAGCTGCTCCTTGGCGCGCTTCTTGAGCGCCCCCCATTGCACGAACCCGCCACGGCTGGGCGTCTGCTCGCCGAGGAGGATGTTCTCGGCCACGCTGATGCTCGGGATGATCGAGAGCTCCTGGTACAGCGCCACCACGCCAGCCGCGTTCGCAACGCGGACATTGGCGAACTCGACCTTCTCGCCGTTGCGGGTGATGGTGCCACTGTCGGGGTGGTGGACGCCGGTGAGGATCTTGATGAGCGTGGACTTGCCGGCGCCGTTCTCACCGAGAAGCGCATGGATCTCGCCGGGCTGCACGGAAAAGCGCGCACCCTCGAGGGCGTGGACACCGTCGAACCGCTTGACGATGTTCTCGGCCGCGAGCGCGGGGGTACCGAGCTCGCTCACGGGGATCGTGTCTTCGACCAAAGTCATGCCGACTCCTCGATGGTGTTGCAGCGGATGACGACCTTGGGGTGGACACCACTCATGTGGACCGCGAAGGCCTCGGTCGCGTCATCCAGATCGAACACGGCGGCCGTCAGTTCATCGACATCCAGCTGCGGCAGCACCTGCAGCGCCCGCGGAAATGCGTACGGCGAGACGAAGACGCCGGTGAGGGTGAGTTCCTTGAGGTACAGGTAGTCCGAGAGGTTCAACGGCATCTCATACTGCGCGGGGTACATCGCGCCGTAGACGACGGTGCCGCCCTTGGCCGCGATGTCGAGCACTCCCCGCACCGCGCGCGTGGATCCGGAGGCATCGATGACGATGTCGTAGCCGCGTCCACCGGTGATCTCGTCGGTGCGCTCGAACTGGTTCTCCGTCACCGGATCGATCGTGAACTCCGCGCCGTGACGGGCCGCCATCGCTCGCCGTTCTGCGATCGGCTCGATCATGGTGAGCGAGGTCGCCCCGTACATCTTCATGACCTGCAGCACGAGCTGACCGATCGGACCGCCGCCGACGATCGCGACGCGGTCGCCGACGCGCACACGGGTCTTGTCCGCGATGCGCACCGCCACCGAGGTGGGCTCGAGCAGGCATCCCTTGAGGAGGGACACGCTGTCAGGCAGCTTGTAGACCTGCGATTCGTGCCAGGTGATCGTCTCGGCCATGCCGGGACGGTTGTACTCCTGGATGTTCTCGCAGAACTGCTGCTTGCCTTCCTGACAGGGTCGGCACGTCCCGCAGAAGCGCAGGAAGTTGCCGGCGACCCGGTCACCGATCTGCAGGCCGTTGCGGTGGGCGTTCTCGCCGAGCGCTTCGACGACACCGGACAGCTCGTGCCCGAGGCCGATCGGCACCTCGGTGCCGAAGAAGCCCTCCGCGAGGTGCGGGTCGGAGCCGCAGATCGCGGCATAGGCGACCCGGACTCTGACGTCCTCGGGACCGAGCGGCTGCTCGGGGAACTCGACGACCTCGACGCGACCGCGTGCGGCCTCGTCCGGGTCGGCGAGCTTTCCGATCTTGGTGACAGCTACCGTTTTCATACGTCTCTCCGTTGAGCGTGCGGGTGGGGATGCGGCGGGTCAGCCCGCTGCGAGTGCCCTGCGCAGGGCCGCAGTGGTGGCCGACAGACCATACCCGTACTTGTCGCGAAGTTGCTCGTCCTCACCGAAGCCCGCGTACACCTGGGGGATGCCGAGGCGCTCGAAGGAGGTCAGTGTGATGCCGCGGTCGGCCACGACATCCGCGACCCGCGAGGCCAGGCCGCCGTAGGCGAGGTGGTCCTCGAGGACGACGAAGCGGCCGCCGGTCTCTTCGGCGCACAGCTCAATCAGGTCCGCGTCGATGGGCTTGAGCGTGAACATGTCCACCACCCGCACCGACGCACCCTCGGCCTCGAGCTCTTCGGCGGCATCCAGCGCCTGCGCGACCGTCGTCCCGTGCGTGAAGAGGGTCACATCGGTGCCCTTGCGCGCGACGATGCCCTTGCCGATCCGGATGTCGTGCTCGCCGGGCTCGTAGAGCACCTTGTCCTTCTTGCCCACGGCCAGACGGATGTAGAGCGGGCCCTGCATGGCCATGGACTGACGGAGGATCTCGCCGACCATGAGCGGGTCACCAATCGAGGTCACCGTCATGTTGGTGAGCGCGCACATCAGCGCGAGGTCCTCGACGGCGTAGTGGGTCGAGCCGCCGTTTCCGACGAGCCCACCGTGCGTCCCGATGATCTTGACCGGGAGGTTCGGGTAGCAGACATCAGTGCGGATCTGCTCGAGTGCACGCATGCTGAGGAACGGGAGCATGCCGGACACGACCGGGATGTTGCCGTCGTACGCGAGCCCCGCCGCGATGCCGACGCTCGCCTGCTCGGCGAGCCCCACATCCAGGAAGCGCTCGGGGTACTTGTCGCGGAACTCCACGAGGGTGGCACCGATGTCGGGGGTGATGACCCAGAGGTTCTCGTGCTCCTCGCCGAGCTCGGCGAGAGTCGATCCGATGACCGAACGGGCTCCGAGGAACTCGCCGAAGGTGAAGGTGACAGGCATCAGACGTTCTCCTTCGAACGGGTGGCTTCGAGCGCGGCCATCGCGCGCTCCAGGTCTGCGGCGCCGAGCGACCCGGCGTGCCAGGCGAGGTTGCGCTCCATGAAATCGACGCCCTTGCCCTTGATGGTCTCAGCAACGATGACCGTCGGCTTGTCGCTCTCGGTGGCGGGAAGGTTGTCGATCGCCTCGACGAGGGCGCCCATGTCGTGCCCGTCGACGTGGACGACATTCCAGCCGAAGGCGGCCCACTTGTCGGTGTAGGGCTCCAGTGTGACCCGCTCCTCGTCGAAGCTCGTCATGAGCTGACGGTTGCGGTCGATGACGGCCACAAGGTTCCCGAGCTTGTTGGAGCTGGCCGCCAGCGCGGCCTCCCAGACCGATCCCTCGCCGGTCTCGCCGTCACCCATGAGGGTGACCACGCGGTGCGTCGCGCCGCGGCCGCGTGCGCCGAGGGCCATTCCGACCGCGAGCGGCAGGCCGTGCCCGAGCGAGCCGGTGGATGCCTCGACACCGGGCAGCTGCACCTTGCACGGGTGCATGCCGTATGCGCTGTCGAGCTGGCCGTAGGTGTCGACGATCCCCTCGTAGGAGAAGAACCCCTTGATCGCCATCGCGATGTACATCGCGACCGCCGCGTGTCCCTTGCTCAGGACGAACCGGTCGCGAGCGGGGTTGGCGAGATTGGTGGGGTCGACGTTCAGCCCGTATTCGAACAGCGCGGTGAAGATGTCTGCCGACGACAGGTCGCCGCCGATGTGGACGGCGCCCTCGTAGGTGCCACACAGGTGCAGCAGCTTCTGCCGGAGTTCGAAGGCGAGATCCTCCAACTCGGCGACGCTGGGGCGGTCCTGCCCGACGGTCAGGGTGGTTCCCATCACATGTCTCCTCGTTGATGACATGAGCGCGACGTACCCTTGTGAGGGGTCATCGTCGACTCTCGTTTGGCCCGGCGAACCCGTTCTCGGGTCGCGGTGCGAGTGACGTTAGCACGAACCCATTTACAAGTAAACAGGAATGCACGTAAACTCGTTTTCGCGTCCTCAGCGTTGCCGACGCCGACAGGAAGACGACTCTCGCAAACCTGCGAACTCCCTTTCCCTCCTCGACGAACCGGCTGCGACGAGCGATCGCGAACCGACAATGGACTCGCGCGCCACCCGGCGCGGAGCGGGTGCTCCGGCATCCGACAGGGAACCAGGCAGAGCAAGACACAGAGAGGTGCAGGATGTCTGACACGATCACCGGCGTACGAACCGGACTCTTCATCGGGGGAGCAGAGCGATTCACCGATGAAACCCTCAAGATCGCCGACCCCGGCAAGCCCGGCGTGATTGTCGGCGAGGCCGCAGCGGCATCGCAGGCGGACGTCGCGGATGCCGTCGCCGCGGCGAAGGAAGCCTTCCCCGCGTGGGCGGCCCTCGGCGCCACCGAGCGTGCGCGGCTCATGGCCGAGGCCATCGCCGGCATCGCCGACGAGCGGGACGCTGACGCCGCGATCCTCTCGCAGGAGAACGGCAAGATCCGCATGGAGGCGTGGATCGACGCGCTCGTTTTCGAGATCCGCTGGAATCTCGCGCTGATGATCGCGGACCAGGTCGACACCTCGCACACACTCCCCGCGATCCCCGGCGCGATCCCGGTCGACACTGAGGTGGCCTACCAGCCGCTGGGAGTCGTGACGGTCATCGTGCCCTTCAACTGGCCGATCGCGATCCTGGGTGCAGCTCTCCCGCAGGCGCTGCTGGCCGGCAACACCGCCATCGTCAAGCCCCCGCTCACGGCGCCGCTGGCCACTGCCAAGCTCGTCCAGCGCGTGGCCGAGAAGCTCCCGCCCGGGGTGCTGAACATCGTCACCGGCAAGGACCAGGACATGTCCGGCCTCATCCAGAACACCGACATCGCCAAGGTGTGTTTCACCGGCAGCGTCGGCGGCGGCAAGCGGATGATGGAGATGGCCTCCAAGACCCTCACCCGGGTCACGCTGGAGCTGGGCGGCAACGATGCGGCGGTCTTCCTCGAGGACGCGATCATCGACGACGCCCACATGGATCGCCTCTACGCGGCGATCTACGACACCACCGGCCAGATCTGCATGAACGCCAAGCGCGTCTACGTGCACCGCTCGCGCCTGGATGAGGTCGTCGCGGGTCTGTCGGAGCGGCTCGACAAGGCCGTCATCGGCTACGGCCTCGACGCCGAGACGACAATGGGGCCGCTCCACTCCAGCGCGCAGAAGGCGTTTGTCGAGGAGCTCATCCAGGAGGCGAAGGATGCCGGTGCCGACGTGCGCGAATTCGGCACGCTCCCCGGTGGTGACCTCGAGGGCGGCAACTTCTTGCGCCCCGCGATCGTCGTGAACCCCGATCCGTCGCTGCGGGTCGTCACGCAGGAGCAGTTCGGCCCCGTCATCCCGGTGATCCCCTTCGACACCGAGGAAGAGGTCGTGCACCTGGCCAACGACACCTGGGCGGGCCTGTGCGGCAGCGTCTGGACCGCGGACCCGGCCGCAGCCCAGCGCGTGGGCGGGGCGCTGGAGTGCGGCTACGTCTGGATCAACGACCACGGCGCCACCCGCCTCGACCTGCGCGCGCCCTTCGGCGGCATGAAGCAGTCCGGCATCGGCCGCGAGCAGGGCATCGAGGGGATCCGGGCGTTCCAGGACACGCGCTCGATCGCGACGATCGATCCCGAGGCCCTGGCCGCCATGGCCCACTGAGCGCACCGCGCTCGCGCGGGGTCCGGTCCCACTCGGGGTCGGACCCCCGCGTACTCTGAGCACAATTCATCGGGCAGCACAGACGACCCTGCTCGGGGGACGAGGAGCATGAACGACGCGACGAGGCGCTTCGGCCGCTATCACGACGACGACGTGGCCACCGAGCCGCTCGACGAGATCATCGACCCCGACAACTTCACTCCTCGCCTCTTGGCGCTGCTGTCGAACGCCCTCGTATGGCGCGAATCACAGGAGCTGCTCACTCGGTTCGACCTCGGCACGAACGACTGGCGCGTACTCTCCGCGCTCGCGGTACGGCCAGGTTCGTCGGCGACAGAGATCACGGACTTCATCGGCGTGAACAAGGCGGTGGTCTCCAAGTCCGTGAACCGGCTCGCCGGCCGCCACCTGATCGTCCTCATCGACGGTCCCCGCGGCTCGCGCCCCATGTTCCTGACCCGCGACGGCGCTCGGATGCACGACGACATGCTCCCGGTCTCGATCCACGGCCAGGAGATCATCGTCGACGGCATGACCGACGAGGAGATCCACCAGTTCAACGAGCATCTTCGTCGCATGCTGTGGCGTCTCCGGGCGGCGCAAATCCTCGAGGGCGAGGAGCCTCCACCGGCCGCGAGCCCCGCGCCGTGACTTCCCTGAGTACCTATAGACATTCCCTATCTCCATAGGTAATCTGATCCGCAGGTCGCAACGAGGCGGCCCACTGGTAGCGGAAAGGACCTCGATCAGTGGCTTTTACACCGACGGCAGCTCAGCATGAGGCTGCGAAGGGTCTGGTTCAGGGGTATTCCCTCGAGATCACCGGCAAAGAGAAGGATGTCACCGGCCTCACCGAGGCGGCTCCTTTGATTCCGGCCGGAACGAAGGTCAACGTGACCTTCCTCGGCAACGAAGACCTGCAGATGCGGGTCGCAGCCGCCAAGGCAGTGAAGGCGCTCGGGTTCATCCCCGTGCCCCACATCTCCGCACGCCGGTTGGCGTCGCAGGAGCAGCTCGAGGAGTTCCTCGGCGCGCTGGCCGAGATCGGCGCGACCGAGCACGTGTTCGCGGTGGGTGGTGACCCCGCGACCCCCGAGGGCCCGTACCCGGATTCGTTGTCGGTGATCCAGACCGGGATCCTGCAGAAGTACGGCGTCAAAGAAGTCTCGATCGCGGGATACCCGGAGGGGCACCCCGACATCCCCACCGATGTGCTGTGGAAGCACCTCGAGGACAAGTCCGCCGCGTTGAAGGACCAGGGCCTGGATGCCACGATCCTGACGCAGTTCGCGTTCGACACCGACCCGGTGATGGCGTGGATCAAGGGCGTCCGCGACCGGGGTATCGACACGCAGATCCGCCTGGGCACCCCCGGACCTGCCGGCATCAAGCGGCTGATCTCGTTCGCGTCCCGGTTCGGTGTGGGAGCGAACGCGATGATCGTGAAGAAGTACGGGTTCTCCCTCACCAACCTGATGGGTTCCGCCGGTCCCGACAAGTTCGTCACCGACCTCGCCGCACTGCTCGGTGACGACCCCTCGACCGGTGCGGTGAAGCTGCACATGTACACGTTCGGTGGCATGGAAGCCACCGCCGTGTGGGCTCGCGATTTCGTCGCGAAGTGAGCAGGGAAACAACTGTCATGCCCACGCACAACGAAGCCCTGCGCGATCAGGCCTGCCTGATCATTCACGGCCCCGACCAGCCCGGCCTCGTCGCCGCGGTCACCGCGTTGATCACCCGCCACAAGGCGAACATCGTCACCCTCGACCAGTACTCCGACAACCCCGAGGGTGGTGCGTTCTTCCAACGCGTCGTATTCCACCGGCCCGAGCTGGCAGCGGTGTTCCACGAGCTCGAGGCCGACCTGGCCGAGACTCTCACCCCCTATGGGATGACCTGGAAGCTCACCGACCAGTCGGTGCCCAAGCGGATGGCGATCCTGGCATCCACCAGTGATCACTGTCTGCTGGACCTGCTGTGGCGCCACCGCCGCGGGGAGCTACCGGTATCGATCCCGATGGTGATCTCCAACCACACGAATACCGCAGAGGATGTCCGTTCGTTCGGGATCCCGTTCTTCCACATCCCCTCACAAGGACCGGACAAGTCCGCCGCCGAAGCCGAGATCGTGAAACTCCTCGCGGGGAACGTCGACTTCGTGGTGCTGGCCCGGTACATGCAGATCCTCTCCGACGACTTCATCACCAACGTGGGAGTGCCGGTCATCAACATCCACCACTCCTTCCTTCCCGCCTTCATCGGCGCCGGCCCCTACAAGAAAGCCAAGGAACGCGGCGTGAAACTGATCGGCGCGACCAGTCACTACGTCACCAAGGACCTGGATGAAGGACCGATCATCGAGCAGGACGTCGCCCGCGTGGATCACTCCATGACAGCCGCCGACATGCAACAACGCGGCGCCAACGTCGAACGCGCCGTCCTCTCCCGCGCCGTCCTCTGGCACGCCCAAGACCGCGTCATCCGACACGGCAACCACACCGTCGTCTTCTAACCCCTCACCCCACCCGCTACAAACGAAAGGTTCATCGTGGCACCTAAGAATCTGCAGGAAGTCCTCGACGCCTCGAACGGCGCCGTCGACCTGCTGCGCAACTCGCAGATCGGCTCGTACATCTACCCGGTCGTCCCCGCGGACTTCCAAAACTGGATCAAGGAGCAGAAGGCCTGGCGCAACACCGCCGTCCTCTACGACCAGTCCCACCACATGGACAACGTGTTCCTCAAGGGCTCGGACGCCATCAAGCTGATCTCGGACACCGCGATCAACTCCGTCGCCAACTTCGCAGTAAACAAGGCCAAGCAGTACGTGCCGACCACCGCCTCGGGCCACGTCATCGGTGATGGCATCCTGTTCCGCGAGGCCGAGGACGAGTACGTGTACGTCGGCCGCGCGCCCGCGTCGAACTGGCTGATGTTCCACGGCGAGACCGGCGGCTACGCGAACCTCGACGTCACCGTCGACCGCCGCTCCCCCTCGCGTCCCTACGGCGACGCCGTCTCCCGCCTCTACTACCGCTTCCAGATCCAGGGCCCCGCGGCGTGGGACATCATCGAGAAGCTCAACGGCGGACCGCTCGAGAAGCTCGGCTTCTTCAACATGTCGACGATGCAGATCGGTGGCATGAACGTGCGCACCCTCCGTCACGGCATGGCCGGCGCTCCCGGTCTGGAGATCTGGGGACCCTACGCCGATCACCACAAGATCCGCGACCTCATCGTCGAGGCCGGCGCCGAGTTCGGGCTACTTCCTGTCGGATCGCGCGCCTACCCGTCGAACACCCTCGAGTCCGGCTGGATCCCCTCACCTCTCCCCGCCATCTACACCGGCGCTGCTGAGCAGGCCTACCGCGAGTGGCTCCCCGCCGACAGCTACGAGGCGACCGGGACGCTGGCAGGATCCTTCGTTTCGGACAACATCGAGGACTACTACATGACGCCGTGGGAGCTCGGCTACGGCTCCTTCGTCAAGTTCGACCACGACTTCATCGGTCGCGACGCCCTCGAGAAGATGGACCCCGCCGCCCAGCGCAAGAAGGTCACCCTCGCGTGGGACGCCGAGGACCTCGGCAAGGTCTGGACCTCGCTCCTGAACGTCGACGGCCCGAACTACAAGTTCTTCGACCTCCCGCTGGCCAACTACGGCTCGGCCAACTACGACGCCGTCGTGGATGCCGATGGCACGGTCGTGGGCTACTCGATGTTCACCGGATACAGCTCCAACGAGCGTCGCGGTCTGTCGCTCGCAACGGTTGACCCCTCGGTCCCCGAGGGAACCGAGCTGCGCGTGGTCTGGGGCGAGCCGAACGGCGGCACCACCAAGGCCTCGGTCGAGCCGCACGAGCAGACCGATGTGCGCGTGGTCGTCAGCCCTGTGCCGTACTCGACCGTCGCCCGCCAGACCTACCAGGGCGGTTGGCGTACCGGCTACGCGAACGACTGAGCACACTCTCCCCGCCTCGCGGGGGACACACCTCGAGGGGGTCGGGTTCCGCCCGGCCCCCTCGATACCATCACGGGAACACGAAGGAGATGACCATGAGCCTCAGGTACGCCCTGCTCGCGCTGCTTCGTGTCGGCCCCCTGTCGGGGTATGACTTGGCCAAGCAGTTCACGCAGTCCGTCGGACACGTCTGGCACGCACCCGACTCGCAGATCTACCCGGAGCTGCGGAAGATGGAGGGCGAAGGCCTCGTCGAGGCCGAAGAGCAGGCCCGCGGCGAGCGCGGACGGCGTCGGATGTACCACGTCACCCCTACCGGCGATCAGGCGTTCCTCGACTGGATGGCATCACCGCTCGAGTACCAACGCACGCGGGACCCGGCGCACTTGCGTGCCGCCTACCTCGAGACGACGACCCCGGATGCCGCGCGCGAATTCTTCGAAGGTCACATCCGCCAGTGGCAGGGCGAACTCGTGCAGTGGGAGGGCGAGCTCACCCACATCGAGATGTTGAGCAACCCCATGCTCACCCGTCGCCTCGAGGCGACCACAGACGAGGATGTGCGCAAGCGCACCATCGCCTACAAGCGCTTCGCCTACGAAGGCCTTGTGGAGCATGCCCTGGGCGAGATCGCCTGGGCCGAACGCGGCCTGGCGCTGGTCGACCAGCTCGACGCCGACGCGACCTGAGGCTCGCTCACTCCGTGGGGAAGGCGACGGTGCTAGATCGAAGTGCGCATCATGAAGGCGTCAAACAGCGGGACAGTGAATGCAGTGTCCCCGTGGGCCGGGCTGTAGATCATTCCCTTCGAAATAAGGCCCGATCGGCGCGGAGCTACACTCTCGACCTTGACGCCGAGCTTCGCCGCGATATCGCCCGATCGGTGAGGCCCCTTCCCCAGCTGGGCCATTGCGAGCAGATACTCCTTTTCCTTAGGAGTGAGTCGGTCGAGTCGGACGAGGAAGAAGTTCTTGTCAAGGTGTGACGTGACCTGTTGCTGCGCGCTCTGTACGTCGCCTATCCCAATCGTCGGCCCGTTGCTGATGTTCCACAGGTGATAACCCCATTCTTGAAGGAAATAGGGGTAACCCTCAGTGAGCGCAAGGAGCAACTCGATCGCCTCCGCCGAGTACTCCACACCCTCGACGGCCGCCGGCAGAGCAAGAGCATCCCGCGCATCCTCCGCATTGAGAGATCCAATTTCCGGGAATTCAAAGAGTCGCTCCGCATACGACTTCGCGTCCCCAGCGAGGCCGGGCAACTGGGGAAGCCCTGCACCGACGAGCACGACGGGAAGGTTGAGCTGGGTGGTGCGGTGTATCGCAGTAATGGCGGCCGACAACTCTTCGGCGGTCAGGTACTGCACCTCATCGATTGCAATGAGGATGCCCGTGCTTCGCTCCTGCGCTGCTTCGCCCGCCGCGGTGAGGAGATCGGTCAGATCATCAGAGAGGACGCCCGAATCGCCTGCTCCCGCAAGCGCGTCGAAATCGAGCGACACAGATGAACCATCCGGCAGCTGCAACTGAAATGACTTCAGTATTCGCAACGCCTTCAGAACCTTCGCCGAGGCCTTTCGCCCATCAAACTGCAGCAGGATCTTTCGCAGGGATCTCGCGAGAAGTGAACGCAGGTCTCCCGTCTCGGGAGCCTCAATGAACGCGACTGAGAGCCCCTCGGTCTCGGCGATCTGCGCGAACCGATTCAGGAGGACTGTCTTTCCCACACCGCGGAGTCCGATCGGCATCACGCTCTTGCCTGGCCGACCCTGAACTGCGCGCCGCATCAACGTCCCGAAGTGGTCGATGTATGCGTCACGTCCGATAAGCGCGGGAGGCTGGGTCCCAGCACCTGGCCTGTAGGGGTTCTCGAGCTCGTCCATGTTGATAGACCTTATCCCGGGGTCAGATAAGGTCTATCAACATTCCTCGACACTCGGCCAACTCAACGCCAACGCAGCCTATGGCTGGATCCGAAGCGTCACCCTCCCACGGAGCGAGCTGCGCTCACTCCGTGGGGAAGGCGACGGTGCGCAGCATCCGCGTGAGTGACTGCCGTTGCGCGGGGCTGAGCCCGACGTAGAGCTCCGACTCTGCAGCCTGAGTGGCGGCAGCGGCCTCGGCGCGCAGCTCCACACCTGTCGGCGTCGCCCCGACGACATTCGTGCGGCGGTCGCTCGGATCCGCGCGCCGTTCGACGAGGCCGCGCTTCTGCAGGTCATCCACGAGTGCGACCACTTGGCTCGGGTCCAGACGCAGGTACTCGGCGATCTCGCGCTGCGAAGGGGGCGCTGCGGCACACGCCAGCGCGAGCACGGAGTACGAGCGCACCTTGAGTTCGAGGGGTGCGAGTGCGCGGTTCGCCGCGCTCATCGACATCGCGTTGGCGCGCGCGAGCAGGAAGTTCACGTCGGCATCCAGCGCGGACCCCACTGCTTCGACCACGTCCGACGCTCTGTCCACCATCCCTCGATGCTAGCAATTTGAGCGCGAAGTTCAATGATTGACAACTTCAACGATCGTGCTCTTGAATGGGTGGTGCGCCGACGGATGCCGACGCACCACGTACTCAAGGAGGAGCCATGTCGCTCACGGGCAAAGTCGCCGTCGTCACGGGATCAGGTCGAGGCCTCGGTCTGGCCTACGCGCAGGAGCTCGCCGCGCAGGGCGCGTCGGTCGTGATCAACGACGTCGACGAGGCGACCGCCGCGGCAGCCGTCGCCTCCATCCGCGACGCCGGCGGCACCGCAACGGCCGTCGTCGCCCCGGTCGGCCCCACAGAAACGGCGAAGCAGCTCGTCGAGACCGCCGTCACAGAGTTCGGTCGGCTCGACATCCTCGTCACCAACGCCGGGGTCCTTCGCGACACCGTCCTGTGGAAGATGAGCGACGACGACTTCGACACCGTCATCAACGTCCACCTGCGCGGCACCTTCACCTGCGTGCGCGAAGCAGCCACATATATGCGGGCGAACGAGATCCCCGGGCGGATCATCTGCATCGGCTCCCCCACCGGCCAGCGCGGCAACTTCGGCCAGACCAACTACGCCGCGGCCAAAGCCGGCATCGTCGGCATGGTGCGCACCTGGGCCCTCGAGCTGAAGAAGGCCGGCATCACCGCCAACGCGGTCATCCCGGTCGCGGCCACCGCGATGACCGCGACGGTCCCGTACTTCGCTGCGGCCGTCGAAGCGGATGCCGCGGGCGAGCCCATGCCCGCGTTCTTCCGTCACGACCTCGGCTTCGGCACCTCCGACGACGTCGCGGGTCTGATCGCCTACCTCGCCTCCGATGACGCTGCCGGCGTCACCGGCCAGGCGCTCGGCATCGGCGGCGACCGCATCCAGGTGTGGTCGCACCCCGAGCCTGTCGTCACCGCGTACCACGATGGCGGCTTCACCGCCGACGCACTCACGGCAGAGTTCCCTGAACTGTTCGTCGCGCAGTCGGTCGGCGAGAAGTTCCCGCCGCTCCCCGAGGACCTCGTCCGGCCCCGGCCCGAAGTCTGAGCCACCCAGCCGACCCGCAGCACCCACCCGAAGAACGGCCAGGACGTGACCCGCTACGAATCCGCGATCGACCTCGACGCGATCACCGCCATCGACGTGCACGTGCACATCGAAATCGACCATCACGGCCATGCGTCACTCCCGCCCGATCTGGTCGAGGCCGCATCGAAGTACTTCACGACCGACCTCGAGCGGCCAGACCTCGACGCGATCGCCGCCTACTACCGCGAGCGGCAGATGGCCGCGGTCGTGTTCACGGTGGACGCCGAGAGTCAGCTGGGCCACGCCCCTCTGTCGAGCGAGGACATCGCCGAGGGTGCAGCACGTCACAACGACGTCCTGATCCCCTTCGGCTCGGTCGACCCGCGCCGCACCGACGCCGTCGACCGGATCACGCGACTGGTCGAGGACCACGGCGTGCGCGGGTTCAAATTCCATCCCACAGTGCAGGGGTTCGACCCGTCCGACGAGCGGTACTACCCGATCTACGCCACCCTCCAGGACGCGGGGGTTGTCGGCCTCTTCCACACCGGCCAAACCGGCATCGGCGCGGGCCTGCCCGGCGGTCGCGGCTTCAAACTCGGCCTGTCGAACCCGATGCTGCTCGATCCGGTCGCGGCGGACTTCCCGAACCTGCAGATCATCATGGCCCACCCCTCGGTGCCGTGGCAGGACGAAGCGCTCTCGGTCGCGACCCACAAGCACAACACCTGGATCGATCTGTCGGGATGGAGCCCCAAGTACTTCCCCGACTCCCTGGTGCGCGCCGCCAACTCCTACCTGAAGAAGCGCGTGCTGTTCGGATCAGACTTCCCCCTGCTCACCCCCGAGCGCTGGCGACGAGACGTCGAACTCACCTCTCTCAAGCCCGAGGTGATGCCCGGCATCCTCAAAGACAACGCCGCCCGATTGCTGGGGCTCTGACACCGCCATGAGAACGGATACCGCACTGGGGCTGGATCCGTACGGATTCGCCGGAACCGCGCTCAGCGAGCCGGCGCACGCCGCACTCGTCGCGCTGAGCGAGACGCTCGACGAACGTGTGCGACCACTGCTGGCCGATGCCTGGGAGACGGGCACGATGCCGGGCGAGATCCTCGAGGCGCTGATCCCGCTGGAACTGATGACTCCGAAGGGCGTGTCGGAGCCGGAAGCCTCGTCGAGCCTCTTCTCCGGCCTGCGCAACTTCGTCCTGGCCCGCACGGACGTCTCGGTGGCGACCCTCTACAACGCGCAGTCGGGGCTGTTCCGCGCAGCGATCCGCTGGGGCGGGAGCCCGGAGCAGTTCGCCGCGCTCGACCCGCAGGTGCGCAGCTTCGCCGTGCGCGGCGTGTTCGCGTTGACCGAGCCGAAGCACGGCTCTGACATCGCGGGCGGGATGGCCACCACCGCCGTCCGGGACGGCGAAGAGTGGGTGATCTCCGGCGCCAAGCGCTGGATCGGCGGGGCAGCGAACGCCGACGTCCTCACAGTCTTCGCCCGGGAGTCCGACGGCGCCGTTCGCGCCTTCCTCGTGCCGAGAGAGTCGGCGGGCGTCACACTCGTTCCGATGACGGGCAAGATCGCCCTGCGCCCGATGCAGAACGCCGTGATCCAGCTGGACGCCGTCCGCGTGCCGGAGTCGGCTCGCCTGCAGAACGTGTCGTCGTGGCGCGATGTTGCGCGGATCCTCCGCGCCATGCGCTCGGACGTCGCCTGGATCGCGACCGGCCTGCAGGCCGGCGCCCTTGAGGCTGCGCTGCGTTACGTCACCGCCCGGGAGCAGTTCGGCACCCCGATCGGCGGATTCCAACTGGTGCAAGAGAAGCTCGCGCGGATGCTGGGGAATCTGACCTCCTCCCTTGCGCTCGTCGTCCAGCTGTCCCAGCGCCAGGATGCCGGCGAGTTCGCCGACGAGAACTCCGCGCTCGCGAAGATGCACACCGCGCGTCTCGCTCGAGAGACGGTCGCCCTGGCCCGCGAGGTGCTCGGCGGCAACGGCATCCTGCTGGAGCACGACGTCGCACGCTTCTTCGCCGATGCCGAAGCCGTGTACTCGTACGAAGGCACACACGAGATCACCTCCCTCATCGTCGGACGGGCCCTGACCGGCCTGTCGGCTTTCACCCCATCCCCCGCAAAGGAGAAATCATGACGACTGTCGTCGCATTCGAAGACGCTGCCGGTCTGGCCGGAACCGACCTCGGCTGGAGCGAGTGGCTCGAGGTCACCCAGGACCGCGTGAACCTCTTCGCGGACGCCACCGATGACCACCAGTGGATCCACGTCGACCCCGAGCGTGCGGCGGACGGCCCGTTCGGCGGCCCGATCGCGCACGGCTTCCTCTCGCTGTCGCTGACCACGCTCTTCTGGTCGGAGCTGTTCGATGCCACCGGTGTCACCACGCGCGTCAACTACGGTCTCGACAAGGTCCGTTTCGTCTCGCCCGTCCGCGTCGGCGCGAAGGTGCGCATGAACGCCGTCATCGCCGAGGTGACCGAGGTTGCCGGCGGCCTGCAGTTCGCTGTGGATCAGACCATCGAGATCGAGGGCGGCACCAAGCCCGCCGTCGTCGCTCGGGGCCTGTACCGCTTCTACGCCTGAGACCCGCGCCCGGCACCGTCCGCACGCTCGAAGGAGAGACATGCGCAACAGAGGACTGGGGTTCTGGCTGGCCAAGCGCCGACTGAAGAACCCGGACAAGCCGGCCGTCGTCTTCGGCGACGAGGTGCTGACCTATCGCGAGTTGGCGGATGCGGCCGATCGGGTCGCCTCCGTGCTGTGGCATCGCGGCATCCGCACGGGCGATGCCGTCGCCTATATCGGCGAGAACAGTCCGCAGTTCCTCGAGGTGCTGTTCGGGGCCGCACAGATCGGCGCGGTGTTCGTGCCGGTCAACACACGACTGGCAGCGCCCGAGATCGCACACGTTCTCACGGACTCGAACGCGCGGGCTCTCATCCTGGACATCGAGTTCCTTGACCGGGCCATGACAGGCGTGGAGTCGGGGCGCATCGCCCATGTGATCGTCACGGGCGAGGGGCTTCCCGAGAACCCCGGGCTCGCGCACCTCATCGCCGAAGCCCCCGGGGGTCATACGATCGCCGATGTCACCCTTGAAGATCCGGCCGCGATCGTCTACACATCGGGAACGACCGGCAAGCCCAAGGGCGCCGTGCTCACCCACGGCAACCTCACCTGGGTCTCGCTCAACGCGATCGTGGACTACGACATCGTCTCGATGGATGTCTCGCTCATGATCTCGCCGCTGTTCCACGTCGCCTCGCTCGGAATGGGGGCTCTTCCCGGCATCCTGAAGGGTGCGACCATGGTGCTCGAGAAGGGATTCGAGCCGGGCCGGGCGCTGGCGCTGATCGCCCAGCACGGGGTCACGATGCTTTCGGGGGTGCCGACCACCTACCAGATGCTCGCCGACCACCCGGCGTGGGAGAGCACGGACATCTCGAGCCTGCAGAAGCTCACGTGCGGCGGCTCGGCGGTCCCCACCCGCATCCTCAACGCCTATGAGGAGCGCGGTCTGCACTTCTCGCAGGGCTACGGGATGACCGAGACCTCGCCGGGCGCGACATCCCTCTCGCCCGCCATGACCCGAGAGAAGCAGGGCAGCGTCGGACTGCCGCACTTCTTCACCGAGGTGCGTATCGCGGACGAGAACGGCGACATGGTGCCTCGCGGCACCGTCGGCGAAATCGAGATCTCGGGGCCGAACGTGTTCCCCGGCTACCACGACCGGCCGGACGCCAACGAGACGGCCTTCACCGACGACGGCTGGTTTCGCTCCGGTGATCTGGGCTATCTGGACGCCGACGGATACCTCTACATCGCCGACCGCCTGAAAGACATGATCATCTCGGGCGGGGAGAACATCTACCCCGCCGAGGTCGAGAACCTCATCAGCGACATCGAGGGGATCTCGGGCGTCGCCGTCGTCGGGGTCCCCGACGAGCGATGGGGCGAGGTGCCGCTGGCAGTCGTCACCCTGAGAGAGGGCGCGGATGTCGACACGACAGCCGTGCGCGAACACCTGGACGGCCTGCTGGCCCGCTACAAGCTCCCCAAGGACGTCGTCGTGGTCGACGAGCTGCCGCGCACAGCGTCGGGCAAGATCCGCAAGGCCGACCTGCGGGCGATCTTCGGGAAGAAGTGACGACGACCGATCAGCGGGACGCCGACACCAGACGCGCGAACTCTGCGGCCGAGCTCTTCTCGGTCGCAGAGCGCAGCCTGCGATAGATCTCGAGAGACTGCAGCGCCGGCCACGCTTCGCCGAGGAGTTCGCGTGGAAGGCCAGGGTCAGTCCGCACAAGCGCCAGCCAGTCAGCGACGAGCATCGTGCGCGACGTGAGTGCCGAGGGCACCGCCTCCGCACTCACGTCCTCCCAGGTCTCGATAAAGGATTGGTGGGCGGCACGGATCGCCTCGATGTCCCACGCACCGCGCACTCCATCGCCCATGGGAAAGCCGTCGAGTTCCTCGGCACGAAACGCGACGACTGTGCCCGCGGGGAGGTCGCCTTCCAACGCGGCCATAGCTCGACGGAGGTCGACGGCGCCCGGAGCAATCCACAGCCCATCGCGCAGCGGTGCAAAGCCCTCCCAGGTGAGCGTCGAGCGAAGCCGGTGTCGGAGGGTCCGCTGCCCTTCGGGGACGCTGAACGTGACGAGCGTCCACCCGTTCCCGTCGGCGTGGAGCGGCTCCGGGAACCTGACGCGCTGGGTCGCCTCCCTCAGCACCGCCGCACCGGGGCTCGTCAGCGTGAACAGCACCTCGCGTCCTCGCCGCTCGCGACCGAGCATCCCCGTCTGCTCCAATCGGTCCAGAGTCGAACGCGTCGCCGGCGGCTGCACGCCGGCTCCTTCGAGCACCTCGATGAACAGACCCGCGCGCACCGATTGCGGTTCGGATTCGAGCATGTACTCGCCCAAGAGCGCGAGGACGAGGGATCGCGGCGACCGGCCGCGACCGGCGACGACACCAGACACAGTCACCATCATGGTGTGGGCCGCACGGCCTCCCCGCGCTTGGCGCGCTGAATCTGCTCGTAGACGTGCGTGCGCAGTTCGGTGAAGCGCGGCAGGGCGCGGGTGGTGATCTGGTCCCGCTCGGGTGCGAGATCGACCGTGAGGTCCTCCTGCACCCAGGTCGGGGACTTGGAGAGCACGACGACCCGCTCGCCGAGGTACACGGACTCGTCGATGTCATGGGTGACGAAGAGGATCGACATCCCGCGCTCGCGGTGCAGCGTGCGCACGAGGTCCTCGAGGTCGGCGCGGGTCTGTGCATCGACGGCGGCGAACGGCTCGTCCATGATCAGGATCTCCGGCTGGTAGGCCACGGCGCGCGCGATCGCGACGCGCTGCTGCATGCCGCCGGAGAGCTGCCAGGGATAGCTCTTGGCGGCGTGATCGAGACCCACCGCGTGGAGCGCGTCATCGACGAGCTTCGCGCGCTGCTCACGACTGAGCCTCTTGTGGCGCAGGGGCAGTTCGACGTTGCCCTTGACCGTCAGCCAGGGGTAGAGCGAACGGCCGTATTCCTGGAAGACCAGCGCCATGTTCGGCGGCGGCCCGGTCACCGATCGACCGTCGAGTTCGATCGCCCCAGACGTCGGCCGCAAGAGCCCGGCGATGCACTTGAGCAACGTCGTCTTGCCGCATCCCGAGGGACCGACGATGCAGACCAGCTCGCCCGATCGCATCTCGAAGCTGATGTCACCGATCGCCTCGACGCTGCCGGTTGATGACTCGTAGACCTTCTTCAGGTTGGTGACGCTGAGCAGAGTGTCAGACACGCTCGACCTCCTTGATTCCGTGGTACCAGCGCAGGACGCGCCGCTCGACAAAGCCGAAGATGACAGCCAGCAGAACGCCCATGAGACCGAGCAGCAACACACCGCTCCACATCTCGGCGATCAGGTAGTTCCTCTGGAAATAGGTGATGCGGTAGCCGAGGCCCGCGGAGTTGTTGAACATCTCCGAGATCACCATCAGCAGCAGCGCGACGGAGAGTGACTGCCGCACGCCCGCCATGATGCGAGGGCTCGCCGCCGGGAGGACGAGGTAGCGCAGTCGCTGGAGCGGCGTCAGCGCGAACGAGCGCGCCGTCTCCGTCATGACCGAGTCGGTGGCACGCACGCCCTCGATCGTGTTGAGCAGGATCGGCCAGATGGAGCCGGCGACGATGACGAGGATCCGCGCGTCGTCACCGATGCCGAAGACGATGAGGATCGGCGGGATGATGACCGGCGGCGGAACGGCGCGAAAGAACTCCAGTGTCGGCTCGAGCAACTCGCGCAGCCACCGCACCAGACCGATGAGCGTGCCCGCGGCGATACCGATCACGATCGAGAGGATGATCCCGAGCGAGAGTCGATAGAGGCTCGGCAGCACGTCTTGGACGAATGCGGGCCCGATCCAGGTGTCGATGAAGGCCTGGGCGATGGCGAGAGGGCCGGGGAAGAACGCCGCCGGCGACAGACTCGACCAGATCGCCCACACGATCAGGAGAACGATCGGGAAGCCGATGGAGTAGCCGACGCTCTCGACGAACGCGCGCCAGCGAACCGACCTGGGACGGGCGGTGACGACGGTGGTCGTATAGAGGGTCACAGGACCTCGTCCCCTCGAACGGACTGGTGCCAGCTGAGCGCTCGGCGCTCGATGAACCGGAAGAGCAGGTTGACGATGAGACCGAGCAGCCCCGCGACGACGACGTAGGTGTACACGGTGACCCAGTCACCGATCGACTGTGCATAGGTGATCTGCCGCCCGATTCCGGGGATGCCGATGATGAGCTCTGCGGTCACGGTCAGGATCAGTGCGACCGCAGCCCCGAGCCGGAGACCGGTCATCAGGTAGGGCAGCGCGGTCGGGAAGACGAGATAGCGGTACTGCGACGCCCGGGTCAGCCCGAAGCTTCGGGCAGTGTCGCGGGCGACGGTGTCGATGTCGGCGACGCCGTAGAGCACCTGCACGAAGACCTGCCAGAACGTCGCGTACACGATGATGACGATTCCCGCCTGGGGCTGGAGGCCGAAGATGAGGATCGCGAGCGGAATGAGCGCGACGGACGGGATCGGTCGGAGGAACTCCACGGTCGTGTGCGTCGCCCGTCGCAGGAACGGGGCGAGTCCGACGATCGTGCCGAGGATGATCGCGGCGACGGTCGCGATCAATAGTCCGACCGCCCAGAGGGAGACGGTGCGACCGACGTTGCGCCAGAACTCCAGGTCCCGCATCTCGCCGATGAGGTTGCCGAGGACCTCGGTCGCGTACGGCAAGTACTCGGGGTTGACGATGCCGAGGGTCGGGATCATCTGCCAGGTGAAGAGGAATCCGACGACGCCCAGGATGCCGAGACCGGCCTTGCGGGCGGAGCGCAGTGTGCGAGCAGAGGAGCGTCGACGCGTTGGCGGGGCGACGGCGGTGACCGTGGAGAGGGCCATGGAGTGGTGTCCTGTCGTTGGGCACGACGGCCGGGGGCGCCCCAACCGGGGCACCCTCCGACCGGCGATGCTTACTGCGGCTGGATGAGTGTGGTGAAGTCGGGCAGTGTGTCCAGGACCCCGTAGCCCACCGCGAGGTTCGCGAGCTCTTCGAGATCCGCGACATTCAGCGCGGCGGTGAAGTCGGGCAGTGTGATTCCCGCCGCTGCCTCCTCGGGGATCTCCATGTACTTCACGATGGCGGCGCGAACGGCGTCCTCGTTCGCGGAGGCGAACACGAGCGCGTCCGCCATGGCCGCGGCGTAGTCGGCCACCAGCTCGGGGTTGGCGTCGACGAAGGACTGCGTCGTGATGTTCGTCAGCAGCGACAGGCCGGGGATCGTGGCCTGGTACGGGTAGACGACGATCGTGCCGCCGTTGCCGGCGATGCGCGACATGAACGGGTCGGGGACCCATCCAGCATCGATGTTGCCGGCCTCGAGCTGGGCCTGCACCTCGGGGAAGGCCACTTCGACGAACTCGATCGTCGACGGGTCGCCGCCGGCATCCTCAACGGCCTTCATGATCGTGACATCACCCGCTGCACCCAGGCTGTTGACCGACACACGCTTGCCGGCGAGGTCGGCGGGACCGGTGATCCCCGAACCCTCGAGTGCCACCACCGCGTTGACGTCTCCGCCCGCACTCTCGGGAAGGCTGCTGGCGTAGTTGCTGATGATGACCGCGCCCAAGTCCTGGATGTTGGCGCGGAACGGGCCGAAGGGCTGGCCGATCGCGAACTCGATGTCGCCGCTGATCAGGGCGGGGATCGCCTGCGCGCCGCCCTGAGCCGGAACGACTTCGATCTCGAGGCCGTGCTCGGCGAAGATCCCCTCGTCCATCGCCGCCCAGAGGGCGCCGGTCTCAGCGATCGGGAGAGCCGCGACGCGCACCGTGGTGACGTCGCCGCTCATGTCGGTGGAGGTACTGGTCGGTTCTGTGGGAGCGCCCGAGTCCGTACAACCGGACAGGACGAGGACCGCTGCGGCCAAGGCGCCGAGCGTGGCAAGACTCTTCTTCATCGAAGGAGACCTCTCGTGTGCTGGTGGAAGGGGAGGTGCGGCCTTCCGGAGTGCGGGCTCACTGTCGTTGCCCGGTCGATCACTCCCTTGTGCCGACGCAGCAATCGTGCGCCGAAACTCCGACCTTTGTCAAGGAAGTTGTGACGCTCGTCACGAATTCCTTGAAAAAGAAGATCGATCGTCCCAATCATTGACATTTTCAACAGATGTATCGTTGGATGGTGTGATGATCGAGCCTCCGACCACCGGACTCGCGCGCATCTTTCGCGCCGTCGTCGAGGTTGGCCCGGTCATGGATTATGGCCAGACGCGCGCCGGCCACCGCCGGATCGTGCCGATCCTCGGCGGTGCGCTCAGCGCCGGGCTGGACGCCGAAGTCCTCCCCGGTGGTGCGGACTGGCAGATCGCCCATGCGGACGGGACGCTCGACATCGACACTCGGTACTCGGCACGCACGACCGACGGTGAGCTCGTCCACATCCGAACGAAAGGCGTGCGCTCGGGCCCGCCGGAGGTTCTCGAGGCGATCCTCGCCGGCGAGACGCGATCGCCGGACGAGTACCACTTCCGCGTCGTGGTGACGCTCGAGACGGCATCCGCCCGCCTTCGTCACCTGCAGGACAGCATCATCGTCGCCGCAGCGGCTCGCGAGGCATCCCTCGTCGTCTACGACGCCTACCGCGTGCTGTAGATCAGTCACGACCCACCCGAAATACCACTCCCGAGCTGTAGCTAACTCCTCAAATCCGGGCCGCAGGTTCGCAAGATCAGACCCTTCGGGCCCGGCCACTGTCGATCTTGAGGAGTTGGCAACGCGGGATGACAGAGCCCACCGTCATCGCGCGCATAACCCGTTGCAGGGGAACGCGTCACATGAGGAGGTCGTGGCGAACTCCTCAAATCGGTGCCGATGTGCGTCGACTTCCGTCGTCGATCGCTCGAATCGGATCAATCTTGAGGAGTTGGCCGCAGGCACGAACGGCGCACGGACCAAACATGGTCAGACTCAGCCAGTGGCCCTCACCAGATGGTGACGCGCTTGTCGGGGTCCAGCCACAGGGCGTCGTTCTCGGTGACGCCGAAGGCGTCGTAGAACGCGTCGATGTTGCGCACGATCTGGTTGCAGCGGAACTCGTTGGGCGAGTGCGGGTCGATCGTCAGCAGGCGGATCGTCTCGGCATCCCGCCCCTTCTGCTGCCAGATCTGCCCCCAACTCAGCAGCAGGCGCTGTACGCCGGTGTAGCCGTCGATGACAGGCGCGGGCTCACCCTCGAGAGACAGCTCGTAGGCCTTGAGCGCGATGCCGAGCCCGCCGAGGTCTCCGATGTTCTCGCCGATCGTGAGGGCGCCGTTGACGGTGTGCTCATCGCTGAGAGCCTCGGGGCTCAGGGCGTTGTACTGCTCGATGAGACTCCCGGTCCGCTCCTCGAAAGCAGCACGGTCCGCCTCGGTCCACCAGTCCTTGAGCGCGCCGGTGCCGTCGTACCGGCTGCCCTGATCGTCGAATCCGTGGCCGATCTCGTGCCCGATCACCGCGCCGATGCCGCCGTAGTTGGCCGCGGGGTCGCGATCGACATCGAAGAACGGGTACTGCAGGATCGCGGCGGGGAAGACGATCTCGTTCATGAGCGGGTTGTAGTACGCGTTGACCGTCTGGGGCGTCATGAACCACTCGTCCCGGTCGATGGGCTTCCCCACCTTCGCGAGCTGCCGATCGTGCTCGAGCGCCGCCGAACGGCGGGCGTTCCCGACGAGGTCGGCCGCGTCGATCTCGAGGCCCGAATAGTCCTTCCACGTCTCGGGGTAGCCGATCTTCGGGGTGAACGCGTCGAGCTTGGCGAGAGCCCGCTGACGGGTCTCGGGACCCATCCACTCGAGGGTCTGGATGCTCTGTCGATACGCCTCGATGAGGTTGGCGACCAACTCGTCCATGGCGACCTTCGCGGCCGGCGGGAAGTGGCGCTCGACGTAGACGCGGCCGACGGCCTCTCCCATCGCACCTTCGACCATGCTGACGCCGCGCTTCCAGCGCTCGCGGATCGTCGGGACGCCGGTGAGCTGGGTGCCGTAGAAGGCGAAGTTCTCGCTGACGAACTCGTCAGAGAGCAGCGGAGCGGACCCCCTCACGATCTGGAAGCGGAGCCAGGCCTTCCAGTCCTCGAGCCGGTCTGCGGTCAGCAGGGTGCCGAGGCCCTCGATGAAGCTCGGCTGGTAGACCACGACCTCGCTGAATGCCGTCTCGTGTCCCTCGGCGATCGCATCGCGCCAGGGGCCGAGGTCGACACCGGCGAGGGTGATCAGGTCGTCCCAGCTGCGCAGGTTGTAGGTGGCGACCGCGTCGCGGCTGCGTACGTTGTCCCAGTGGTGCGAGGCGACCTCGGTCTCGAGCGCCACGATCGTCTCCGCGGATGCCGCGGCATCCGCGATGCCGGCGAGGGTCAGCATCCGCTCGATGTGCGCGCGGAAGACCTCGCGGGTCTCGGCGAAGTTGTCCAGGCGGTAGTAGCTCTCATCCGGCAGCGACAGGCCGCTCTGCAGCACGAACGGGACGTAGCGCTCGGGGTTTCCCGGATCGGGCTCGATGTAGAGGCCGACGAAGCCGTGACCGCCCTCGCGCTCGAGGCGGCCGACCGTGGCCAGCAAACCGGGGACGGAGTCGATCGCGTCGACCTCGGCGAGCGCAGCGGCCAGCGGCGCGGCCCCGAGTGCGGCGATGCGGTCGACATCCATGAAGCTCGCGTAGAGGTCCCCGATCTTGCGGGCCTCGGTGCCCGGCTCGGCGGTCGCGGACTCCTCGATGATCGTGTGCACGTCCTTTTCGGCCTGCTCGGCGATCAGGTGGAACGACCCCCACCGCGCCTTGTCCCCGGGAATCTCGGTGCGATCGATCCAGGCGCCGTTGACGTGCCGGTAGAGGTCGTCCTGCGGGCGGATGTCGGCGGACAGTTCATCGATGGCGAGTCCGGAGACGAGCGTGTCGGTCATGCCTCCCAGGATAGGCACGCCCACAGCCGGGAACGCAGGCTAGCCGCGTTCGCCCCGCGAGAACGTATCGAGTCCGAACGTCCACGGCTGGACGGCCGGCGGGTGCAGCATCCGCTCGCGAAGGTCCTCGTAGATCGGGCGGGTGCGAAGGGCCGCGGCCACCACGATCGCGCAGACGGATGCCGCCAGCATGGGAGCGAGCACCGTGGCGACCGCCGTCATCTCGACCACGACGACGATGCCGGTCAACGGCGCGCGGATCGTCGCGGCGAACATCGAGGACATCCCGACCAGGACGAACACGACCAGGGTCGCGCCGGGGACGTCGGGGATCACCAGCTTCATGATCGAGGCGCAGAGCGCCCCCCACAGGGCCCCGATCGCCAAGAGGGGCGCGAACAGCCCGCCGGGCGTGCCCGCAGCGTAGGAGATCGGGCCGGCGAGAAAGCGGATGACGAGCGTGGTGACAAGCACCAGCGGGACGAGCGCCTGCCCCGACAGCAGCCCCTGGGAGATCGGATCGCCGCCGCCCGCGCCGAGCGGGTCGACGTACAGCAGCGCGCCGACGACACCGCCGATGATCGCGGCCTGGGCGACCGGGGGCACCCGACGGGCGCGTCGCGCCAGGGTGAGCGAGGCGAGGATCATCCGGTTGTAGAGCGCACCGAGGGCACCGGTCAGAAGACCGAAGACGGCGAACAGACCGACCAGCAGCAGATCGGGTGCCGGCACCGACGACACCTCGAAGATCGGCTTGTTGCCGACGATCAGCCAGGCGGTGGCCGTCGCGACCGCGACACCCGCGAGGGTCGGCAGCACGATGCGGGGCTTGACCGAACGGGCCACCTCTTCGACGACGAACAGGGAGCCGCCGACGGGCGAGTTGAACGCGACGGCAAGGCCCGCACCCGACAGCGCGGAGTGCAGCGTCCGCACGTCCTCGAGCGGCCGCTTCGCACGACGGGCGGTCTCTGCGCCCAGGACCGCACCGATGTGCACGGTGGGACCTTCGCGCCCCAGGACCAGACCCGACCCGATCGAGAACACACCGCCGACGAACTTCGCGACCATCACCCAGATCGCGCTCGGCGGACGCTGACCCCGCTCAACCGCTTCGACGTACTGGATGCCGCTCCCGGCCGCCGCGGGAACCCACTTCACGAGCAACGCCGCAATCGTCGCGCCGGCCGCCGTGAAGGCGATCGCCAGCAGCCACCCCCACTCGGGGTGCTCGGCGGCGACGCCGAAAAGCGCGACACGGGCGGCGTTGACCTGCTCAATGGACCAACGGAAGGCCCCACCGAGGATCCCGACGCCGACCCCCGCCAGGGCGGCGAGGGCCATCAGCAGCGCGAGCGAGCGCCAGGGCGCGGGAGTCGTCTCGTCGGTCACCGCACCCCCAGCCTTCGCGTCCCTTCGCGCTCCATCGTGGCATGAGCCGCACGAGGTCGGCGACCGCTCGTATGCTCGCCCTATGCCTTCCCCGCCCGCGCGATCGTCGCTCAATCGCGACATCCTGCGCCTGGCGGTCCCGGCGCTCGGAGCGCTCGTGGCAGAGCCCCTTTTCCTCATCGTCGACTCGGCCTTGGTGGGGCACCTGGGAACGGTGCCGCTGGCGGCACTCGGGATCGCCTCCGCGATCCTGCAGACGATCGTCGGGCTCATGGTCTTCCTCGCCTACTCGACCACGCCGGCCGTCGCCCGCCGATTCGGGGCGGGTGACGCGCGCTCGGCGGTGTCCGTCGGGATCGACGGCCTGTGGCTCGCGCTCGGGATCGGCGCGCTCCTCGCCCTGGCCGGGGTCCTGGCGACCCCGTGGATGGTCGGAGTGTTCGGGGCGAGCGAGCAGGTCGCGGCCGATGCGATCACCTACCTGCAGATCTCCATGTGGGGGCTGCCGGCGATGCTCATCGTCTTCGCCGCCACGGGGCTCCTGCGCGGGATGCAGGACACCGTCACGCCGCTGTGGATCGCGGTAGCCGGCTTCGCCGCCAATGCCGGCCTGAACGGCCTGCTGATCTACGGCCTGGGCTGGGGCATCGCCGGGTCCGCGGCGGGCACCGTGCTCGCTCAGTGGGGCATGGTCATCGCCTATGTCCTCGTGATCGGGCGTCTCGCGCGCCGCCACGCAGCTCCGGTGGGCCCGAGTCGCGACGGCGTGCGCTCCTCCGCCCTCACCGGCGGCTGGATGCTGCTGCGCACCGTCTCGCTGCGCATCGCGCTACTGGCCACGGTCGCCGTGGCGACGGGGCTGGGCACCGAGGAACTGGCGGGATGGCAGGTCGCCTTCACCCTCTTCTCCACGGCAGCCTTCGCGCTGGACGCGCTGGCGATCGCCGCCCAGGCGCTGATCGGCAAAGCCCTCGGCGAGGGCGACGAGCACCTGGTTCGACGCGTGCTGCAACGAACGACCGCGTGGGGGCTGTGGTTCGGCATCGTCGTCGGGATGGCGATCGGTGCGGCATCCGGGGTGCTGGGGCTGCTGTTCACGGGCGAACCCGAGATCGCGGCGCTGCTGCAGCCCGCCCTGATCGTGCTGGCCATCGCTCAGCCGGTGTGCGGGGTGGTCTTCGTCTGGGACGGTGTGCTGATCGGCGCCGGCGACGCCCGCTACCTCGCGATCGCCGGCGCGCTGAACCTCGTTCCGTTCGTGCCGGCGCTGATCATCGTTGCGATCGTGCATCCGGCGGGGGCTGCGGGGCTGGCGTGGCTGGCGGTCGCCTTCTTCGGCGTGTACATGCTCGCGCGGCTCGGGACCCTGGGCTGGCGAGTCCGCGGCGGCGCCTGGTTGACGGCGGGCGCAACCGCGTAGAGTCCGAGCAGGAGGCCACGATGACCAAGAGCACCGATGCCGCGACCGCGGGCCAGAATCCGCCGCCGAAGATGAAGCGCAAAGAGTACGAGCGCGAGCTCGAAAAACTCGCCGCCGAGCTTGTCACGCTGCAGGAGTGGGTGAAGGCCACCGGCGCCAAAGTCATGATCGTTTTCGAAGGGCGCGACACCGCCGGTAAGGGCGGCACGATCAAGGCCATCACCGAGCGCGTCAGCCCCCGGGTGTTCCGGGTGGTGGCTCTTCCCGCACCGACGGAGCGCGAGAGGAGTCAGATGTACTTCCAGCGCTACATGCAGCACTTCCCCGCGGCGGGCGAGGTCGTGATCTTCGATCGCAGCTGGTACAACCGGGCCGGCGTCGAACGGGTCATGGGGTTCTGCACTCCGGAAGAGACCGATCGATTCCTCGACCAGGTACCGCTCGTCGAGCAGTACATCGTCGACTCGGGGATCATCCTGCTGAAGTACTGGCTCGAAGTCAGCGCCGAGGAGCAGACCCGGCGCCTCGAGAGCCGGATCGACGACCCGCGCAAGATCTGGAAGCTCTCCGACATGGACCTGCTCTCGTACAGCAAGTGGCACGAGTACTCACACGCGCGGGACGCGATGTTCCGCGCGACCGACACCGGGTGGGCGCCGTGGTTCGTCGCCAAGACCGACGACAAGCGCCGTGGCCGACTCAACGTGATCTCCCACCTGCTCAGCCAGATCCCCTACGAGGAACTGCCGCGGGAGCACATCGAGCTGCCCGACCGCGAGGAGCCGAAGGAATACAAGGACCCGCGACTGCCACTTCGCTACATTCCGACGCCCTTCTAGTCCTCGCGCACGCGCCCACCCCGCGCGGGCCGTATCGTCATTGCATGAGCGAGTCCGCCCTTCCGTCCTTGACCGTCCGTCGTCTGCGGGAGCGGCAGAACGACGATCCCGCGGTCCTGCGCGAGGTCCTCGACGAGGGCTACGTGGCGCACGTCGGCTTCGTGCGCGACGGATTCCCTCTGGTGCTGCCTTTCCTCTACGCCGTCGGCGACCTCGGCGAGGGTCCGGTGCTGCTGCTGCACGGCTCCACCGGCGGCGGGCTGTTCCTGGATGCCGGGGCTGAGGGCGTCCCGGTATCGGTGACCGTGACGCACCTGGACGGCATCGTCTTCTCACGGTCGACGTTCGACAGCTCGGCGAACTACCGCAGCGCCATGGTCGTGGGGCGCGCGACCGTCGTTTCCGCCGAGCAGCGCCGCGAGGCCCTGTGGCAGATCTCGGATCACCTCATGCCGGGTCGCCGCGCAGAGGTGCGCGAAATGACCAAGAAGGAGGTCAGCGCCACGCACGTGCTCTCGGTGCCGCTGGAGCACGCGAGCGTCAAGGTGCGCTTCGCGGGGGTCGGGGACACCGTCGAGGACGGCGAAGACCTGTCGGTGTGGGCGGGGGTCCTTCCGGTGGCGCTGCGCGCGGGCGCACCGCTGACCTCACCAATCACCGAGGACGGGGCGGATTCGGCATCCATGCACACCGTCGCCGAGCGACTCGACCGGCTGGCAGCCGATCGCGAGGAGCGCCTGCGGCCGCTGATGTGACCCTCGCGGCGCAGATGCCCGCGACCGCGATCAGGCCCAGCGGCGGCACCATTCGTACATCACGACAGCGGCGGCCGCCGACGCGTTGATTGAGCGCGTCGAGCCGTACTGCGTGATCTCGACGCTCGCGGATGCCGCGGCCAGCGCCTCGGTCGACAGACCCGGCCCTTCCTGACCGAACAGCAGCACACATTTCTCGGGAAGCTCGGCCTCCGGCAACGGCAGCGAGCCCTCGACGTTGTCGATCGCGACGATGGGGAGTCCGGCTCCTGCCGCCCACACGG
This sequence comes from Microbacterium sediminicola, assembly GCF_039531125.1. Lineage (NCBI taxonomy): Bacteria > Bacillati > Actinomycetota > Actinomycetes > Micrococcales > Microbacteriaceae > Microbacterium > Microbacterium sediminicola. Next base: position 314,235 of record NZ_BAAAPL010000002.1, read on the forward strand.
CGAAGGCCGCGACATCCTCGTGGTGACGGACATGCTGGTACCTGTCGGTGACCATCGCGCCGCGGCGGTTCCACCGACGCTTGCCGATGATGTGGACCTCCGCGGCCAGAAACGCGTTGGCGCTACGCACGATCGAGCCGATGTTCATGTCGTGCTGCCAGTTCTCGATCGCGACGTGGAAGCCGTGACGTCGCTCGTCGAGGTCGGCGACGATGGCCTCCATCGTCCAGTAGCGGTAGTGGTCGATCACGTTGCGGCGATCACCCTCCGCCAGCAGCTCGGGGTCGAACCGAGGGTCGTCCGGCGGCTGCTCCCCCGGCCACGGCCCGACCCCGTGCGACATCTCCGGCTCGTGCCCCGGCTCTCCACTCACTCGTCCACCGTACGCGAGGGGTCACAACACGCCGCACGGATGCCTGAGGCGGCGGCAGAATGCGACCCTTCGCGTGCAGAAAGACCTGTTTTCGGTAGGCCGAAAAATCCGATACTCTGGCCGTCATGCCGACGACGACCGCGCTCCCTCGCCGCGCACCCGGGACTCCCCGCCTGGTGTGGCTGCTCGGCCCCGCCCTGGTCGCCGGCGTCGCCTACCTCGACCCCGGGAACGTCGCCAGCAACATGACGGCGGGGGCCCGCTACGGCTATCTGCTGGTGTGGGTCGTCGTCGTCGCGAACGTCATGGCGTGGCTGATCCAGTACCTGTCGGCCAAGCTCGGCATCGTGACCGGCCAGAGCCTGCCCGAGGCGCTGGGCGGGCGCATCCGGCATGCGTGGGGACGGCGCCTGTACTGGCTGCAGGCCGAGCTGGTCGCCATGGCGACCGACATCGCCGAGGTGATCGGCGGTGCAGTCGCCCTGAACCTCCTGTTCGGCATCCCGCTGCTGTGGGGCGGGGTGATCACCGGTGTCGTCTCGCTCGGTCTGCTCGTCGTGCAGTCCCGATGCGGGGCACGGCCGTTCGAGATCATCGTGATCGGGCTCGTCGTCCTCATCGCCATCGGCTTCACCGCGGGCGTCTTCGTCGGGCCACCCGATCCGGCCGGCATCGCCGCGGGGCTGGTGCCGCAGTTCGCCGGTCCCGACTCCGTGTTGCTGGCTGCATCGATCCTGGGCGCCACCGTCATGCCGCATGCGATCTACGCCCACTCGGCACTCAGCCGCGATCGCTTCACGCCCGGATCAACGGCCGACACCCTCGAGGCCGGGCGGGGCCTGTCGACGAGGCGCCTGCTCCTGGCAACCCGCTGGGACGTGACGATCGCGATGATCGTCGCCGGCACGGTGAACCTGTGCATCCTGCTGCTGGCGGCGGCGAACCTCGCGGGCGTCCCCGGCACCGACTCACTGGAGGGGGCGTACGCGGCCCTTCGCGACGGACTCGGTCCGATCATCGCCACACTGTTCGCCGTGGGCCTTCTCGCCAGCGGACTGGCATCCACCGCCGTCGGCGCCTATGCCGGCGCCGAGATCATGAACGGGCTCCTGCGGGTGCGGGTGCCGCTGGTGCTGCGCCGCCTGATCACGCTCGTGCCCGCCCTCCTCATCCTCGGGGCGGGGGTCGATCCGACATTCGCCCTGGTGCTCAGCCAGGTGGTGCTGTCATTCGGCATTCCGTTCGCCCTCGTACCGCTCGTATGGCTGACGGCGCGGCGCAGCGTCCTGGGGGTGCACCGCAACGCCCCCGTGACGACGACACTCGGTATCGTCTCGGCGGCACTGCTGATCGGACTGAATCTGCTGCTGCTCTGGCTCGTTTTCACGGGAAGCTGATCAGCCTCCTCGCCCGGTCCCGATAGGGTGACGCCATGCCTTCACCGGCCGCCGACGACTACCTCAAGACGATCTACCACCACACCGAGTGGCAGGACGATCGCATCACCCCCTCGCAGCTGGCAGCCGAGCTGGGGCTCGCGCCGTCGAGTGTCACGGAAATGGTCCGCAAGCTCGCGGCCGCCGGGCTCGTCACGCACCGTCCTTACGGGCCCGTGGGTCTCACCGAGGCAGGCAGGCTTCGCGCCGCCGCGGTCGTGCGCCGACACCGCCTCATCGAGACCTGGCTGGTGAGCGAGTTCGGCTACTCATGGGACGAGGTGCACGAAGAGGCCGAGGTGTTGGAGCACACCATCAGCGACCGACTGTTGGAGGGCATCGATGCTCTCCTCGGCCGCCCGCGATTCGACCCGCACGGTGACGCGATTCCGGATGCTGAAGGAAACGTGACGCGGGAGCCGTTCGTCCTGCTCGCCGATGCCGAGCCCGGGCACATCGGTCGCGTGCTGCGCATCAGCGACCGGGATCCCGAGGTGCTGCGCTCGTGCGACGCGATCGGCGTTTCCGTCGGGCTCGAGGTGACGGTCCTCGCCGACCGGCGAGTGCGGGTGCGCCACGACCAGGTCTCCCTCCCCGTCAGTGCACAGCGGGCGGTGTGGTTGAGCGCCTGAGCGCGGCAGCGGTGGCGAGTACGGTGCCGCTCAGTACGTGGATGCCGGACCGAACGGCCAGCGCATGCGAGTGAGCTTCTCGCACTCCTCCCAGATGCGGGCGTTGCGCTCGATGTTGCGGTTGATGCGTGGCACCCGTACCCGGCGGGGGTCGCCGCGCAGCGTGTAGCGCGGCCCCCAGAACTGGCCGCCCGGGATGCCGGAATCGATCAGTGCCCGCACCAACACCCGCGCCGCGATCTCCTTGGACTCGGCGATCGGCGTCTGCAGGCTACCGATGAAGCGCGTGAGGTGTGTCGGCTGGTTCACTCCCGGCAGTGCCGGAGTGCGCCCGCCGATCGCATAGCCGGGGTGCACCACGACACTGTCGACGGGGACGCCGCGGTCACGCAGACGCCGGTCGGCCTCGAGGCCCAAGGCGGTCGTGACGACCTTGGACTGCACATATGCCCGCCACGGCGTGTAGTTCTCGGTGAGTTCGGGATCGACCGGATCGTAGGGCGAGATAACGGTGGAGACGCTGCCGAGCCACACCATCCGACCCGCGGACTTCGCCAAGGTCACCAGCAGCTCGCCGGCGAGCGCGTAGTGCCCGAGGGCGTTGGTGGCGAGGACGAGCTCGTCGCCGTCGGTCGTGGTCTTGCGTTCCTTCGGCGGGTGCACGATCCCGGCGTTCAGGAGCACCCCGTCCAGTGGACCCCGGGTGCGCAATGTGGCGGCGGCCGAGCGGATCGAGCCGGCCTTGGAGGTGTCGATCATGAGGGACTCGACATCCGCGCCCGGCACCCGGCTGATCAGCGTCGAGCGCGCGCTCGAGAGGCGGCGCGGATTGCGACCGGAGAGGATGACGTGCGCGCCGGCGCGGGCGAGCTGCTCCGAGGCGAAATAGCCCAGCCCGGCGTTCGAACCGGTGACCAGAAAGCTCTGGTCGCGCAGGTCAGGCAGCGTTGAGGGGTTCCACCGCGCACTGGCCACGTGCTCGACATTAGCCCGTCTGCGGCAGCGCTCCCGCCGCCGCGCGGGGCTACTGCGGGGCGAGGCCCAGGTCGTCGAGGTCGATCGCGGCCAGCCACTGCAGACCGGCATCCTCGATCGCCTGCTGGGCGCCCGTCTTTCGGTCGACGATCACGGCGACCGCGACGGGCTTCGCGCCCTCGCGGCGGAGGGCGTCCACGGCCTTCAGCGCTGACTGGCCGGTGGTGGAGGTGTCCTCCAGCACGACGACGCGCTTGCCCGCGACATCCGCGCCCTCGATCTGACGTCCCCGGCCGTGGTCCTTGGGCTCCTTGCGCACGACGAAGGCGTCCAGGGGTGCATCCGTATCGACCGAGGCATGCATGACCGCGTTGGCGATGGGGTCGGCGCCGAGGGTCAGGCCACCGACGGCGACGATGCCGTCGATATCGCGGATGAGGTCGAGCATGATGCGGCCGATCGCGGGAGCCGCGCGGTGGTCGAGCGTGAGCTTTCGCATGTCGACGTAGTACGTGGCCTTCTTGCCGCTGGACAGCGTGAAGTCACCGTGGAACACCGCCTCGGCTCCGATCAGCGCGATGAGGGACTGGCGATCGGCTTCGATCTCGGGCAGGGAGGAGGCGGTCATGCTTCGAGTTTAGGAAGAATCGGGGTTCTTTCGCGCCCGGATGCCGTCAATCGGCTCCTGTCCGGCCCGGCGATGTGTCACGATCGAGCGGGCCGTCAAGGACGATGGTCCCCCGCTGACCGCCCCCACGCCCGTTAGAGTCGGCGGTGCCTGCCCCCTCCAGGAGAGTGTCATGACCCGCATCGGGATCATTGCCGAGGCGGATGGCGAGACGCGTGTCGCGATCGCTCCGCCCACGGTCGCCAAACTGCTCGCGCTCGGCTACGAGGTGAGCGTCGAATCCGGTGCGGGCGCGGCATCCTCGTTCCCCGATGCGGCATACTCGGCCGCCGGTGCCCACATCGTCGACCGCACGACGGCGTGGAGCTGCGACATCGTGGTCACCGTCACGGCACCGTCGGCCGATGACGTCCCCCTGCTGGCTGATGGTGCCACCGTGATCGGGATGCTCGCGCCGGCGCTCAAACCAGAGGTGCGGGAGTCGCTCGCGACCCGCCGGATCACCGCACTCTCGCTGGATGCCGTTCCGCGCATATCTCGCGCGCAGTCCATGGACGTGCTGAGCTCGATGGCCAACATCTCGGGCTATCGCGCGGTCGTCGAAGCCGCGAACGAGTTCGGCCGCTTCTTCACCGGGCAGGTCACCGCCGCAGGCAAGGTGCCACCGGCGAAGGTGCTCATCGCCGGCGCCGGCGTCGCCGGGCTTGCTGCGATCGGCACGGCTGCGAGCCTCGGCGCGATCGTGCGCGCGACCGACCCACGGCCCGAGGTCGCCGACCAGGTCAAGTCGGTCGGCGGCGAGTACCTTCCGGTCGAGGTCGCCGAGACCATGGAGTCCTCGGACGGGTACGCGAAGGCCACGAGCGAGGCGTACGACCGCCGAGCTGCGGAGATCTACTCCGAGCAGGCCGCCGATGTCGACATCATCATCACGACCGCCCTCATCCCGGGGCGGGCCGCGCCGCGCCTGATCACGGCCGCCGACGTGGCAGCCATGAAGCCCGGCAGTGTGATCGTCGACATGGCGGCGGCGCAGGGCGGCAATGTCGAGGGCTCGGTCGCGGGCGAGCGCGTCGTCACCGAGAACGGCGTCATCATCGTCGGGTACACGGACCTCGCCGGGCGCCTGCCCGCGCAGGCCTCCCAGCTCTACTCGACGAACGTCTACAACCTGCTCGCGCTGCTCACCCCCGCCAAGGACGGGCAACTGACGATCGACTTCGAGGATGTCGTGCAGCGCGGCGTCACGATCGTGCGAGGCGGCGAATCGACGTGGCCGCCACCTCCGGTGCAGGTGTCTGCCGCCCCGAAGGCGCCGACGGCGACCACCCCAGTCGAGCCGCCGGAGCCGAAGAAGACCTCGCCCTGGCGGACGGTCATCGCCATGGCCGTTGCCGCACTCGTGGTCTTCGTGATCGCGGCGTTTGCGCCGGCTCCGATCCCCCAGCACGTCACGGTGCTGGTCCTGGCGATCATCGTCGGCTTCTTTGTTATCGGGAAGGTCCACCACGCCCTGCACACCCCGCTCATGAGCGTGACGAATGCCATTTCGGGAATCATCGTCGTGGGCGCGATGCTGCAGCTGGCGTCGGGTGAGCTCGTGGTCCAGATCCTCGCCGCGATCGCGGTGCTACTGGCCTCCATCAACATCTTCGGAGGTTTCGCGGTGACGCGACGGATGCTCGCCATGTTCTCGAAGGGAGCGGCGGCGCCCGCTCCCGCAAGGGCACAGGCTCCCGATAAAGCAGGAGCGAAGCGATGATCGCAGCATCCATCGCCGGCGGCGCATACCTCGTCGCGGGACTCCTGTTCATCCTGAGCCTGCACGGACTCTCCAAGCACGAGACCGCCCGCACCGGCGTCGTCTACGGCATCGTCGGGATGACGATCGCGATCGTCGCGACCATCTGGCTCACCGTCGAGCAGCTATGGGGACAGCCGCAGGCGACGCTCGGGCTCATCCTGCTGGTGGTCGCGGTTCTCATCGGCGCCAGCATCGGCCTGTGGCGGGCACGCGTGGTCGAGATGACCGGGATGCCCGAGCTCATCGCACTGCTCCACAGCTTCGTAGGTCTTGCCGCGGTGTTGGTCGGCTGGAACGGGGCGCTCGCCGAGGGCAACCTGGATCCGGCACTGGTCGGCATCCACCACGCCGAGGTGTTCATCGGCGTCTTCATCGGCGCCGTCACCTTCACCGGCTCGATCGTCGCCTTCCTCAAGCTCTCGGCGCGCATCTCGTCGAAACCGCTCGTGCTGCCCGGCAAGAACATCCTGAACCTCGTGGCGCTGGTCGCTTTCGTCGCGCTCACCGTCTGGTACGTCATCACTCCCGACATCTGGCTGCTCGCGCTGGTCACCGTGCTGGCGCTCGCGCTCGGGTGGCACCTGGTGGCATCCATCGGCGGCGGCGATATGCCCGTCGTCGTCTCGATGCTCAACAGCTACTCCGGATGGGCGGCAGCCGCTGCCGGTTTCATCCTCAGCAACGACCTGCTGATCGTCACTGGCGCGCTCGTCGGCTCCTCGGGTGCCTACCTGTCGTACATCATGTGCCGGGCGATGAACCGCTCGTTCTTCTCGGTGATCGCCGGCGGCTTCGGCATCGAGGCGCCGAGGACCTCGGATGCCGAAGAGGGCGAGCACCGCGAGATCGACGTCACGGGGGCTGCGGAGCTGCTCGCTGAGGCCGATCGGGTCATGATCACCCCCGGGTACGGCATGGCCGTCGCGCAGGCGCAGTATCCGGTCGCCGAACTCACCGCGCGCCTGCGCGAGCGCGGCGTGGACGTCCGGTTCGGCATCCACCCGGTCGCCGGGCGCCTGCCCGGGCACATGAACGTGCTGCTGGCGGAGGCCAAGGTCCCCTACGACATCGTCTTCGAGATGGATGAGATCAACGACGAGTTCGCCGAGACGGCGGTCGTGCTGGTGATCGGTGCGAACGACACCGTCAACCCTGCCGCCGCCGAAGACCCGGGCAGCCCGATCGCCGGGATGCCCGTGCTCCGGGTGTGGGAGGCGGACAACGTCATCGTCTTCAAGCGCTCGATGGCCTCGGGCTACGCCGGCGTGCAGAACCCGCTGTTCTTCCGCGAGAACGCTCAGATGCTCTTCGGCGACGCCAAGGAGAAGGTGGAGCAGATCCTTCGCGAACTGTAGTTCCTGCCCACCTCTCTCGGTTGCCGAACCCACACGTTGCTGGCGAACCCATACGTTCATGGCGCCATCAACGTGTGGGTTCGCAACGAGCGTGTGGGTTCGGCAGTGGAGCGTGGCGCGATAGCGTCGGGGCGTGAGCAGGTGGGTGCATCTTCCGGGCGGGTCGGGTGGAGTCTGGTACGCGGATGACCCACATCAGGGCCCGGTGGTGCGGCGACCCGTCGGGGCCTGGAGTGCGGCGGTGCACGCGCTGCTCACGCACCTCGCGGATGCCGGGGCGGCGGGCGTTCCGCGCGTGGTCGGCGCGACCGAGACCGAAGAGGTGCTGACCTTCCTCCCCGGTGCGACGCCCGTCGGCGATATCCCTGACACGCTGCTGGCGGAGGCGGCCGGCTGGTTGCGCGGGTTCCATGACGCCGTCCGCGACTGGGACCCCGGTCCCCGGCAGTGGCGACAGACGGATGCCGCGCCCGAGCCGGGACAGATCATCTGCCACAACGATCCCGGCGTCTACAACTGGGTCATCCGTGACGGCCACTTTGCGGGGATGATCGACTGGGACCAGGCCGGCCCGGGAGACCCGATCCATGATGTGGCCTTCCTCTGTTGGAGCGGCGTCCCGTTGCGCGACGAGTTCGACCCCTCCGACGCCGCCCGCCGAGTGAACCTCGTCGCCGCTGCCTATGGCGATCTCGATCCCGCGGCACTGCTGGATGCCGTGGGCGAACGCATCGGGCTGTCGCTCGACCGCATCCAGGCCGGCATCGACCGCGGCGATCCCGGCATGCTCGCCCTCGAACGCGCCGGCGTCCTCGACACCACCCGCGCCGCCCTCGCCCGCTTCCGCGCCTCCCTCCCCGGCATTCGCGCCGCACTCTGACGTTGCGGCGAAAGTAGGCTGGAGCCCATGCGCCTGGCCACGTGGAATGTCAATTCGGTCCGTGCCCGTGTCGACCGGATCGTCGACTTCGCCGTGCGCGAAGACATCGATGTGCTCGCGATGCAGGAGATCAAGTGCAAGGTCGAGCAGTTCCCGCTCGAGAAGTTCGAAGCGGCCGGCTTCCACGTCGAGGCCCACGGCATCTCCCAGTGGAACGGCGTCGCGATCGCCAGCCGCTCGCCGATCACCGAGGTCGAGACCTCGTTCCCCGGCATGCCCGGCTTCGCCAAGGGCCACAACGGGCCGGATGCTCCGCTCGAGGCCCGCGCGATCGGGGGGCTGATCGACGGGGTGAAGGTCTGGAGCCTCTACGTGCCCAACGGGCGCGGGTTGGATGACCCGCACTACGCCTACAAACTGCGCTGGCTCGAGGCCCTCCGCGGGTACACCCACGCGATCCTCGCCACCCAGCCCGACCTCCCGCTCGCCCTGGTCGGCGACTTCAACATCGCGCCCACGGATGCCGACAACGGCGACCCCACGATCATCGAGGGCGTCTCGACGCACGTCTCGGCGCCCGAGCGCGACGCGTTCGCGGCCCTCGAGGCCGCGGGACTCAGCGACGTCGTCCGTCCGCTCGTTCCCACCGGTTTCACGTACTGGGACTACAAGCAGCTGCGCTTCCCCCGCAACGAGGGTCTGCGGATCGACTTCATCCTCGGCTCGCGCGCGGTCGCGGATGCCGTGACCGCTGCCGCCATCCACCGGGACGAGCGCAAGGGCGAAGGCCCGAGCGACCACGTACCCGTCGTCGTCGACATGGATCTCGCGGACGGCGAGGCCGACGACGATCTGCCGATGATCTTCGGCTGACCTCCCCTCCCTGTCACCGACGAGCCCTTCCGTCACGACGGGTTCGGCCCGTAGCGTGGTCACAATCCACGGCCACCGGTTGGAGCCCTCCCATGAAGCGCATCCTCGTCGTCCTGCTCACCCTCACCGGACTCGCCGCCGCAGCGGCGGCCGTCGCCGCCTCCTTCTTCGTCACGAAGATGCGCTCGCGGGACCCGAGGTTCCTGAAGAAGTTCACCGAGATCCAGCGCGACTACCTGAACCCCGAGGTCCTGAAGAACGCCGGGACTCCGGGACAGCGCACGGCGGTGATCGAGACGATCGGTCGCACGAGCGGAGCCGCCTACGAGACGCCGATCTCGCCGGTCCGCGACGACGAAGGTTGGAGCGTGGCCCTGGTGTACGGCCGCGACACCGCGTGGGCCAAGAACGCGATGGCCGCCGGCGAGGCGGTGCTGCGCATCGACGGCGAGCGGCACCGGGTGGATCAGATCGAGATCGTCCCCATCGCGGACACGATCCTCGCGAGCGACCAGGAGCAGGTCGTGAAGTTCTTCAAGCTCGAAGACGCCGTACGCCTGCACGACGCGGGCGTGATCGAGGACGCCACCCTGCCCGAGGAGCCCGCCCCCGTCGAGGGCTGATCCCTATCTGCGGTGCGCCGCGCGTCCCGTGTGGCCGCCGAGCGCGTCGGCGGCACGCACCAGCGCGAGGTGCGACAACGCTTGCGGCGTGTTCCCGGCCTGACGGCCCTCCGTCACGGAGTACTCCTCCGACAGCAGTCCCAGGTCGTTCGCGAAGCTGCAGAGCCGCTCCATGAGCGCGGTGCCCTCCTCGACGCGACCGCTGCCGGCGTACTGCTCGACCAACCAGAACGAGCAGGCCAGGAACGGGTTCTCCGTGCCTGCCAGCCCATCGACGCCCGATGTCGTGCGGTAGCGCTGGAGAAGTCCGTCGACCATGAGCGTGCGCTCCATCTCGGCGACGGTGGCGAGCATGCGCGGGTCGTCATGCTCCACGAATCCGACCTGGGCGAGCAGAAGGAGAGAGGCATCCACTTCGGTGCCGCCGAAGTACTGCACGAAGTAGCCGCCTTCGGGGTGGACGCCCTGCGCCTCGATCTCGGCACGGACCTGGTCGCGCAGCTCTTCCCAGCGCTCCACCGGGCCCTCCAAGCCGTGCTCGCGCACCGCCCGCGCGCCGCGGTCGAACGCCGCCCACGCCATCGCGCGCGAGTGGGTGAAGGTACGAGGTTCGCCACGGATCTCCCAAATGCCGTTGTCGGGCCGATCCAGGTTCGCCTCCACCCCGGTGAGCAGGGCACACTGCAGCGCCCACGAGGTCTCGGTCTCTTCGAGCCCCGCCATGCGCGCGGACTCCAGAGCCACCATCACCTCGCCGATGACATCGCCCTGGTACTGGGTGACCGCGCCGTTTCCGATGCGCACGGGCGCCGCGCCCTGGTATCCGGGGAGGGACTCGAGTTCGCGCTCGTGCAGGTCACGCTCACCCGAGATGCCGTACATGATCTGCAGCTGGGCCGGATCTCCCGCGATCGCCCGCAGCAGCCAGCTGCGCCAGCGCTCGGTCACGCGAAGGAAGCCGTGGGAGATGAGCGCCTCGATCGTCAGTGCCGCGTCGCGCAGCCAGACGTAGCGGTAGTCCCAGTTCCGTTCGCCCCCGAACTGCTCGGGAAGCGACGTCGTGGCCGCGGCGACAATGCCGCCGGTGTCCTCGTGTGTGAGCGCCCGGAGCACCATGAGCGAGCGCACGACTTGTTCTTCGAAGGGTCCGTCATGGTCGACGCGGCCGGCCCAGTCGTCCCACCACTGGCGGCTGTGCGACAGCATCCGGTCCACATCCCCGGGCTCCGGTGACTCTTCGTGCGAGGGATACCAACTGAGGGTCAGGTCGCGGCCACGGCCGGCCTCGACGGTGAAGCTGCCCCGGTGCACGCGGTCGTCGGCGGCCATCTCGACACCGCGGACGAGCACCGCATCGGGACCGGCCACCCCCAACAGACCCGGAGTGATGATGCTGCCGACCTGGCGCATCCACGGCAGCGCGCGGGCGTAGTCGAATCGCATCCGCAGGCTGCTCGTGAACTCGACCGTGCCCTCGATGCCGACGACGCGGCGGATGAGTTCCACCCGACCGCCGTCGACGGGCATGAACTCCTGTACCTCTGCGACGCCGGTGGAGGTCTCCCACCGGGTGACGAGGATGAACGTGTCTTTCTCGTACGAGCGCGTCGACGTGGCATCCGGATCACTCGCCCGGAGTGTCCAGTGCCCGTGGTGTTCGTCGCCGAGGAGAGAACCGAAGATGGATGCCGAGTCGTAGCGCGGCAGGCAGAGCCAGTCGATACTCCCCTCGCGGGAGACCAGCGCGGCGGTGCGACAGTTGCTGAGGATCGCATAGTCCTCGATGGGGGCAGCCATGGGCCGATTCTGTCAGGTTCCGGGCACGGCGTCCGTCTGGCGCAGTGAGCCCTACAGGGGGCGCCACAGGGACAACGCGGTGATCCAGTTCGGGTCGCCGTAGCCCGCGTAGCCCTGCACGGCCACGTAGGTCGTGCCCTGCCACGTGACCTGGTCGCCTGCGGCGTACGTGCCACGAGGGTCCCACACGGGGATCATCGTCGGCGGGACGGTCGGCTCCGGCTCTGGCTCTGGCTCTGGCTCGACCGTCGGCTCGGGTTCGGGGCTGGTCGTGGGCTCAGGCGCCGGCGAGTCAGCGGGAGCCGGGGTGTCCGTCACCGGCGTCCAGAGTGCGAGGGCTGTGATCCAATTCGGGTCGCCGACGCCCTGATACGACTGCACCGCCTGGTAGACGACGCCGCCGTATTCGACCACGTCCCCACGCGTGTACGCGGCGGTCGAGCTCCATGTCGGGTACGACGCCGAGGATTCCTCGTCGACCGGTGCCGCGGAGGTCGTTCCCGTGACCGTCGCCGGGTCGCTCAGCGTGCCGTCCGAAGCCACCGCCCAGACTCGATACGTGTACGTCGTGGATGCGGAGAGGCCACTGTCGTCGAACATCGTCGCCGTGGTCGATCCGGTCGTGACCGTCCCGTTCGGCGCTGTGCGTGAAACGCGGTACGACGCGGCGTCTGCCGACGACGTCCACATCAGTTGCATCGTCGTATCCGACCGCTCCATGATGTGCAGGCCCGTGACTGCAGCAACCGCGGGTTCTTCGCTTTCGGTCGGCTCTGGAGTCGGCTCCACCGTGGGGGTGGGAGTGGGAGAACCGTCGGCGGGCGTGATGGAGAGATCGATCGTGTTGTAGAACGCGTTGGAGGTGTCCGCGATGTCCCAGACGGCATAGATCACGTGATAGCCCGAGTAGTCGGCCGGGATCGTGACCGTGTGGCTGGGATTGGTGGACGCCGCCGACCCGTCGTGCGGCACCGTTGCGAGCAGCACGAAGTCACCGCGGTCCAGAGGATCGTTGGCGTCCCATCCAGGCGTCGTGATGTAGTACCGGAACTCCGACGTACGGTGCGCCGCCGTGAACGTCCAGGTGATCGTGAGATCGCCGGTGGTCACCTCGTTCTTCCACCACCGGTCTTCCGACTGCTCGTCGAGCGTCCCGCCGAACAATCCGCCAGCTGAGGCGAGCTGGCCATCCGCGGGACCGCCCTCGGGGAATCCCTTCGGACCCTCGAGTGATTGCGGTTCGTATGCCACGGTGCCGCGATTCGTGTTCTGTGACGCGGCCGCCCGGGCAACGACGTCGCCCGAAACGTAGCCGTGGCCGCTCGCGGCCGACGGCGCGGCGACCAGCAGCGCGGCGACGAGTCCGGCGGTGGCGAGGGAGGCGAGCGATACGCGGATACGGCGCACGAGACGTCCTTTCACGGGAGCGAGGTCGCCGGAGAATGCGCGACCACTATCGGGACACTTATATCGGTCGCTGATGTCGCACGGATTGCGAGGACCCACCCGACCTGTGCACAGGCAGCTCGTGCCATCCGCGCGGGTCCCCCGGACGCCTCCCTGTGACCATCACCGCTCGCTAGGGTGGGTGGCATGTCTGACGCAACGACCATGGTGATCTTCGGCGCTTCCGGTGACCTCACCTCGCGCTTGCTGCTTCCCGCTCTCGGCCAGCTGCTCACGATCGAGCCGGATCGAGAGGTGCGTCTGTTCGGCGCGGGCGTCGACGATTGGGATGACGAGCGGTGGCGCACGACGGTGCGACGGGCCTTCGACGAGATGAACGCGGATGCCGCGTACGACCGCGTCAAGGACACGACGTATCACAAGCTCGACATCACCGATCCCAGCGAGCTCACCTCCCTGTTCGCGATGGTCGGTCCCGCCCCCGCGCTCTACTTCGCGGTGCCGCCCGCGATCGCCGCGGCATCGTGCGAAGCGATGACCAAGATCGACCTTCCTGAAGGAACGGTCATCGCGCTCGAGAAGCCGTTCGGGACGAGCCAGGCATCCGCACACGAGCTGAACGAGGTGCTCGCGAAGCTCCTCCCCGAGAATCAGGTCTTCCGGGTCGACCACTTCCTCGGACGCTCCATGACCCTCAACGTGCTCGGCGTGCGCTTCGCGAACCGGGTGCTGGAACCCGTGTGGAAGGGCGAGCACATCGAATCGATCCTCATCTGCTACGACGAGCAGTTGGGGCTCGAGGGCCGCGCGCGCTACTACGACAAGGCCGGCGCCCTGCGCGACATGATCCAGAGCCATCTGCTGCAGGTGATGGCCGTCGTCGCCATGGAGCCGCCCGCGACGCTGTCCGAGCAGGACCTGCGGGATGCCACGACCGCCGCGCTGCGCGCCACGCACGTGTGGAATGACGACCCGATCACCAGCTCGCGCCGCGGACGCTACACCGCCGGGACCATCGATGGACGCCAGCTCCCCTCGTACACCGAAGAGCACGGCGTCGTCCCCGAGAACAACACCGAGACCCTTGCCGAGGTCACCTTCGAGGTCGCCACCGAGCGCTGGGCGGGAGTGCCCATCACGTTGCGTTCGGGCAAGGCGATCGGCGCGCCGCGCCGACACATCCAGCTGCGCTTCAAGCCGGTCCGCCATGTGCCCACCGGATTCACCGGCTCGACGGATGGCACCACCCTGACGTTCGAGCTGGGCCCCGACCGCATGTCGCTCGAGCTGAACATGAACGACGGCGGCGACGAGTTCGAGCTCCGCAAGGAATCGCTGAGTGCCGATCTCGGCGCCGGCGCGCTCAAGGCCTACGCCGAAGTTCTGCAGGGCATCCTCGACGGTGATGCCACCCTGTCGGTGCGCGGTGATGCCGCCGAGCAGTGCTGGCGCATCGTTCAGCCAGTGCTCGATGCCTGGGCCAAGAACGAGGTGCCGCTGCAGGACTACGCAGCGGGGTCCGCAGGCCCCGAGGGCTGGGCGGACAACTAGGAGCGCGGTGCTGCAGCTCACGGAGGTCACCAAGAGCTACGGCGACCGGCGAGCGCTCGACGAGGTGAGCTTCGCTGTCGCCGACGGACGCCTGACCGGATTCGTCGGCGGAAACGGCGCCGGCAAGACGACCACGATGCGCATCGTTCTGGGTGTGCTCGCGAAGGATTCCGGCAGCGTCACCCTTCATGGTGCGCCCGTCGCGGCAGCTGATCGCCGCCGCTTCGGCTACATGCCCGAGGAACGCGGCCTGTACCCGAAGATGAAAGTGCGTGAGCACATCGTCTACCTGGCGAAGCTGCACGGCTTCTCGCACACGGATGCGACCCGGCGGGCCACCGCGCTGCTGGAGCGGCTCGGGCTCGGCGAGCGGATGAACGACATGGTTGAGGCGCTCTCCCTCGGAAATCAGCAGCGTGCGCAGATCGCCGCCGCGCTCGTACACGAGCCCGAGGTGCTGATCCTCGACGAACCCTTCTCGGGTTTGGACCCTCTCGCCGTGGATGTCGTGGCCGGTGTCCTCCACGAGCGGGCCGCCGCGGGAGCCGCGGTGCTGTTCTCCTCGCACCAGCTCGATGTCGTGGAGCGCCTGTGCGATGACCTCGTCATCATCGCCGGGGGCACGATCCGCGCATCCGGTTCACGCGATGCGCTGCGCGCCGAGCACGCCTCCCACCGGTACGAGCTGTCAACGGCCACGGCGACCGAGTGGATCGGGAGCCTGCCCGGAATCACCGTTGCGACCGGAGCGACGGATGGCGTCTCGTTCGATGCCGAGACGCCCGACGCCGCCCAGGCGGTGCTGCGCGAGGCGCTCGCCCGCGGGCCGGTGTCGCGCTTCACCCGTGTCCAACCCACCCTGGCCGATATCTTCCGGGAGGTGATCCGATGAGCCCCTCGCCGTCTGCCGTTCGCGCGGTGGGACTCGTCGCCCGCCGGGAGATCGGGTCGAAACTGCGCAGCAAGGTCTTCGTCATCTCGACGGCGATCCTGCTGCTTGGAGCTCTCGCCGCGGTCGTCTGGGGCGGCTTCCAGGCGCAGACGGTCCTCACCACGTCCGTCGCCGTGACATCCGACACGTCCGCCGAAGTCAGCGCCATCCCGAACGTCTCGGTCACAGAAGCGCCGAATCCGGATGCCGCCACTGCCCTCGTCGAGAGTGGAACGGTCGATGCCGCCGTGGTCCCCGACTCATCGTCGCCGGTCGGCGTGAGCGTGATCGCGACGGAATCCGCTCCGCAGCAACTGATCCTGGCGCTCGGCACCTTCCCGACGGTGACGCTGCTCGACCCCGCACCGGGTGACGACATCGCCCAGTACATCGTCTCGATCGCGTTCGGGATCGTGTTCCTGCTCGCAGCATCCGTCTTCGGCGGCACGATCGCGCAGAGCGTCGTCGAAGAGAAGCAGACCCGCGTCGTCGAGCTGCTGATCTCGGCGATCCCCACGCGAGCTCTGCTGGCGGGCAAAGTGCTCGGCAATACGGTGCTTGCGATGGCGCAGATCATCGCGATGGCCGCAATCGGGGTGCTCGGGGTCTCGGTGACGGGACAGTCCGTCGCGCTCGACGGCATCGGACCTGCCATCGCGTGGTTCGCCGTGTTCTTCCTGTTCGGATTCATCCTGCTCGCCTCGCTGTTCGCGGCCGCCGGGGCGCTGGTCTCGCGTCAGGAGGATGTCGGCGCGACGACGACGCCGCTGACGATGCTGATCCTCATCCCGTACTTCCTCGTGATCTTCGCCCACGACAACCCGCTCGTGCTCGCGATCATGTCGTATGTGCCGTTCTCGGCACCCGTCGGGATGCCGGTGCGCATCTTCACGGGGGAGGCGCAGTGGTGGGAGCCGATCGTCTCGCTCGTGATCCTCATCGCCACGTGTGCGGCCGCGGTCGCCATCGGCGCGCGGATCTACGAGAACTCCGTGCTGCGTATGGGCGCGCGGGTTCGCTGGCGCGACGCCCTCAAGCGCTGAGCGACGTGCAACTCGGCTGAGCGAGGTGCAACTCGGCTGAGCGAGGTGCAACTCGGCTGAGCGAGGTGCAACTCGGCTGAGCGAGGTGCAACTGGGCGATCAGGGCGCGCGCTCGACGAGGATGCCGTCGGCATCGGCCCACACGTGGCGACCGGGGATGAACGTGACGTCTGCGATGGTCACGGGCACATCGACGTCGCCCACTCCGGCCTTGGCGCTCTTGCGCGGGTTGGTGCCCAGCGCCTTGATGCCGATCGAAAGGCCCGCCAACGCCTCTGTATCGCGCACGACGCCGTTGACGATGATGCCCGCCCACCCGTTCTCGACGGCGGATCCGGCGATGAGGTCCCCGACAAGCGCGGACTCCAGCGACCCTCCGCCGTCGACGACGAGGACAGCACCTGCGCCGGGGGTGTTCAGCGTCTGCTTGACCAGGGCGTTGTCGCGGAAGCAGCGGACCGTCCGCACTGGCCCGTCGAATGCTCGGCGCCCGCCGAGGTCGCGCAGCTGCAGCGAAAGGGAGGCGAGCTCGTCGCCACGCTCGTCGTAGAGGTCGGCCGTCGCTATCGTCATGCGTTAACGCTACGCAGCGGGTTGCGCCCGCCGGGGTGGAACGCCCGCAGAAGTTCGCGAGGAGTTCTCTCCGCCGAAAGATCCGTGGCCTGTGCTCTGACCCATGGCGTCCTCACAGCGGGGGAATAGCCTCGCAATCCATGCTGTTGCATGAAGCAGGTCAGCGTTGCCCTGGGAAGATCAGCATCACGCGCAGGGAGACCCTCAATGAGCACCACAACCGGCACCACCGCGATCCACGAGATCCTCGCGACCCGATACAGCACCCGTGTCTTCGATGCGGACGCGCCGATCGATGACACAGCGCTGAACAACGCGCTCGAGGCCGCGCGCTGGGCGCCCTCGGCAGCGAACAGCCAGCCCTGGCACGCAATCGTCGCGCGCCGCGGCAGCGACGCGTTCGCTCGTATCGCAGCCACCCTCAAGGGCTTCAACTCCACCTGGGCGGCGGACGCCGGCGCGCTCGTCATCTTCGTCGCCGAGACCGAACGCGACGGAGTCGCCCTCCCCTGGGCCGCCTACGACACCGGACAGGCCGCGGCGCACTTCACGATCCAGGCCAACGCCGACGGGCTCGCAACTCACCAGATGGGTGGATTCGAGGCAGCCGCGCTCGCCAACGAGTTCGACCTCCCCGCCACGATGCAGCCCCTCACCGTCGTGGCCATCGGCGCGTTCGGCGATGTGGATGCGGCATCCGACGAGCTGCAGCAGCGCGAGGCCACGCCCCGCACCCGTCGCCCCCTCGCCGACGCGGTCCTCGTCTACGCCTGAGCTCACACCCGCGCGATACCGGCACAACAAAGCCCGCCCTGCCGAAAGACTCGGCAGGGCGGGCTTTTCGCGCTCACTCGTCGATGAGCTCGGCTTCGATCACGCCGTCGTCCTCGCCCGGCTGCGGCGCGGGCGCCGCGGCAGGTCCCTGGCTGGTCAGCGCCAGACCGGAGCCGTCGACCGCGACATCCACCCGCACGACATCACCGTCTCGCACCCCGCCCGACAGGAGCGCCATCGCGAGGCGATCCTGGATCTCGGACTGGATGAGCCGGCGCAGCGGCCTGGCCCCGAACATCGGGTCGTAGCCGCGCTCGGCCAGCCACGACCGGGCATCCGGCGTGACGGCGAGCACGAGCCGACGCTCCCGCAGCCGACGCTGCAAGTGGTCCACCGACAGCTCGACGATCTGCGCGAGGTCATCCTCGGTCAGCGCCTGGAAGATGACGATGTCATCGAGGCGGTTGATGAACTCCGGCTTGAACGCCTGGCGCACCAACAGCTGCACCTGCTCCCGCTTCTGTTCGAGCGGGATCGTCGGGTCGATGAGGATCGGCGAACCGAGGTTCGAGGTGAGGATGAGGATGGTGTTCGTGAAGTCCACGGTCCGTCCCTGACCATCGGTCAGGCGACCGTCATCCATGACCTGCAGTAGCACGTCGAAGACCTCGGGGTGCGCCTTCTCGACCTCATCCAGCAGCACGACACTGTAGGGACGGCGGCGCACCGCTTCGGTGAGCTGTCCGCCCTGCTCGAAGCCGATGTATCCCGGAGGGGCACCGACCAAACGCGCGACCGAGTGCTTCTCGCCGTACTCCGACATGTCGATGCGCACCATGGCGTGCTCGTCGTCGAAGAGGAACTCGGCAAGGGCTTTGGCCAGCTCGGTCTTGCCGACGCCCGTCGGGCCGAGGAACATGAACGAACCGGTCGGACGGTTCGGGTCGCTGATGCCGGCGCGCGAACGGCGGACGGCGTCTGCGACGGCCTTCACGGCATCCTTCTGACCGATCAGGCGCTTGCCGAGCTCGGCCTCGAGGTGGAGGAGCTTCTCGGTCTCCCCCTGCAGCAGACGTCCGACAGGGATGCCGGTCCACGCCGCGATCACGCCGGCGATGGCCTCCTCGGTGACCTGGTCGCCCACCATCCGGTCATCCGAGCTCTCGGCGCGCTCGGCCTCGAGGAGCGCACGCTCCAGCGCCGGGATTTCGGCGTAGAGCGCCCGCGAGGCCTTTTCGAGATTACCCTCGCGCTGTGCCCGCTCCGCGTCGATGCGAGCCGAGTCCAGACGCGTCTTCAGCTCACCGACACGGTTGAGCACCGACCGCTCCTGGTCCCACCGCGCCTGCAGCTCGCCGAGCCGGGACTCTTCCTTGCCGAGGTCCTCGCGCAGCTTCGCAAGCCGCTCGCGCGACGCGTCGTCCTTCTCCTTCTTGAGCGCCATCTCCTCCAGCTTCAGCCGGTCGACGTGACGTCGCAGCTCGTCGATCTCCAGCGGTGCGGAATCGATTTCCATCCGCAGCCGCGACGCGGCCTCATCGATCAGGTCGATCGCCTTGTCGGGCAGCTGGCGGCTGGGGATGTAGCGGTGCGAGAGGGCCGCGGCGGCGATGAGCGCGCCGTCCGAGATCGCGACCTTGTGGTGCGCCTCATAGCGCTCCTTCAGGCCGCGGAGGATCGCGACGGTGTCTTCCACATTGGGCTCGCCGACGTACACCTGCTGGAAGCGACGCTCGAGGGCGGCATCCTTCTCGATGAACTCGCGGTACTCGTTGAGGGTGGTCGCACCGATCATGCGCAACTCACCGCGGGCGAGCATCGGCTTGAGCATGTTGGATGCCGCCACCGACCCCTCGCCACCCCCGGCTCCCATGAGCACGTGCAACTCATCGATGAAGGTGATGATGCGCCCGTCGGACTCGGTGATCTCCTTGAGGACGCCCTTGAGACGCTCTTCGAACTGGCCGCGGTACATGGCACCGGCGACGAGCGCGGAGATGTCGAGGGAGACGAGCTCCTTGTCGCGGAGGCTTTCGGCGACATCGCCTGCGACGATGCGCTGAGCGAGGCCCTCGACAACGGCGGTCTTGCCGACGCCGGGCTCGCCGATGAGGACGGGGTTGTTCTTCGTGCGCCGGGTCAGCACCTGGCTGATGCGACGGATCTCGGAGTCTCGTCCGATGACGGGGTCCAGTTTGCCCTGACGGGCGCGATCGGTGAGGTTGATGCCGAACTGCTCGAGGGCGCTGTGCTGCTCCTCCTGTTCGGCCATCGGCATTGCGGGCATGGTGTTCTCTCCTTGGTCTACGGGTTGCTCGTCTTTAAACTTGAGTCACAACGGCTCAAGTTTAGCAGAAATGTCCTCCGCACGGAATGCTCTCGTGCGTCGATTGCCCGCCCGGCTCGACGCACGCACGGCCGCCCGATACCGTCGAGAGGATGCTGGTGACCGGATGAGCGACACGAGGGTCTTCCTCGGGAAACTGGCGCGGCGCGTCTGGTTCCGCGCCGCGCTGTTCAGCCTCGGCGCCGTTCTGCTTGCACTCGCCGCAGGAATCGTCGGCGCTCTCCTCCCGGACATTCCGCTGGATCTCGGCCAGGGATCGGTGGGGACGATCCTGCAGGTGCTGGCGACATCGATGCTCGCCGTGACGACGTTCTCGTTGACCGCGATGGTGACCGCGTATGGGTCGGCCTCGACCGTCGCCACACCCCGCGCGACACAGCTACTCGTGGACGATCCCACCTCCCAGAACGTCTTGTCCACGTTCCTCGGCGGCTTCGTGTTCGCGCTCGTGGGGATCGTGGCACTGTCGACCGGGTACTACGGAGAACAGGGGCGCATCATCCTGTTCGCGGGGACGCTGGTCGTGATCGCTCTCATCGTCGTCGCACTGCTGCGGTGGATCGGCTTTCTCGGCCCGTTCGGTCGCATGGCGGACGTCATCGATCGGGTGGAGAAGGCCGCGCAGCACACCGTCGCGGAGTACGCGCGTCACCCGAGCCTTCGGGCCCGCGTCTCTCAGACACCGCCGCGCGACGCGCATCCGGTGCACACGGACCGCGTCGGCTACGTGACGCACATCGAGCTCGCGCGTCTGAACGCATGGGCGCAGGAGCACGGCGCGGCGGTCCACATCATCGCCATGCCCGGGTCGATCGCGGATGCGGCGACGCCGCTCGCAGCCGTGAGTGTGCGCCCGGGCAGCGTGCTCGAAGATGACGACCACGCCCTGATCGCCGAGGCGTTCCATATCGCGCGTCATCGCGACTACGACCAGGATCCCCGTCTCGGCATGATCGCCCTGTCAGAGATCGCCAGCCGCGCCCTGTCGCCGTCGACGAACGATCCCGGGAGCGCGATCGAGGTGCTCGGCGCACTCCAGCGCGTCTTCACGGTCATCATCAGCACCGAGCCGGACCCTGAGATCGCCTTCCCCCACGTGAGCGTCACCCCGGTCTCCCTCCGCGATCTCATTGAGGACGCGTTCCGCCCCATCGCACGCGACGGCGCCGGCACCGTCGAGGTCGGCATCCGTCTGCAGAAGACGCTCGCAGCATTGGCGAGCGTCTGTGCGCCCGATCAGCGGGCGGCGTTCCGCGATGCCGCATCCGCCGCCCGCAGACGTTCAGACTCGGCGCTCTCCCGCTCCGACCGCCGCTCCCTGCGAGAGGCTGGGAAGAGGTAGACCGGGAGCGGGCAGTCAGGAGATGGCGGGGAACAGGTCTCGCATGTCCATCACGACGTCCTCGGCGATTGCCGTCTGCGAGGCCGTCGTCCCGGCGCCGGTGACGGTCACCCAGATCGGGTCGGCGAACACGTAGACGGTCGTGAGGGTGCCCATTTCGTCATCGCGCTCCCAGACGAACGCCGGCGCGGAGCCGATGACCGTCTCGGAGAAATCACTCGAACCCAGCGCGCTGACGAGCGTGTCGCGCGCCGACAGCGGGATGTCGGCGACGATGACGAAGAAAGCACCATCGCTGTTCGGGATGCCCCACAGGCAGCCTTCACGGGACACGGCCGCATCGAGCGCAGTCTGCGCGGCAGGACCGGGCAGGAGCGAGGTGAGGTCGCCGTCGGCGACCACATCCAGGAACTGCGCATTTGCGCCGAAGTTGGTCTGCACGACCGCGAGGTCGAGCATGTCCTCGCACGCCGGGAGCACGATCGCGTCTGAGGTGGGCTCGACTGTGGGCGCAACCGTGGCACTCGGAGACGTGGTCGGCTCCGTGGTCGCGGTCGGCTCGGGCGTGGGAGTGGTGCACCCCGCCAAGAGCAGCAGCGCAGCCGCCGCACCTCCCCCCGCGAGAACGATCTTCTTCGTCATGCAAACCCCCGATACCAGCACTGCCGATGCCGCGCCGAGCGGCGTGTGAGCGAGAGTGTAGCGAACGGGGGTGGCACCCCGTTGCCCTCATGCGCCACGGGGTGAAGCATCAGGGTATGCGCGCCGTCATGCCGGGTCACACGGCTTCGGGCAGATCCTCGGCCCCACAGAAGCGGGAGCGGTAGGCGGTCGGGGTGACACCGAGCACGCGGACGAAGTTCTGGCGGAGGACCGCAGCCGATCCGAACCCGCATTCCCACGCGATCTGGTCGAGACCGAGATCGGTGCGCTCCAAGAGACGCTGTGCGTGCAACACCCGCTGGCGCCCGAGCCAGGCGGCCGGGGTCGATCCCAGGTCGGCCTTGAAGCGCCGCGCGAAGGTGCGCGGCGACATGTGGGCGCGGGCGGCGAGTTGGTCGACCGTGAGATCCTCGCGCAGGTTCGCGAGCATCCAATCGGTCACGGGCGCGAGCGACTGACTCGCGGCAAGCGGGATCGGCTTGTCGATGAACTGGGCCTGGCCGCCGTCGCGCTGGGGCGGAACGACCATGCGGCGGGCGATGCGATTGGTCGCCTCGGGGCCGAGCTCCTGGCGCAGCAGGTGCAGGCAGGCATCCAGTCCGGCGGCGGTGCCGGCACTCGTGATGATCCGCCCATCCTGGACGTAGAGGACGTCGGAGTCGACCTCGATATCCGGATACATCTGGGCCATCTTGTCGGCGTACATCCAGTGGGTGGTCGCGCGGCGTCCGTCGAGGACGCCCGCTCCGGCGATGACGAACGCACCACTGCAGACGCTCAGCACCCACGCATCGCGCGCGACGGCGCCGCGGATGACCTCGGACACGCGTTCGTCGGGGTCATCCCAGAGCGCGCGGGGCACGGGCGACGCGATGACGAGGTCCGCGGTTTCGGCGACCGACAGATCCTCGTCGACCGTGATCGAGAAGCCGAGGTTGCTCGGCACCAGCCCAGGTTCGGGGCTGACGATGTGGAAGTCGAAGTTGCGGATGCCGTCACCCGAGCGGTCCAGACCGAACGCCTCGCACGCCAGGCCGAACTCGAACGGCGAGAAACCGGGCTGCACGATCGTCGCAACGGTGGTGATCATGTGTCGCCTCTCTCCAGGGGATGGCAGAAATTATACGCATGACGTCACTTCTGCCACTAGTGGCGGTTTTCACTCGGCCATAGCGTTTCTGCCATGACCGTTTTCAGCATCCTTTTGGCCACCCTCGCCCTCACCGCCGTCGCCGCAACCGTCCGCGCCATCCTCCGCGACGGTCACCGCCGCCAACCCACCGACCCCTCCCGAGCCGTCCAGTCCGAACCCACCCGCATCCTCTCCGCCCTCCCCACGCCGCCGAACCCACACGCTCCTGGCGAACCCACACGTTCGTTGCGTCAGCAACGTGTGGGTTCGCAAGGAACCAGTGGGTTCGCGGCGGGGGAGGTCGCCTAGGTGTCAGCGCGCGGCGTGGGACTGGATGACCCGGGCGTAGACCTCGAGCATCGCGCGGGTGCGCGAAGACTGCTGGAAGCGCGCGGCGATGTCGGCGGCCGGCTGCGGTGCGCAGCCGCGTTGGATGTCGGCGGTCGCGGCGCGCAGGGCCTCAGCGAGCGCCGCGACCGAGTCATCGGCTACCGGCCATGTCCCTGATCCCAGTTCGGCGACCAGATCCGGATCACACACGATCGAGGGGGTCCCGACAGACGCGGCCTCGAAAATCGTCATCCCCTGCGTCTCGAAGCCGATCGAGGTCTGCACCAGAGCATCGGCCGCGCGGATGCGCCGCAGGGTCTCGCGGTAGGGCAAAGACCCGAGGAAGTACACGGATGCCTGTGCCCGCTCGGCCACGCGTTGCGCCGCCGCGCGCTGAGCGCCGTTGCCGATGACCTCGATGTCGACGTCGATGCCCGACGCGACAACGGCCTCGAGGAACGGAAGGAGGCGCTTCTCGGGACTCATACGGCCGACCCACACCAGTCGCGGTCGTCGAGAGGTCCGCTCGGTCTGCGGCTTGTCGAGGACAGCCCGGTACGCGTCGTCATCGATCCCGTTCCAGATGATGTCGACGTGCTCGAAGACCCGATGCTCCTCCAGACGCCGCGCAA
This sequence comes from Microbacterium sediminicola, assembly GCF_039531125.1. NCBI lineage: Bacteria > Bacillati > Actinomycetota > Actinomycetes > Micrococcales > Microbacteriaceae > Microbacterium > Microbacterium sediminicola. The sequence continues at coordinate 338,336 of NZ_BAAAPL010000002.1, forward strand.
AGTGCGCCGAGGGCGCCGTCACGGCATCGGCGCGGGAGGCGAGCAGACGCAGATACGCCCAGCCGTCCTTCCCCTGCGTGTTGGTCTCGCCCAACACATGCCGGCCCCACCGATTGAGCCCACGCAGGACGAGACCCGGCGCCGGCGCGACGGCCCGGATGCCGACATCCACGCGGTTGTGCATCGTGATCACGACGGGGAGCCCGTGCCGCTCGGCAAAGCGCAGGCCCAGGAAGGCCCCCCAGAAGTCGCCCTGCACGTGAACGACGTCCACCGGCGGACGCGTGGCCATCTCGGCATCCAGCACCCTCTCTGCCCGTGCGCCCGGCCAGGTCATCGCATACTCGCGGTCCAGGGTCACCGGGACCGAGGGGAGATCGAGATAGCCGGGGTCGTTCGCGCCGGTGTGCGCGCGGGGGCCGTGGCGGCGGGGCGCAACGATCGTCACGGTGTGGCCGGCACGCTCGAGGAAAGCCCGCTGCAGGCGCATCGACACCTGCGCTCCCCCGAGGGTCTCGACGTGCTGATCGCCGAACATCACGATGTGCACGGGACTACTCCGGCAGGGGCTCGTTGCGGTAGAGGGCTTCGAACGTGTCGAGCGTCCGGCCGATGTCGTGCATCGACACCGCCTTCAGCGACGCCTTCTGCATGCGCACCCGCTCCTCGGGCGTCGCCGTGAGCACATCGGTCAGGCGCGCGGCGAGTTCGTCGACGTCACCGGGCTCAAACAGGTACCCGTTCTCGCCGTTGTGCACGAGGTGCGGCAGCGCCACGGCGTTGGCGGCGACGATGGGGAGGCCCGAGGCCATCGCCTCCATCGTGGCGATCGACTGCAGTTCGGCGATCGAGGCGATCGCGAAGACCGAGGCTCGCGAGTAGAACGCCCGCAGGTCCTCCTCCGAGGTGTGCCCGTGGAACCTGACTCGGCCCGCAAGCCCGAGCTCATCGGCGAGGGTCTCGAGGGTGCGGCGCTGGTCGCCGCCGCCCACGATGTCCATCGTGACCTCGAGCGCGGGATCGAGTTTCGTGAGAGCCCTCAGCACGACGTCGATCTGCTTCTCGGTCGTGAGGCGCCCGACGAACAGCACGCGGTTCGCGTCGCGGGGTGTGAGATCGGGCGTGTAGTTCGACTGGTCGATGCCGCAACTGATCGGGATGACGTTGTGGATGTCGATCGTCTTCTCGAGGTAGTCCGCGGCGCGCCGGGTCGGCGTGGTCACGGCGCGGGTGAGGGTGAAGGTGCGCTTCGCGTCCGCCCACGCCCAGCGCACGACGGTGTCGTTCCAGGACGTCGGAAGGGCCGTGAAATCGAGGATGTTCTCCGGCATCACATGGTTGGTGGCGATGACGGGAATACCGCGTTCGTGCGCGATGCGTGAGAGCCCCCGACCGATGACGATGTGGGACTGGATGTGGACGACGTCGGGTCGCACCCGGTCGAGCACCTTCCGCGCGTAGTGCTTGGAGCGCCACGGCAGGATGAAACGCAGCCAGTCGTGCGGATACCAGCGGTACGAGTGGATGCGGTGGACCGTCATCTCCTCGCCTTCGATCACCTCTCGGAACTCGCCGTGCTGGGCCCAGGTCTTGCTCGGAGCCATGACGTGGACGTCGTGTCCGCGGGCGACGAGCCCGGCTGCGAGTCGCTCGCCGAAGCGGGCGGCACCGTTGACATCGGGGAAGAAGGTGTCGGCGCCGATCAGGATCGTGAGGCGGTCCGCGCCTTCGGCGGGAGTGCCCTCCGGCGAGCCGGGGATATCGGCCGAGTCGGTCACGAGTGCGGTCTTCTCCCTGTCTCGGTGGTCATATGCGGAAGGTATGGCGCACCGGGGTCCGCGCGGACTCCACTGTACCCTCAGAGGGTCGCACGCGCCGGGAGGACCGAATGGAAGCCGCGCTCGGGCATGTCCTGCCCCTGGCCTTGGGCATCGCGCTGAGCCCGCTCCCGATCATCGCCGCGATCCTGCTGCTGCTGGCACCGAAGGCCCGCAGCGCGAGCGTCGGGTTCTTGATCGGCTGGATCATCGGCATCCTCACCGCCGTCATCGTCTTCATGATCATCGCGACGGTGCTTCCCACCCCGTCGGTCGGGGGAACACGGCCCGTGCAGGCGATCATCCACCTGGCGCTCGGTGCGCTGCTGGTGCTACTGGCGGTTCGTCAGTTCCGCGCGCACGCCCGCGCCGGCGGACCACCGACACTGCCCACGTGGATGCAGGCACTCGATCGGCTCGGGTTCTGGGATGCGCTGGGCCTCGGCGTGCTGCTGGCGGCGGTCAACCCGAAGAACCTCATCCTCGGGGCCGAGTCGGGCATCCAGTTCGGTCTGGGTTCGATGTCGGTCGCCGGCGGGATCTGGGCGATCCTGCTGTACACGCTCGTGGCGGCATCCACGATCCTGGTGCCGGTCGTGGCGTTCCTGGTCGCTGAGAAACCTTTGCGTCACCCGTTAGATGCCCTGCGGGGGTGGCTCGAGCGGGAGAACGCCGTCATCATGGGCGTGGTGCTGCTCGTGCTCGGCGTCGTGGTCATCGGCAAGGGCATCGCGGCACTCTGATTCCCTCTCGAAAGGACACTCATGGCTGACTTCCGCTACGGCCCGGTCGAGCTCTACCTCGTCGGGCTCGAGGGCGACCGTCCCTCGCCGGCGACGATCGCGGCGCTGGCCGACCTGCTCGAGGGCGGGCTTTTCCGCCTGCTCGACTTCGTGATCGTCTCGAAGTCAGCGCTCGGTGAGGTGACGGTCACCGAAATCGAAGATGAGACCGACGAGTATGGATTCGGCGGCATCGAACTGGCGGAGATCGGCATCGCCGGCGACGAGGACATCGCAGAGCTCGCCGAGCTCATCGAGCCGGGCACCTCGGCCGCGGTCGTGGCACTCGAGCTGGTGTTCGCACGCAACCTCGCTGCGAAGCTCGCCGCCTCGGGCGGCGTCGTCCTCAGCACCGAGCGGATCCCCGCACCGGTCGTCAACGCGATCATGGACCTGGCCGACGAGGCCTGAGAAGAAGGAAGAAGCAGATGCGCAGAATGGGACGCCCCGGCCTGATCGGCCTCGCCGCCCGCACGGCCGTCGTGGCCGGAACCGCCAGTGCGGTCTCGGGCGGCATGGCCGCCAACCGCCAGCGCAAGGCGCAGGCCCAGTACGAGCAGGAGCAGTACCAGGCGGCCCAGCAGCAGGCCCAGATGCAGGCCGCCGCTCAGCAGGCGGTCGCCCAGCAGATGCCTGCCGAGCCCGCCGCCCCTGCCCCCGCGGCAGCCCCGGCGGTCGACGTCGTGGCCGAGCTCCAGAAGCTCGCTGCTCTCAAGGACGCGGGCCTGCTGGATGACGCAGAGTTCGCGGCCGCGAAGGCGAAGCTGCTCAGCTGACCTCGGGCTCGGTCTGGCCACCGGCATCGTCGGGGCCGCCCGCATTCGGGTCCGCCTCGGCCGACGGCGGTGGCGCGGCCGACTTTCCGGTCAGCCAGCGCAGCAGATGCGCGTTCGGATCGGCCTCGAGGACGAGTGCGCGCACGAGCAGGGTGAGCGGAATCGAGAGGATGGCGCCGAGCGGTCCGATGATGAAGGTCCAGAAGATCACCGAGAAGAAGCTCAGCGTGAGGCTGAGATCCACCGCATCGGCGACGAACTTCGGCTGGATCAGGACCTGGAGCACGACGTTGGCGACGCAGTAAATCGCGATCACGACGAGGAACAGCGGCCATCCGCCGACCACCAGTGCCAGCACCGCGGGCGGGATGAGCCCGAGGATGAACCCGATGTTCGGGACGAAGTTGGTCACGAACGCGAGGATCGCCCAGACGACGGGCGCGGGCACCCCGACCGCGGCGAGCGCGATGCCGTCGATGATCGCCACGATCGCACCGAAGATCGCGTTGACGATGTAGTACCGCCGGGTGCCGACCGTGAACGCGCGCATGCGTGCGAGGGTGCTGTCGACCGCGGATCCGAAGACCTCCCGCACGTGGCTGTATCGCGCGGCATCCGCCGCCATGAAGATGACGTACGACACGACGAAGAAGAGGCTGATCACCACGCCGACGATCGTGCCGGTCAGCGATGTGGCGACCGTCACGAGCTTCTCGGGGGCGAGAACGGATGCCGCCGCCCGCGTCGCCTGCTCCGACAGCCCCGTCGAGGCGAGCCACGCGATGACCTCGTCTGCGGTGGCCTGCAACTCGGGCAGGTAGTCGACCACGAGGTGGGCGAACTGGACGCCGGCGAAGTAGAGCAGCAGCGCCATGACCGCGAGGATCACGTACGCCACGATGATGACGGCGGTGGTCGCTGCCCATCGCGGCCAGCCCCAGCGCTGGAGCGGTCGATGCAGCGGATGACAGATGATCACGAGCACGGCGGCCAGGGCTATCGGCCCGACGATCTCGCTCGCCCACGACAGGCCGACGAGGACGACGACGGCAGCGGCCAAGCCGCCGAGAACCCGCAGCATCGGGGATAAGGTCATTGCTTCGCCGACTCTCCTGCGCCGACATCAGCGGCCGCCGCCGGAGCGTTCGAACCCGCGCCTGTCTCCGCGCCACCCTGAGTCGGCTGTGGCAGATTCTGGACGATGTCGCTGATCTGGGCGGCGAGACTGCGGATCTGCCCGCGGGTCGCCGTCTCGGCGTCATCGTCCCCCGCAGCGGCCTTCTCGACGATCCAGGAGGCGGTGGTCGCCGTCACGACGCCGACGATGCCGATACCGCCGGCCATGAGGAAGATCGCCACCAGCCGCCCCATGCCCGTCACCGGGTAGTAGTCGCCGTAGCCGACCGTGGTGATCGTCACGAACGACCACCACAGCGATTCGCTGAAGTCCTGGATGTTCGCGCCGGGTGCGCCGCGCTCCGCAGCGAGCACGGCGAGCGAGCAGACCCAGACGAGCACCGCGACGGTTCCCCCGGCGTACCAGATGACGCGGGTGCGCAGCGCCTGCCCCTTCGAGACCCGCGTCTGCACGACCGTCAGCGCCTTGAGCAGGCGCAGCGGTCGCAGGAAGGGCAGCAGGACGACGAGCAGATCGAAGATGTGGGTGCGGAACCAGGTGAGCTTGTGTCGGGCGATGAGCAGGCAGATCACATAGTCCGCGGCGAAAATGATCCACGTGATGCCCATGACCGAGCCCATGAGCGCGCTGAGCGGCCCTCGCAGGTCGGCGATCACCTGCCAGGAGTAGGCGATGATGAACGCCGCAGAAGCGACCACGAGCGGCCAATAGGTGAGCTTCTCCCAACGCTCTTCGTTCATGCAACAGAGGCTACTGAACTATCGTGACCCGTATGTCCGACAACCCGGATGCCTGGAGTTTCGCCCGCAGCAGGCGAACTCTGATCGCCCTCAGCATCCCCGCGGCGCTCATCGGTCTGCTCTCGGGTCTGCTGCTGTGGGGCATCGATCAGGTCGCGCATCTCGGCACCCACCTCGTGTGGACGAGTCTGCCTGGGCTGTTCGGGCTCGACGGCGACTCCCCCTGGTGGATCTTCGGCGTCCTCACCCTCACCGGGGCGCTCGTCGGTCTCACGGTGTGGAAAATGCCCGGCCACGGTGGACAGGACTCGGCGACCGTCGAGCTGATCGCCCCGCCCCAGTCGATCCGCGCGGTGCCGAGCATCATCGTCGTCATCCTGCTGACACTCATCGGCGGCGTGAGCCTCGGCCCCGAGAGCCCCATCATCGCGATCAACACCGCGCTCGCGGTGTGGATGGTCGCGAAGCTGTGGCCCGCCATCCCGACGCCGCTGACGGTCATCCTCACCGCCGCCGGCACGATCGGCGCCCTGTTCGGCACCCCCGTCGCGGCGGCGCTCGTGTTCACCGGCGCGCTGGCCGCCGGTGCCGGTGCCCTGTGGGACAAGCTGTTCCTGCCCCTGGTGGCGGCCACGGCGGGCGCGGCCACCAGCATTCTTCTCGGAGGCGGCATCGGGGCGGTCGCCCGCATCGCCCCCTACACGAACCCGCAACTCATCGACGTCGTCTCGGCAGCCGTCATCGCGTGTCTCGGTGCTGCCGTCGCGCTCGTCGGCGTCTTCGCGTTCCGTGCGCTGCACCCGCTGCTGCGCCGGATGCCGAACCCGTTCGTCCTGTCGCTGGCCGGCGGCGTCATCCTGGGTGCGCTGGGTGCGCTGGGCGGGCCGCTGACACTGTTCAAAGGGCTGGAGCAGGGCGCAGAGCTGATCTCGATGGCCGGCACGATCGGCGTCTCCTCCCTCATAGTCATCGTGGCGATCAAGCTGGCGGCCCTCGTGGTGGCGGCATCCTTCGGCTTTCGCGGTGGGCGCATCTTCCCGGCGATCTTCTTGGGCATCGCGTTCGGGCTGCTCGCGAACACCCTCGTTCCCGCGATTCCGCTCGGGCTGGCTCTCGCCAGCGGCGTCCTCGGCTTCACGCTCGCGGTCGCTCGGGACGGGTGGATCGCCCTGTTCATCGCGGTGGCGATCGTGGGCGACATCGGCGTGCTGATCGTGATGTGCATCGCGATCCTGCCGGCCTGGCTCGTCGTCGCCCGCGCCCCCGAGATGGTCATCGAGGATCCCTCCCCGTCGCCCGCTCCGGCGCCTGCAGCTACGACGACGTAGTGTCGGACTGGAGAGCGGCGGCGTTGCGGATGAACAGGATGATCCAGCTGAAGACGAGGACACCGGCGACCAGCTCGACCGCGGTGAGCGTGTAGTAGCCGACGGCGAAGAAGATCGCGAGCACGACGATCACGGCGATGAACAGCCAGCCGAGCGCAATGAACGGTCGCGGCATCCCGGGAATCCAGTGCGCCAGGCGCATGACCAGCACACCGAACACGACGGCCATGCCCGAGGCGAAGCCGGTGTGCACCCAGAAGAACTGATCGACGGGAAAGATCCCGACACAGGCCAGGAACAGACCCACCAGGATCAGACACAGCCGCACGAGCCGGAGCCCGCGCACGTGCGGCGACGGGATCTGCGCGGTCGTATACCGCGAGAGCGTCGTGACGATGACGCCGGCGACGATGAGCGTCAGATTGAAGGTCATCGCCGACAGGTCGTTCGTCATTCCGAGCGCCGAGAGGTTGTCCTTCCACCAGTGCGGGTCGCTTGCGGTGAGCATGCTCGCGACGACCCCCTCGATGAGGAAGCCGGCCAGGATCACGGCCAGCAGCAGCAGATCAAGGTTCGTCGCCGAGGCGAAGACGAGGTATGCGGTGACAGCTGCCGCGGCCGCCGGGAGCACGATCACGAAGATCGTGTAGACCTGCGCATCCAGGAAGGCGTCCTGCATGATGACGGCGATGAGCGTCCAGGACAGGAGGGCGATCACGGCGTGGGCGAAGGCGAGTGCCGCGATGTCGATCACATCCACGACCCGCAAGCGCCGGGATCCCTCGCGGACGCCGAGGATGATGCGGCCGGCGACGAAGACGATCGCCGCGGTCACGGCAGAGGTGATCGCGGCGAACTGTCCGACCGATCCTTCGCCCGAGATCGGCGCGTCGTCGAGCTGGAAGACCAAGACCGAAAGGATGCCGGCCACGATGAAAGCGACCGATCCCGCGGCGAGCCCCAGCGACTCGAGATCGCGGGCGTGCGAAGGGGACGCGGTGGTGGGGGACGCGGTGGTCTGACTCACGGCACCGAGGCTAGCGCAGGGGGAGCGCCCTCACGCAGGCCGGGCGCTGCGTCGGACTGCAGGGCCGCGATGTTGCGGATGAACATGACGATCCACGCGAACAGCAGCACGGCTCCGACCAGCTCCACGGCGGTCAGGGTGTAGTAGCCGATCGCGTACTCGATGCCGAGCACCACGAGGACGCCGAAGAAGATCCACCCCAGCAACGCGAAGGTCGCCGGGATACCGGGCACCCAGTGACGCAGCATCACAACGAGCACGCCGAAGGTGACAGCCATGCCGGCGGCGGATCCGGTGTGCAACGCCCAGAACTGGTTGACCGGGAAGATGCCGACGCACGCGAGGAACACCCCGATCACGATGAGGCAGATCCGTACCGCGAGGATGCCGCGCACATGCGTCGTCGGGATGCCGCGGGTGGCGTACCGGGCGAGGGTGGTCACGAGGAAGCCGCCCAGGATCAGCGTGATGTTGAACGTCATCCCCGACATGTCCTCGGTCATCCCGAGCGCCGAGAGGTTGTCGCGCCACCAGTGCGGGTCGTTCGCGGTGAGCATCGCGGCGAGGATGCCTTCGCCGAGGAACGCGGCGAGGATGAGCGCCAGCAGCGAGGCGTCGAGGTGGGTCGCCGATGCGAACACGAGATAGGCGGTGACAGCCGCCGCCGTCCCTGAGAGCACCAGCACAGGAAGCGCGAAGACCTGCGCGTCGATGAAGGCGCGATCGAGGATGACAGCCAACAGCGTCCACGAGAGCACGGCGATGATGCCATGGGCGAGGGCCAGGGCCGCGGCATCCACGTAGTCGAACAGACCGAATCGCTTCTCACCCGAGCGGAGGAACGCGACGCCGCGGCCGGCTCCGAAGGCCACCAGCGCCGTCGCGCCCGACGAGATCGCCGCGAATTGCCCGACCGACCCTTCGCCGGCGATCGGAGCATCGTCCAGTCCGAAGACCGGGATCGCAATGAGACCGACCACCACGAAGGCGATCGCGCCGAGGGCCAGCGCCAGGGATTCGAGGGTGCGCTGCCCGGCGCTGCGGACGGACGCCGTCATCGCCCGGGCTGATGCACGCGGATTCTCCGTCACGGCACGACAGTAGTCCCCGCGGGTGCCGCGGGGCGAGAGCCGGTCGGGGACGGCGAGGTGAACGTTCGCGACGCGCGGTCAGTCCTCGGCATCGGCCGCGGGAAGCGCGCCCGCGCTGCCGTGCGGACGCCACAGCACGACCTCGGTCGCGCGCCGGACGCGCCGTCCCTGCCGCAGCGTGACGACCGAGCCGCTGGCGCCGGCGGCGAAGACGCGGGCGCCGGGACGGTTGGCCCGCTCGTTCTCGACCTGTCCCTCGAGGTCCCGGACGCGGGAGCGGAGATCGCGCACCTGATTCTCCAGCTCGAGGATCCGGGCGATGGCGGGAAGACCCATGCCCTCGCTCGACATGCGGGCGACCTCGGTCAGCTGTGCGACGTGCCGCAGCGAGTAGCGGCGCGAGCCTCCCCGGGTGCGGGCGGGGACGACGAGACCGAGACGGTCGTACTGGCGCAGGGTCTGCGGATGCATCCCCGCCAGCTCGGCGGCGGCCGCGACGGCGAGGATCGGGGTGTCCTCGTCGATGTCGTCGCGCCGCATCCTCGTTATCCGTCCCTCGTCAGGCTCTCAGCGTCTCAGCCGCGAGCCTTGGCCAGCAGCTCGGCACGCGGGTTCTCGCTCGGCTCCGTCTCGCGGTACTTCTCGAGTGCCTCTTTGGCGGCGCCCTCGATGTGTGTGGGGACCGCGATCTGCACCTCGGCGAGCAGGTCGCCGCTGCCCTTCTGGCTCTGCACGCCCCGGCCCTTGACACGCAGCACCCGGCCCGAGGGGGTACCGGGAGCCACCCGGAGCTTGACCGGGTCGCCACCGAGCGTGGGGACCTCGATCGTCGCGCCGAAGACCGCCTCGGTGTAGGTGACGGGCACCACGACGCGCAGGTTCAGTCCGTCGCGGGTGAACACCGGGTGCGGACGCACGGTGACCTGCACGACGATGTCGCCGTTCTCACCGCCGTCCGGGGAGGGCCGACCGCGACCGCGCAGCCGGATCTTTTGACCGTCCGAGACGCCGGCGGGGATCTTGACCTTGAATGGGTGACCGTCCTCGGACTGCAGCGTGATCGTCTCGCCCTTTGTCGCGGTGACGAAGTCGATCGTCGTGCGCGCGGTGACGTCGGCCCCGCGGGTCGGTCCGCCGTAGCCCCGGAACCCACCGGATGCCTGCCCGAACCGGCCCGAGCCGAAGCCGCCGCCACCGCCCTGGCCGAACATCGAGAAGATGTCCTCGAAGTCTGCCTGCTGGTAGCCGCCGCGTCCCTGGCCGAAGCCGCTGAACACGTCCTCGAAGCCGCCGGCGCCCTGGCCTCCCGCGGTGAAGCGAGCCCCTGACCCCATCGCTCGGATCTGGTCGTACTCCTCGCGCTGCTCGGTGTCCGAGAGCACGGCGTACGCCTCGCTGATCTCCTTGAACTTCGCCTCGGCCTGGGCATCGCCCGGGTTGGAGTCCGGGTGATATTTGCGGGCGAGCTTGCGGTAGGTCTTCTTCAGATCAGCCGCAGAGACGTCCTTGGAGACACCGAGGACCTTGTAGAAGTCCTTGTCGAACCAGTCCTGACTGGCCATGGTCCCTCCTTTCGGTTACTCGGCCGGCACCGCGACGACCACCTTCGCGGGTCGCAGCTCGATCGAACCCAGGCGGTAGCCGAGCTCGACGACCTCGAGGATCGTGGTCTCGGTCACCCCCGGCGTCGGCTGCTGGAAGATCGCCTCGTGCTGCTGCGGGTCGAAGAGCTCGCCCGCCGCGCCGTACGAGGTGACGCCCATACGCTCGGCGACGGCACGGATCTTCTCGGCGATGGCCGAGAACGCGGTGCCGTCTTCGAGGTCGCCGTGCTTGGCCGCACGGTCGAGGTCGTCGAGCACGGGGATCAGGCCCTTGGCCGCGGATCCCTTCGCCCGCTCGATCTCGATCTCACGCTGCTCCTCGGTACGGCGACGGTAGTTCGCGTACTCGGCCTGCAGGCGCTTGAGATCGTTCAGCAGCGCCGACTCGAGGTCGGCGAGCACGCCTTCCTGCGCCGCGGCGGCCTCGGCGGACTGCGCCGCCCCGAGGATGTCGTCGACGGTCAGCTCCTCGGCAGAGCCGGAGCCGGAAGCGGGCGCTTCCGACTCCGACTCCGGACCGGACGTGTTCTCCGCATCGCCCTGCGGCTCTTCGTCCTTGTGTGCCATGTGCGGGTCCGCTTACTTCTTGTCGTCTTCGTCGTCGACGACCTCGGCGTCGATGACGTCCTCGTCGGGGTTCGGCATCGAGCCGCTGCCCGGCTCGTTGGCGGCGGGGTCGGCATCCTCACCCGCGGCCTGCGAGGCCTGGTAGATCGCCTCACCGAGCTGCGACTGGCTCTGGTTGAGCTTGTCGAAGGCCGTCTTCACGGCCTCGTCGTCGTCTCCGGCGAGCGCGGTCTTGAGCGCGTCGACGTCTGCCTGCACCGAGGTCTTGACCTCTTCGGGCAGCTTGTCTTCGTTCTCTGAGATGAGCTTCTCGATCGAGTACGAGAGCGTCTCGGCCTGGTTGCGCACTTCGGCCGACTCACGACGCTTCTTGTCTTCGGCGGCGTGCTCCTCGGCCTCGCGCACCATGCGGTCGATGTCCTCCTTGGGCAGCGACGAGCCGCCCGTGATGGTCATCGACTGCTCCTTGCCGGTGCCCTTGTCCTTGGCGGACACGTGGACGATGCCGTTGGCGTCGATGTCGAAGGTGACCTCGACCTGCGGGATGCCGCGCGGTGCCGGCGCGATGCCGGTCAGCTCGAACGTGCCCAGCGGCTTGTTGTCGCGGGTGAACTCGCGCTCGCCCTGGAAGACCTGGATGGCGACCGACGGCTGGTTGTCGTCGGCGGTCGTGAAGGTCTCGCTCCGCTTGGTCGGGATGGCCGTGTTGCGCTCGATGAGCTTGGTCATGATGCCGCCCTTGGTCTCGATGCCGAGGCTCAGGGGAGTGACGTCGATGAGCAGCACGTCCTTGCGCTCACCCTTGAGGACACCGGCCTGGAGGGCAGCGCCGACGGCGACGACCTCGTCCGGGTTCACGCCCTTGTTGGCATCCTTGCCGGTCTCCTTCTTGACCAGTTCGGCAACGGCGGGCATACGGGTCGAGCCACCGACGAGCACGACGTGGTCGATGTCGGCGACCTTGATGCCGGCCTCGCGGATGACGTCCTCGAACGGCTTCTTGGTGCGGTCGAGCAGGTCCTTGGTGATGTCTTCGAACTTGGCGCGCGAGATCGTCTCGCTCAGCGAGACGGGGCCCGAGTCGGTCAGCGACAGGTAGGGCAGGTTGACGCTCGTGGATGCCGAGCTCGACAGCTCCTTCTTCGCCTGCTCCGCGGCCTCCTTGAGGCGCTGCAGGGCGATCTTGTCGCCCGAGACGTCGACACCGGTGGTGTCCTTGAACTGCTTGATCAGGTGGTCGACGATCCGCTGGTCCCAGTCGTCACCGCCGAGGCGGTTGTCGCCTGCGGTGGCGCGCACCTGGATCGTGGAGAAGTCGTCGTCCTTGCCCACTTCGAGCAGCGACACGTCGAAGGTTCCGCCACCGAGGTCGAAGACGAGGATGAGTTCGTCCTCCTTGCCACGGTCCAGGCCATAGGCGAGGGCGGCGGCGGTGGGCTCGTTGATGATGCGCAGGACGTTCAGACCCGCGACCTCACCGGCCTCCTTGGTCGCCTGACGCTCAGCGTCGTTGAAGTAGGCGGGAACGGTGATGACGGCGTCGGTCACCGCGTCGCCGAGGTAGGACTCGGCGTCGTTCTTGAGCTTGGCGAGGATGCGCGCAGACACTTCCTGCGGCGTGTACTTCTTGCCGTCGACGTCGAAGGTCCAGTCGGTGCCCATGTGGCGCTTGACCGACGAGACGGTGCGGTCGACGTTGGTGACAGCCTGGCGCTTGGCGGTCTCGCCGACCAGCACCTCGCCGTCCTTGGTGAACGCGACCACCGAGGGGGTGGTGCGGAAGCCCTCGGCGTTGGCGATGACCTTGGGCTCGCCGCCTTCGAGGACGCTGACGACGGAGTTGGTGGTTCCGAGGTCGATACCTACTGCACGTGGCATGTGTTTCTCCTTTGCCGTGGGGCCCGGCGGATGCCGAGTCCCGGTGTTCCGATGTCTGAAGTCGTGGGCGCGACAGGTTGAGTCGCGATGGCTCAACTGTACTCGGGGGTGTCGAATGTGTCAAATGAACTTGATATGAGTTGGCTCAACTTTGCGACTCCCCGCATCGAGGTCCAACTCGACGGGAGGACGTGCAACTCGGCGAAGCGAAGTGCAACTCGACGGGAGGGGGTGCAACTCGGCGAGAGGGGGTGCAACTCGGCGAGTTGCACGTCGATGGGGCGAGTTGCACCTTGTGGGGGCGAGGTGCACGTCGAGGGGGCGAGTTGCACCTTGTGTGGGCGAGGTGCACGTCGAGGGGGCGAGTTGCACCTTGTGGGGGCGAGTTGCGCCTTGCGGGGGCGACGCGCCGGGCTGAGCAAAGCCTGAGCAAGCACTGACGCTGGGGCGTTCGAAAACTGAACGGCGCACAGAAAAGTGGGCTGGACACGGGGGTGTGGCTTTCAAGCTCCCACTAGCCACCACGAACATCAGGAGAATCACATGCGCGCTTCACTGAAGCACTACACCGACGCCCTCCGGCGTCGCCGTTCCGAGAACGACGAGTCGGGCTTCTCGCTCATCGAGCTCATCGTCGTCGTCGTCATCCTCGGCGTCCTCGCCGCCATCGCCGTCCCGGTATTCCTGGGCCTCCAGGGCCAGGCGGAGCAGAGCGCACAGGACTCGATCGCCGGAAGCGCAGCATCCGAGGCTGCGTCGCAAATCGCGCTCTTCGACGGAACGCCGGCAGCGACGGACATTGACCTGTCAACATTCGCAGACGGCGTCACCGTGACTCTTACGCCCGCGACAGGCGTCACCCTCTCGAACTACTGCGTGACTGTCAGCGGCGACGCAGCGGAGGACTCGACTTCGGGCCCCGGCTGCTAACAGCCTCCACCGCGACATGGCCGGGTCGAGGCGCGCTGCGCTCCTCGACCCGGCCTTCTCCACCTAAGGCCATCGCATGAACAGCTCCCGCACCTCCGACCTCGACGAGGGCTTCGGCCTCGTCGAGGTCGTCGTGTCGATGATGCTGTTCGCGATCCTCGCCATGGCGATTCTGCCCCTGGCGCTGCGCGCGACCCTGCTCAGCGGCGAGAACCGCGACGCCGTCGGTGCGAACGCCCTCGCCTCGGGCACCCTCGCCGAGATCCGCGGCACGTTCCCGGATGAGGGTGCGAACTCGTGCACGGCCGTGACAGGTATCGAGGCCACCCGGGTCGCCGACACCGCCGACACGGGGCTGGTCGTCGACACCAGCGTTGAGAGCTGCCCGGGCGTCTACCCCGCCGCCCTCACCGTCACGGTCGACATCCGTGACGAGGCCACCCCCTCACTCGATGACGACGGCAACCCGACGGATGCGCTCGTGACGATGTCGACCAAGATCGTGGTGACCGCGCCATGACGGGCCACACCACTCGCGCGATGCCCACCGACGACCGCGGGGTGGGTCTCATCGAGGTCGTGATCACCGCCCTGGTCGGCTCCGTCATCCTGACCGTCGTCGCGAGCGTGTTCATCACGACCCTCCAGAGCGCCGCGACCACCCGCGACCGCGACTTCGCCACCGGCCGCGTGCAGGCGATCTCGACATCACTGTCCACCGCCGTCCGTACCGCCGACGCCGTGTCGGCGAGCTCCACCATCGCCCGCGTGCGCATCCCCACCGGCACCGACTCCTGGGAATGCCACGCCTGGGCCGTCGTGGACCTCACGACCGGCATCGGCTCGGGTGCCACCGAGGCCGCCGACGGCGACGCGGAGCTGCGCACCCTCACGTATGCGCCGCTCACCGATCCCTCGGATGCCACCCCCCAACCCGACCTCACCTGGGGCGCCCTCACCGACCGCGTCGACCAGGCCACCAACGATGCCGACGTGCCCCAGCCGTACTTCTCCCTCGACGGCGAGCGCCTCACCTGGCACCTCGCGGTCGTCGCCACCGAAGACGAGAACCTCAGCGACGGCGCAACCGCCCAAGTCTCCGGCTCCGCCGTGGCGCGCGGTGTCAGCGAAACCACCGCGAGTGAGGAGGCGGCGCGATGCTGGTGACACGGCTACAGGTGACCCTGAAGCGCCTCCGTCGCCGGCTCGCTCCGAGCAACGACGACGGGTCGATCCTCACCCCGGTCCTCATCGTCGTCATGGTGCTGGGTCTTGTCACCGTCACCGTCTCGGGCGTCGTGGTGAACACCACCCGCACCACCAGCGCGGTGCGCGGCAGCCTGCAGTCGCAGGCGGCGGCGGATGCCGGCATGGCTGCCGCGATCGCCGCGATCAAATCCGTGGATGCCTGCAGCGCGACGGCCCCGACCGGATCGGTGCCGGCCTCCGGCGCAGACGCGACCTACACGACCACCGTCGCCTGTGACGACACCGGCAGCACCATCACGATCACCTCGACAGGCGTCGACGGCGACTCCTCGACGACCGTCGAGGCCGTCTATGGACTGGTCGCGCAGACCGAAGAGGTCGCCGATCCCTCCCTCACGCCCGTGGGTCTCGTGCTCTACGAGGGGTCGACCATGGGACAGGTCACGCTGCTGGCGTCCGGCGACAACGAGCCTCAGATCGTGTCGATCTCGGGAACTTTCGGCTGCCGCCTGACGATCCCCGGCAACCTCATCAGCGGTGGCGACATCGTCTCGACCGACGGCTGCAATGTGTCCGGCGACATCTACAGCGCGGGTGACATCGACTTCTCGGGCGGCGACACCTCGGTGCAAGGCGACATCCTCGCGGCAGGCACGGGCCTCAGCGAAATCAACTCCGCTGTCGGACCCACCGATGCGAGCGAACCCTTCTCGCTGATCCAGACCAACGGCTCCGTCGATCTGAAATGGATGGGTGACACGCAGATGCGCGCCGACATCATCGCGAACGGCGACGTGACCGTGAACGACCGCACCGTGGAGGGCACCATCACCCTGCCGACGGGTCTCACCCCGTCGATCAACGGCGGCAGCGTGGTGGGCAGCGTCGTCAACAGCGACACCATCCCGGAGCTGGCCGCCCCCTCACTCCCGGGCTGGTACGACTACGCCTACGACCTCGATGACTGGCCGGGCGCTGCCGTCGTGACGCTCGCCGCCTCGGGCACGGGACCAGGTACCTGCCGATACTTCAACCGCTGGCCCAACCAGGGCTGGAAGGACCTTGCCAACTACACCGGCACCGTCGTGATCGACGGACGTGCCTGCGACATCCTCACCTCGAACGCCGGAGGAAACCCCTCGCCCGAGATCAAGGCGTCCAACGTCGTGCTGCTCGCCGAAGAGTTCAACACGACGGCCCTCACGATGACCTCGGCCGACGGTATCTCGCCGAAAGTGTGGTTCATCACCGAAGACACGGTCGACGACGCCGAACCGACATGCCCGCTCGGCGACGGCGACGAGACCAGCTTCACGACCAACGGCGCGAACCTCGACGGGGTGCGCTCACTCATCTACACGCCCTGCCGCATCTCGGTCGCCGGCGGCGGCATCATCCTCGGCTCCCTCTACACGAACGGCTTCAACTCGGGTGGACAGATCACGATCAAGGGCGAGCTCATGAGCCTGCCCGGCATGCCCTCCCCCGACGGCGGCTTCGGCAACGCCGGCGCCGTCGAGGTCGAAACCGGCGAGTACACGCTCGGCGCCCTGATGTCCCGGCGCGACACGTGAGCGCGGCCATCGCGCTGGTCCTGGGCGGAGCCGGCATCCTCGGACTCGTCATCGGCTCGTTCCTGAACGTCGTGATCGCCCGCGTGCCCGCCGGTGTCCCGCTCACCCGCGAGAGCCGCTGCCCGCGGTGCGACGCGCCGATCCGGTGGTGGCAGAACGTGCCGGTGCTCTCGTGGCTGGTCTTGCGGGGACGATGCGCCGGATGCCGCGCCCCGATCTCGTGGCGCTATCCCGCCGTCGAACTGGGGACGGCACTCGTCTACATCGGCGTGACGGCCTGGTGGTTGACCGATCTCACCGGTCCCCTCGTCGCACGACTGTGCGTGCTGGGCGCCTACCTCTGGTTCGCCGCTGCCGGGATCGCGCTCACCCTCATCGACCTCGACGTCCGGCGCCTACCGCACACGATCACGACGACGACGCTGCTGGCGTGCGGCGGCCTGCTGATGGCGGCGAGCCTGTTGATGCCCGACGTCTGGGCCATGGTCCGCGCGCTCGTCGGCATGGCGGTGCTGTGGGGGTTCTACGCCGTGCTGCGACTCATCCGCCCCGACGGGATGGGCGGCGGCGATGTGCGGCTCGCGGCATCCGTCGGCCTCATGCTCGGGTGGCTGGGGTGGGCGCCGCTGCTGGTCGGCGCTTTCGCGGCCTTCCTGCTCGGGGGCTTGACGGGCATCGGCCTCATGCTGGGGCAGCGCGCCCATCGGCGCACCGCCCTCCCCTTCGGCCCCTGGATCATCGTCGGCGCCTGGGTCGGTGCCGTCGTCGGAGAGCCGACGGCGACCGTGTACCTCGCCATGATCGGAGTGAGCTGACATGCCCGCACGGGGAAGGACCCTGAGGTCGAAAACACTCGTTGCGCTCGAGATCACCGAGGAGAGTGTGCGCGCCGTCGAGGTGACGACCGGTCGCACGCCGAAACTGATCGCCGCCGGCGAAGTCCCCCTCCCCGAAGGCGCGGCCAAGGACTCCGAGATCCTCGACCGCGACGCCGTCGCCCTGGCCCTGCAGCGGCTGTGGGCCGACGCCAAGCTCACGGGACGGGATGTCGTCCTCGGGGTCGGCAACCGGCGCATCCTGGTGCGCGAGCACGCGACGACGCTCACCAACCCCGCCCACATCCGCGAGGCCCTCCCCCTCGAGGTGCAGGATCGCCTGCCCGTGCCGGTCGATCAGGCGGTGCTCGACTTCATCCCGACCTCCCAGGATGCCGACGGCGTGCGGGGCCTGCTGGTCGCCGCTGTCGCCGAACACATGGAGGAGCTCGTCGACGCGCTCACCCAGGCCAGGCTTCGGCCGACCTCGATCGATCTCACGGCCTTCGGCTACGCCCGGGCGCTGCGTCAGCTCTCGGGCGAGAGCGACACGGCGATGCTCATCGGCATGGGCGAGCACACGACACACATCGTCATCGCCACCGGCGGCATCCCCCGATTCGTGCGCGTGCTGCCCATCGATATCGTCGCCGGCGCCGAGACGGACGGCCCTGATGTCGCGCCGGAACGGACCGCGCCCTCCACCCCGACGGCGCCGCTGCGCCGTGTGCGCATGGCCGTCGGTGACGACCCGGCTGCCCCGCGCGCGCTGCACGCCGACGTCCAGGCCGCGCTCATCGATCTCATCGGGCGACTGCGCTCGACGGTGTCGTTCTATCGCGACCGGCCCGACGCCGCCGCCATCGATGCCGTGTGGGTCGTCGGCGAACACGCCTGGCATCCGCGGCTTCTCGAGTCGATCTCACGTATCGCCGAGGCCGAAGCCCTGCCCGTCGCGCTCGGCGATCTCGTGCCCGTGACCCCGAATCTGCCGATCCCCGGCGATGTCGGGGCACGGCTGGTCGGAACCGCCGCGCTCGTCGTCGGAGGAGCGCGGTGACCCCTGAGCGCCGGAGTGCGACCGGGCCCGTTGCGGCGCTCCCCCGGGTCGACCTGCTGCCGCCGTCCGAAAAGCGCCGCCGCGAGGTGCGCGCCCGCATCCGCGCGTGGGTCTCCGTCGGCATCGGAGCGCTGGCCGTGGCCGTGCTGGCGGTCGGTGGCGCCTTCGCAGCGAATGCCGCCGCATCGCTCCGGCTGGCCTCCGAGCAGGCCCGCACCCAGCAACTGGCGGTCGACGTCGCGGCGCTCTCAGACGTGCGCGCGGCGCTCGCCCTGCGCACCGAGCTGCAGTCGATGCGCCAGGACGCGATGGCGGGCGATTTCGACTGGGATCCGGTGATCGCTTCCCTCGCCACCGTCCTCCCCGCCGGCGTAGAAATGGACGGCTACGTGCTCGCCGCCGGGCCCGCCCCGACCAGCGGCGAGGCCCAGGACACGGTGGGACTTACCGGAACGGTCACCCTGATCAGCGCGGCACCGCTGGACTTCACTGAACTCACCCGGGCGTTCCGCGCGCTCGACGCGCTCACAACTGCGGAGCCCCAGACGTTGGCATCCGGTGACGAGGGCTACACCTACACGATGACGGTGACCTTTGACCAGACGATCTACAACGGCAGCTACGCTCCGAGCACGGAGGCGGGCCAATGACCAAGACTCTCGTCAACCTCATCGGCGGGCTCGCTGCGGTGATCATCCTCGTGCTGGGTGTGGTGGTGGTGGCGCTGCCGTTGTTCGGCGCGGCGGGTACCACCAACGCCTCGGCCGACACCGTGCAAGACCAGAACGACACCCAGCAGCTCGTCCTCGATGGGCTGCGCGCGCAGGCGGCGGACATGGACGCCCTCGAGGACGAGGTCGCAGCGCTGCGTGATGAGATCCCGGCGGCCCGTCACCTCGATGACGTGCTCGTGCTCGCCGTGACTGCCACGAGCACGCACGGCGGTCGGATCGTGGCGCTGTCGACGACCGAGTCCGAGCCGTTCGCGGTGCGCGTCGATGAGGCTGACACGACGGCTCCGGCCTACACCACCGGCACAGACCCCGCGGATGACACCACCACCGAAAGCGGGGCGGCATCCGCCTCCTCCAGCTCAGCCGCCGCGACCGATACGGCGACGCAGACGGCCGATGCCCATCAGACATCGGTGACCATCACCATCGATGCGCCGAGCGTCGAGGATGCCACGGCGATGATCGATGCGCTGCGTGAGGGCCCCCGCCTCGTCGCGGTCGTGCAGGCGACGGTGACGTCGGACGATGACGGCGTCAGCCTGGTCGTCACCCTGCTGGCGTTCGACCGCCCCTGAGCTGATCCGGCCGGCTCTACTGTGCGCCCAGCTGCTCGTACATCGTGAACATCGGCATGTAGAGGGCGATGACCATGCCGCCGATGAGGATGCCGAGCAGCGTCATCATGAGCGGTTCGATGAGGCTCGTCAGCTGCTCGGTCGCGGTGTTGACCTCGGTCTCGTAGAAGTCGGCGATGCTCTCGAGCATGTCGGGGAGGGACCCCGATTCCTCGCCGACCGACACCATCTGCGACACCATCGGCGGGAAGACGCCCGCCTTCGCGAGTGGCAGCGCGAAGGAGCGTCCCAGCCGCACCGATTCGCGCACGCTCGAGAGCGCATCCTCGATCGCTTTGTTGCCGGACGCTTTTCCGACCAGGTCCAGCCCCTGCATGAGCGGCACCCCGGCCTTGAGCATCATCGACAGGTTCCTCGCGAACCGCGCGACGGCGATCTTGGTGGCCAGCGACCCGAAGATCGGCATCTTGAGCGTGAACGGGTCAACGACGCCGCGGAACCGGTCGCTGTTCTTCACCCGGCTGTGCCAGATGACGCCGGCCACGGTCAGCACGATCAGGATGGGCAGGATCCACCACATGTTCCCGGAGAGGGTGACCAGGATCTGGGTCGGCAGGGGCAACTCGCCGCCCATGCTCGCGAACATCTCGGTGAACACCGGCACGACGAAGGTGATCATCGCGATGACACCGACCACGGCGATCACCAGCACGATGATCGGGTAGGTCATCGCCGACCTGATCTTCTGCTGCAGATCGACGTCCGACCGATAGGACCGGGCGATCGCATCCAGCGAGTCGGCGAGGAATCCGCCGGTCTCCCCCACGTTCACGAGACTCACCATGAGCGGTGGGAAGACGTCGGGCTGTGCGGCAAGCGCCGTCGAGAACGACGATCCGCTCTCGATGTCAGCCTGGACCGCCACGAGGGCAGAGCTCAGCTTCTTGTTCTCGGTCTGGTCCGCGATGATCGCGAGGGCCCGCATGAGGGGGAGTCCGGCGTGGATGAGGCCCGCGAACTGCTTCGTGAACACGGCGAGGTCCTTGATCGGCACGCCTTTGCTGAACCCGGGAATCTCGATGTCGCGATTGAGGCCGGTCTTGGACTGGGCGATGACGCTGAGCGGTGTCAGTCCCTGTGCGCGAAGCTTCGCGAGCACCGCGCTCTCGCTGGCCGCCTCCATCGATCCCTTTGTCTCGGCGCCCGCAACGCTGACCGCGCGCCACTGATATTCCTCGAGCGGCATGTCAGAGGTTCCAGTCGTCCTCGGGGAGGTGCGCCGCGGCGGGCGTCGTCACCGCGGCATCCCACGCCTCGGCATCCAGATCGCGCGTCTGCACCCGCACGCCGTCGAGCACATGGTCGTCGGTGAGGTAGTGACGGGCAGTGGATGCCGCGATCTCGCCGCGCTCGACCAGCGACTTCAGCGACTGGTCCAGGGTGTGCATGCCGTGGGCCTCGCCCGCCTGCATCGCGTTGTAGAGCTGCGAGATCTGGTTTTCGCGGATGAGATTGCCCACGGCGGGCGTCGAGACCATCACCTCGGTCGCCGCCACCCGTCCGGACCGTCCTGCCCGGGGCAGCAGCGTCTGGCTGATGACGCCTTGCAGGGTGTCGCCGAGCTGGCTGCGCACCTGGTTCTGCTGGTGGGCGGGGAAGGCATCCACGATGCGGTTGATGCTCTTGGCGGCGCCCTGGGTGTGCAGGGTCGAGAGCACGAGATGTCCGGTCTCGGCCGCCGTCAGGGCCGTGGAGATCGATTCGGGGTCGCGGAGCTCGCCGATCAGGATCACGTCGGGGTCCTGACGCAGCACGCGGCGCAGCGCCTCGGCGAAGGAGCGGGTGTCGGAGCCGACCTCCCGCTGGTGGATGAGCGAGCGACGGCTGGTGTGCACGAACTCGATCGGATCCTCCACCGTGACCACGTGCGCGGGCAGGGTGCGGTTGATCTCGTCGATCATCGCCGTGAGCGTGGTCGACTTGCCCGATCCGGTGGGACCGGTCACCAACACCAGGCCACGCGGGCGGAGGGCAAGATCGCGCGCCACCGCCGGCGCGCCGAGCTCTTCGAGGGTGAATGCGCGCGAGGCGATGAGACGGAAGGCCGCCGCGACCTCCCCCAACTGGCGGAAGACGTTGACACGGAACCGTCCGACACCGGGAACGGTGTGCGAGAGGTCCACCTCCCCCGTGGCCCGGTAGTCCTCGCGATGCGAGGGGCCCATCGTCGCCAGCAGCTCGTCGAGCAGGAGCGCCGCAGGGATCGGCTCGGGAAAGCCCGGCACAGGTTCCAGGTCGCCGTCCAACCGCTGGAGAGCCGGCGCATCGGCGGAGAAATGGATGTCGGAGGCCTTCGACTCCGCGGCGGCGCGCAGCACGGCATCCAACAGGGAGCCGGTGACGACATCATGGCCCCCGCCTCTCGCCTCCGCCGTCAGGGCGGCTTCGGCCGCCGCCCGCATCCGCATCTCAGACCGTGACACGCAGGACCTCCTCGATCGTGGTGAGACCTTCCAGCACCTTGGCCCAGCCGTCGCCGCGGAGGGTCGTCATCCCCTGCGCGAGCGCCAGGTCGCGCATGTCGGCACCGCTCGCATCGGTGACCACAAGCGCTTCGAGCTCGGGCGTCATCGGCATGACCTCGTGCACGCCCACGCGTCCTCGATATCCGGTCCCGGAACAGGCGGGGCAGCCGACGGCGCGGTAGAGCACGGGCGGATCGCTCGGATCGTGGTCCAGGCCGAGACTTCGCAGCACGTCGGGCTGCTCCTGATACGGCTGACGGCATGTCGTGCACAGGCGTCGCGCCAGGCGCTGGGCGACCACCGCCGAGAGGGCCGTGGCGACGAGGTAGGGCTCGGCGCCGATCTCGGTCAGGCGCGCCACCGTGCTCGGAGCGTCGTTGGTGTGCAGAGTCGAGAGCACGAGGTGGCCCGTGAGTGCCGCCTCGATGGAGATGATCGCGGTCTCGGCATCACGGATCTCGCCCACCAAGACGATGTCGGGGTCGCTGCGCAGGATGCTGCGCAGCGCCGCCTGAAAGGTGAGACCGGCCTTGGCGTTGACCTGCACCTGATTGATGCCGGGGATCCGGTACTCGACGGGATCCTCGACGGTGATGACGTTCACCTGCGGGCTGGAGACCTCGCGCAGGGCCGTGTAGAGCGTCGTGGACTTGCCGGAGCCTGTGGGCCCGGTCACCAGCACCATGCCGTGCGGTCGGCTGATGGCATCCCGGAACCGGCCGAGGTTCGCACGCCCCATCCGGAGGTCTGCCAGCGAGAGGCTCACCCCGGTGTTGTCGAGAATGCGCATGACGATCTTCTCGCCCCACACGGTGGGGAGCGTGGCCACCCGGAGGTCGATCTTGCGGCTGTTGTGCGTCACCGAAAGGCGACCGTCCTGCGGGCGTCGACGCTCGGCGATGTCGATCGAGGCCATGATCTTCAGGCGCGAGATGACGCCGTCCTGGATCTTGCGGTCCGCGCGCTGCACCTCGTGGAGCACTCCGTCGATGCGATAGCGCACGGTCAGGTGTGTCTCGCCCGGTTCGACATGGATATCGCTCGCGCGGTCGTCGATGGCCTGGGTGATCAGGAGGTTCACGAAGCGCACGATCGGCGCATCGCTGTCCTGCTCATCAATGCTCTCGGTCGCCGCGAGCTGGGTGGACGCGTTCTCCTGGAGCGTCGCCGACAGGTCGGAGAGCTCCTCGTCCGAGCGCACGTACCGCTGGAAGGCCAGCTGCAGCGCCTCGGCCGCCACGACGACCGGCTCAACGCGCAGGTCGGTGATCGTGGTCACGTCATCGAGGGCGATGATGTCGGCGGGGTCGACCATGGCCAGCACCAGCCTGTCGGTGCCGCGTTCGATGGGGAGCACGCGGTACTTGCGGCACAGGCCCGCCGGCAGCAGGGCCACCACCGCGGCATCCAGCTGCGCGGTGCCGATGTCGACGAACCGATGGCCGGTCTGTCGGGCGATCGCCTGCGCGATCTGAGTGGATGTCACAAGGCCGCGCTGCACGAGCTGACGGGTGAACTCCTCGTTCTCGCCGTGCTCACTCAGCAGCGCACTGACATCGGATGCGCTCACCGCCCCGGTCAGGACGAGCGTCTGTGCGATCCCCCGCATCAGGCCTCCTGACGTCGAACTCGACCAACTTGCGCGGACGACGACGGCCGATCAACGGGGACGATCCTAGGGAAACCCCTGTGGGTATCGAGAGTGAATTCGGGAAAGCTGATCCGATCCTCACCGTCCTGAAGAAAAACTGAGGGAACCGAGGCCGTGATTGCATGCAAACAGCCCTCAGCGTTCTCCCAGCCAACGGAAAACCTGGCAGACTCCACATCGGGGGAACTTGTCAACATGCGCACGGAAGTGATCTGAACCGGGGGAGTCACAACGTCATGCGACCTATCGCCGAGCATCCGCTCTTCGATCAACACGCCCAGACCGCGGTCATCGTGGAAGGCGACCACGAACACGCGGAGCGCCTCACGCTCTCGCTCTCGCAGCGCGGATTCACCGTGCGCTCGGCGACGACGGGTTTCGACGCCGTCAGCGCCGTCACCCGCTTTCAGCCCGATCTCGTGATCGTGGGAACGCAGCTCTCGGGCCTCGACGAATTCGAGACCGTGCGGCGCATCCGTCGGGTCTCGGACTGCTTCATCATGATGATCTCAGCCGATGACTCCGAGTCCGCCGTGGTCGAAGGCTTCCGGTGCGGCGCTGACGATCATGTCGCCCACCCCTACGGCCAGCACGCCATGCGCGCGCGCATCGAGGCGCTGCTGCGCCGCTCACACGCGCTGCGCCGGACGGTTGCCGATGAGATCCCCGAGTGGCTCGAGCACGGCCCGCTGCGGTTGCACCCGGCATCGCGCCGGGTCGAGGTGGAGGGTCGTGACTGCGATCTGACCCGATCGGAGTTCGCCATCCTGCACGCGCTACTGAAATCGCGCAATCGTGTCTTCAGCAAGTCCGCACTGTCACTGCTGGTGCGCGAGGCGACGGGCATCCCCGGTGACCACGTCACCGCGCACGATCGCCACGCGGTGGAAGTCCACGTGATGAATCTGCGACGCAAGCTCGATGACGACCCTCACGCGCCGCTGTGGATCGAGACGGTCCGCGGGCTCGGCTACCGCCTCGCGCCCGAGGAGGCGCACCAGCAGGCGCGGTTCGACACGGGATTCGGGCTCCTGGGCGCTGTCGGCTGATCGGACGTCGACCTCAGGCCTGGGCGGCCTTCAGCTTCGTCCGGCGCTTCTTCTCGACGCCCTTGGCCCAGGTGCCGAACCGCTTCGAGTCAGGGATGCGCGCCAACAGCGGTCCCGCGACGATCGTGATGAGCACGTACGCCGTCGCGAGGGCGGCCAGCGACCTGTCGGCACCCGCCGAGACCGCAAGCCCGGCGATCACGATCGAGAACTCGCCGCGCGGAGTCAGCACCAAGCCGGCGCGCCAACGGCCGGGCTCGGCGATGCCGGCGCGGCGGGCTGCGAAATACCCGGTCGCAACCTTCGTCACCATCGTCGCGATCGCCAGCAGCAGCGCCGGCACGAGCACCGGCACGAGGTCAGCCGGGTTGGTCGACAGGCCGAAGAACAGGAAGAAGACCGCAGAGAACAGGTCGCGAAGCGGCGTGAGAACGCGCGTGGCGTGCTCGGCGACCGGTCCCGAGATCGCGATGCCGACAAGGAACGCGCCGACCGCGGCCGACACGTTCGCCTCGGCCGCCAGACCTGCGATGATGAGCGTCAGTCCGAGCACCGACAGCAACAGCACATCGGCGCGCTTCGACCAGACGAGCTTCGAGACCAGTACGCCGTGTCGGAGCGCCACATAGAGGATCACCAGCACGGCCGCGAGCGCGATCACGACGCTGATGATCCCGGCACCCAGGTCCATGCCGATGAGGACCGCCGACAGGATCGGCAGATAGAAGGCCATTGCGAGGTCTTCTATCACCAGGATCGACAGCACGGTCGGTGTCTCGCGGTTCGAGAGGCGTCCCAGGTCTTGCAACACCTTCGCGATCACGCCGGAGGACGAGATCCAGGTGATTCCGGCCAGCACGAGAGCGCCGGTGACACCCCATCCCAGCAGGAACCCGGCGATCGCTCCGGGGATCGCGTTCAGGAGCATGTCCACGCCACCGGCGACCCGCGACTGTTTGAGGCTCCCCATGAGCTCCCCGGCGTTGTACTCCAACCCGAGCATCACCAACAGCAGGATGACGCCGATCTCGGCACCGACCTCGATGAACTCCTCACCCTGGGAGATCGGCAGAATTCCGCCCTCCCCGAAAGCGAGGCCGCCGAGCAGGATCAGCGGGATCGGGGAGATCCCGATGCGGCCGGCCAGGCGACCCAGCAGCGCGATTCCGAAAAGAAGCGCGCCGATCTCCAGAAAGAGCAGCGCGCCGTGATCCATGGATCAGGCGCCGTTCAGGATCCGGACGAGCTTCTCGATGCCTTCGCGGGTGCCCACCACGACGAGTGTGTCACCGCTGAGCAGGACGTCTGCGGGCTCAGGGGCGGCGACGACCCCCGACTCCCGCACGATGGCGACGATCGAGCACCGCGTGAGCGTGCGGGCCTTCGTGTCGCCGAGCGGTCGGCCGACATACGGGGAGTCGGCGCGCACAGGCACCTTCTCCATGTTCAGACCCGCCACCTGCTCCTGAAGTCCGGCCAGCTGCGTGAGGATCACGGACCCGCCCAGCACCTCGGACAGCGCCGTCGCCTCATCGTCGGTGAGGGAGAGGGTGTCGCCACAGCGATCGGGGTCGTCCTCATCGGAGATCGCGATCTCGCGTCCGCCGTCGCGGAAGTTGATCACCGACAGACGGCGACCGTTGTCGGTGAGGATGTCATGGCGGATGCCGATTCCGGGAAGTTCGGCGCGCTCCACATGCACGGGCATGCGACCCATCTTGGCACTTTCCGCTACCACCCGTTCACCAACTGGCCCTAGCGTGGGCGAAATGAGCGACAGCGACCCGAACGCACGCCGAATCTCCGCCGAAGCATCAGAGCCGACGCTGGACACCGATGCCCTGGTCGGGATGGCCGAACTGTTTCAGGACTCGACCGAGGACCGAGTCATCCCGCGCAAGCAGGTCGTGTCGTGGGTCTTCTGGGACTGGGCGACGCAGCCGTTCAACTCCGTCATCCTGACCTTCGTCTTCGCCGCGCTCTACCTCGTCTCGGACTCGTTCCTGCCCGCCGACATCGCCGCGCTGCCTGCCAGCGACCCGGCCAAAGAGTCCGCATTGGCGGACCTGTCGAGCGGGTACGGCCTGGTCACCACGATTGCCGGCTTCCTCATCCTGGCCCTCGCGCCGGTGCTCGGCCAGCAGGCCGATCGCCGCGGCAGCAAGAAGCGCTGGCTGTTCGTGTTCACTGTGCTGCTCGCGCTGCTGCAGTTCGCCCTCTTCTTCGTGCAGGCAGACCCCGCGTTCTTCTGGTTCGGAGCGGCGATCCTGGCCGTCGGCGCCGTCGTCTCAGAGATCGCGGGCGTCAACTACAACGCGATGCTCGTACAGGTCTCGACCCCCAAGACGATCGGCAAAGTCAGCGGGTTCGGCTGGGGCATGGGCTACATCGGCGGCATCGTCGCACTCACCCTGGTGGTCGTCCTCACCTTCGCGGACTGGTTCGGGATGGACACCTCGGACGGACTGGCGTACCGCCTCATCGCCGTGGGGTGCGCCGTGTGGACCATCCTCTTCTCGATCCCCCTCTTCCTCAACGTGCCGGAGCCCGCCGCATCGATGGCGCAGGGAGACTCGGTCGGGTTCTTCCGCAGTTACGTTGTGCTCCTCAAAGACATCGTGGCGCTGTACCGGGAGCACCGTTCGACGTTCTGGTTCCTGCTCGCCAGCGCGATCTACCGCGATGGTCTTGCCGGCGTCTTCGCCTTCGGCGGCGTGCTGGCCGCGGTCGCCTTCGGCTTCACGAGCACGGAGGTGATCCTGTTCGCGATCGCCGCCAACGTCGTCGCGGGCGCATCGACCATTCTCGCGGGTCGCTTCGATGACAGATTCGGCGCCCGCTCGGTGATCATCACCACGCTGAGCATCCTCGTCGGGGTCGCCGTCGTGGTGTTCGCCTTCCATGACGCCGGGTCGGCGATCTTCTGGGCCGGTGGCCTCATCCTGTCGGGGTGCGTCGGGCCCGCGCAGGCCTCGAGCCGCTCGCTGCTCGCCCGCGTCACCCCCACCGGCATGCAGGGCGAGATCTTCGGCCTCTATGCGACGACCGGTCGCGTGGCGAGCTTCCTCTCGCCGGCGATGTGGACCCTGTCGATCGCGATCTTCGGCGCGACGATCTACGGCGTGCTCGGAATCGCGCTCGTCCTGCTGGTCGGGCTCATCCTGTTGCTGTTCGTGCGCACGCCGAAGCAGCCGACGGCCTAATCCCGGCCGGACGGCCAGGCGTCGGCGAGCTTGCCGAGCAGGCGGGCGAGGTCGGAGCGCTCGGAGTCGGTGAACGACGTGAGCGCGGTGGAGATCGCCTCCCGACGCTGGTCGCGGAATCCTTGCACGAGCGCGAGCCCCTCGTCGGTCAGCGCAATGCGGGTGCGTCGCGCGTCGTCGGGGTCGGCCTCGCGTCGCAGCAGCCCCTGTTCCACCCCCTGTTGCACCAGCCGGGAAGCGCGCGGCTGATCCACGCCGATGGCCTCGCCGAGCTCGCTGACCGTGAGCGGCTCGGGCCGGGAGGCCAGCACGTCGAGCACGCGCATCTTCGCCGGTCCCGCCAGCCGCGCCCCTCCGCGCGGGCCACCGGGTCCCATCGGACCCATCCCGCGGTGATGCTCGTCGCGGCCGTGATGGGATCCGTGTCCACGGCGGTCGGCGCCCTCCGGCATCGACCGGCGCGGACCCCCGCGCCCGCGCAGACGTAGGAGCGCTGCGGCGATCTGGTCGACGGGGTCGGTGCCGGGCTGGGTGGTCATGCCGATCATTTTACATGCGAGTTGACATGCATAGCAGATCAATGTCACACTACATATACATGCCGTATTGCATGGACATCGCCGGGCCTCTCCGCCCGGCCCTCACACCTCAATTCACGTAAGGAATACCCATCATGAACACCGAAGACACCACCACTGACGACACGAACACAACCGACACCCCCGAGGCGACCGGCGGTTGCCGTTGCGTCGACCATGGCCGCGGCGCCCGCGGACCTCACGAAGGTCGCCGCGGCGGCAAGGGCCACGGCCGCGGGAAGGGTCGCGATGGCCACCGGGGTCGCCACGGCCACGGGATGCATCACGGCGCCCGACCCGACCACGGTCGCAACGGGGTGCCGGATGCTGGCGAGCACCGCCTCGGCGAGATCGCCCAGCGCGCCTACGAGCGCGGCTTCGAAGCCGGCTTTGCCTCCGGCTTCACCGCTGCTCACCGCACCGACGCCTGACCCCGCCCCATGTCTCACTCTCTGCCGATAGAGGCGCCCCGTGGGGTCGAAAGTGGGACATGGACTGACGAAAACCGGGACACGGTGCGCTCACGGAGCGCGGCGTCATCTCACCGCGCGGGCGGCATCTTCCAGGGCTCGACCTCGGGCCGAGCGGAGATCACCGCCCGCGCGCGTGCACCGAGATCGCGCAGACGCGGCTGTCCACCTCTGCTCCGCGGCACCGACACCACGAGTGCGACGCGGTCGCGATGGGACAGGCCATCCAGGGGCACGGCGATCGACTCGATCCCCAATTCGGACTCGTGCGAGGTGTAGGCGGCACCCTCCTCGCGCACGACGTCAAGCTCGCGCAGAAACGTTTCCCGATCATGCGCGGTGAACGGCGTCCGCTGCGCGAGAGGGTCCGGCGGCAGCATCCGCTCGACAAGTCGCGCATCCAAGGCGGCCAAGAGCAGCTTGCCGGCGGCCATGGCATGCGCGGCCGCCGTCATGCCGATGCGAGAACCCATGTCTTCGTCGTGCACGGATCGTCGGCCGTCGGTGACCAGCACATCGAGGCCGACGAGGATCGTGGAGTGCACTGACTCGCCGACGACGTCGCGCACCGCGGCAAGAGCCTGGCCACGCCGGGCCCGCACGTCGGGATCGATCGCGGGGATCGCCTGCAGCGCCAGGAGCGCCGGGCCCGGGCCGTACCCCCGTCCCGTCGGCGAGAGCAGCGCGTATCCCTCGCGCTCGAGGGCGCGCAGACACCGGAAGGCGGCAGAACGACTCACCTCGCACGCGGCCATCAGGTCCCCCGTGCCAATCCGACCCCGGGCTCCCAGCAGCTCGACGGCGCGGAGAGCGAGCGGGATGCCGACGACGGGAGCCATTCGCACATTTTATGCCGCTCAGCGACATAAGCATGCGACACAGCTCCCTGTGTTCCCTCACGGATCGAACACTGAAGAACGCGCTTGCCGCGCAGTGACATCCGTACCGCATCCCACAACGAGGTGACCCGTGACCGACACGACTCCGACGACAGCTCTGAAGACCCTGAAGGTGCTTCGCAAGGACACCCTCGAGGCAGCGCCCGGGCAGACCGCGTTCGCGCGCCGCATCTCGGGCGTCAGCAAGGAGAACTCCGAGGTCGAGGGCCTCTGGTTCGGCAAGGTCTACACCGGCCCCGGCGAGGTCTCGGACCCCCATCACCACGGCGAGGCCGAGACCGGCGGCTACGTCTTCAAGGGTCGCGCGTTCATCCGCTTCGGCGAGCGCTACGAGAACATCCTCACCTTCGAGGAGGGCGACTTCGTCTACGTGCCGCCGTTCGTGCCGCACATCGAAGGCAACCTCAGCCACACCGAAGAGCTCATCTGGATGACCACGCGCACGCCCGACAACATCATCGTGAACCTCCGAAACCAGGACGTCGCCGACATCGACATCCCGTTCGTCGACTGACCCCCGCGCATCCATGAAACTCGGTACCGTCCGCACGGCACTCTCGTCCGCGGCCTTCACCCAGGTCGGCGACGAGACCCGCTACCACCGCGCTGCCGATGTGCGGGAACTCCTCGAATCCGGGAAGTGGACCCACCTGGATGGCGAGACCGGACCCGCACCGGCCATTGTGGATCTGCTTCCTCCGGTGCTGTCGCCGCGGAAGTTCATCTGCGTCGGGCTGAACTACGTCGACCACGCGAGAGAGGTCGGCAAGGAAGCACCGGCCGTTCCCACGCTGTTCTCGAAGGTGCCCACCGCGCTCATCGGCGCTGCCGATGACATCCGCATCCCGCCGATCACGAACCGGGTCGACTGGGAGGCTGAGCTCGGAATCGTCATCGGTACCACGGTGCGCAAGGCCGACGAGGATGCCGCCACCGCCGCCATCCTCGGCTACACCGTCGTCAACGACATCAGCATGCGCGACTGGCAGAACCGCACGAGCGAATGGTTCCAGGGCAAGAACTTCGATGACTCGACCCCGGTGGGCCCGGTGGTGGTGAGCGCCGATGGGGTGGATGTCACCGGCGGCGTCGCCGTCGAGTGCATCGTCAACGGCGAGGTCATGCAGGCCGGCACAACCGCCAACATGATCTTCAGCCCCATCGACATCGTCCGCTACATTTCCCAGTTCCTCACCCTGGAACCCGGAGACGTCATCGCCACCGGGACGCCCGCGGGTGTCGGGTTCAGCCGCACGCCGCCGATCGCGCTCGTTCCCGGCGACACGGTCGTGACCCGCATCGAAGGCATCGGCGAGCTCGTCAACCGGTGCGTCGCCGACGACCGGTAACCCTCAAGCGCCGGTGGCTCCCGCGTCGGTGACGCCGACGTCGGTGCGGTGGAAGTTCTGGAACGACCGGGATGCCGTCGGGCCGCGCTGCCCCTGGTAGCGGTTGCCGTACGGACCCGAGCCGTACGGGTTCTCTGCCGGCGAACTCAGGCGGAAGAAGCAGAGCTGGCCGATCTTCATCCCGGGCCAGAGCTTGATCGGCAGGGTCGCGACGTTCGAGAGCTCGAGGGTCACATGCCCCGAGAATCCCGGGTCGATGAAGCCCGCGGTCGAGTGGGTCAGCAGGCCGAGCCGCCCCAGCGAGGACTTGCCTTCCAGGCGGGCGGCGACGTCGTCGGGCAGGGTGATCTGCTCGTAGGTCGAGCCGAGCGCGAACTCCCCCGGATGCAGGATGAACGGCTCGGTCGGGTCGACCTCGATCATCCGGGTGAGCTCGGGCTGGTCTTCGGCGGGATCGATGAAGGGGTACTTGTGGTTGTCGAACAATCGGAAGTACCGGTCGAGGCGCACATCGACGCTCGAGGGCTGCACCATCGCGGGGTCCCACGGTTCGAGTCCGACCCGTCCCTGGGAGACTTCCTGGCGGATATCGCGGTCCGAGAGCAACACGCGATCAGCCTAGTGCTCAGCCACCGCTTGCTATGCTGTGGGGGCGCTTCCGAGCGCATGGGGCTGTAGTTCAATGGCAGAACTTCTGCTTCCCAAGCAGACAGCGCGGGTTCGATTCCCGTCAGCCCCTCCACATACCTCCGCGTGCGGGTGGCCACCGTCCGCTCAGCGATCGAGCTGCAGCCGCTTCCAGGCGATCAGCGTCGCGAGGATCCCGAGCGCGCCCCACACAACCGACAGCAGCAGCTGCGCCGGAGTGACATCCATCTCGAGCGCCCACAGCGTGGGCGCGGCCAGGGGAACCCACCCGCCCGCACCGCCGATGACGACGATCTGGGCAACCGCGACCAGTCCGATGACCGTGCCGACACCGGCCAGCAACGAACGTGTCAGCGTGGTCACCCACGCGACCGGAAGCGCGATGACCGCAGTGAGCAGCACCAGCGCGAATTGGCGCGCGACGCCCAACCACGCCGCCTCATCGGGAGCACCGAGACCGAGCGCGAGTCCGAGCACCACCTCGCCCGCCGTCAGCGCGACCGCCACGAGTCCGGCCCACGCAAGGTAGACGGTCACCTTCGCCATCGCGGTGTGGGTCAGCGTGACGGGCAGTCCGAACAGCCCGGTGATGGTGCCTTCGGCGAATTCTCGGCCGAACATCCATGACAGAACGACCCCGAATCCAACGAATGCCGCAGCACCTGTCACCTGCGCGCAGGTGCCGAGAAGTCCCCACCACGAGGCGTCGGCGTAGGGCCCGAGTTTCGCGGCGACGACATCACTCCCGGATCCTGCGGCCACCAGCATCCCGCCGCAGATCGCAAGGATGCCGCCCACGATCGCGGCGGATGCGACCAGCCCGACGGTCGATCGGCGCAGCTTCATCGCCTCGGCCCACACCGCCGCATTCATGCCGGCTCCTCGCGCGCTTCGTCGTCGAGACGTATCCGCTCGAAGAACACGTGCTCGATGTCGGTGACCTGCGGATCGAGCTCCCCGATGAGACGCCCCGCGTTCATGAGGACCACACGGTCGGCGATCCGCGCGACCTCGTCCAGGTGATGACTGCTCACGAGGATCGCCGCGCCGGCGGCGCGGCGCTCGAGAAGCACGTCCCGCAAGAGGAGAACGCCGGCCGGATCGAGCGCGTTGGTTGGTTCATCGAGAATGACGTGGTTGGGCGCATGCATCAGCGCGGCTGCGAGCCCCACGCGCTGCCGATTTCCGAGCGAGAGCTGACGCACTCGCCTCCCGGCGAGCGGACGAAGCCGGAATCGCTCCAACGCCGTCTCGACCACCTCGACCGGTGCACCGCGCAACCGCGCCGCCAATCGCAGGTTCTGTGTGACCGTGAGCTCTCCGTAGGCCAGCGGTGTCTCGATGACGTGGCCGACGGTGCGCCAGGATGCCGTGGTGGTGCGCGCCCGAGGTATGCCATCCCACAGCACGTCGCCCGCGTCGGGGCGGAGCATCCCCAACAGCATCCGCTGCAGGGTGGTCTTACCGGCACCGTTCAGCCCGACCAACGCGACGATCTGTCCCGCGTCGACCACGAGTGAAAGATCGGCGACACCGGCGCCGGTGCGGAACCGGCGCGTCGCTCGTCGCAGCTCCATCACACTCATGCCTCACCGCCGATGAGCGCACCCAGTGCACCGACG
Organism: Microbacterium sediminicola; assembly: GCF_039531125.1. NCBI lineage: Bacteria > Bacillati > Actinomycetota > Actinomycetes > Micrococcales > Microbacteriaceae > Microbacterium > Microbacterium sediminicola. Next base: position 371,975 of record NZ_BAAAPL010000002.1, read on the forward strand.
ATCGCATCGTCGAGCGGACGTTCCACAGGTTCGACCGCCCATGCGAGCAGCGCGGCGTTGAGCCCCGCGACGACGGCGGCAGCGACGACCGCGGCTGCGCTGGCGACGACCCCACGGGCGGCGAGTGCGGCGATGATCGCGGCCTCGGTGGCCCGTGTTCCCGTGTCGAGAGACGACCGAAGCGCCGGATGGGAGGCGACGAGCTGCAGCGTCTCGCGGACTGCGGAAGCATCGGGTTCCGGCACCGCTCGCCACGCGTCCTTCACGCCACGTGCCACCGCGACAATCGCCGGCTCTTCGGCAGGCCGAGCCGCGACGGCGTCGGCGATGAGCGGGTCGTACGGATCGTCGATGACCAGGGCGGCCTTTGTCGCGAAGTGCCGGTAGACCGTCATCTCTGTCACCCCGGCGCGGCGCGCGACATCGGCCACCGTGACGTCGTCGAACCCACGCGCGCGGAACAGCTCGAGTGCGGACGCACGGATTGCGCGACGGGTCCTCTCACGCTTTGTCATGGTGGAATGTTAGTAACTAACATTCTGTTGGGCAAGAGGGTCATCCCGCCTTCCGCCGAGTCCGTGGCGGACCCCTTGCGACGGACTGAACAAGTGTTTAGCATGGTGAACATGCGTTCAGCACACGATGCCCCCACTCCGGATCGCATCCGCGACGTCGCGATCTCGACGTTCGCCGAGGCGGGATTCGATGGCGCGAGCCTGCGCGACATCGCGAGGCGCGCGGGCGTGAGCGCGGCGCTCATCGTCCACCACTTCGGTTCGAAGGACGGTCTACGCGCGGCGTGCGATGCGCACGTCATCCAGGTGCTCGTGACGGACAAATCACAGACCGCGGGCGCCGGCGCATCGGGGATGATGCGCGCCGCCCTCGCCGACCGCGAGCGCTACCTGCCCCTCATGGACTACATGGCGCGGATGCTCACCTCGGGCGGCCCGGCAGCGGACGCGCTCTTCGACCAGCTGCTCGCCGCGACGCGAGCCGTCCTCGACCAGCAGAGTGCGGCCGGGATGCTCGCGCCGCAGTCGGATGCCGAGGTCACTGTTGCCGTCGTGACGATGTACGGCCTCGCCCCACTGCTGCTGCGCCACCAGCTGGCGCGCGCCCTCGGTGAAGACGGGTTCACCGAGACGCTGCTGCGCCGCCTCACCCTGCCCCTGCTCGAGCTCTACACCCACGGGCTCTACGCCGACGACCGACTCCTGGATGCCGCGCGCGAAGCCCTCGACACCTCGTCCCCCGAAAGGAGCGGGCAATGAACAGCCCGGCCCTCGAACTCACCAATCTGCACAAGCGCTACGGGCGCAACGTCGCCGTCGACTCGATCTCCCTGGCGGTCGAGCCCGGCACGGTGTTCGGCCTCATCGGGCCCAACGGCGCCGGAAAGACCACGACCCTCCGCATGCTGTTGGACATCATCCGTCCCAGCGGCGGCTCGGCGCGCGTCCTCGGCGAAGATCCCCGCGTGGGCGGAGCGGCCCTCCGCCGACGCATCGGGTACGTCCCCGGCGAGCTGCGGATGGAGGGACGCGTGACCGGCGCGCGCCTGCTCGAGTTCTACGCGCGCGTCTCCGGTCCGGTCGCACCCGGTCGCATCTCGGGCCTCGCTGACCGGCTCGGCTGCGATCTGTCCCGCCCCGTCAGGACGCTCTCCAAGGGGAACAAACAGAAGCTCGGCCTCATCCAGGCCTTCATGCACGATCCACCGCTGCTGGTGCTCGACGAGCCGACGAGCGGACTCGACCCCCTCATGCAACGCGAGTTCCTCGGCCTCGTGCGGGAAGCTCGTGCGAACGGTCAGACCGTTCTGCTCAGCTCACACGTCCTGAGCGAGATCCAGCAGGCCGCCGACAAGGTCGCGGTGCTCAGCGCCGGTTCGATCGTGGCATCCGGCCCGGTCGATGCGCTGCGTCTGAGCGCCCTGAGACGCGTGCGGGCGGTGCTGGCCGGAACCAACGCGGACGAGGTTCGTGTGGCGCTTGCTCCACTCGCTCCGGCATCCCCGCCGCAGGTCGATGCACGCGACGGCCGCGTCGTGGCACACGTCGACATCGAGGGCGACATCGACGGGCTCGTGAAGACCCTCGCGCGTTTCCACGTCGCCGAGCTCGTGATCGAGGAGCCCGATCTCGAGGAGTCGGTGCTGCGGCTCTACGGTACGACCGCGAAGGAGGTGGACTGAGATGCGACGCATGCTCCCCGTGACACTGCGTGGTCTCCGCGACGGCTGGCGCGGCACACTCGCCTGGGCGGTCGGCCTCGTCGCCGCGCTCTCGCTCTATCTGCCGTTGTACCCGAGCTTCGGCACGAACGGCTCGCTCCAAGACATCATGGCCAGCCTCCCGCCGGAGCTGATCGATACCCTCGGCTATGACCAGATCGGCACGGGCGCGGGATACGCGCAAGCCACCTTCTTCGGTCTGATCGGATTCGCCCTGGTCGTGATCGCCACCACGGCGTGGGGCGCCGCGGTGATCGGCGGCGCCGAAGAGAGTGGGCGCCTCGAGCTCGACCTGGCCCACGGCATCGGCCGCGTCTCCTACACCCTCCAGTCGGCGCTCGCGATCGGCATCCGGCTGCTCTTTCTGGGACTCGTCGTCGGCTTGACGATCGGTGCGCTCAATGCGCCGTCCGAGCTGGAGCTGGATGCCGCGCACATCGCGGCTGCGACGGTGGCCCTGTGCGGGCTCGGCGCGCTCTGTGCGTCGGCGGGGCTGCTCGCCGGCGCCCTCACGGGTCGGCGCGTCGCCGGGGTGGCAGCCGGCGCAGGTGTGGCCGTCTACGGCTACGCGGTGCAGGCGGTCGCGAACCAGTCGGAGGAGCTCACCTGGGTCGAGCGACTCTCCCCGTACGCCTGGGCCTACAGCGGCGCGCCGCTGGAGAACGGACTGACCTGGGGTATCGCCGCCGTGTGGGGCGTGTCCCTTGCGCTGCTGGCCGCTGCCGCGCTCGCGCTCCGAAGCCGGGACGTGACCGGCTGATCGTCAGCGGTAGTCGGTGAGGGCGCGCAGCGGAGGCTGTGCGCCCTCGTGCGTGACGGCATCCGCCCCGACCGCGCACGCGACACGCAGGGCATCCTCGTCCGGCCAACCGGCGTGCAAAGCCAGGGTGATCGCGGCGCTGAAGGCATCCCCGGCCCCCACAGCGCTGACGGCGTCGACCTGCGGGGACGGCGCCGAGGCGACCTCCACCCCGTCTCGCAGGAGGGACGCGCCGCGCGCGCCGTGGGTGATCACGACCAGTCGTGCCCGCGCCAGCGACGGCAGCGCAGCGTACTCCGAGTCATTGACGATGATGAGGTCCGCACGCTGCAGCACCGCGTCCGACACCGGGCGGGCGGGCGCCGCGTTCAGGACGAAGTAGCCGGCGACGTGCGCAGCCAGCTGCTCGATGGCGGCGTCCGGAATCTCCAGCTGTGCCAGAACAACCTCGTTCGCCGCGTAGTCGACGCGACCGGTGACCTTGTCGTTGGCACCGGCGCACACGACGATGGAGTTCTCGCCGGCGGCGTCGATCGTGATCAACGCGGTCCCGGTCGGCGCATCCACCGGAGCGACAGCGGCGACATCCACGCCGGCAGCGCGCAGGTTCTCGACCATGGCCTCGCCGTCAGCGTCACGGCCCACGGCACTCACCATGCGCACCTGAGCGCCCAGGCGCGCGGCGGCGACCGCCTGGTTCGCGCCCTTTCCTCCCGCATCGCGGCGAAGCGCAGAGCCGCGGACGGTCTCGCCGGGGACGGGCAGAGACGCCACTGTGGCGCTGATGTCGACGTTGATGCTGCCGACCACGCAGAGGGGCCCGAGTGCGCTGTGTGCCATGGCGACCATTCCATCACGCGACGACTGCGGCGCGGCACGGGGTATAACCAAAGGAGTGCTTTCGCACCGGACAGTGCCGTCCCGACCGCCCACCTGCAACCTTCTGGAGCGACATGTCCACCCGCATTCCCGTCTACCTCGACTGCGACACCGGCGTCGACGACGCCGTCGCACTCGCCTATCTCCTGCGCTCGGATGCCGTCGACCTGGTCGGGATCGGCACCGTCAGTGGCAACATCGACTCCGCGCAGGCCGCGCGCAACACCCTCGATCTGCTCGAGTTGGCGGGTCACCCTGACATTCCGGTGGCGATCGGCGCGCACGATCACGTGACGCACCCCTACGGCGGCGGCGCCAAGCACGTGCACGGCGAGAACGGCATCGGCGGTGTCGAACTGCCGCGTGCGGCGGCGGAGCCCGACGCCCGCGACGCGGTCCAGCTGCTCATCGACCTATCTCATGCCCATGCGGGAATGCTTCAAGTGTTGACGATCGGCCCGGTCACCAACATCGCGCACGCGCTCGAGCGCGACCCCTCGCTTCCCTCCCGCATCGCCGGGGTGACGGCCATGGGCGGCGCCGCGCTCGCACAGGGGAACATCACCCCGGTGGCCGAAGCGAACATCTACAACGACCCGGAGGCGGCGGATGTGATGCTGCGCGCGGACTGGGACACCGTTCTCGTACCGCTGGACATCACCATGCAGCACACGCTGCATGACGGCGACCGCGAACGCCTGCTCGCCTCGAACGACCCGTTCGTGCGAGCCGTGGGCGAGATCCTCGACCACTACCTCGACTTCTACGTCGAGGAGTTCGGCGAACGGCTGAGCCCGCTGCACGACCCCCTCGCGGCGATGGCCGTGGCCGGTGCTGCGGGAATCGGGCGCCCCCTGCGCGTCCCCGTCGAAATCGACACCACGCAGGGCCCGGGGCGCGGACAGACCGTCGTCGACATGCGCGGTCAGCGCCGCGGCCCGCGAGATCACGCGGGAGTGCGCACGCTCGTTCTCTTCGACGGCGAGGAGTCCCTGGCGGAGGATCTCATGGCCACGCTGCTGCGCGGCGCCTGAGCGCTCACGCGATGGGTGCGGCCGTCGGCGGCTCGGGCTCGCCCGCCGCACCCTTTCGCGGGCGCGCCGGCGCCGTGCGCACCGCCCCGATGCTGGCGGCGATCACCAGCGCGATGCCCAGCACCTCGAGCCAGCTGAGCTGCTGACCCAACAGCACGAGCCCGGCGATCGCCGCCGTGGCGGGCGCGAGGCTCATCAGGATGGCGAAGGCGGATGCCGCGACTCGCCGCAATGCGAACAGCTCCAGCGCGTACGGGATCGTCGACGACAGCACGGCCACACTCGCACCCAGCGCCAACAGGTCGAGCCGCAGCAGCGCCGATCCCGCCGCGAAGGTTCCCAGCGGCGCTGCCGCGAGCGCGCCGACCGTCATCGCGAGGGCGAGACCGTCGAGCCGCGGGAAGTCTGAGCCGACACGTGCCGACGAGAGAATATAGAGCGCCCAGCTGGCGGCGGCCCCGAGCGCGAAGGCCACTCCGACCGGATCCAGGCGCTCCCAGCCGCCGCCCGCCAGCGCGACGACACCGACGAGCGCGAGCAGCGCCCACAGCCACGCGACACCGCGGCGCGCTGCCACCACCGAGAGGACAAGGGGTCCGAGCACCTCGATCGTCACGGTGACTCCGAGCGGCAGGCGCTCGAGCGCCAGATAGAAGAGTGCGTTCATGAGCGCGAGCACGAGCCCGAAGACGAGGACGCCGCGCCAGGCGGGCCAGCTGTGCCCACGCAGCGTGGGGCGCGCGATCAGCAGCAGGACCATGGCAGAAAAGGCCAGACGCAGGAAGACGATCCCGAGCGGACCCACCTGAGGAAACAGCAGCACCGAAATCGATGCGCCCACCTCTTGACAGATGAGACCGACGACGACCAGGCCCGACGCGACTGTCGGAGATGCGCCGCGGGTCACGGAGCGGGGAGCGGACACACCGCCCGCTGCAACACCGCCTCCTGCTGCTGCTCCGCCGTCCACGGAAGACCAGCCGCAGGCGCCGTCTCACCGGAGGCCGCAGGCGCCTTCGAGGCGATTGCCGCGAGCTCCCACGCCAGGTCTCGCACCACCAGGCTGCTGGCCGCGGTGTTGTTGAGCACGACCGCGACGGTGAGCCCCGTCTCGGGGTCGGCGTACGCGGCGGTCATGTATCCGGGCAGCGCCCCGTGCTGGCCGATGAGCGAACCCGCCTGGAACGCCCCGCCGGTGTAGGTGTACCACGACGGGCTGCTGGAACTCACCGGGAAAGGATTGGCGAACCGGGTCTGCCCCTCGCCGAGGAGAGCCCCCGTGGCGAGCGCCTGCACGTAGCGGCCGAGGTCAGAAATGGTCGAGACGACACCGCTGTCGGCCCATCCCATGCTGGCTGAGGCTTCGGTGAGATCGCGCGGCTCGGTGCACTGCAACTGACCGTCCTCGCCGCGAAGCGACTGTCCCCCGACGAGCGAGAGGGCTTCCGAGTCCCCGGCGGGCGTCGCCGGCTCATCGCCCGGCAACCAGGTCGATTCCAGACCGAGCGGCTCGGTCACGTAGCTCGCGATGAGATCGCTCAGCGGTCGATTGGTCGCCGCCTCCAGTGCGGTCCCGAGCAGGATGTAGCCGGCATCCGAATTGACGAACCCCGAACCGGGGACCGTGTCGCGCTCCTCGCCGACTCCAAAGGCAGCCAGCTCAAGGGGCGCCCAGATGCGGTCGGGGGTGGCGACCCATTTCGGCCAGAGGACATCGGCATAGGTGCCAAGGCCGGAGGTGCTGTCGCAGAGCTGGCCGAGGGTCATGTCCGTGAGTCCTGCGGCCCCCGGTGCTGACTCCGAGACCACATCATCGAGGCTGACGACGCCTTCGTCTGCGAGCGCGTAGAGCACATCGCAGGTCATCGCGCGGGTGATGCGCGCCGCGCGGAACTCCATGTCGGCGTCGACCGGTTCGCTGCCCGTGGCCGTCTGAGTCCCGACGCCCGCGATCCACTCGCCGCTCCAGGGCGCCCACACGCCGACGATCGCCCCGGAAGAGCCCGTCGCCGCCATCGCCTCGGTGACGGCGGCCTCGAGCTGGGTCTGTGTGTCGGCCGGGAACGCCGCCTCCACCTGCGCAGGGAGATCGATCTCAACCGCATCCGCCCCCGCGCACGCCGAGAGCGCGAGTGTCGCGGTGAGGATCCCGACCGTCGCCCCCACGACGTGCCGAGCCCGGCGGACCGCCCTTGCCATACCGAACCCCCGATGTTGTGCCGTTGCATTCAAACACACGAAGATCACACCGAGGTCACGGCACGTAGCCTGTCACCATGACCCTGCGATTCGACGACGCCATCCGAGCGGGTGTGCTCGGACACATGAATGACGATCACCGCGACGACAACCTCCTCATCGCCCGGGCCTTCGGCGCCGGCGGGGAGGTCGCGGCGTCGCGGATGACAGACTTCGACGGCGACGGCGGCCTGTGGGAGGTCGACCTCGCAGACGGCACCTCGACCGAGGTGCGCGTCCCCTGGCCGGGCGGGCCCATCACCGAGCGCCCCGAGATCCGCCGCGAGATCGTCGCCCTGTACGACGAGTCGTGCCGTCGCCTCGGCATCCCTCCTCGCCCCCATGCCTGACCAGCGAAAACAGTCGTCCCGCACGAAACCAGTGGTTCCGCACGCACGTAGCCACTGGTTTCGCGCGCAGGAGCTGGTTTCGGCGGATATTTACGGCGCTAGGACTTGTTAGGTTCCGCTTACCTGAAGGTATGCTGGGCAGTATGAGCGAACTCATCCCCTTCTCGACACTCCTGCGCGAGCGCTCCCAGAAGGCCCACGCGGGCAGCGAGCACTCCGGGTTCATGTCCGACCTCATGAAGGGGGAGGGCACGCGCGAGGACTACGTCGCACTCGTGGCCCAGCACTGGTTCATGTACGACGCGATCGAGCGCGCCGCCGAGGTCATGCGCGACAACCCGATCGCCGCCCCCTTCGTGACAGAGAAGCTCACGCGGCTGCCCGCGATCGAGGCCGACCTCGAGTTCCTCATCGGACCGGACTGGCGCGAGCAGATCACCGCACTCCCGGCGACGCAGCGCTACATCGACCGCATCGATGAGGTCGGCACGTCATGGCCGGGCGGATTCGTCGCCCACCACTACACCCGCTACCTGGGCGATCTGTCGGGCGGACAGTTCATCGGCAAGATCATGTCGCGCCGGTTCGGGTTCGGCACCAACGGCATCGGGTTCTACATCTTCGACGAGATCGCCGACCCGGCGGCGTTCAAGGACGTCTACCGCGAGCAGCTGGATGCCGCGCCGTGGGACGCGGCCGAGCAGGAGCGCGTCATCGACGAGGTGCTGCGCGCGTACCAGTTCAACACCGACGTGTTCGTCGATCTCGCCGCAGCCAAGGCCGCCGCGGCCTGAGTCACGCGCTGGCCTCAGCCCCGCTGGGCGGCGGACATGAATCGCTCGACGTCGGGGTCCACGCGGATGTCGCGGGGCCGGAGCGGGCGGGAGAGGTAGAGCCCGTCGAGCGAGGTGAGTCGGCTGAGCGCGACGTAGGTCTGGCCCGGAGCGAACGCGCCCGAGCCCAGATCGATCACCGCGCGGTCATAGGTCTTTCCCTGCGACTTGTGGATCGTGATCGCCCACGCCAGACGCAGCGGGAACTGGGTGAACTCTGCCACCACCTCGCGGGTCACCGACTTGTTGACCGAGTCGTAGGCGTAGCGCAGCTTCTCCCAGACAGCGGGCTCGACATCTACGTCTTCCCCGTCGATCTCCACGCGGACGCTGCCGCCCGCGATCCGCACGACGGTTCCGATCGTGCCGTTGACCCACCGCGGCGGCTGCCCCGGATTCGAGATGTCGTTGCGCAAGAACATGACCTGCGCGCCGACCTTCAGGTGCAGCTCGGGGTCGGCCGGGTAGCCGCTCTCTCCGCGTCCGAAATCGCCGTTGACCTCCGCGAGCGCCGCCTGGCTGCGCCCGGGCAGCGCATCCAGGTGCCGTCGGTTGATCGAGGACACGATGTCGTTGCGTGTGGCCAGCGTGATGATCGGGACTTCGCCGGGTCCAGCTTCCGGAGGGGTACGCGCGCCGGTGTCGTTCAAGATCTCGGCGAGGTCCGACGTCACCCGACCGTGCCGCACGGCGTTGAGCATGCGACGGAAGCGAGGGTCGGCCTGACGGTGGATGTCCACCAGCTCGTGGATGCGCAGCGCAGCGCCGTATCGGCCGAGGTCGAGCAGGGAGGTGCCCTCGGCGCCGGGCAGCTCGGGATCCGAGCCCGCCCACACCCGCGCGTCGAAGAACCAGAACGAGCGGTAGTGATCGTGGACGTAGCGCAGTTCGTCCCCGCGCCGAGGCGGGACCGGAGCCAGCTGGTAAGGATCGCCGAACATGACGATCTGCACACCGCCGAAGGGCTCGGAGCGGCGGCCCCGAGCCTGGCGCAGCGATCTGTCGATCGCATCCATCACGTCGGCGTTGACCATCGAGATCTCATCGATGACCAGGGTGTCGATGGCGTTCAGCAGCTTGCGGGTCGCGGCAGGATGGTCGAGTTCGGCATCCGCGATCAACCCGATGGGAAGGCGCAGCAGCGAGTGGATCGTCTGCCCTTCGACGTTGAGCGCGGCAACCCCCGTGGGCGCGCATACGGCGATCTGCTTCTGCGTGTGGTGGGCGAGATACTGCAGCAAGGTCGACTTGCCGGTGCCGGCGCGGCCGGTGACGAAGACGTGCTCTCGGGTGTCCTCGATCAGACGGAACAGCTCGGCCTGCTCCTTCGACAGCCCGGTCGCATCCACCGAGCCATGGTAAACGCTCAGGCACTCTCACAGGACCGCTTCCTAAGCTGGGTGTCATGACCAGCGTGGGGGAGACGCTTTCGGATGCGTCGGCGCGCGATCCGCGCACTCCCTCGCGCGCCGATCGTCGACGCCGCAAGCGCTCCACCCGCGCCGACCTGCTGTTGCTGGGTGGCATCGGGATCCTGCTCGTTCTGGCGCTCATCGCAGGCGGCGTCACCATCGTTCAGACCTTCTATAGTGCGTCGGCCTTCGTCGAGCGGTACCTGACGCTCCTCGCCGACGGACGGGCGGCAGAAGCGCTCGCGCTGCCGGGCGTCGCACTCGATTCCGAGGAACTCGAAGCAGCAGGACTTCCCAGCTCCGCGTCCGATGCCTTGCTGCGCAGCGCCGCATTGGGCTCTCTCACCGACATCCACGCCATCTCTCACACGGAGAGCGACGGGGTCGTGACCGTGACCGTCTCCTACACCGCCGGCGGTCATGAGGCGACGTCGCAGTTTCAGGTCGAACGGGCAGGTTTCCTGGGCATCGCACCGCGATGGCAGTTCGCCCAGAGCCCGATCTCGGTCATGGAGCTGACCGTCAACGGCTCCACCTCGTTCGCCGTCAACGGCTTCGAAGTGGACAAGCGCCAGGTGTCGGCGGACGGCTCGGCCGCGGACCTGTCGGCGCCGGTGTCGTTGCTGGTCTTCTCCCCCGGTCTGTATTCGGTCACTGTGGATACCGCGACCGCGACCTCGACCGGCGTCGCGATGCTCTCGGATGTCGCGTTCACATCCGTGCCCGTGACCGTCACCGCCGAAGCCACCGAGGACTTCGTCTCCCTCGTGCAGGATCAGGTCGACGGATTCCTGGACCAGTGCACCACCCAGCAGGTGTTGCTCCCGACCGCGTGCCCGTTCGGCTACGAGACCAACGACCGCATCGTCACGCTCCCGGAATGGTCGATCATCGACTACCCCGAGGTCACGCTGGTCGCCGACGGTGCCGGGTGGGACATCCCCGCAGCGACAGCCATGGCTCACATCGAGATGGACGTGCGCTCGATCTATAGCGGCGCTGTCAGCACACTCAGCCAAGACGTGCCCTTCGTGGTCACCGGTGCGATCACGATGCAGCCCGACGGCAGCGCGTCGATCTCGGTCGCCTCGGGCTGAGCGGAACTAGCGGCCCGCTCGCGCGTCGCGCTCCGCCAGGCGCGCGAGCTTGGCGTTGTACTCCTCGAGCTCGGCATCCGCCGTGCGGTCCGCGTGCCGGTCGGCGCGACGCTGCAGGCGCTCGTCACTGCGACTCCACTGGATGGCGACCGTGATCGCGAGGATCAGCGTCGGGATCTCACCCACCGACCATGCGATGCCCCCGCCGATGTACTGATCCTCCAGCGGTGTCGCCCCCCATGTGCGCCCCATCGACCCGAACCATTCGGCGACCATGAGTCCACTGTTCATCATGAGCGCGATCCCGAAGAACGCGTGCATCGCCATGACGCCGATGAGAACGAGCAGGCGGAACGGGTAGGGAAGACGATAGGGGATGGGGTCGATGCCGATGAGGGACAGGACGAAAAGGTAGCCGGTGACCAGGAAATGGAAGATCATCCACTCGTGACCGAGGTGGTCGTACAGGCTCCACCGGAATAGGTCGGTGAAATAGAACAGCCACAGCGAGAGCACGAAGTTCGCGGCGGCGAAGTACGGGTTCGTGATGACCTTCGCGAACGGTGTGTGGAGCGCCCACATGATCCATTCGCGCCCACCCCGCGTGCCGTCATCGCGTTTGCGGATCGTCCGCAGCGCAAGCGTCACGGGCGCCCCCGCGACCAGCATGAGCGGTATCGCCATCGTCAAGAGCATGTGCCCGAGCATGTGCACGCTGAACAAGTACTCCTGATAGACGGCGTGCGCGCCGTTCGTGACCCAGAGGAGCATGGCCATGCCGGCGACCCACAGGATCGTGCGATAGAGCGGCCAGCTGTCGCCACGCTTTCGCAGTCGCCGCACGCCGGCGAGGTAGAAGAACACCCCGAACGCGCAGGCGAACACCCAGAGCACATCGATCTCCCACTCGGTGATCCAGCGCAGCGGAGTGAGTTCGGCAGGAAGCGCCGCGCCGGTGAGGAACTCGGCGGGAGTGCGCAGCTCGGGCAACGTCGTGTCGACCGGCGGAGGGGTGCGTGACAGGGCCACAGCGGCGCCGCTCGCGATTCCCATGAAGACGATCTCGGCGAGGATGAGGCTCCAGAACGAGCGGGCGGCGCCGCTCTCACGGAGTCGCCCGATGAGGCGCAGGCGGTACCAGGCGCCGAAGAGCCCGAGCGCGAGGAGCGCGACAACCTTGACCATGAGGATCGCGCCGTAGGGCGAGAAGAGTCCGTCCACAGTGACGACGCCGATCGCCGCGCGCACGAGCCCGGAGCCTGCGACGACGACGAATCCGATCAGCGCGATCGTCGAATAGCGCGAGAGCGCGTTGGCCATACGGGTCCGATCCAGCAGCGGCCGGACGACCACCATGAGGATGAGTCCGCCCAGCCAGAGCGCGGCACCCTCGACGTGGAGGACCGTCGCCATCACCGCCGCGTTGTGGTTCGCCTCCTCACCCGAGTGCCCCTGGGTGGCGACCGGGACCAGAGCGGTGACCGCGACGATCGCGACGAGGAAGGTCCCCGTCCAGCCGCGGACGGCGAACGAGAGCACGGTGACGACGGCGCCGAAGATGGTCGTCAGCAGCCACGAGCGACCGAGGTCGGTGTCGGTGAGGAACCGGCCCAGTTGAGCGCCGAACTCGGGGCCGATCGTGATGGCCGCATTGAAGGCATCCACGAAGGTGAGGAACCCGGTCGCACCGGCGGCGAGCGTGAAGACGGCTGCCGAGGCCGACGTCATACCCAACGCCGCCTCGAACGCGGGTTCGTCGGGGGTGAGAGCCCAGAGCGCAACCACCACCGAACCCACCATGCCCGCGGCAGAGAGGTTCGTCGCGAGCGTCATGGCCGGCAGACCCCACCGCACGACGGGACCGGCATCGCCGATCACGAGCGGTGTCGCGCCGCCGCCGTAGGCCAAGGCGACGACCATGACGGCGAGGGCGACCACTGCGAGCGTCGCGGGACCGACGGCTCGCAGAAGGCGGGGATTCACCCCCCTAGCCTAGGCGCGGGTTGCGGGAATCCCATCCGGAGATCAGACGATCGCTTCGGCCTGCTCTCGCCGCTCGCGGCGGCTCGTGCGGACGTCGGAACCCTCGATGAGGCGCTTTCGCGCTGCTCCCGAGATCGAGTCCACGATGATCGTGACGACGATGATGACCACGAGCGTCACGCCGATTTGTGCCCACTCGCGGCGGTTGAACAGCTGCGACAGGAGGGAGCCGATGCCGCCCGCGCCGATCACACCGAGCACCGCGGACGCGCGGATGTTGACTTCGAAGCGGTAGAGCCAGAAGGCGAGGATCTCGGGGAGCGCCTGCGGCACGATCGCCCAGCGGATGCGCTGGAGCGGACCGGCCCCGGAGGCGATCGCGGCTTCCACCGGGCCCGGGTCCGTCGCCTCAATCGCCTCGGCGGTGAGCTTGCCGAGCGTGCCGATCGATCCGATGCCGAGGGCCAGCGCACCCGTCAGGGGTCCCAGACCGAAGATCGGCATGATCAGCACGATCGCGAGGACCACCTCGGGGAGGGCGCGAATGGCGTTGAGGATTTGGCGCACGACGAAGACGACGCCCGGCGGGGAGATCGTGCGGGCCGCGAGGAAGCCCAACGGCAGCGAGAGAGCCGCGCCGATGAGCGTGCCGATCCACGCCATCTGCACCGACTCGAGCATGCGGCTCGTCGCCAGGGCCCAGTATTCGTTCCAGGGCTCGGCGAACGGGTTCTGGAAGACACCGGAGCCCATGAGGACCGCGTAGTTGCCGACCGCGCCGGGAAGTCCGAGAAGGCGGGCCCAGTTCGCGTCCACCAGCCACACCGCGACGACGACCACGGCGGCGGTCACGATCAGCCAGACCGTCGACCAGGTCTTGCTGGGAGGCTGAGGGCGCACGGTGCTCATGTGATCCTCCGCCGGATCGCCTGTGAGGCGACGTCGATCGCGAGCACGACGACGAATGTCGCGATCGCGAGCGCCGAGATGTTCTCCCACTCAAAGCGTCCGAGCTGCACGAGCAACACGTTTCCGATGCCACCGGCGCCGGCGGCGCCGATCACGATCGATGCGCGGATGTTGAGCTCGAAGACGTAAAGGCTGTAGCTGAGGAAGTTCGGCAGCACCTGCGGGTACACCGCCCATCGCGCGCGCTGGATGCCATTGGCGCCGGAGGCCGCGGCGGCCTCGAGCGGCCCTCTGTCGACCGCGTCGATCGACTCCGAGGTGAGCTTGGCGACGATACCGAGGTTGAACATCGTCAGGGCGAGGATGCCGGCAAGCGACCCGACACCGACGAGGGCGACGAACAGGAACGCGTACCCGATGTCGGGGATGGAACGGATCACCGACAGGGTCCACTTGATGACCTGGTGCCACGCCTTGTTCGGCAGCGTGACGCTGGAGGCGAGCATTGCGGCGACGAGCCCGACCGCGCAGCCGAACAGGCTCGCGAGGACCGCGATCGCGAGGGTCTCGAGCCAGGCATTGCCGACCTCGAAGATGAACAGCCAGTTGGGGTGCAACAGCTGCTCGAGGATCACCCACCCGCGGCCGAGATCGGTGAACAGCGGCGCCAGCGTGAACCCGATACCGGCACCGGCCCAGATCGTGAAACCCACCACCACGACGACGACGGCAGCGGTCTTCCATGACCTCCGCGGCTTCGTCGGCCGTGCGGTCGTGCTGCTCGGAGCACTCAGGGTCGTCATGCGTCGCCGCCGGGCAGGACGTCCGAGGCGTTCAGCGACCGGCCGTAGATCTGCTCGAACACGGCGTCGTCGGCATCCGCCCCCGTGCCGTCGAACACCACCTTGCCGCCGCGCATACCGATGATGCGGTCGCCGTAGGTGCGCGCAAGGTCCAGGAAGTGGAGGTTCACGATGGTCGTGATGCCCAGCTCGCGGTTGATGCGTCGAAGGTCCCGCATCACCTGGTTCGCCGTCGGCGGGTCGAGGGAGGCGACCGGCTCGTCTGCGAGGATCACCGACGGCTCCTGCGCGAGCACGCGCGCGATGGCCACACGCTGCTGCTGCCCCCCGGACAGCTGCGAGGCACGCACCCATGCCTTCTCGACGATGCCGACCCGCTCCAGCGCCTGAAACGCGATCTCGCGGTCCTCCGGCTTCCACCAGCCCAGGAGGGAGCGCAGCGTGGACGTCTGGTGCAACCTTCCGACCAACACGTTGTTCATCACCGAAGTGCGCGAGACCAGGTTGAAAGACTGGAAGATCATGCCGACCTTGGCACGCAGCGTCCGGAGGTCCCGCGCACGCGCGCCGCTGACCTGCTGGTCACCGACGGTGAGGGTTCCCGACGTCACCGGGACGAGGCCGTTGATCGTGCGGACGAGGGTCGACTTTCCGGCACCCGAGAGCCCGACCACCACCACGAATTGACCGTCGGGGATCTCCAGGTCGATGCCGTCGAGACCGAGTGTGCCGGTGCCGTAGCGGACCGACACGTTGTCGAAGCGAATTACCACAGTGCCACCATGTCGGATGCCGGGCGGCCGGGGAAATCCCGACCGCCCGGCATCACTGCCGTGCGAGAAAGAACGATCAGCCGAAGTTCTCGTAGACCGCGCGGGCGTTCTCGAGTGCCTCGAGGTCCGCGGGAACGAGACCGTCGATCGAGTACACCGCGTCGAGCACCGCGGCGCCGTCCTCGGTGTCTGCGATCGCGAGGAAGGCGTCGGCGATCTTGTCCTGCCACTCTGTGGAGAGCGTTCCGCTGACGGCGACGCCGTCGTTGGGGATCAGCGTCGAGTGCGCGAACACGACGACCTTCTCGCCGATGTCGGGGGTCTCCTCGGCGAGGCTGGTACGTGCGTCATTGAAGCTCGTCCCGATGACCGCGTCGCCGTCGTACACGGCACGTACGGCGTTGGGGTGACCACCGGCGAAGAACGCGCCGCTCAGGTCGTTGATGTCCAGGCCGAGCAGGCCGAGCTGGGTCGCAGGGTAGTAGTAGCCCGATGCCGAGCCCTCATCGACGAAGGCGATCGTCTCGTCCTGGGTGACGAGAGCCAGTGCATCCTCGCCCAGCGGGCCGACGTTGCCCTCTTCGGTCCCGTTGCAGTAGAGGTAGTCCACACCATCGTCGTCGGTCTCGGTGACGATGTCGGTGAGGCAGTACGTGTCGGGGTCGTTCGTGAACCACTGCGTCACGTAGACGCTGTCGCCGTAGCGGACCGACTGGAGGATCGGAACGGCGCCCGCCTCGTCCTGCGCCTGCACCAGGCCGATGGGACCGAACATGCCGATCTGAGCCTGGTCGGTCTGCATGGCCACCACGAGGCCCGCATAGTTGTCGGTGATTTCGGCGGTCACGGGGATCCCGAGCTGCTCGGTGAGGAGGTCAGCCAGTGCGTCGCCGTCGGTGACGAGCTGATCGACATCCTGCGAGGGAACCAGGCCGAGGACGAGCGCCTCGGGGTCGGCGCCGGCGTCATCGGTGCCGGCGCAGCCGGCGAGAACGAGGCCGAGACCCGCGACGGCGGCCGCGGCGGTGAAGAGTTTGCGAGAGAACACGACGATATCTCCTAGTGCTGTGTTGAAGATGCGACAGATGTGATGCGTTCGGCCGGGATCACCGGTGCGTTCCCCCGAACCGTTCGGCCAGGCTACGAGGTGAATCAGAGCGCCTTGCGCGTGTTTACATGTTGTTCTTCAGGCCGACTTCGCCGCGACATCACGGCCTCTCCGGGCATGAGAAAACGGGGCATCGCTGACGCGATGCCCCGTTCCGAGAACTGCGGTGACTACTTGCCGGCAGCCTTGAGCTTGGCGCCCGCGGTGACCTTCACGCGCGTGCCAGCGGGGATCTGGATCTCGGCGCCGGTCTGGGGGTTGCGACCGGTGCGAGCCGAGGTCTCGACCTGCTCGAACGACACCCAACCGGGGATCGAGACCTTGCTGCCCTTGGCAACAGCCTCGGCAACGGTCGAGAACAGCGCGTCGATGACGCCCGAGACTGCGGCCTGGCTCTGGCCCGTCGAGGCGGCGATGCTCGCAACGAGCTCGGTCTTGGTGATGGACTTTTCAGCCATTGTGGTTGTCCTCCAAGGCGGTGAAGTCTCCGCCCTTGTGCACGGACCGGGTGGATTCACCCGGCTGGTCTGACCGACCGTGCTCGAATATACGCGAGAGCCGCGTGATTTCGCGGATTTCCGGACACATTCGGCCTCATACGACGGCGTGTCGGGGTATCTGCTCCTGCGAAGCATCCCGATTTCGTCGACGTGGCCCGCATAGCGGGATGCCTCGGCAGAAATGGGATGGTTCGCTGAGGGGGCTCATGCGGTGTGCGCGGCGATGACGCCCCGGGCGGTGCGCAGGAACGCCTCCTCCACCTGGGCGACTCCGTCGAGGTATCCGCCCACGAGGGCCGCATCGCGCAGCAGCACGAGGGATGCCGCTACCTCATCCGGATCCGTCAGGCCGGCCGCGGTGGCAAGGTCTGTCATGCCGCCCCGGAACCACTCGCGGTGCGCGGCGATGACGTCACGCACCGGGCCTTCGTCGGGGTACTCGGCAGCCGCATTGATGAACGGGCACCCGCGCGTGTGACGCAGCGCGATATCGGCGGCGATCCCCTGCAGCGCGAGCTCGAGGAGCGCCGCCGGTTGCGCTGTCTGGTGTGTGGCCGCGGCGAACAGTTCCCGCAGGCGCCGGTCCTCCCCCTCCAGATAGGCGACGACGAGCGCCTCCTTGCCGCCGAACTGCTTGTACATGGTGGCGCGGGTGACACCAGCGGTCTCGATGATCCGGTCCACGCCGACGGCGTGGATCCCCTCGCCGTAGAACAGTTCGGTCGCAGCATCCAGTAGTCGCGCGCGTGCGGATGAGGGGCGCGAGGCGGGGGATGAGTGCTGTGCGGCGGTGTTCATGGCGGGTCCCTGTTCATCGTGGCATCCGGAGCGACGCCCCGGGGACTCTCGAAAAAGACTCTCGGGAATATCTTGTGTAGATAGAACGTTCGGTCTACTATCGCACACAGAAGCCCAGACCGGGCGAGATCACAGAAGTTTTTACATCCACTCCCCCACGCACCACCTCACAAAGGAAAGACATCATGGACACCACCTCCACCCACAAGGCACCGATCGTCCTCATCCACGGACTGTGGATGACACCCACGAGCTGGGACACCTGGGCCGAGCGCTTCCGCGCCGCCGGCCACGACGTGATCATCCCCGGCTGGCCGGGGATCGATGACCGCACGGTCGATGACATCCGCACCAACCCCGATGCCCTCAAGGGCATCGGCATCGCCGAGATCGTCGACCACTACGAGGGCATCATCCGCGCCCTTCCCGAGAAGCCCATCATCATGGGGCACTCCTTCGGGGGGCTCTTCACCCAGATGCTCGCCGACCGCGACCTCGGAGCGGCATATGTCGCCGTCACCCCCGCTCAGCCCGCGGGCATCACGACTCTCCCTCTCACGACCCTGTGGACCGGGACCCCGATCTTGTCGAATCCCTTTGGCAAGAACGGCGCGAAGCAGCTCTCGAAGGCGCACTTCCACTTCACGTTCGGCAACGACCTGAGCCGCAAGGCATCCGATGAGCTCTGGGCGCAGTTCGCGGTCCCGTCCTACAACAAGGTGTTCTTCCAGGGCGTCGGCGCGGCGTTCAACGAGAAGGGGGGCGCGTCGCACGTCGACTTCGGCCGCACCGACCGCGCCCCGCTCCTGATCATCGGCGCCGAGAAGGATCACGTCGTGCCACCGGCCATCGCCACGGCGATCGTGAAGAAGTATGCCGCCACCGGCAGCCCTGCCGTCGTGGAGTACCGGCAGTACGCCGGCCGCACCCACCGCATCGTCAGCCAAGACGGTTGGGAAGAGGTCGCTGACTTCGCTCTCGACTGGGCCACCACCCATGCGAAGGCCCCGGTCGCCGGCTGAAATCAGCTGAACTGCGCGGACACGCGCAGGCACAAAGCGAGAACGCCCACCCCCGGACGGGGGCGGGCGTTCTCGGACGTCAGTGCTGGCTTACCAGGACGACTTGGTGACACCGGGCAGCTCGCCACGGTGCGCCATGTCGCGGAAGCGCACGCGCGAGATGCCGAACTTCGTCAGCACGCCGCGGGGGCGACCGTCGATCGCGTCGCGGTTGCGCAGGCGAACCGGCGACGCGTTGCGCGGCAGCTTCTGCAGGCCGACGCGAGCGGCTTCGCGCTCTTCGTCCGATGCGTTCGGGTCGACGAGCTGCTTCTTGAGCTCGAGGCGCTTGGCGGCGTAGCGATCCACGACCTCCTGGCGCTGCTGGTTGCGGGCGATCTTGCTCTTCTTAGCCATGATCAGCGCTCCTCTCGGAATTCGACGTGCTTGCGGATGACGGGGTCATACTTCTTCAGCACGATGCGGTCGGGGTTGTTGCGGCGGTTCTTGCGCGTCACGTAGGTGTACCCCGTGCCGGCGGTCGAACGCAGCTTGATGATCGGACGGACGTCCTGAGCCTTCTTCGCCATTAGAGCTTCACACCCTTCGCGATCAGGTCCTTCACGACCGACTCGATGCCACGAGCGTCGATCACCTTGATGCCCTTGGCGGACACGTTCAGGGTGACCTTACGACCGAGCGAGGGCACGTAGTAGGTCTTCTTCTGCACGTTCGGGTCGAAGCGGCGCTTCGTCCGGCGGTGCGAGTGCGAGATGTTGTGACCGAAGCCGGGAACCGCTCCGGTCACCTGGCACACTGCAGCCATGGTGATAACTCCTTCAATACCGTGAGGCCGGACGGCCTCACCCAAGATCCCTTGTCTGCGTTCCGCCCCGCGAAAAACCTCCGCCCGGAAGCTCCGGTCGGCGATCAGATCGGGAATCGAAACACGAACTGCGTGCTGGAGAGCGCGCAGACAAAGATCGACTTTACCATGGATGCCACGCCGCGCCGATCTCGGGCATCAGCGCCAGGCGACGGATGTCTGGCACCACGAGATCGCGAACCCGGTCAGCGCGACGACCTCCTGGGCCACCCCGCCCTCGGGTGAGACCTCGATGATGTGCGTCTCCACGGTCTCCGGCAGCGGTAGCTGATACCCGTCGTATGGGTTGTCCGCCACGCCCGGTGCCACCAGCACCGCGACATACTGACCGCTCGGGGACACACAGGTCTGCAGCAACGCGTCGGTGGCCGGAGCGGAGTACACGACGGTCGCTGTCCCCTCCGCGGTGACGACGGCGACCTCGGTCGCCCCGGTCGGGTATCCCTCGGCGGTGACGGGGTACAGCGTCCGCACGGTCTCTCCGCCGGGGATCGGCAGCACCGCACCTTCGAGCCCCTCGGTGTCTGCCGGCACGAGGACCGACTCGTCGCCGGTGGCCAGATCCAGGACGTAGATGCCGTCGAGGCGCTCGATGATCGCCTCCGAGGTCCCCGCGGCGATGCCGTCGATCGCCAGCGCCGAGCCGAAGGCAGTGGGGTCGGCTCCATCCGCCTGCGTCAGCATGAGGGCGCCGTCGAAGGTCATCAGCAGGATGCTGTCGGTGTCGGGAACGAACGACCACTGCGCGATGCGCTCGTCGACGCCCGCCACCGCGACCCGCGTGGGCTCGGCGGCGGGGTCGTTCAGCGATGTGGTGAAGAGGGCAGATTCGAGCGCGCCCTCGACACTCGGGTCGGCGTCGGTGAAGAGGTATCCGATCTGCTCGCCACGGTCGGCCGACTGTAGACCGCTGAGGTAGCCCTCCGCCGGCAGGGGAAGCTCCTGCGGATCGTTCCCGTCGAGATCGGTGACGATCAGGCTGCTCGTTCCGGCGTCATCGATCCACACGACCAGGTGCTCGGCAGTCGCGCGGAAGTCCTCGATGTGGTCGGCGGCGAACACAGCCACGGCCTGCTCGCCGGTGAGGTCGGTGCGGAAGATCGTGTCGCCCTCGGCCGTTCCGCGCTGCAGGAGGAAGATCTCGCTGGCCGGAGTGGTGAACGTCTCCGTGATCGTCGTCGCCACATCACCCGACACGCCAGTCACCCCGGCGATCGAAACCGTGTACTCGGTGGAGTCGTCGAGGGGGACCGTGAACCGTATGCCGAGGGTGCGCCCGGCGGTGTCGACCTGGAACGGGGTGGCGGGGGTGACCGTGACCTGGTCGGCATCCACCTCGGCCAACGATTGGGACGTCGTGATGATCAGGCGCGCTCCCGACGCGGCGATCGCCGCGGCCGGATCCACGTGCACGTTCGTCACGCGGGGACCGACGGCGACACTCACCGCCGCGGCGAGGCCGCCGACGATCGCTAGGGCCGCGATCACCGCGCCGAACCCGAGCAGGTACGCGCGCAGACGTCGTCGCACCGCGCGCTGCCGGCGCGACGATCGGCCCTGTGCGCGGCCGGACGCGCGGTCAGTACTCATACGGGTCCTCGGGCTCGTCGATGACGTCAACCCCGTCGGCGACGACCGTGAGGGCGCCGTCGGAGCCCGACCGCACCGTACCCGTGACGGTGACCCACGCGCCCTCGGGTGCATCGGCACCGTCCCACTGCACGGGAAGGGTGGCCGCCTGCGCGTCGATCACGCAGTGGGTGATGACGAAGCGGGACAGGTCGAATCCGCCATCGGCGCCCGAGACGAAGCCCGTCAGCACGATCGGGTCGCCGTCGAAGGCAGCCGGGTTGGTCGCGGTCGCGAACACCGTCGCCCACTCCCCCACGCCGAATTCGGAGGTGTCGCCCGAAGAAGCCAGGGTGACGACATCCGTCCCACCGAACAGCGGAACGCCCGCGCTGACGCGCGAGGCCGCGAGCTCTGTCGACAGTGTGGCGGCAGGCACGACAAGGGAGACTCCCACGATCAGGGTGGCAAGCACACCGCCGGTGACGCTCACGACCGCCGCGACGGGGTGGGTGCGCTGCGCGGGCGCGTGTTCGTGCGACATGTCCCCCTCGGGGTGCGCGCCGTCGCCGTGATCGTGTCCGTGGTCTGCCTCAGCTCCGAGCGGTAGCGCGAACGACGCCACGGCGCCGATGAGCAGCAACACCGCCATCCCGACGGCGAACCAGGCCGAGTCTGGATTGATGTACAACGCGAGCTGACCCGTCACCGCGAGCACGATCGTGATGATCGCGAGGACGGATGCCAACCCGACCCCGAGCCAACGGGTGCCCACAGCAGAAGCCCTACGCAACGAGGTTCACCCCCGCTCCGATCGCGAAGGCCGAGAGCACCACCACGACCACGATGCCGACGAGCGTCCTGGTCGTGAACGTCGTGCGCAACAGCGCGAGCATCTTCACATCGACGAGAGGTCCGACAAGCAGGAACGCGACGATCGACCCCGGCGTGAAGGTGGAGGCGAAAGAGAGCGCGAAGAACGAGTCGACGTTGGAACAGATGGACACGACCATCGCGAGGGCGATCATCGCCACCAGCGACATCGCGGGGTTGGATCCGATCGCCAAGAGCGCATCGCGCGGCACGAGCACCTGCACCGCTCCGGCGATCGCCGACCCGATGATCAACGCCGGCATCACCGCACGCAGTTCGATCACCAGCTGGGCGAGGCTGCGGCGCATCCTGCCGCCGGGCTCGTGCGTGACCAGTTCGCAGGTGTCACGGAAGCGCTCCGTCAGAAGCGCATCCGGGCTCGGATGACGCGAGTAGAGCCAGCCGAGCAGATTGGCGATCGCGAATCCGCCGAGCAGGCGCGCCACCAGGATGCCGTCGCTGAAGCCGAAGGCCTGATGGGTGGTGATGATGACGATCGGGTTCACGATCGGCGCCGCGATCAGGAAGGTCAACGTCTCGGGAACGGTGAATCCGCGCATGAGCAGGCCGCGCGCGAAGGGAACATTCCCGCATTCGCATACCGGGATGAACATTCCCAGCAGTGACAGCACCGCCCGCCGCAGCCACGGCGTCCGCGGCATCCAGCGCTCGAGCGCCCCGGGCGGCACCCAGACCTGCACCACGATCGAGAGCACGACGCCGAGGGCCACGAAGGGGAGTGACTCGATGAGGACGCTCAGGGCGAGCGTGAGTCCGTCCTGAGCTCGCGTCGGCAGCGGATCCTCGAAGAACGTGGGGGCGAACAGGTCGATCGCCACGACTGCACCGATGGCGAGGATGCCGATGCCGAGCGCCACCGCAGTCCGCGAGGCGGCCGTGGTCGAGCGCACCGTCCTCGGACGGGTATCAGCGCTCACGTGCCTCCGCCGCCGCGGTGCACGACGAGCACCTACCGAAGATGTCGATCACGTGCTCAGCCTCGGAGAATCCGTGTTCGGCGGCGACCGACTTCGCCCACTTCTCAACCGGGGTGGCCGCGATCTCCACGGCGGTACCGCACTCTCGACAGATCAAGTGGTGATGGTGGCCACCCGTGGTGCAGGCGCGGTAGAGAGCTTCGCCCTCTGGGCTCTGGAGCGAGTCGGCCGCACCGTCTTCTGCCAGCCCTGCCAGGGCACGGTAGACGGTGGCAAGGCCGATGCCGGTGTCTTGCGCACGTAGCGTCGCGTGCAGCGCTTGGGCGCTGACGAAGCCTCCCGCCTCGCCGAGCGCGGAACGGACGCGCTCGCGCTGCCAGGTGTTGCGTTGAGCCATGGGTGGGAGTGTAGCGGCGCGGTCTGTGGGTCGGATGGGAAGGGGCACGCACGGAATAGCATGCGGGGGATGGGACTGAGGATCAATCGGCGTGACAGCACCGCGAGGTGGGCTGTGCGCGCGACATGCGCTGTCGCACTCACGGCGATCCTCGTTCCCCCCGCGGTCGCGCACACGGCACGCGTCGAGCAGGCATATGACCTGGTCGAGGCGGCGCGCAGCGTCGTCGATCACGAACGACTTCGCCAGCTCTCCGCCTATGCGGCACTGGAGGTCCGTGTCCACGAAATGGACTCGATGCTCGCCGCATTCAGCGGCGCCGAGGGCACGCTACCGCAGGAGGCACCCGGGCTTTCGGTCGTCGAGGCGTCGTTCACGCAGGCCGTTCGGGATTTCGCCGATGCCGTGGATGCAGGCCATTCGCTGGGAACGCAGTTTGCGGCGGTCTCCGACCTGTACGCCGACCCGCACGACGACACGATCGATGACCTCATCGCCCACGCAGAGTCACTGGATGCTGCCGCCCGAACAACGCAGGCGCGGGCGCGCTTCTACCGACACACACTCGCAAGCCTGGACGACCAGCTCGCAGCGGTCACTGCGCAGTGGTACGCGTTTCTGGAATCCGCGGTATCGCTCCCGAACAGCCTCGGCTACGACAAGGCCGGGCCCGAGGAGCACGCCAATGTCTCTGCGGCAGCGGACCTGGTCGGCACATATGCTGACCACTCCACCGGACGCCCCATCGCGGCCGCAGTCCGCGACGCTCGCACAGCGATCGAGCAGCTCACCACCGCCGTGGTCGACGCACGACTCTCGCACGAGGCGACGGTCGAACAGGAACGCCTCGAAGCGGAAGCCTTGGCAGCGGCCGCGCAGACAACCGGCGGGAGCGCTGGGGGCACGGGCGGCTCACCGGACTCACCCCGTGGGAACCCGGTTCTCATCGGCGCGCCCGCCGACTTCTACCCTCGGCCCGTCGCGCCCCAGCCTCTCTACGGCATGGCGTGCGAGGGCTCGGGCGGCTATCGGGAAGCCGCGTGGGATGCCGTCATCTACTACCCGTGGGAAGCGACCTCTTTGCTGACCGACAACGGCGAGTACGGCGTCTGGTGGTACGCCATCTGGACCTGCTGACGATTGTCGCTCATGCGGAGCGCTCGCGGGAGCGCGTCACCCGGCCCCGCCGGCGCCCCACCAGCCGGCAGACGACGTAGATCAGGAACGAAATGGTCGTGATGTAGGGACTCACCGGCAGCGCTCCGGCGATCGCGAGCAGGATCCCGCCCACTGCCGAGACGACGCCGAACGTCGCCGCCAGCAGCGGCACGCTGAGTGGTCCGGATGCCACCCGCATCGCGGCCGCCGCCGGCGTCACAAGCAAAGCCATGACCAGAAGCGCCCCGATGATGTGCACGGCGACGGCGACGATGAGTCCCAGCAGCAACATGAACGCGAAGGAGAGCGCCCGCACGGGCACCCCGCGTGCGGCCGCCGAATACGGATCGAGCGAGTCGTAGCGCAACGGGCGCCAGATCAGTAGCAGGCCGATGAGAACGATCGCGCTGATGCCGATCAGCCACCCCAGTTGGGAGTTCTGCACCGACACGATCTGGCCCGTCAGCAGACTGAACCGGTTCGCGCTTCGCCCGCTGTACAGGGAGAGGAAGAGGATTCCCAGACCGAGCCCGAAGGGCATCAGCACCCCCGTGAACGAGTTGCGATCGCCCCCACGCCGCCCGAACCACGCCATGAGCAGGGCAGCGATCACAGATCCGAAGATCGATCCGGTGATGACATCCCACCCGATCAGCAGCGCGAACGCGGCCCCGGCGAACGAGAGCTCGCTGATGCCGTGGACGGCGAAGGGCATATCCCGCTGAAGGACGAAGACCCCGACCAATCCGCCGACCAATCCGAGCACCGCACCGGCGATGACGGAGTTGCTCACGAGCGCGAGGATGGCGCCGTAGTCGGGGAGACCGCCGAACATCGCATCGAGAACGTCAGACCAGCTCATGCGAACCCTCCGCCCTCAGCTTCGTGATCCGAGCAGTGGTCGTGCTCGAGCTCGTCGATCCCCGGTGCCCCCAGAACGACGAGCCGCCCGCCGGCGCGGACGACCGACACCCGCGCACCGTAGAGATCGCTGAGCACCTCGGTGTCGAGCACCTCGGCGGGCGCTCCCAGCGCGAAGCGCTTGCCGGCCAGGTACAGGATCCGATCAACGGACTCCAACACGGGGTTGATGTCGTGGGTCACGAAGAGGACGGCGGTGTTGTGCTCGTGTCGATGGCGGTCGATGAGCCGTACGACCGCCTGCTGGTTGGCCAAGTCCAGGCTCGTGAGAGGTTCGTCGCAGAGCAGGAGCGGCGGGTCGTCGGCAATGGCCTGCCCGATGCGCAGTCGCTGAAGTTCACCGCCGGACAAGCGCCCGAGCGGTTGATCGGCGAAAGGCGTGGCATCCACGGCACGGATGAGCCGATCCACGCGCGCCTTGTCGCCGCGACGAGGCACGGGCAACCCGAAACGATGGCCGGAGACACCGAGGGCGACGAGATCGCGGCCACGCATGGCGATGTCGTCGGGGACGGAACGATGCTGCGGAACGTAGCCCACCCGACGGCTGCCGTGGCCGCGCACGGACTCGCCCATGACCTCGATCGTGCCCGCACTCAGCGACTCCAGCCCCAGAATGGTGCGCAGCAGCGTGGTCTTTCCCACGCCGCTCGGGCCGATCACCGCGATCATCTCGCCCGGCTGCACCTCCAGGTCGAGACCGTGCCAGAGCTCCCGGTCTCCGCGACGAAGTGACGCCCCGGCGATCCGGAGGACCGCCGGGGCGTCGGTGCCGGAACTCACGAGGCCAGTGCGGCCTGGAGCTCGGCGATGTTGTTCTGCATCCACGAGATGTAAGTCTCCCCCTCGGGAAGGGTTTCGGTGAACTCGATCACGGGGATTCCCTGTTCCTCAGCCGTGGCGATGACCTGCGTGGTCTCGGCGCCGCCGACCTGACCGTTGGTGATCACGACCCGAACGCTGCCCGACTCGAGCAACTCGATCGATTCGAGCAGAGTCGCAGCCGGCACATCCTGCCCCTCTTCGACTGCCTCGCTGAACTCCTCAGGCGTCACGTTCTCCAGGCCGGCGGCAGCCGTGAGGTAGACCGGGACAGGCTCGGTGACGAACACCTCGGCACCGGCATCCGTCGCGGCGACCTCATCGAGGCTGGCCTCCAGCCCCTCGATGCCCTCGATGAACTCCGCAGCGTTCGCCTCGAAGACCTCGGCGTTCGCGGGGTCCAGCTCGGCGAACTCCGCAGCGATCGCCTCGGCGAGGTGTTCCATGGTGTGCGGGTCGTACCAGACGTGCTCATTGAAGCCTTCGATGTGCACGTGGTCGTGCTCTTCCTCGGAGTGGTCATGCTCGTCCTCCTCGATGGTGCCGTCGGCGACGAGCTCCTCGTAGGAATGGTTGAACTCGACCGCGGTGATGACGTGGGCGGTCGTCCCGGTGGACTCGATCAGGCCGTCGATGAAGCTGTCGTAGCCGCCACCGTTTTCGATGATGACGTCCGCTTCCGACACGGCGAGTTGGTCCTGGGCGGTGGACTCATACTCGTGCGGGTCCTGGGCTCCCGACTCGATGATCGAGGTGACGGTCACCGCGTCGGCGCCGATCTCTTCGGCGATCTGGCCGTAGACGTTGGTCGAGGCGACGACGTTGATGGTTGCGTCGGCGTTGGCGGTGCTCTCGTCGCTGGCGGTAGCAGAGCAGGCGGCGAGCGCAAGGACGGATGTCGCGCCGAGCGCGGCGACGGTGAGGAGGCGATGCGGTGTGGACATGCACTCAGTGTAGATGAGTGATAATCGTTCTCATAATCGTGATGGCGTGGACCCTCCTGCAGCGGGGAGGCGGCACCGAAGGCGGGTGCTCAATCGAGCAGCAGCGCGGGCTCCTCCAGCACCGAGGCGACGTCCGCGACGAACCGGCTCATGCCGTCACCGTCGATCACCCGATGATCGAAGGACCCCGACACCGTCGTGACCCACCGGGGACGCACCTCGCCGTCCACCACCCACGGCTTCTGACGGATCGCGCCCATCGCGATGATGCCCGACTCACCCGGGTTGATGATCGGGGTGCCCGCATCCATGCCGAACACGCCGATGTTGGTGATGGTGATCGTGCCGCCCTGCTGGTCGGGGATCGGCGTCTTGCCCTCGCGTGCCGTGAGCGTGAGCTTTTCCAGCGCCTTCGCGAGGTCGCGGGTGTTCAGACTCTGGGCATCCTTGATATTCGGCACCAGCAGGCCGCGCGGGGTCGCTGCGGCGATGCCGAGGTTCACGAAGTGTCGCACCCGGATCTCCGCCCCGTCCTCCGTGTCGACCCACGCCGCGTTGACCATCGGCGTCCGCCGCACGGCCCAGATGACCGCGCGCGCCATGATCAGCAGCGGTGACACCTTGGTATCGGCGAAGTCGGGGGATGACTTCAGACGCTTGACCAGCTCCATTGTGCGGGTGGCGTCCACGTCGGTCCACACCGATACGTGGGGTGCGGTGTACGCACTGCGCACCATGGCGGAGGAGGTCGCTTTGCGTACGCCCTTGACCGGGATCGTCTCTTCGCGCTCGCCCGCGGGCTGCGTGGCGATCTGGGGGAGCCGCCCCGAGAGCGCAGGGCCCTGCTCCGGAGGCGCCACGGCCGCCCCTGCCACATCGGGCGCGACCGGGATCGTCTCCTCCCGCACCGAGCCCCACTCGGGTGTCTCGATATTGCGGAAGACGCTGGCCTGCGATGCGTGCTTGACGACATCATCGCGCGTCACTTCGCCGGCCTCACCCGTGGGGTGCACGGCCGACAGATCGACGCCGAGATCGCGCGCAAGCTTGCGAATAGGGGGCTTCGCGACGACGCCGACGGATGCCGCGACCGGCCGCCCGGCGGGCTTGCGCCGCCGCGACGTGGCGTGCCCCCCGGTGCCGTACCCGACGAGCACGGCCCCTCCGGGCTCTGCCTCGACCCGCTCCGATGTCGTGTCGGCACGGTCAGCGCCGCTCACACCGTGCGCGGGCGACACCGGAGCGGTCGGAGACTCGGGTGTCGATGCCGCAACCGTGTCGATCGTGACGATGGCGGTCCCGACGAGCACCGTGGTGCCTTCGGGGGCGAGGGTCTCACCGATCGTGCCGGCATACGGCGAGGGCAGCTCGACGAGGGACTTGGCGGTCTCGATCTCGCAGAGCACGTCGTTGACGGCGACGGTGTCGCCGGCGCGGACGTGCCACGTCACGATCTCAGCTTCGGTCAGGCCCTCACCGACGTCGGGGAGTGCGAAGGTCTGGGTCGTCATCGAGGAGTCCTCTCGTCGGATGTCCCGGTCGCGATGTCAGTACGTCAGTGCCCGGTCGACCGCTTCGAGGATGCGGTCGGCGTCGGGCAGGTAGAGGCCCTCGAGCTTCGCAGGCGGGAACGGGGTGTCGAAGCCTGAGACCCGCAACACCGGCGCCTCGAGCGAGAAGAACGCCTTCTCGGCGACGGTGGCGGCCACCTCACTCCCGAGGCTCGTGAATCCCGGTGCCTCCTGCGCGTAGACCATCCGTCCCGTGCGGCGGACCGAATCGAGGATCGGCCCGTAGTCGATGGGAGACAGCGAGCGCACGTCGACAACCTCGCAGCTGGTGCCCTCGGCTTCGGCGAGCGCGGCGGCCTGCAGGAGGGTTCCGACCATGGCACCGTGGCCGACAAGGGTGACGTCGGTGCCGCGGCGCACGATGCGGCTCGCGTGCAGGGGAAGCGCGGGCGCCGAGGTGTCGACCTCGCCCTTGGTCCAGTAGGTGCTCTTGGGCTCGAGGAAGACGACCGGGTCGTTCGAGGCGATCGCTTCCTGGATCATCCAATACGCGTCGTTGGCGGTCGAGGGGCTGACCACTCGAAGTCCCGGCGTGTGCGTGAAGTACGCCTCCGGGCTCTCCTGGTGGTGCTCGATCGCACCGATGTGACCGCCGTAGGGGATGCGGATCACGACGGGCATCTGCAGGGCGCCTTCGGTGCGCGAGGTGAGCTTGGCCAGCTGCGTGGTGATCTGGTCGAAGCCGGGGAAGACGAACCCGTCGAACTGGATCTCGCAGACCGGTCGGAAGCCGGTCATCGCCAACCCGATGGCGGTGCCGATGATGCCGGACTCGGCGAGCGGGGTGTCGATGACGCGACGCGGACCGAACTCGGCTTGCAGTCCCTCGGTGACGCGGAAGACACCACCGAGCGGGCCGATGTCCTCGCCCATCAGCAGGACACGGTCGTTCGCCGCCAGCGCCGCCCGCAGGCCCGCGTTCAGCGCCTTGCCCAGCGGCATCGGGCCGGGGGCCGGTGCGACGGTCTCGGTATCGGAGGACGTGGTGGTGCTGGCAACGGATGTCATCGTGCGCCCTCCTCGAACGAAGCCTCGTAGTCGGCGAGCCACTGCCGCTGCTCATCCATGAGCGGATGCGGGTCGCTGTACACATGGGAGAAGATGACGTCGCGGTCCGGAGCGACGAGGTCCCGCGACCGCACCCGCAGATCATCCGCGGCAGCGGCGGCTTCGGCGTCGATCTCATCGAACACGGATGCCGCGGCCCCGCGCCCCACGAGGTACGCGCGCATGCGCGCGATCGGGTCGCGGCGTCGCCACGACTCCTCCTCTTCGGTGGTGCGGTACTTGGTCGGGTCATCGCTGGTCGTGTGGGCACCCAGGCGGTAGGTCATCGCTTCGATCGCCTGCGGCCCCGCGCCGGCACGGGCCTCATC
Source organism: Microbacterium sediminicola (assembly GCF_039531125.1). Lineage (NCBI taxonomy): Bacteria > Bacillati > Actinomycetota > Actinomycetes > Micrococcales > Microbacteriaceae > Microbacterium > Microbacterium sediminicola. The sequence goes on from NZ_BAAAPL010000002.1 coordinate 402,144, forward strand.
CATGGCACGACGGGTCACGGCGTAGCTGGCGAGCACATCGTTGCCGTCCACCACGTGGCTCGGCATGCCGTAGCCGGCGCCGCGCAGGTGGAGCGGGGTCGGGGACTGCGTCGCAACCGGCACCGAGATGGCCCACTGGTTGTTCTGCAGGAAGAAGACCTCGGGGGTGCGGAAGCTCGCGGCGAACACCATCGACTCGTGCACATCCCCTTGGCTCGAGGCACCGTCGCCGTAGTAGACGATGACAGCCTCGTCCTTCTCGGGATCGCCCGTGCCGCAGCGCTCGTCGAAGACGAGACCCATGCCGTACCCGGTCGCGTGCAACGTCTGCGAGCCGAGGACCAGCGTGTAGATGTGGGTGTTGCCGTTGGCGGGGTCGGTGGGGTCCCAGCCGCCGTTCGAGACACACCGCATGATCTTGATGATGTCGACGGGGTCGACGCCACGGATGCGGGTGACGACGTGCTCGCGGTACGAGGGGAAGATGTGATCCTGGGTGCGCGCAGCGCGCGCGGATCCGACCTGCGCCGCCTCCTGCCCCAGGCTCGGCGGCCACAGCGCAAGTTGTCCCTGGCGCTGCAGGTTGGTCGCCTGCTGGTCGATCGCGCGGATGACGACCATGTCGCGGTAGAAGGTTTCGAGCTGGGCGTCGGTGAGCGCGTCGATCAAGTCGAGATAGGGCTCTGCCGCGGCGGAGGGCGCAAACGTCCCGTCGACGTCGAGAACGCGAACGAGCGCAGGATCTTCTGGCTGGGTCACGATCCCTACGCTACCGGCGCGCCGGATGCCCCTCCGGGAGGTCTTTCACAACGGAAGCCGCGATTCGTAGCAGTTTTTCCACAGACTCATGCTCCCCGACGGATATGCGAAGGCCGGCGCCCGCGAACGGACGCACGATCAGACCGGCCTCGTGCAATGCGTCGGCCACGGCGAGCGTGTCTTCGCCGGTGGCCAGCCACACGAAGTTCCCCTGCGCTTCGGGGACTCGCCACCCCTGCGCACGCAGCGCCGCGACCAGACCGTCCCGACGCTCGGCGATGTCTGCCACCCGTTCCAGCAGCTCCTGCCGGGCATCGATACTCGCGAGCGCGGCGATCTCGGCCTGTGCGGTGACGGACAGCGGGATCGCGGTGCTGCGCGCGGCATCCAGCACCCGAGCGTGACCCAGCGCGTAGCCGACCCGCAGTCCCGCCAGCCCGTAGGCCTTCGAGAACGTGCGCAGCACGACGACGTTGGGGCGGCGCTCGGCCAGCACCCGCGTGCCGTCGACCGCATCCGGGTCGGTGACGAACTCGGCGTACGCCTCGTCGAGGATGACCAGCACATCAGCGGGGAATCGGTCGATGACGGCGTCGAACTCGGCCTGGCTGATCACAGTCCCGGTCGGGTTGTTGGGGGAGCACAGCAGCACGACCCGGGTGCGCTCGGTGACGGCATCCACCAGCGCGGGGAGGTCGTGGCGCGCGTCGTCGGTGAGCGGCACGGTGACGGAGGTCGCGCCCGCCGTGGTCACGAGCGTGGGGTACGCCTCGAACGAGCGCCAGGCGTACAGCACCTCGTCACCGGGCCCCGCGGCCGCGGTGATCAGCTGGGAGAGCAGCGCGACGCTGCCGGCGCCGATGTGCACCTCATCGATCGAAACACCGAACTCGCTCGCGAGGCGCTCACGCAGCCGGTTCGCAAGGGCGTCGGGATAGCGGTTGACCGCCGAGGCCGAGGCGAGCGCGTCGAGCACAGCTGGGAGCGGCTCGAAGGGATTCTCATTGCTCGAGAGCTTGAAGGCATCTGCCCCCGCCTGGCGCCCCTGGCGGTACGGCGCGAGCTCGGCGATCTCGGGACGAACGCGCACGGGGATCGGCTCGGGCTGTGTCATCTTGCGAGTCTACGGCGCGCCGGGCAGCCGAATCCGGGGTGGGCGGCGGGCCCGGGGCGTGTCAGACTGGCACCACCATGGGCTTTCTCGTTCGCGTCGTCGTCAACGCCTTCTCGATCTGGATCGTGACCCTCATGCCCACGCTCGGCGTGACGGTCATTCCCTTCGCACCCGGCGGGACGCTGGAGTTCATCCTCACACTGCTGCTCGTGGCCGCGATCTTCGCCCTCGTGAACACCATCATCGGCACCGTTATCAAGGTGCTCGCGTTCCCGATCTACATCCTCACCCTGGGCCTGATCTCCCTGGTGATCAACGGGTTCCTGCTGTGGCTGACGGCCTGGCTCACACAATGGTGGTCGTTCGGTCTGCGTGTCGAGGACTTCTGGTGGGGCGTCGTCGCAGCCCTCATCATCTCGATCCTCAACTGGATCTTCGGGATCATTCTGCGTCCGAAGAAGGACTAGCCGACCTGACGGCCGCGTACTCGGTCACGTCGACCGACTCGGCCTCGCCGAGGTGCTCCCAGAGCTGGTCGAGCGCCCGAGCGCGAGGATCGGACGAGGCATCCACGAGCGCACCGGTCTCGACGTACTGCTCGATGCCGTGCGCGGCCAGCGCGACATCCTGGAGTCCCGCACGGGGGTCGGCGACCCGTTCGACGACGAAGCTGCCGGGGGCTCCCACCTGACCGGGATGCCCCGCTCCGGCGAGCGCGGCGACGGCGTCATCGGTGTGGCGGACTCCGACGCTGAGCACGTCGGACCCGACGGCGGCCTCGACCGGAGAGCCGAACGTCACGAGGGTGCGCGTGTCGTACTGGTCCGACAGCGCCAGCTGAGCGGCGAGCATCCCGCCCTGCGAGTGACCGATCGCATGGACGACGTCCCCCGGCTGCGCACCCGCTGCCGCGAGGGCGAGTTCGACCGACGTGAGCGAGGCCGAGCGCTCCCCCCGGTAGAGCTCGAGGTTGGACTGCATGTCCCACGGATCGTCGGGGCCGCCGACCAGCGTCCGGGTGCCGGCGATATACACGGCGTACTCGGACGCGCCCGACGGCATCCGATACCGCTCGATGCGCACCCGCGCCTCGCCGTCGCGCGGGATGCGGGTCGCGGTCTGTGCGAGGGAGGACACGGCCGCGACCGCGGCCGGCGGCGCGAGCGGGCGCACCACGGTCGGTCCACGCGGTGGTGCGGGCGCGGATGTCGACCCGTGACGCACACCCTCGCGGCGCGGTGGCCCGGCCGAACCCGACCCGGCCTCCGCCGCCGGGGCCGCTACGCGCCCCAGTCCGCTCGCTCCGACAGCGCGCCACAGTGCGCCGGTCGCGAGGGGGATCATCGCCGCCGGTGCCCAGAAGGCCGACATCCAGGCCGTACCGACCGCGCTCTGCCGGGTCATCTCGGCGGGCACACCCCAGCGCCACTGCCCGAGTGCGTCGTCGGCGATGACGGCCGCATCAGGGAACTCGGCGCGCAGCAGCGCAGCGCGAGCCTCGAGAACATCCGCTGCAGCCTGGTGCCCGGCCGCTCGCAGCGCCGCGGCCTCAGCGCCGATCTCGATGAGCTCATAGGCCGCCGCCAGACCGTCGAGACGATCAGCGAGCAGGCGGGCGGTGGCCGCGGCATCCTCACCGCGCAGCCCGAGCCAGCGCGCGCGCAGGGTGTCGATCTCCGCGGCGGTGTTCGCCGTCGAGACCAGAAGCGCGGATGCCCGCCACGCGAGCGCTGCAAGGTCGTCCAGCTCGACGGCAACCCCACGCCATCTTCCCGCCGCGTCTCGTAGCGCCGCGGGATCGACGCAGATCGCGCCGCCGCTGCGGATGTCGATATCGCTCACGGCACCCACCATCCCGGAAGGGGTGCGCCGACCTGGTCGGACAGCGAGCCCGCCGACAGCCCGAGCGCCATCACATCTTCGGCGAGAGCGCTCGCTGCCGCGACGTACTCGTCCGCCGCCCGCGCCTGCCACACGGTGTCCGCGACGAGGTCTGCCGCACGCGCGCCGACGATCCGCGCGCTCACCTCGAGCTGCGCGAGCAGGGTGCGCGCCGCACGCGGTCCCGGGCAGGCGAGAGGATCCACCACGACAGGGTGGATTGCCGGCATTCCCTCGCGCGCCCGGACCGGGGTAGCGTGTTCCCAGCGTCGCGAGCCCGCCCACCGGGGAGGAGGCGATGCGACAGCGGGGAGTGGGGCATCGGATGCGCACCGGCGCGGACAACGGTAGGGACGAGCGCATGACGACGAACGTCGCACCGTTTCGCGTCGTCTTCGTCTGCACGGGGAACATCTGCCGCTCGCCCATGGCCGAGGTCGTGTTCCGGTCTTTGGCCGACCAGGCGGGTCTGGGCGACCGCGTGGCATCCGCCAGCGCCGGCACCGGCGACTGGCACGTCGGCGAACGCGCCGACACCCGCACTCTCGAGGCGCTGCAGCGCCGCGGGTACGCCGGAGACCAGCACCGGGCGCGGCAGTTCACGCACCGCGACTTCGTGGCCAGCGACCTCGTGCTGGCTCTCGACCGCAGCCACGAGCGCATCCTGCGTGGATGGGCCCGGACGGAGGCCGACGCGGACAAGATCGCACTGCTCATGTCGTTCGACCCCCACGCGGCGACGATGGATGTGCCTGATCCCTACTACGCCGACGCCCAGATGTTCGATGAGGTGCTCGGTATGATCGACAGGGCCAGCCGGGGCCTGTTCCGGCAGCTTCAACCCGCCCTTCGCCCCGTGCCGTGAGACGCGCATTTCGCCGTGCACCCTCACGCGAGAGGTCACAAGATGTCGCCTTTCAGCGGGATCGTGCGGCGTGTTGCGACCCCTCGCGTCCGAGAACTGACGCAGTGACGACAGGAGAACCGTGACCTCCCTCCCCCCGCAGCCACTCAGCCCGCTCGATGGCCGCTACCGCCCCGCGGTGGCAGGACTTGCCGACTATCTCTCCGAGGCGGGACTGAACCGCGCACGGGTCGAGGTCGAGGTCGAGTGGCTCATCGCCCTCACCGACCGATCCTTGTTCGGCACGTCCCCCCTGAGCGAGAGTCATCGCGCTCAGCTGCGCAGCCTGTACCGTGACTTCGGCCAGGCCGAGATCGACTGGCTCGCCGCCAAAGAAGCCGTCACCCGCCACGACGTCAAGGCCGTCGAGTATCTCGTGCGCGATCGCCTGAGCACCCTCGGGCTGGATGCCATCGCCGAGCTCACCCACTTCGCGTGCACCAGCGAGGACATCAATTCCGCCTCGTACGCGCTCACCGTCCAGCGCGCCGTGACAGAGGTCTGGCTGCCACGCTTCCGGGGCGTGATCGCCCGCCTCCGCGAGCTGGCGCAGGAACACCGGGATGCGCCGATGCTGGCACGCACGCACGGGCAGCCGGCCACACCGACGACGATGGGCAAGGAACTGGGTGTCTTCGTCTGGCGCCTGGAGCGTGTCGAGCGTCAGATCTCGGCATCCGAGTACCTCGCGAAGTTCTCGGGCGCGACCGGAACCTGGTCTGCGCACCTCGCGGCGGCGCCGGAGGTGGACTGGCCCGAACTCTCGCGGGCCTTCATCGAATCGCTCGGAATCGATTTCAACGTCTTCACGACCCAGATCGAGTCGCACGACTGGCAGGTCGAGCTCTACGACCGCATCCGTCACGCCGGCGGCATCCTGCACAACCTGGCCACCGACATCTGGACCTACATCTCACTCGGGTACTTCTCGCAGATCCCCGTGGCAGGGGCGACCGGATCATCGACCATGCCGCACAAGATCAACCCGATCCGCTTCGAGAACGCCGAGGCGAACCTCGAGATCGCCGGCGGCATCCTCTCGACCCTCGCCCAGACGCTCGTGACCTCGCGGCTGCAGCGCGATCTCACCGACTCGACGACCCAGCGCAACATCGGCGTGGGTCTGGGTCACTCGCTGCTGGCCCTCGACAACCTCACGCGCGGCCTCGGCGAGATCTCGCTCGCGCAACCGGTGCTGGATGCCGACCTCGACACCAACTGGGAGGTGTTGGCCGAGGCGATCCAGACCGTCATCCGCGCGGAGATCGCGGCGGGTCGCTCTCAGATCACCGACCCGTACGCGCTGCTGAAGGATCTCACCCGAGGCCACCGCGTCGGCGGGACCGAGCTGGCGGAGTTCGTGCGGGCCCTCGACATCGGCGAGGACGCGAAAGAGCGCCTGATCGCACTCACTCCCGCGGGATACGTCGGGCTCGCCTCGACGCTCGTCGACCAGCTGGACTGATCGTCCGGTTCGCCGCGAATCCGCGGCGGATCAGACGGACGGCTTGTCTTCGTCGGATGCCGCAGACTCCCGCTGTTCTGCGGGCTCGTCCGGGAGCAGGACCGGTCGGTCGATCGTCTTGTGCACGTCGGCGGGATCGATGACCAGAAGCAGCAGCGCGACCACCACGAGGGTGGCCACGAACGAGATCCCCGCGACGATGCCGGCCACCACGAGGGCCGTCTGAGCCTGGGCGGGGGTGACCTGCTGGAAGAACCCCATCGACACGAGCGTCACGATCCCGCCGAACAGGCCCGCCGCGAAGGCGAGACCCAGCAGCTGGACGGGACGCATCAGTTCGCGCCGCGAGGGGGTGGTGGTCACGAGCGACCCTCCGCTTCCTGGTCTGGAGCCTCGGCGACGGCGACGACGGCCCGCGCCCGAGGAGAGAACGCCGCAATGGCGAGGTAGACGGCGACGATCGCGGCGTATCCACCGAACACGCCGACGCCGATCGTGATGCCCGTCAGGGTGAACGTCTGACCGGCCTCCTCGATCGTGTACTGCAGCGAGTAGCCCACCGGCACAACCGCAAGGCCGACCGCCAGCAGCATCGTGAGGATGCCGACCGTGATGCCGTCCCGGGACTGCGAGGGCGGGACGTCGTCATCTTTGCGGGCGCGCAGTCCGGCGAGCATCTCGACGAGACCGGTGAGGAGCGCCCAGGCGATCACGACGACGAAGAACATGACATCCGTGCGCAGCGGCGGCATTCCCGTCACCATGCCCGCCACGATCGTGAGGATTCCCAGTAGCACGGACGGCCATCGGCTCCCCGCGGGGAAGACCAGCCAGATGCTCGCGAACCAGATGATCCCGGTCGCGATGGCGAACCCGCTGAACACCGAGAGCCCCACGGCCGCTGAATGATCGGTCGAGAACGTGATCATCACGGCTGCCAGCGCCGCGAAGATCGCGCGGGCGAGCTGAAGGTGGCGCACCTCGAACGGACGCGCGGGCGTTGCAGTGGTCACGACAAAGTCCTGAAAGAGCCGGGGATACCCCTCAGTCTACGTCGGCAACTCCGCAAGGACGTCGCGGGTCCCTGCGATCAGGGGCCCAGCGGAGCGCTCGGCACTCATTCGTGAGGAGTTCGCACCCGCGTCACCAGTGCGGGTGGATGTCGGCGCGCAGGTCCCGGTCGTAAACCTCTCGGACGAGGGCGTCGAACCCGGGAAGGTCGAAACCGGATCCCGGCTCGAGGAGTGCCGCGGCCGCGGCGTTCGCCTCCGCCTGGGCGACATTGCGGGCACCGGGGATGACGGTGGTGACTCCCGGCTGCGCGGCGATCCACGCCAGGGTCGCGGCGGGGAGGGGCACCGACTCCGGGAGGGCGGCGGCCAGCTCCTGCGCCGCGGCCAGGCCCGCGGCGAACTCGACACCGGAGAACGTCTCGCCACGGTCGAACGCCTCGCCGTGGCGGTTGTAGGTGCGGTGGTCGTTCGCGGCGAACGTCGTCTGGGCCGTGTACTTCCCCGACAGCAGCCCTGAGGCCAGCGGCACCCGGGCGAAGATCGCGACCTCAGCCGCTGCCGCGGCGGGGAGCACCTCGTCGAGGGGCTTGAGGCGGAAGGGGTTGAAAATGATCTGCACGTTGGTGACACCCGGGCGGGCGATGGCGGCGAGCGCCTGGTCGCAGGTCTCCACCGAGACCCCGTACGCCTGGATCGCTCCGCTCTCGACCAGCGCGTCCAGCGCGTCATAGACGGCATCCGACTCGATGACACCCGTCGGAGGGCAGTGCAGCTGCACGAGGTCGAGAGCAGCCACACCGAGGTTGCGGCGGGATCGGTCGGTCCACGCCACGAAGGCCGCGGGGGTGTAGTTCTCGACGAGCTGCTCGACGCGTCGACCCATCTTGGTGGCCACGGTGATGCCCGGGTGGGACGCCAGGAAAGACCCGATGAAGGTCTCCGACCGGCCGTCGCCGTAGACATCGGCCGTGTCGAAGAGCGTCACGCCGGCCGCCGTGGATGCCTCGAGGACAGCGAGCGCATCGGTCTCGGAGACCTCTCCCCAGTCCGCACCCAACTGCCAGGTTCCGAGACCGATCGCCGAGACCTGTCGGCCCGTGCGTCCCAGTGGTCGCTGCTGCATCTGTTCAGCCTTCCGTGTCGTCGGTGAAGAAGTGAATCGCCACCCGGCGGAAGTCGCGCGACCCCGGGGTGTTGAAGTGGTGACGCCCCGGGATCTCGACGAAAGTTCCGTTCGGTGTCGCCTCGGCGAGCCGGCGCGAGCGCTCGATGATCGCGTCTTCGCTGCCGGTCGCGAACAGGATCGGCTGCTGCGGCGGGTCGGCGGGATCCGGGTCGCCGCTCTCCCCGAACCGCATTCCCTCTGCCAGCGCGACGAGAGCGCCCAGGTCGTTGCCCTCGACGCGCTCGGCCAGGGTGACGTAGTTGTGGGTGACCTTGTCTTGCACCGGGGTCCCCTCGGTCACATAGGCGCGCGCCTGCTCCAGCTGCAGCCGGGCCAGCGGTGTCCCGTCCGGGATACCGCCGAGCACCGCCTGCGTGACCCGGTCCGCGCGGTCGACGGCGAACTGCCAGCCGACGCGCGCACCCAGGGAGTATCCGAGGTACTGCACCGTGTCGAGCATGTACGTGTCCAGCACCGTCGACAGATCCGAGACGAGTGAGCGCATCGTGTAGGCCCGGCGGTCGTGGGGCTTGTCGCTCGCGCCATGGCCGCGCTGGTCCACGCCCAACACGCGGAGGCCGGCGCGGGTGAGATCACGCACCCACCCGGTGCTCACCCAGTTGTCACGGCAGCTCGAGGAGAATCCGTGCACGGCCAGCACCGTCTCGGCGTCCGGATCTCCCCAGGAGTAGGTCGCGATCCGGTACCCCTCCGCGGTCATGACGTACTGCGGGGCGGGCATCTGCGTCAGCACAGCGGGAGCGGCATCCATGCCTCGATTCTCCTCTTCACGCGGCATCTTCCGGGCCACCCGAAACGCCCCGCATAGAAATCACATAGGAATGTGACCTTTCATCGATGTCCTGACGAACAGACTCTCCTCTCCTCGCCTGCGCTGGATCGCCGGGGCCTCCGCGGCGCTCGTCCTGGCCGGCTCTCTGGCAGCCTGTGCCGGCACGGTGAGCACCGCCGAGACCGCGACCCCCACCGCGACGGCGACGACGACCACCACGACCACGACTTCCAGCGACGCGGGCACCGCGCTCACCGAGGCCGTCCAGGAGGCCGCCGCGGCCTTCGTCGCCCTCCTCGACGAGGACCAGCTCGCCCTCCTGCAGTACGACTACTCCGATGACGAGGCGAAGACCGTGTGGTCGAACCTGCCGGTCGGGTCGGCCGGATCGGTGTTCGAGGCGGTCGCGGCCGCGCCGCTGCTGGCCTACGGCGTCGCTGTGGCACTCACGCTGGGTCTGTGGGCGGCTTTTCCTTCTCGGCTTCGAGCACCGTCGTCGGAATCAGACCCGTCCCCTGCGCCTCCGGATGAGCCAGCGCCGCAGCCGCAGGACCTCGCACCGCATCGTGCGGGCTGAGAACGGGATCGCCTTCGGCGGACTTTCGCAGGTCCGTGCTGTTGAGCAGCAGGTTCAGCAGGATGGCGATGATCGCACCGGCTGAGATGCCCGAGTCGAAGATCAGCTGGAACCACGACGGGAACTGTTCGTAGATCGTCGGCGTCACCGTCGGCAGCAGCGCGACCCCCACGGAGATCGCGACGATCAGGACGTTGCGGTTGTTGAACTTCACCTTCGTGAGAGTCCGGATGCCGCTGGCGGCGACCATCCCGAACAGGGCGATGCCCGCCCCGCCGAGGACGGCGCGGGGCACGCCCTCGACGATGGCCGACACCTTCGGGATGACACCGAGGACGACCAGGATGAGGCCCGCCATCGTGGCGACGTAGCGCGACCTGACCCCGGTCAGCGAGACCAGACCGACGTTCTGCGCGAATGCGGTGTACGGGAAGGTGTTGAAGATGCCGCCGAGGACGGTGCCGAGCCCGTCGGCGCGCAGCCCGTCGGCGAGTTGACGCCGCGTGACGGGCTTGTCGACGATCTCGCCGACCGCGATCATGTCGCCGGTGGTCTCGGTCATGATGACGATGCCGACGATGATCATCGAGACGATCGAGGCTAGCTCGAACGTCGGGAGCCCGAAGTGGAAAGGCGTCACGATCGCGAACCAGCCGGCTTCCCCCACGTTCGACCAGTCGACCATTCCCGGAACGAACAGCGCCGCGAGGGTTCCCACGACAAGCCCCAGCAGCACCGAGACGCGTGCAAGCGGCGCCGGCGCAAAGCGCTCGATGAGCACGATCAGCAGCAGGGTGCCGAACGCGAACGCGACGTTGATCGGTGGCGCACCGGGCTCCTCGGCGGTGGATCCGGTCATGATCCACCCGGCGGCGACACGCATGAGGGACAGACCGATGATGAGGATGACGGTGCCCGTGACGATCGGGGGGAAGAAGCGCAGCAGCTGCGCGAAGAACGGCGCGATCAGGATCATGAACAGCCCGCACGCGATCACCGAGCCGAAGATCGTGGTGATGCCGTGCTCGAGTCCGATCGCGATCATCGGCCCGACCGCGGCGAAGGTGACCCCCTGCATGAGGGGCAGACGCACGCCGAAACGCCAGAAGCCCACCGACTGGACGATCGTCGCAATGCCCGCGATGAACAGATCCGCGCTGATGAGGAAGGCGAGGTCGGCGGCACTGTAGTCGAGCGCCCCGCCGACGATGAGGGGCACCGCGACCGCACCGGCGTAGAGGGCGAGGACGTGTTGGAGACCCAGTGGGAAGAGGCGGGCCAAGGGCGGGATGGTGTCCACACCGTTGGCTGTGGCGCGCGCGGCGCGCTTCGCGGCCTTGGACTCCGTGCTCGGTGCTGTCGTCTCACTCATGGTGGCCCCCGCCATTCCGCGGCGCCGTCCCTCCGCGCCGTCCGTGACGCCGACATTAGGGGTCGGCGTCACGCGAAAGCGCCCCCTGACGGCATCCTTTCGCCAATCGTCACGCGGGGAAACATCGGCGCAATCCAGCGCCGCCGCCGCCGGTCCCCGACGTCAGTCCGCGGCGTCCGCCTCGATCGGGACATGCGGGATCATGATGGTCGCCAGCAACAGCGCAGCCGCCGTGACCGCGACGCCGACGAACACGGCCACCGCCCCGTCCTGGACCGCGGCTGCGACTTCGGGGCCGCCACCGGACGCGATGACTCCCGTCGCGACCGCACCGTAGATGGCCACACCCACCGAGCTTCCGATCGACCTCGCCAGCGCGTTCGTCCCGGATACGACCCCACGCCGGCGCAGCTCGACCGAAGACTGCGCAGCGATGAGAGTCGGGTTGGCGACCAGGCCCATCCCGAGCCCGATGATGAAGCAGCCGAGTGCGGTCCACAAGATCGAGGGGGACACGGCGGCGGACGCAGACAACACGCCGGCACCGACCAGCGCTCCGCCGGCGCCCACGATCGCCGTACGCCGGAATCCGATGCGCAGGTACACCCGCCCCGCGAGGGATCCTGTGATCGGCCATCCCATCGTCAGCGCCGCGACGGTGAGGCCGGCCACGACCGGCGTCGCGCCGGTGGTGGTCTGCACGAAGGTCGGGACGAAGGAGGTCAGGCCGATGAGCACCGCGCCGATGACCGCGGACACGGCGGCTGTCGTCAGAACGACCCTGCTGCGCAGAACCCAAGGCTCGAGCACCGGATCCTGTGCGCGCCGCTCGACGAAGGAGAAGGCGAGGAGCACCACGGCAGCACCACCGAAGAGCGCCGCACTCTGCCACGACCACCATGCCCACGACACACCGCCCTCGAGGACGCCGAGCACGAGCAGCACGAGCCCCGCGGTGAGAAGTGCGGCGCCGGCGATGTCGATGCGCTTGCGGGAGCGCTCGAACGGCACCCGGTACTGGCGCCAGATGAGGATCAGGGCGAGGATCCCGAGCGGCAGGTTGACCCAGAAGATCCACCGCCACGACAGGAACTGCGAGAACACACCGCCGAGAGTGGGTCCGGCGACGGAGGCGACGGCCCAGACGCTCGCGATGTACGCCTGCGCCTTCGCGCGCTCACGAACCGTGTAGATGTCACCGGCGACCGTGAGGGCGGTGGGCAGGATCGCGCCGGCCCCGAGACCCTGGATGCCGCGGAAGGCGATCAATGCCGTCATGTCCCACGCTGCCGCGCACAGCACCGAACCGAGGAGAAAGAGCCCGATGCCTGTGAACATCACCGGTCGGCGACCGATGGTGTCGTTGAGCTTCGCGTAGACCGGCACCGAGGCGACCTGCGCCAACAGGTAGACCGAGAACAGCCACGGGAACTGATCGAAGCCGCCGAGGTCGGCGACGATCGTGGGCACGGCGGTCGACAGAACCGTTGCATCGATGGCGATCAAGAAGATCGCCAGCATGAGCGCGAGAAGTATCGGCCCTCGCTCCGACCGCAACCCGATCCCGCTCATCGAGCCCACCCAATCACAGACGGCGCGTCGGATCCCTCACACAAAGATGCATCCCTCGCGCGGGAACGCGCGAGCACCTAGCGAGCGGGCGAGAAGCTGTGGGCGGTCACGATGTCGCGCACAGCGTCTGAGCACACGAACGCGAGAACCGCTGCCGCCCCGCCCGGGTCGGCCGCGGTCGTCGCGACGGCCCCGGCGAAGACGGTGTCGATCGCGCAGTCCGCGGGCAGGGTGCCGAGGATCGTGACGCCGGGCGCGCCGACGAGCTCACTGAGCTGCTGAAACCCGAGGTCGACCTCGCCCGCGGCAAGGGCGCTCGCGACCGGGACGCCCGGGCGCGACTGCACGAGGCGGTCGTGCATCTCCGGGGTCATGCCCCACTCGTCGATCATCCGCACCAGCGCCGTTCCGCTGGGTCCGGTCGAATAGCCGACCCTCGCCGCCCCCCGGATCGCCTCCCTGACGCCGGCGGCGTCGGTGAACGCGGGTCCAGCCGGAGCGGTGGCGCCCTCATCCGTACCCGAGGGCACCGCGACCGCCACCTGCGAAAGTGCGAGCGGGGTGACGGATGCCGCGACGACATGTCCCGCATCGGCGAGCTTCGTGAGGGCGCCCTCGGCGAGGAAGACCAGGTCGAACTGCTCGCCGGCGGCAACGCGCGCGGCCGCATCGACGCCACCGACCGACGCCACCTCCACCGTCGGCAATCCGCGCGCCGCCGCCGCGGCCATGACATCGGCCAGCACCAGGCGTGTCGCCATCGACGAGATGGCTCTCACGCCGCATCCTCGAACGACTCGGCGTCGACCTCGGCGCTGTTCTGCGGCGAGTAGCGGGGGCCGGAGACCGTGGCGTTTCCGATGAGGTCACCGGCGCGAGCGAGGAGGGCATCGTCGACGAGGATGTCCGCGGCGGCGATGATCTCACGCAGGTGCGCCGGGTTCGCCGTGCCGGGGATGGGCACCACGTGCTCGCCGCGCGAGGACACCCACACCAGCGCGAGCTGGGCGGGCGAGATCCCGGCTTCGGCGGCGAGTGCGCGCCAGGCCGGCAGAAGTGCCGCGTTGGCCTCCCAGTTCGGGCTCTGGAAGCGCGGCATCGCGCGGCGGATGTCCTTCGCGACCAGCTCGTCGGGATCGCGCACCGCATCGGCGAGGAAGCCGCGTCCGACCGGCGAGAAAGCCACGAGCGCCACGCCGTCTTCGCGGGTCGCCTCGAGGATGCCGAGCTCCGCGTTGCGCGTCCAGAGGGAGTACTCGTTCTGCACCGCGGCGATCGGGGCGACCTGCTGCGCTTCGCGCAGGCGCGCCGCCGACACCTCGGAGAGACCGATCGAGCCGATCTTGCCGGCGTCGACGGCCTCTGCGAGTGCGGCGACGCTCTCACCGATCGGCACCGACTTGTCCCAGCGGTGCAGGTAGTACAGGTCGATGTGATCCACCCCCAGCCGCTGCAGTGAGGCATCCACCTGCGCACGCAGCGTCTCGGGACGGCCGTCGATCACGCGGACGCCGTCGACCATCGCCATGCCGCCCTTGCTGGCCAGCATCACCTCGTCGCGTCGTCCGGCGATCGCCTTGCCGACGAGTTCTTCGTTGCGACCGCCGCCGTACAGCGTGGCGGTGTCGAACATCGGAACACCGGAGTCGAGCGCCTCCCGCAGCAGTCGGAGTCCGTCTTCGGGTGAGGGAGCGATGCCATAGGCGTGATTGAGGGACATGCAGCCGAGCCCGTAGCGGGGAAAGGTCATGCGAGCTGCTCCTGCAGCATCCCGAGGACGCGGTAGCAGTCGAAGACCTGCCGCACGGAAGAGTTGGGCTCACGACCCTCGCGGATCGCGGCGACGAATTCCCGGTCCTGCAGCTCGATGCCGTTCATGCTCACGGCGACCTGCGAGACATCGATCGGCTCTTCCTTGCCGTTGACCAGGTCGTCATAGCGGGCGATGTAGGTGCCGGTGTCGCCGATGTATCGGAAGAAGGTGCCGAACGGACCGTCGTTGTTGAACGAGAGCGACAGCGTGCAGATGGCACCGGACTCGGCCTTGAGCTGGATCGACATGTCCATCGCGATGCCGAGTTCGGGGTGCAACGGACCTTCGATCGCGTTGGCCTGCACGATGCGGCCCGCCTGGTACGCGAACAGGTCGACGGTGTGCGCCGCGTGGTGCCACAGCAGGTGGTCGGTCCACGACCGTGGTTCGCCCTTCGCGTTGGTGTTCGTGCGGCGGAAGAAGTAGGTCTGCACATCCATCTGCTGGATGGCGAATTCACCGGCCGTGATCTTGTTGTGCACCCACTGGTGGGACGGGTTGAAGCGTCGCGTGTGTCCGACCATCGTGACCCGGCCTGACGCCTCGGCTGCGGCGAGGGTGGCCTCGGCATCGGCCAGGGAGTCCGCCAGCGGGATTTCGACCTGCACGTGCTTGCCGGCAGCAAGCGCCGCCTGGGTCTGTGCCGCGTGCATCCCGGTCGGGGTGGCGAGGATCACGGCGTCGACGTCGTCACGATCGAGCACGGCGTCGTAGCCGACGACCGCGTGCGGGACCCCGTACTTCTCGGCGACCGCCTGCGTCGCCTCCGGCTTGGTGCCGCTGACAACGGTCACCTCGGCGTCGGGGATGTTCGCGAGCCCGTCCAGATGCTTCATGCCGAATGCGCCGGCGGCGCCGACCACGGCGATCCGGACCTTGTCACTGCTCATGGGTGTCTCCTCACAGGGGTTCGCTCCGCGGGGACCGGGAGCGGCCCCCGCGGAGCGGTGTCGGGTTCAGGATCTCAGGCGGTGGCGCCGACCGGAACCTGCTCGTCGGCGGGCACGGCCTTCGAGAGTGACGGCGCCACGGGGTTGCTGATGACGAGGTGGCCGACCGCGGTGTTCGAGGCGGGCACGTGGTAGAAGCGGTGCTCGACCTCGGGTGCCTCGCCGCCGAACTGGTCGTCCATCGCGCCGCGCGCGATCAGCCAGTCCACGAGCTCGATGCCCTCGGAGCCCGCCTCATCGACGTACTCCATGTGCGACCACTCGGTGAGCCCGAGCGGGTCGGCGATGAGGTGGTCCATGAAGGCGTTGTCCCACTCCTCGTTGATGAGGCCGGCCCGAGGTCCCTGGAGCTGGTGGCTCATGCCGCCGGTGCCCCAGATCTGCACGTTCAGCTCGGGGCCGTCCCACTTGTCGAGCGCGCGGCGCAGGGCCTTGCCGAGCTCGTAGCAGCGGCGACCCGAAGGGACGGGGTACTGCACGACATTCACCGCGAGAGGGATGACACGCACGGGCCATTCCTCGACGTCGCCGTAGACGAGCGAGAGCGGCACGGTCAGTCCGTGGTCCACCACCATCTCGTTGACGAGGGTCAGGTCGAAGTCATCCTGGATCACCGACTGCGCGATGTGGGACGCGAACTCCGGATAGCCCTTGACGTCGGGCACGGGGCGAGGACCGTAGCCCTCATCGGCGATCGGGTAGTGCTCACCGGTGCCGAGCACGAACGTCGGGACGATCGAGGCGTCGAAGGCGGTCGCGTGGTCGTTGTAGACCAGGATGACGACGTCGGGGGTGTTCTCTTTGGCCCACTTGCGGGTCCACACGTAGCCGTCGAAGACCTTCTTCCAGTACGGCTCCTCGGTCTTGCCGAGGTCCATCGCGGCACCGATCGCGGGCACGTGCGAGGTGTAGAGCGCGGAGGTGAACTTCGCCGGAGCATCCTCGCGCATCGTCTCGGCCTTGTCGGTGCTCGGCGGGGTCCAGCCATCGAGGTCCTTCAGGCGCACGCCCTCGGGGCGGCGTCCGCCGCCGATCATCATGTCGCGGTAAGCGGCCTCGCTCATGCCGGTCATGGACCCGGCCATCTGCTGGAAGCTCAGCCCGTGCGCGGCGCCGATCTTGGCGAGGAAGTAGATGTTCCCGCCCTCGGCCATCATGGCGTTCAGGTCCATGTCGATCAGGGCCTGACGCTGCGCGGGGGTCAGCGGCCACTCGTCGATATACGCCTCGCGGTCGGCGAGATACCGCTCGCGGTTCTCGGGCTTCATCATCGACATCGCAAACTGATTGAGGTGGTAGCCCTTGCGGGCTTGCTCAGCATCGAAGATGGTCGTGCCGGGGATGTTCTTGTAGGGCTTTTCGAGTGCCATGTCAGTCTCCTTCGGGCCAGTAGAGGCGGCGCGGATTGTCGACCAGCAGCCGCTGCTGCAGGTCCGATGACGTCGCGATCTGGGGGATGTAGTCGACCAGCAGCCCGTCGTCGGGCATGTGGTCCTTCAGGTTGGGGTGGGGCCAATCGGTGCCCCACAGCACGCGGTCGGGGAACTCCTCGACCACGCGACGGGCGAACGGCACGACGTCCGTGTAGGCATGCTGCTCGCCATCGAGCGCGCGGGGACCGGTGACGCTGAGGCGCTCAGGGCACGACACCTTCGTCCACACGTTGGGGTTCTCGCGCATGAAGCGCAGGAACAGTCCGAACTCCGGGCCGTCGGGGTCCTTCGTCACGTCGGGTCGACCCATGTGGTCGACGACGACGTCCGTCGGGATACCGGAGAAGAAGTCATACAGGTCGGGCAGGTCCTCGGCCTCGAAGTAGATGACGACGTGCCATCCGAGCGGTGCGATCTTCTCGACGATCTCGCCGAGCGACTCCGTCGGCACGCGGTCGACCAGGCGCTTCACGAAGTTGAACCTGACACCCCGCACACCGGCCTCATGCAGTTCGGCGAGCTGCTCTTCGGTGACGTCGCGGCGCACCGTCGCGACCCCGCGCGCACGGCCGCCGCTGCGATGCAGCGCATCGACGAGTGCTCGGTTGTCGGCACCGTGACAGGTCGCCTGCACGATGACGTTGCGCTCGAACCCGAGCTGGTCGCGGAGGGCAAAGAGCTGGTCGGCGGAGGCATCACACGGCGTGTACTTGCGCTCGGGCGCATAGGGGAACTGCGCGCCCGGACCGAAGACGTGGCAGTGCGCGTCCACGGCACCCGCCGGCATCCGGAAGTGCGGCGTCGCCGGGCCGTCATACCAGTCCAGCCACCCGGGGGTCTTCTCGAACCCCCCGCTCGTGTCACCGTGGGCCATCGTCAGTCCGCCACATATTCGAGGCCGGCGGCGGCCAGCGGCTCGCGCATGCCGTAAATGTCGAGACCGAGGACGCCCTCGCGGAACTTCTGACGCTTGGCCTCTTCGTTGTCCTCGCGCTTCTGACTCGCGTCGGCGACTGCGCCCACGAGCTCGCGGGGCACGACGACGACACCGTCGACATCCGCGACGACGACGTCGCCGGGGTGGACCAGGGCGTTGGCGACGACCACGTCGACGTTGACCGAGCCGAGGGTGGCTTTGACGGTGCCCTTGGAGTTGATCGCGCGGGAGAAGACGGGGAAGTCCATCTTCTCGAGGTCGGCGACATCGCGGACGCCGCCGTCGATGACCAAGCCCTTGCATCCGCGTGCGGTGAGGGAGGTCGCCAGCAGCTCTCCGAAGAAGCCGTCCTCGCTCTCGGTGGTGCACCCGGCGACGATGACGTCGCCCTCCTGCACCTGCTCGGCGGCAACATGGAACATCCAGTTGTCGCCGGGCTGCAGCAGCACCGTCACGGCGGGGCCGCACAGCTTCGCACCCGAGTAGGCGGGGCGGATGTAGGGGCGCAGGAGCCCGACGCGGCCCATCGCCTCGTGGATCGTGGCCACGCCGAACTGCGAGAGACGGGCGACATCGGCGGGATCGGGGCGCTCGATGTTCGTGCGGACGAGGCCGAGGTTGTTCAGACGCATGGTGGTTCCTCTCACAGCCCGCGCGCCGACAGGGCGCGGTCCAGTCGCGGATAGACGTGGCGGGCGTTGCTCTCGAAGACTGCGCTGCGCTCGGCATCCGTGAGATTGGGCGTCGCCTCGACATAGCGCTTCGTGTCGTCGAAGTAGTGCCCCGTTCGCGGATCGATGTCGCGGACGGCGCCGATCATCTCGCTGGCGAACAGGATGTTCTCGGTCGGGATCACGTCGGTCAGCAGGTCGATGCCCGGCTGGTGGTAGACGCAGGTGTCGAAGAAGACGTTGTTCATCAGATGGTCTTCGAGCTCGGGCTTGCCGAGGGCCATCGCGAGACCCCGGAACCGCCCCCAGTGATACGGCACAGCGCCGCCGCCGTGGGGGATGACGAACTTGAGGTCCGGGAAGTCGCGGAACAGGTCACCCTTGAGCAGCTGCATGAACGCGGTCGTGTCGGCGCCGAGGTAGTGGTCACCCGTGGTGTGGAACACCGGCTTGCACGAGGTGCTGACGTGGATCATCGCCGGGATTTCGTACTCGACGAGCTTCTCGTAGATGGGGTACCACGAGCGGTCCGTGAGAGCCGGAGCCGTCCACAGTCCGCCGGAGGGGTCGGGGTTGAGGTTGATTTCGACGGCGCCGAGCTCCTCGACCGCGCGGATGAGCTCCGCGACCGAGGTCGACGGGTCCTCCCCCGGGGACTGCGGGAGCATCGCACCCATGATGAAACGGTCGGGGAACAGCTGGCTCACGCGGGCGACGAGGTCGTTGCAGATCCGTGCCCAGGTCTGGCTGACGGCCAAGTCGCCGATGTGGTGCGCCATGAAGGACGCGCGGGGGCTGAAGACCGTGACATCCGTCCCCCGCTCGTTCATGAGCTTCAGCTGGTTCGACTCGATGGTCTCCCGGATGTCGTCGTCCGAGATCTGCAGCGTCGAAGGGTCGGGCGCCTCGCCCTGACCGTTCGTGAACGCGATCTGAAGGTCCCGCCACGCGCCGAGCTGAGCCGGAGCCGTCGTGTAGTGGCCGTGGATGTCGATGATCACCGAGTGTCGTCCTTGTCACTAGATCTGTCGGCAACGAGGTGCTGTACCGACATTCCGACTGTAGGTCGGCGTCCCGATGTGGTCCAATAGATTCTGGAGCACTTCTTCATAGATGGATTCGATAGATGGCCATCCCCGATCTGAACCAGTTGCGCACGTTCGTCGTGCTGTACGAGCTGCGCACGCTGACCGCGACCGCTGACTTCCTCCACGTCACCCAGCCGACCGTGAGCTACACGCTCGCCCGCCTGCGCGAGCGTTTCGCCGACGACCTGTTCCGGCGCGAAGGCCACGTCATGGTGCCGACGCCGCGCGCGACCGCGCTCTTCGGCCCGCTCCACGAGGCGCTCGCCCAGATCGAGGCGACGGTCAGCGATTCGATCGCCTTCGAACCGTCGGCGTTCACGGGCGAGCTCTCGCTCGGACTCACATCCATCGGTGAGCAAACCTTCCTTCCACCGATCATGAGCGCTCTCGATCGCGAGCACTCCCGAGCGCGCCTGGCGGTGCGACGACTGGATGCCGACCAGGTCGAAGAGGAGCTCGTGCGCGGGAACCTCGACCTGGCGATCACGGTGGCCCAGATGGATGCATCGCGGCTGTGGCGCACGCCGGTGCGCGCCGTTGAGTACGTGGCGCTCGCCTCCCGTCGCCACCCGCTGCCCCCGTCGGGTCCCGACATGTTCGACGGGCGCGGGTTCGTGCGCGTCTCTTCGCGCGGCGGTCACGTGCATCCGCTCCAGCTGCTGCTCGAGCACGGGCTCATGCCTCAGGTCGCCCTGACGGTCGAGGAGTACGGAACCCTCCCCGCCGTCTTGAAGGACACAGATCTCGTGACGCTGCTGCCCCGGCACGTCGCCGAGGTGTTCTGCGGCTGGTTCCCGACGCTGCAGATCGCCGAGCTGCCGTGGCCGGGGCAGAGCACGCCCGTCGCGATCTTCACCCGGCGAGAGTCGAGTCTCACGCCCGCGCAACGCTGGTTCCGTCGACTGGTGCACGGCGCGGTCGTCGAACCGGGTACCGAGGTCTGATCCCTAGAGACCCTGGTTTCGTCGCGTACGGTTCCAGCTCGCCTTGGCCGGCGCAAATGGGCTGCGCACATGGATCGACCATGTCGAGTGCGGGTGGATCGACAGGATCGCCTTCTCCCACCACTGCCGCGCCTCTTCGGGCAGCGCGGGCAGCACGATGTCCTTGTCGGCCTCGTCATCCGGATACGGCCGCAGCGCCTTCCAGACCAGCTGCACCTCGGGGGCGCCGGTCGGGATCCCGTCGATGTCGAGAACGGCCTTGTCCCACGGCAGCTGCAGACGCGGATCACGCCGGTAGACCCAACGGGCGGCGGTGCCGTCCTCCAGGTTCACCTGCAGCACCCACGCGTCGCGGTCGGCATCGAAGATCCACGCCGCGGGGATGTCGGCCCCGTCGGGGAGATCCGCCCAGGGCGTGAACTCATCGCCGAACCGCGCCCACGCGGTCATCCCCTCGGGAAGCGCGTCGATGAGAGTCGGGAGTGCGCTGTAGACGACGCTGATCGTCGTGCGATCCCGCTCGCGCAGCGGCTCACCGCGCCACTGGTCGTACGCGCTGCCGCCCGAAAGCCACCACCGCACATCGGTGCCGGAGAGAAGGTCCGCAGTGGATGCCGCCCCCAGCAGCATCCACGGAGTCTCGCCGGTGGGAACTGGATCGCTCATGCGTCTATTGTCCGTCGCGTCGGCCGACGCGCTCACTCGGAGAGCCGGTCAGCGAAGCCACGCAGGTGCGCGACCAGTTCGTCGGGGGTGGAGATCATCGGGAAGTGTCCGGTCGCGATCTCGACGACCTCCCAACCCGGCTCTTCACGCACGAGCTTTCGCACCGGTGCGATCGTCGGGTACGCCGGGTCGGTGCAGTCGATGAACAGACGCGGCAGGGGCTGGATGAGCGACTCGTCGTAGTCGAACGTCTGGCGGTACATCCCGAAGGGGTGGATGGTGTGCCGGCGATTGAGCCACGCGGCATCCTCGGCGCTCACGGCGAAGCCCTCGCTGGCATCCGGAGCCGGCAGTCCGTTGTCGTACTCGGCGGCGGCCTTCAGGCGCGCCTCGACGACCTCCGGCGGGTGGGCAATGCCCCAGCCGTCTCCGGAGTGCGGGAACATCGCATCGACGTAGGCGAGTCCGGCGAGGATGCCCGGGTGCGTCTCTTGCAGCTTCACGGCGGCACCGGTGGCTACCATGCCGCCGTAGCTGTGACCGACAAGGATGACCCGGTCAAGTTCTTCCATCTCGACCAGGCCCACGACATCGGCGATGTGCGTGTGCAGGTCGATATCGGGCCGACGCAGGTGGGCTCGTTCGCCGTCTCCCGTGAGGGTGACCGCGTGGACCTCGTAGCCGGCCTCACGTAGTGGGCCGAGGATGCGACGCCAGATCCAGCCGCCGCCCCAGGCGCCGTGCACGAGGACGATCGCGGGCTTGGTATCGGACATGGGTGCTCTCCTTCGAGTCGGGTGGACGTGTGGAGGCTATCAGCGCAAGACCGCGTTCTGGGCGGTCAGTCCTGCCCGTTGCGCGCCGATCTCCGCTCGATCAGCACCGTGTCGCGCCACTGACCGGCGCGGGGCCCGACCTCGGCGCGAGCGATGCGCTCCCGACGCCCGACGACGCGGAATCCCGCGGACTCGTGCAAGCGCAGACTCGCGGTGTTCTCGGGGAAAACGCTGGACTGGATCATCCAGTACCCGGCCGCATCCGCCACCTCGACGAACGCCGCGAGCAGCTGCGTGCCCACACCCTGACCGTGATGCCCCGGGTCGACGTACACCGAGTGTTCGACGACGCCGCGATACCCGCGACGTGACGAGACCGGTGATGCCGCGGCCCAGCCCACCACGGTCCCGGCATCGTCAACCGCCACCAGACGGGCCTCGGGGACCTTCGCCGCATCGAACTGCTCCCAGCTCGGGGTGGAGATCTCGAACGTCGCCTCCCCCGCGGCGATCCCGGCCGCGAAGATCCGCTCGACAGCAGGCCAGTCGCCCGCACAGAGCGCTCGGATCGAGATCACGAGCAGCACGATCCCGATGCGTCACCCGTCGAGCAGACGCCCGTGGCCGGGAGTTCCAGCTGCACCGCGGTCGCGGCACGCATGTCGCCGTCGAGCCACGCGACCACCGACCTGACCTGCTCATAGCCGGTGGCCAGCAGGAACGTCGGCGCGCGGCCGTACGACTTCATTCCGACGACGAAGAATCCCGGCTCCGGATGGCGCAGCTCTTCGAATCCGTGGGGTTCGACGGTGCCGCACGAGTGGACGTTCGGGTCGATGAGGGGAGCGAGGCGCCGCGGGGCCTCGACGATCGCGTCAAGGTCGAGCCGGATCTCGCGCAGCATCCCGAGATCGGGGCGGAATCCGGTGGCGCTGACCACGAGATCAGTGTCGTGCGCGGCCGGCTCGCCGCGGCGCATGCCGATCAGTCGGACACCGTCGGTGAGCGCCTCGACCGCGCCGATCTCGAACGCATCGACCTTCGTGATGGCCCCGGATGCCACCAGCTGGTCGATCCGCGCTCCCAGGCCCGCGCGGGCGGGCAGGTCGTCGTCAGGGGAGGAAGACACCCGCACCGCGGTCGGGTTGCGAATCAGCCAGGTCACGCGGGTGTCCGGCTCGTGCTCGGCGAGCTCGGCCAGCGCGATGAGGGTGTTCGCCGCCGAGTGCCCGGCACCCACGACGGTCGTATGGCGACCGGCGAAGCGCGACCGCTCGAGACCGTTCACGTCCGGCAGCGCGTGCGTGATGCGGTCCTGCACCACTCCGGCGCCGCTCGGCTCCCACCCCGAGGACGCGAGCGGATTGGGCGTCGTGTACGTGCCGGACGCATCAATCACTGCCCGGGCCGTGATCTCCGAGACCGCGTTGTCGACGGTGTCGAGCCGCAGCAGGAACGGCGTCTGCTCCCGCCCTGCGCTGCGGGTGCGGTCCATGCCCTCGCGGGCGACCGCGACGACCCTCGTGCCGTATCGAATCCGCGAACCGATCTCGGGCAGTGCCGCAAGGGGCTCGAGGTAGTCGGCGACGAGCTCGGCGCCGGTCGGCATGGTCTCAGGGTCGGGCTCGGTCCACCCGGATGCCTCCAGCAGCCGCCGTGCGGCCGGGTCGATGAGGTACCGCCAGGGGGAGAAGAGGCGCGTGTGCCCCCAGAGTCGCACGGAGGCCGCAGGACGCTCGCCCGCCTCCACGACGAAGACATCGATCCCGCGCTCGACGAGGTGTGCCGCCGCGGCGAGGCCCACGGGGCCCGCTCCGATGACGACCACGGGCAGGGTGGTCAGCCGGTCCGAGACGGCCGTGCGCGGGGTGAGGGTGAGAAGAGTCACGCGGACCTCCGAGATATCGATGATTGTCGATGTTCAGTATCGACGGCTCTATCGATGGATGTCAATATCGACTACCATCGATATATGCCCACCGCGCTTTCCCTCACGGATGTCTCCGCCGCCGCGTGCTGCGCGCCACTCGCCGAAGCGGCCCTGGAGCGCACCGAGGCCGAGACGCTCGCGGCGCTCCTCAAGGGGCTCGCCGATCCGGCGCGCCTGCAACTGCTGTCGATCGTCGCCGCATCCGAGGGACAGGAGGCGTGCGTGTGCGACCTGATCGAGCCGATCGGCCTCTCCCAGCCCACCGTGTCGCACCACCTCAAGGTGCTCACCGAAGCGGGCTTTCTCACCCGTTCCAAGCGAGGCACCTGGGCGTACTACCGCCTCGTCCCCGAAGCGCTCTCCCGCATGGCGGAGCTGCTGCAGTTCCCCTGAGCTACAGGTCTGCGATCCCACTGAGCGCGACGTGGGTGCGGCCGCCGATCCACAGATCGCCGTCGGCTGCGACCACTTCGATCAGCCCCTTGCGTCCAAGCGCCGTGCCCTGCCGCGCCGCGTAGGGCGCGGATGCGCGGCCCGACTCGGTGAGCCATTGTGCGATCGAGGCGTTCAGGCTCCCCGTCACCGGATCCTCGATGAGCGGTCCCCTCCCGTCGGTGAAGAATCCGCGCACCTCGACGACCGGGCCTCCGGGCTCGCCCGCGATGGGCCCCAGCACGCCGATGTCCCACGGGCCCGGGTGGCCCGAGGCATCCGGGGTGACCCGCAGTACGGCTTGGTCGTCGGCGAGCAGGATGCCGATCCATCCCGGTCCGTTGTCGAGCCACTCGGCGGCCACGATGTCATCGACCGCGATCCCGAGGATGTCTGCCACCTCCGCCGTCAACTCGGCGTCCACGGCTCCGGAGCGGATGCGCGGCGGTGCGGCGAAGGACAGCAGTTCGCCATCGATACGCACCGGCACGAGCCCCACGCCGCACTCCTGGATCACGGTGCCGGTGGTGTGCGGCACGCCGCCGGCGTCGAGCCAGGCACGAGCCGTACCGAGGGTCGGATGCCCCGCGAACGGAAGCTCGACCGCGAGATTGAAGATGCGCACCCGGTAGTCGGCGCCGGGGTCGGTGGGCGGTAGCACGAAGGTGCACTCGGACAGGTTGGACCAGACCGAGAACGCCCGCAGTGCGTCGTCGTCGAGCCCTGCGGCATCGAGGATCACCGCGACGGGATTTCCGGTGTAGGGGTCTTGGCCGAACACATCGACCTGGCGGAAAGGACGCTGCATGCTGACACGCTAGGGCGCGCGCCGGGCGAGTCAGCGCGATATCGGCGCTATTCAGACCACAGGATGCGAGGTGGCCCGCCTGAAACGCGGCTGGGCGTCAGAGCGCGAGCATGCGGGCGGTGTCGCCGAAGACCTCCATCCCCGCACAGTCGGCGATGCCGTCGAGCAGCACCTTCCCGGACACGTCGGTGTGACGCAGGCGGATGTCGGCATCCAGCGTCTCCTCCACGCGCTCATGCATCGACGCGTGCCGCGGGGCGTGGAGCAGCCCGCCGCGGACGCGCTCTGCATCCAGCTCGAGCGTGCCGTCAGGACCCGTGACGGTCCACCCGACGTGCGAGTCATCGATCGTCAGGCGCAGCTCCTCGGAGCCGTTATACGTCGTCCACTTGTGAAGGCGGCCGCCATGGCGCAGGCCAAGGATCGATCCACGGAAGGCGCCGCCCAACCACGGAATCACGGCGACGGAGCCGATGAACGAGGCATCGGTGCCGTCACCGATCTCGGCGTCGATGTGGTTGCTGGCCATCCACACGTACGAGGAGGGGAAGGACTTGCCCCAGTCCTTCTCGATGTAGCCGCGACCCCCGTCGAAGCTCTGCGGTGCGCCCTCCACCTCGAGCGTTCCCGACAGCCCATGGCCGAAGGAGACGATGCCGTGGAAGCACTGCATGAACGGGACGAGGCCGTACCAGCCCATGATCCCGGGCTCGCGGAGGGTGACCGGCCACGGCTGCAGCTCAGACGTGTAGCGCAGGCGACCCCGCAGCTGTGGGAGGTCGAGTTCGACGCCGCCGGGTCCGAACCTGTTGGGTCCGACCTCGACCTGGAACGCGGTCGAAGACGCGCGGAATTGATCCGGCTCGAAGCGGTGGTACCAGGAGCGACCGGTCTGACCATCCAGCACCTGCACGAACGCCTCGTCGAGGGCACCTCCCTCGGCCTCACCGCGGAAGACGCCGGGGATCACCGCCCAGCGCTGCCTCCGGTCTTCGGAGACGAGCTTGATGTACCAGCCCTCGAAGAAACCTCGCGGCACCCCGTGGCCGTGGAACGCCTCGGGATGACGGACGCCTTTCAGCCACGCCACCGGGGATCGCATGCGCCCACTGTACGGGCGCCGCGCGGGCGGATGAAGGTCGGTCAGCCCTTGGGGAGGGTGATCGTTCCGGTGCCGGGGTGCTCGCGCGGCATCCGATCACGGTCGTAGGTGATCGCCCGGAACCCGTGGGGCGTGGGCTTCCCGTCCTCGCCGAGGCTGACGAACACGATCTTCTCGATCGTGAGGATGCGCTCGCGCGTGATCATGTTGCGCACCACCGCGCGCATCGTCAGAGACGTCGTGCCGAAGTGGGTGGCCGTGAGGCCCATCTCGATGAGGTCGCCCTGCAGCGCGGAGGCCTCGAAATTGATCTCGGAGATGAGTTTGGTGACGACGCGATAGTTGCCGAGCTGGATGATCGCGTAGATCGCCGCCTCTTCGTCGATCCAGCGCAGCAGGCTCCCGCCGAAGAGCGTGCCATTGGCATTGAGGTCCTCGGGCCTGACCCACTTGCGGGTGTGGAAGTTCACGCCCTCGTCAGACCAGTACCACTCCTCGTCGCTCCTGCTCGCCATGGTTCGAGCGTAGCCAGTGCCGGCTGTGGGTCGGATGAGACCGCGTCACGGGATCGGGAAGAGGACGGCCTTGCCACCCGGAACCGCCGCGGTCACGAGCCGTGTGTCGAAGGCGGCCAGCAGGGCGTCATGGGATGCGGCGAGGTGCAGCAGATACGTGTCCGTCACCTGCGTGCTGGCCAGCAGGCGCTCGGTGTGGATGCTGTCACTGGAGGTCGTCCCGCAGCGCGTTCACGTCGTCGATGCTCGCCCGGCCGGCGGCGGGGGGCGCAGGGAGCAGAACCATGCCGTTGCGCGTGTCGAAGCGTTTGCGCTCGGTGAGGGTCGCACGCGCGAGTTGCGACATCGCCTCGCCGAGCGTGATGCCGCGCGCATCCGCGAACTGCGTGGCCGCGGCGAGGACGTCGTCGTCGATCGTGAGTGTCGTGCGCATGCATCCAGCATCACGCATCACGGGTCAACGAACGGGACGGGCAGAATCGGTGCATGACCTTCGCGCTCACCGACGCCGGAAACCAATTCGTCTCCGACTACCACCTCGCCACCCTCTCGACGCTGGGACCCTCAGGCTTCATCCACACGGTCGCCGTGGGGTGCACCCTGGCCGACGGCATCGTGCGGGTGATCACCCGCGATGGCAGCCAGAAGGTGCGCAACATCGAGCGCGACGGCCGCGCCACCGTCGCGCAGGTCGCCGGCCCCGAGTGGATCAGCTTCGCGGGGCGCGCACGGATCACCCGTGACCCGGAGTCGATCGCACGGGCGGTCGCGCTGTACGCCGGACGCTACCGGCCCCCGCAGCCGAACCCCGAGCGCGTCGCGATCGAACTCTTCCCGGACCGGGTTCTCGGATCGGCGGGCTTGATCGCCCCGTAGCGGTTCGCCCGCGGCGAAAACGATCGGTACGGTGGCCGCATGATCTTCGTCGGCATCCTCACCGCGATCATGGTCGTCCTTGCATTGCTCCAACTGGCCTTGACACTGGGCGCACCGCTCGGTCGCTTCTCGGCCGGCGGGCAGCACCGGGTGTTCCCCCCACGACTGCGGGTGCTGAGCGTCGTGTCGATCCTCATCTACGGGCTGATCGTCGTCATCGCCTGGGACAAGGTCGGGCTCATCGACGTCTTCCCGACCGCGTTCACGGATATCGCGATGTGGGTGGTGTTCGGGTACCTCACCCTCGGCATCCTGATGAACGCGATCTCGCGGAGCAAGGCCGAGCGCTACACGATGGTTCCGGTCTCGATCGTGCTGTCGGTGCTGACCTTTGTCATCGCGATGGGATGGGCGCAGGTCCCCGTGCTGTCCTGAGCGCTCAGTCCGCGGGCCGGGGCGGCTCGGTCAGGAGCCCAGACTCGTGACATGAAACGATAGAGGCATGAAGAGTCCGCAGCTGGCTCAAGAATTTGCCTGGCATGGGCGGACCGTCCGGTGGGATCGGATCGGATCAGGGCCGGCGCTGGTGCTCCTGCACGGAACTCCCTGGTCATCGTCGCTCTGGCGTCCCATCGCGCTCGCTCTGGCGCGGCGATTCACGGTCCACCTCTGGGACATGCCGGGGTACGGCTCGTCATCGAAGGACCCGTCGCACGCTGTCGATCTGGGGGTGCAAGGAGCACTGTTCGCAGCGCTCCTTGAGCATTGGAAACTCGATCGGCCGCACATCGTCGCCCATGACTTTGGCGGCGCTGTTGCGCTGCGAGCGCGTCTCTTGCACGGAGCCACATTCGCGTCACTGTGCCTTGTGGATGTCGTGGCGCTCGCCCCCTGGGGGTCGGACTTCTTCAGACTTGTCCAGAACCACTCGGAGGTCTTCGAACAGCTTCCGTCAGCAGTCCACCGAGGTGCAATTGAGGCCTACATCGGCAGTGCAAGCTACAAAGGCCTCCGTGTCAGCGAGCTGCAGATGCTCGTCGAACCTTGGCTGGACGCGCAAGGCCAATCGGCCTTCTACCGTCAGATTGCGCAAGCGGACGAGCGATTCACGACGGAGATCGAAACCGGGTTGGGCAGCATCACAGAGCCCGTGCACATCATCTGGGGCACGGAAGACGCCTGGATACCGGCTGACCGAGCTCACCGGCTCAAGGAGCTCATTCCGCACTCCTTGATCACCCTCATCCCGGAAGCGGGGCACCTCATTCAGCTCGACGCACCAGCAGCATTGTCCGTTGAGCTCACGAACTGGCTGGCCACCGTCAGCGCGGACGATTCTGTGGGCGCAGTCCTCGCACCCGTTGCCGAGTGATGCAGAGGAGGGGTTCTGGTACGCGATCGATCAATCGAGCGTGTCGGAAGCCCTCCATAGCTTTGTGGAGTGCACATCCTTCTGCTTTCTCGTCACATCGGCGCCGTCGCACCGTTCCTCGAAAGATCCGTTGGTGACGCGCAGCGTCCACTTCATATCGGGTATGTCGACGACGCTCAGATCCCCCTCGCCGACATGCCTTTCGTGACAGCGGAGCGCGATGCGTTGGAACGTCTCGGTCACGAGCTGATCCCCATCACGGTTCGAGCAATGCCCCCGCGTGAGCTCGATCGGGTGTTGGCCGACCTCGATGCGGTGTACGTCGCAAGCGGGAGCACGTTCGCGCTACTTGAAGCGCTGCAGACGACAGGCGGCGGAGCGGTAGTGAGTGAGCGCGTGCGAAATGGTCTGCCATACATCGGCGCCAGCGCGGGGTCTATCGTGGCCGGTCCCGACGCTACTCCGGCGTCACTCATGGACGATCCCGCCGATGGCCCGACGCTCACCAGCTTCGATGCACTCGGCTTGGTCGATCACGTTGTCATTCCTCACGCTGACGGGCTGCTGCCGCCGTATCCTCGGGAACTTATCGAACGCACCCTCGAAACGTACGGTGCCGAATACGCGTTGCTTCCCCTTCGTGACGACCAGGCGTTCCTCACTCAATCAGGGTGGGGAAGAGTGGTCGATTCCGAGCCCCTTCCGCGCGGCTGACTGAGGCATTCCCCGCAGCGCCGATCTGCTGCGGCGCACGGAATCGAACTACATCCCCTGCGCCATGTCGGTGAAGCGGGAGTAGTGGCCCTGGAAGGCGACGGTGATCGTGTCGGTCGGACCGTTGCGGTGCTTGGCGACGATGAGGTCGGCCTCGCCGGCGCGCGGGCTGTCCTTCTCGTAGGCGGCCTCGCGATGCAGGAGCACCACCATGTCGGCATCCTGCTCGATCGAGCCCGACTCACGCAGGTCTGACAGCGCCGGTTTCTTGTCCGAGCGCTGCTCGGGACCACGGTTCAGCTGTGACAGCGCGATGACCGGCACGCCCAGTTCCTTGGCCAGCAGCTTCAGCGCCCGCGAGAACTCGCTGACCTCCTGCTGACGCGACTCGACACGCTTGCCGCTGGTCATCAGCTGCAGGTAGTCGATCACGACCATTTTCAGGCCCGCGCGCTGCTTGAGGCGGCGGCACTTGGCGCGGATCTCGACGAGGGTCATGTTGGGGGAGTCGTCGATGTAGAGCGGCGCATCGTTGATGCGCCCCCGGGTGGCGGCGATCGTCGTCCAGTCCCGCGAATCCAGCGTGCCCTTGCGCATGTTCTGCAGGGGCACGGCGCCCTCGGCGCTCATCAGGCGCATCGCGATCTCGCTACGCCCCATCTCCAGCGAGAAGAAGATCGTCGGCATGTTGTGCTTGATCGCGGATGCGCGGGCGAAGTCGAGCGCGAGCGTCGACTTACCCATGGCGGGGCGCGCCGCGATGATGATCATCTGGCCGGGGTGCAGCCCGTTGGTGAGCTGGTCCAGGCCGGAGAAACCGGTAGGGATGCCGGTCATCTTGCCGTCGCGCCCTCGAGCGGCCTCGATCTCCTCGACCGCGGCATCCACCGCGATCTCCAGCGGCACGTAATCCTCAGCCTGGTCGGCGCCGGTCACCGAATAGATCTCGGCCTGGGCGTTGTTGACGAGGTCGACCGCCTCACCCTGCCCGGCGTAGCCCATCTGCACGATGCGGGTACCGGCTTCGACGAGGCGACGCAGCAGAGCGCGTTCGGCGACGATCGACGCGTAATAGGCGGCGTTCGCGGCGGTCGGGACGATGGATGTCAGGGTGTGCAGGTAATCGGCGCCGCCGGCGCGCTGCAGCTCGCCGGTCTTGATCAGCTCGTCGGTGACGGTGATGACGTCAGTGGGCTCGCCGTGCGAGTAGAGGGTGAGGATCGCCTCGAAGATCAGCTCGTGCTTGGGGACGTAGAAGTCGGCCCCGCGCACGGTCTCGATGACATCGGCGACGGCGTCCTTGGACAACAGCATGCCGCCCAGGGCACTCTGCTCGGCGAGGATGTCGTGAGGGGGTGTCCGCTCCGACTCCCGGGGTCCGCCGAGTCGCTCCTCCGAAATGTCAGCGATCGACATGCCCTCCCCTTTCCTCTGACTCCACCATCACCCCGCCGCAGGTGTCGCGGGCGCGCGACACGCCTCGCGCGGGCACGCGAAAGCGACGGGCGCCTGCGTGTCTTCGCGGTCATCGTCGGCGGCGAAGATCCCTCCCCCGGAAGGGCATGGAACACGCTAGGGACGGCCTCCGACATCCGCAACGGAGCCTGTGGATAACTCTGTGGACATCTTGCGGGAAACGCCGTGACGCCTGTGAGCAACGCCTGTGGACAATGTGAGCGAACGCGTGGAGATTCGGAGAATTTATGCCAATTGATCAGGTATTTCTGTGTTCCACACGTTGTGGACAAGGCTGTGATTGAACCTTGCATTGAAGGTTCTGTAACACGGGCGTCACTGTGTACAAGTCGTCGACCCGCCTAGCAGCATGGACGGCTGTGCGCAAGCGTTGAGCGGCCGTTCACGGCGCGCCGCAGAATCTCGCGCACCGGGTCGGGCGCACGGGTGCAGAACACGCGGAACCGGCGCGGCACGTCCGCGGTTCGGATGGGCGCGTGAGCGTCAGCTGCGCTTGGCGGTAGGGAGCCGGCGGCGCTCCCAGGAGTCGGTGATGTGGGCATCCATCGCGGCCCTCGCGGCCTCGGGGTCGCCTGCTTCGATGGCCGCCAGGATCTGCTCGTGTTCCGCCATCGTCATCTCGAACGCCCGGGCACGATCGACACCGTGGTAGCGCGTACTCTCGAGCGCGCGCTCGAAGAGTACGCGCGCGACGTTCTCCGCCAGGAGGTTGCCCGACAGCTCCATCACGATCAGGTGGAACTGCACATCCGCCTCGCGGAAAGCTGTCGAGTCCTCCATCGAGGCGCGCATCAGCTCGAAGCTGGCGCGCAGTCGTGCGACACCGTCCTCGTCATGCTCCCGCGCCATCCCCGCTGCCATGGCCGCCTCCAGCGCTCCGCGCACGACGCTGAGGTCGTCAAGGATGCCGAGCGCGTCGTCGTGGCCGATGAGGGAGGTGAGAACGAGCGGGTCGAGCAGGTTCCACGACGACATCGGGTTCACGTGCGTGCCGCGCCCCTGGGCGACCGTGACCATGCCCTTCTCCTGGAGGCGCTTCATCGACTCGCGGATCACGGTGCGGCTGACGCCGAACTCCTGTGAGAGCACGGCCTCGGGCGGGAAGAGCCCGCCCTGCGGAATCCGCCCCGAGACGATCGTCTCCACGAGCTCGCGCAGCACGGCGACGCCGATGCGATCGAACGGCGTGCGCGGTGTCGGCGCAGCGTCGCGCCCTCCTTGCGAGCTCATGCGCCCACCTTAGAGCCTGTCGCGACCGCTGCCGCACACACTCTCTGTACTAACCAGACATGTGATGTATGCTGTTTCCACCACCCGCGGCATCGAAAGTCAAGGACGATATGAAGATCACGGGGTACCGTCTGCTACGGACCTTTCACGACTGGGGTCGACCCGTCGGCGACGCGAACGGATTCGTCGCGTCAGGAGTGACCGAGGTGCCCCTCGTCCTGCTCGAGACCGACGAAGGCATCACCGGCGTCGGCATGGGTTCACACCATGACATCGAGCGCCTCTTCCCCGCGCTCGAGGGCGAAGACCCCCGTGCGGTGTCCTCCCTCTACGACGCCATGCTCGCCCGGGTCTTCAAGAGCGGCCACGCCGGGGCGACCTTCGGCGGCGTCGGAGCTTTGGACATGGCCCTGTGGGACCTCAAAGCGAAGATCGCCGGCGAGCCGCTGTGGCGCCTGCTCGGCGCGAAGGACCGCTTCGTCACCGGGTACGCCTCGGGCCTGGACATCGCGCTGGACGATGCCCAACTCCACGCCTTCTACGTGCGCATGGCCGAGCGGGGCTTCGCGAGCGGCAAACTCAAGGGTGGTCGGGATGCCTCGCACGACCTGCGACGCCTGGGCATCATCGCCGACGCGCTGCGTGCGAACGCCCCGGCCCCGGCCGTGATGCTCGATGCGAACGAGTCATGGAATCTCAAGCAAGCGGTGCGGTATCTGGCCAAGATCGAGCGCGAGGTGGACCTCACCTGGATCGAGGAGCCGTTGCGGCGCTGGGACGCCATCGGTCACGCGCGCCTGTCCGGATCGATCCGCGCCGCCGTCGCTACGGGTGAGAACCTCACCGGGCTCGAGCAGTTCCGGCCTCTCTTCGAGGCGAATGCGGTCGACGTGGTCCAAGCGGGAGCTGTCTGGGGCATCACGCACTTCCTGCGCGTCGCCATGGCCGCACACAGCCGCGACCTGCCGATGAGCCCCGTGGGGCTGACCGCCAACTACGCGGTCACCGCCGCTGCCGCCGCCATCCCGAACCACCTCTCGGCCGAGATCCAAGATCTCGGTGCCCCGTTCGGTGTGAGCGTGGACCAAGAAATCGCCGATGGCGGGGTTCTTCTCGGCGACCTGCCTGGTGTCGGCGTCAGCGTCGACGAGTCGGCCATCCTCGCCCACCAGCGCGATGCGAGCTGGCTCGCCGGCGGAGGGCCGCACGTGCGCTCAAGCCGCGCAGGCCTGCGCATGATCACGCACATGGACGGTGAGTGAGATGCAGCTTCGTCCCGGACTCCACCGCATCCAGGCGCCTCTCGGCGAGCGCTTCATCGCGATGTACCTGTTCACGGGTCCCGCCGCGTCACTCCTGTTCGACACCGGCGTGGATGAGAGTGTCGAGGGCACGCTCCTCCCCTATCTGAAGGGCATCGGCTTCGATCCGTCGCAGCTGACCTGGGTCGTCTCCTCGCACTGCGACTTCGACCACACCGGCGGGAACGCTGCCCTGGCCGCCCACGCCCCGAACGCGCAGTTCCTCGCCGGCGGTCCCGACGTCGCGATGACCGAGGACGTCGAGACGCTGATCGCCGGCCGCTACGGCGAGTTCGCCGACGCCGACGGATTCGACGACCCGCCCGAGACGACCGCCCAGGTCCGCGCATCGACACGGCTGCGCCCGGTCGACCGTGCCGTCATCGGCGGCGAGGAGTTCGACCTCGGCGACCGCACGGTGCGGATCCTCGCGGCGCCCGGTCATTCGCCGGGGCATCTGGCGGTATGGGATGAGACCAACCGTGCCCTCGTGATCTCGGATGCCATCCTCGGCGAGACGGTGCCCTTCGCCGACGGCGCGCCGGCTTTCCCCCCGACCTACCGAGACACCGATCCGTACCTGGCGACGATCGCGCTCGCACGAGAGCTGGCGCCCGAACTGCTGCTCACCGCGCACTACCCGCTCTACGAGGGCGACCGCGTGACCGGATTCCTCGACGAGTCGGCCGCGTACGTCGAGCTCATCGACACGGTCGTCGAGGCCGAGCTGCGAACCGCGGCCGCGCCGCTCACGACCCTGGAGCTGATCGCGCGCACCCACACGCGCCTCGGTCCGTGGGGTGAGGACGCGGCGCAATACCTGATCTTCCCGGTGACGGGGAACCTCGAGCGAATGGTCGCGCGAGGCCGGGTGACGATGGATGTCACGGGGCCGCGCCGCACATGGGAGTGGAACAGATGAGCAAGGTGCGACTGGGAGCGATCGGCGCGGGATGGTGGGCCACCAGCAACCACTTCCCGATCTTCGCCGCCCATCCCGACGTCGAGCTGGTCGGCGTCTGCGGCCTCGGCCCGGAGCTGACCGAGATCCGCGACAAATTCGGGTTCGGGTTCGCCACGGAGGACGCCGACGAGCTGCTGGATGCCGGACTCGACGCGGTCGTCATCACCACTCCGCACGACCTGCACCACCCGATCGCAGCCAAGGCGCTCGACCGCGGCCTGCACGTGCTGTGCGAGAAGCCGATGACATTGAACGCCGACGAGGCATGGGACCTGGCGCAGCGGGCCGAGAAGGCCGGCACGGTCTTCCTGGTGCCCTATGGCTGGAACTACAAGCCCTTCACCGTCGCCGCCAAGAAGATGCTCGATGAGGGCGGGATCGGCGAGATCCAGTACGCGGTCTGCCACATGGCCTCCCCGACGCGCGGCCTGTTCGGCAACGACCCCACGCACATGCTCGAGCGCTGGAACTCGGCCACCGCCCCCAATCCCACGACGTGGTCCAGCCCGGCCCGCGGTGGCGGCTACGCTCACGGCCAGGTGACCCACTCCTCGGCGCTGCTGTTCTGGTTGACGGGGCTGCGTGCGGCATCCGTGGCCGGCCGCGTCATGACCGCCGGCGCCCCCGTCGACCTGTTCGACGCCGGGGTGATCCGCTTCGACAACGGGGCACTGGGGACTCTGTCGGGCGCTGCGACGCTCGCCGATGGCGACAAGTACCAGATCGACATCCGCCTGTTCGGCACCGACGGCGTCATGATGATCGACGTCGAGCGCGAGCGCGTGACCCTCAGCCGCTACGACGGCACCCGCACCGAGCTGGAGATCACCCCCGATGAGGGCGAGTACGAGTGCCTGATCCCGCCGGCGCGCTTCATCGAGCTGATCACCGGTGCCTCCAGCGAGAACAACTCCGACGTCGAGGTCGCGGCCCGCTCCGTCGAGCTCGTCGACGCGCTGCTGCGCTCCTCTTCCCAGGACGGCGCCGAGGTCGCCGTCCACGCCTGACTCTGCCGAGGACACCATGACCGACCTTCCCAGCATCCTCTCCGGCTACCGGGTGATCGACTGCTCGATCGCGATGGCGGGCCCCTTCGCCGCGCAGCGCCTGGGAGACCTCGGCGCCGACGTCATCAAGGTCGAGCCGCCCCAGGGTGAGTGGCAGCGCCATGCCTCGGCGGGTGGCGCCCAGGGCAACGAGGTGAACGTCTCGTTCCTCTCACTCAACCGCAACAAGCGCTCGGTCGCCGTGGATCTGAAGTCCGCCGAGGGCAAGAAGATCGTGCGCGAGCTCGTCGCCACCGCCGACGTCTTCCTGCAGAACTACCGTCCCGGGGTCGCCGCGCGTCTGGGCCTGGACTACGAGACCCTCAGCGCGCTCAACCCGAAGCTCGTGTACGTCTCGATGTCCGGCTACGGCGAGGACGGACCCTACCGGGATCGCCCCGGCCAAGACCTGCTGCTGCAGGCGATGAGCGGCGCCATGCTCTCGGCCGGCCGGGCCGGCGAGCCGCCGAGCCCGGCGGGCCAGTTCCTCGCGGATGCCGTCACGGCATCCACCGCGTTCGAGGCGGTCCTCGCCGCGCTCCTTCATCGCGAGCGCACCGGCGAGGGTCAGCTGGTCACGGTCAACATGCTCGATGCCCTCACCACCCTGCAGATGCAGGAACTGTCGGTGCACACCATCGGCGGCATCCCGCAGGAGCGCGGCACCGAGCCCAACGCCCACGTCTACATCCGCGCACCCTACGGCGTCTTCGAGACCGCTGACGGCTACATCGCGCTCGGCTTCGCCGACCTCGAGGTCCTCGGTCGAGTGATCGGCGAGCCGAGCTTCGCCGGGCTGGATGCCGAGGAACACGGCTGGAGCCACCGTGACGAGCTCTACGCGAAGACCGCCGCCGCGCTCGTGCGCCGCCCCTCCGACGAGTGGCTCGACGAACTGCTGGCCGCGGGGATCTGGGCGGGCCCCGTGTACGGCTACGCCGACCTGGTCGAAGATCCCCAGATCATCCACAACGGCACGTTCGTCGAGTACGAGCACGCCACCGAGGGCCTCGTGAAGACGCCCGGATTCCCCTACAAGTTCGCGCGCACACCGGCCCGTATCGACCGAGGTGCGCCGCTGACGGGCGAGCACACCGCTGAGATCCTCGGCGAGATCGGCTACGACACGACTGCCGTCGACGCCCTCGCGGCATCGGGCGTCGTGACCTCCCGTGTGACGGACACGGCGTCGGCATGAGCGTCTTCCGGGGGCTGACCTGGGATCACCCGCGCGGACGCCACGCCCTCGAGGCGGCGGCCCGCACGGTCGCTCCTGGTCTGATCGAATGGGACGTCCAGCCGCTGGAGGGGTTCGAATCCGCCCCGATCGATGAGCTCGCCGCCCGCTACGACCTGCTCGTGCTCGACCACCCGCACTTGGGCGACGCGATCGCCACCGACAGCCTGCAGCCGATCGACGCCCTGTTCCCCGCCGAACAGGTCACCGCCTGGCGCGACGCGGCCGTGGGCCCGAGCATCGCCTCCTACACCGTGGGTGATCGCCTGTGGGCGCTTCCCCTGGACGCGGCGACGCAGGTGAGTGTGCGCAACCCCGCACGTGTGGCCTCGCCCCCGTCGACGTGGGACGAGGCGCTCGCACTCGCGGAGAAGGGCCTCGTCGCCATGAGTTTGGCGGGGCCACATGCCTTCCTCAGCATGTGTTCGATCGCCGTCTCACTGGGAGACGATCCCGGCAACGGGCAGGGCCTGTTCGCCCCCGACATCGCGGTGCGGGCGTACGAGAAGCTCGCCGCTCTCAGCGCAGGCGCCCCGGCCGGAACGGCGGACCTCAACCCCATCGGGCTGCTGGATCGCATGCGTGACGTGGGGGACATCGGCTACATCCCGCTGATCTACGGCTACGTCAACTACGCCTCCAGCGACATCGTGTTCTCCGATGCCCCGGTCGGTGCCGCCGGCGTCGGCTCGACGATCGGCGGCACCGGCATCGCGGTCTCCCGTCGCTCCGTGCCCTCGCCCGAGCTGCTCGCCCACCTCACGTGGCTGCTGTCGGAGACAACGCAACGTGCCTTCATCCCGGACCACGATGGTCAGCCCAGCGCGCGCGCAGCGTGGCGGGATCCCCGGGTCGACGCCGCGGCGCACGGCTTCTACAGCGGCACCCGCATCACGATCGAGCAGTCCTGGGTTCGCCCGCGTCGGCCCGGCTACATCCCGTTCCAGAGCGAGGCGTCGGCGCTGCTGCGCGACGCGATCGCGGGACGCCGCAGCCCCGCATCCGTGCTCGCCGAGATCGAGGAGCGCTTCGCGGCCCTCCCTCATATGCCCACTCCCTCACATGCAGCAAACGACATGAAGGCCCCCGCATGACCGACTATGGCAGTGGCATCGACCTGATCGACGCCGACCTCGACGGATTCGTCCTCACGATCCGCCTCAACCGCCCCGAGAAGCTCAACGCGGTCACCCAGGAGATGTCGGCCGCCCTCGAAGCACTCATCGCGCGGACCAACGACGATCCCGCCGTGCGGGCGATCGTGTACACGGGCTCGGGGCGCGCCTTCAGCGCCGGTTCCGACATCCGCACCCTCGATCAGTACGAGACTCCGTGGGAGTTCCGCAACCGCCGCGACTACTGCGACGCCCTGCGCGCGGCGCGCAAGCCCATCGTCGCGGCCGTCAACGGCTTCGCTCTCGGTGGCGGCCTGGAGACGGCGCTCACCTGCGACATCCGGATCGCGTCGACCGGCGCGACCTTCGCCGCCCCCGAGATCAAGCTCGGGTGGATCGGTGGCGGCGGGATGTCGGTGTTGCTGGCCAACTCCATCGGCGCCAGCAACGCCGCCCTCATGCTGATGACCGGCGACCCGATCGACGCCCCGACGGCACTCGCCTGGGGGATCGTCAGCGAGCTCGTGGAGCCCGACGCGTTGCTGGCCCGCGCACAGGAGATCGCCGCCACGATCGCCTCCCGCCCCCCGATCGCCGCGGAGACGGCCAAGGCGAATCTGCGCGCCGCCTACAGCCTGCCACTGGATCAGGCGATCGCGTACGAGCGTGAGATGCAGGGCATCACCTTCGCCACGGAGGACGCCGCAGAAGGGCGCGCGGCCTTCGCCGAGAAGCGTCCTGCGGTCTTCTCCGGCCGCTGAATAGACCACTGGGCCATCCCCCGAACCACCCCACACCAGGAGAGACATGACCGACTGGACCGGCGGGCTCGCCCGCGCGCTGCCCGAAGACGCTGCCACAGCCACCCTCGTGGGACGGGTGTGGGACCCTGCCGTGGGCGGTCCCACCGTCGTCGCTCTGCGCGGCGACGATCTCATCGACGTCTCGTCGAGCTTCCCGACGATGCACGCACTGAGCGAGACAGCGGCGCCCGCCCGCGCCGTGGCCGCCGTCTCGGGCCCGGTGCTCGGCCGGGCCGACGAGATCTTCGCCAACACGGCGCCTGACTCCCGCGACGAGACCCGCCCCTGGGTGCTGTCCCCGATCGACCTGCACGTGGTCAAGGCGGCCGGTGTCACCTTCCCCGTCTCGATGCTCGAGCGGATCATCGAGGAAAAGGCGCGCGGCGAAGCGGATGCCGCCGACGGGGTTCGTGCGCAGGTGCTCGAGGCCCTCGGCACCGACATCTCGAACCTCACGCCCGGCTCCCCCGAGGCGATGCGCCTCAAGGAGGTGCTGCTGCGCGAGGGTCTGTGGAGCCAGTATCTGGAAGTGGGCATCGGACCCGACGCCGAGGTCTTCACGAAGGCCCCCGTGATGTCGACCGTCGGCTCGGCGGTGGATGTCGGCCTTCGCGGTGACTCGGAGTGGAACAACCCCGAGCCCGAGGTCGTCCTCGTCGTCTCCTCCACCGGCACGATCGTGGGCGCGACGCTCGGCAACGACGTCAACCTCCGCGACATCGAGGGTCGCAGTGCATTGCTTCTCGGTCAGGCGAAGGACAACAACGCGTCCGCCTCGATCGGTCCCTTCATCCGCCTCTTCGACGAGCACTTCACCCTGGACACCCTGCGTCAGGAGACCGTGACCCTCACCGTGGACGGCGCAGACGGATTCCAGATGTCGGCGACCTCGCCCATGGCATCCATCAGCCGGGACCCCGCGGACCTCGTCGCCCAGACCCTCGGGGCACACCACCAGTACCCCGACGGGCTCGTGCTGTACCTCGGCACGATGTTCGCACCGATCGAGGACCGCGATGAGGCCGGTCGCGGCTTCACCCACCACATCGACGACGTCGTGACGATCGCCAGCCCCCACCTGGGCGCTCTCGTCAACCGCGTCCGCCGCAGCGAGACAGTTGCGCCGTGGACCTTCGGGGTCGCGGCCCTGTTCGCCAATCTCGCCACTCGCAACCTCCTGGGAAAGGCATCCTGATGAGCGTCCTGTCCACAACCGATCCCCGCACCGGTGTCACGATCGACACCGACATCACCCCCACCTCCCCGGAGGGCGTCGTCGCCCTGACCGCGGCGGCCGCCGCGGCCTTCGCCGACATCAAGACGCGCGATCGCCTCTGGCGCGCGGGGCTGCTCCGTGCCCTCGCTGATGGCCTGGAGGCCGACCGCGCCGAGCTCGTTCCGGCGGCGATGGCCGAAACCGGTCTGCCGGAGGCGCGACTGAACGGAGAGCTCACCCGCTCAGCCTTCCAGTTCCGCCTGTTCGCAGAAGCCGTCGACGAGGGCGGCTACCTCGAGGCGATCATCGACCATGCCGCCCCCACCCCGATGGGTCCCGGTCCGGATGTGCGTCGCATGCTCGTGCCCATCGGGCCGGTCGCCGTCTTCGGCTCCAGCAACTTCCCCTTCGCCTTTTCCGTCGTCGGCGGGGACACCGCATCGGCGCTCGCGGCCGGAAATCCGGTGGTCATCAAGGCCCACAGCTCCCACCCGGTCACCTCGCAGCTCTCGTTCGCCTCACTCGAGCGTTCCGCGACCGCCTACGGGGCACCGCTCGGTACTCTCGGCATCGTCTACGGCCAGGCTGCCGGCGCGGCCCTGGTCGCCGATCCGGCGATCGCCGCGGTCGGATTCACGGGGGCACTGTCCACCGGCAGGATCCTGCTCGACATCATCGAGAAGCGTGAGCGTCCGATCCCGTTCTTCGGCGAGCTGTCGAGTGTGAACCCGCTCGTGGTCACCCCCGGCGCAGCCGCCGAGCGCGGCGCTGCGATCGCCGAGGGACTGTTCACGTCGTTCACGGGCTCGGCCGGTCAGCTGTGCACGAAGCCCGGCATCGCGTTCCTGCCCGAGGGCGAGGCGGGCATCGTGGCCGAGATCGTCGCGAAGTCCGAGGCGGCTGCGGCCCAGCCCCTGCTCAACTCGCGCATCCACGGGGCGCTCGACGAGATCCGTACCCGACTGATCGATGAGGGTCGTGCCCGCAGCATCGTGGCCCCGAAGCCCGGCCCCGAGGGATTCACGCTGACGCCCGCGGTGCTCGAGATCGCGGCATCCGATGTGACGCCCGCCGTCACCGAGGAAGCCTTCGGTCCTCTCCTTCTCATCGCTCGCTACCGTGATCTCGATGAGGTCCGCAGCGCCCTGGCCGCGATCCCCGATTCGCTGACCGCGACGATCCACAGTGCCGCCGACGAGGTCGAGCTCACCGCGTCGCTGACCGCTCAGGTGCAGGATGTCGTGGGCCGCGTGGTCTACAACGGCTACCCGACCGGTGTCCGTGTCTCGTGGGGCATGCACCACGGTGGGCCGTGGCCGGCTACCAACACGCAGCACACCTCGGTGGGTGTGACCGCCATCCGCCGTTTCCTCCGCCCGCTGGCGTGGCAGGACGCTCCCGACTACGTCCTGCCCGAGGAGCTGCGCGACGGCACCGCGTCGATCCCCCGCCGCGTCGACGGGGTCTTCCAGCTCGCGGCATCCTGACCCCTGCTCGGTCGCGTCCCCTGCGCGTGACGCGACCGAGCACCCCATCTCGTCGTTTTTCATGCCCGAAACCTGCACCCGGCAGGATCGGAGCATGCTGAGCGATTCCGATTTCCTGCGGCTGCTACCCAAGGCTGAGCTGCACTGCCACTTCGTCGCGACGGTCCGGGTGGAAACGCTGCTGGAGCTGGCCGACGAGTTCGCCGTCCCGCTGCGCACGAGCGACATGGACGAGCTGCTGCGCTACCGAGGGCTCCCGGACTTCCTGGACGTCTTCCACGCCGCCCAGCAGGTGATGCGGACGCCGGAGGCCATCGCCCGGGTGGCCTACGAGGGCGTCGAGGATGCCGTGCGCGAGGGCAACCTGCGTTACCGCGAGTACTTCGTCAACCCCGACAACTTCGCCGAGCTCGGCATCGCCTACCCCGAACTCATCGATGCGCTGGTGGACGGCCTCGGCAGAGCCGAGCGTGACTTCGGCGTCGGCTACGGTCTGAGCTGCGCGATCAACCGCTCACTGGGGCCGGATGCCGCGGTGCGAATGGTGCAGACCATGCTCGCGCACCCGCACTCTGCCGTTCTCGGCATCGGTCAGGACTATCTCACGCCTGAGTTCACCGAGGACCCGCTGCGCTTCCGCGACGCCTACGCCCTCGCTGAGGCGCACGGCCTGCGCCGCAGCGCGCACGTCGGGGAGACGATGCCCGAGTCACCGTCCAACGTGCGCGATGCGATCGAGGTACTGCACGTTGACCGCATCGACCACGGGTACCGCGCGGCCGACGATCCCGAGGTGGTCGCCCTCGCGGCATCCACGGGCGTGGCCTTCACTTGCACGCCCCACTCGACGCAGATGCTCTCAGGCTGGGACTTCGACGAGAACCATCGCATCGCCCAGCTGATCCGGGGCGGTGTCACCGTCACACTCGCAACGGACGACGCAACGCTGTTCCACACCGACATCGGGCGCGAATACACCGTTGCCCTCACGCAGATGGGGTTCGATATCCCGGATGCCGTCCGCATCGCCCGCGCCGGCTTCGAGGCCGCCTGGTGCGACGAGGCTCACAAGCAGCGCCTGCTCGCCGACTTCGACGGCGCCGTCCTCGCACTGACCGCCGCGCGAGCGTAGGAGAAATCGCCGAGGGAGGACGACACGCCGCGGCGCGGTCCTGTTCTGGCGATATCTCCTACCTCCGCGAGATGGGAAGAGGAGGTCGCGCTCAGTCCAGGTGCCAGACCTCGTCGAGCATTTCCCAGTTGGGGGCCGTCGAGCCCTCGTGGAACGGCAGCTGGCAGGCACCGGTCGCCTCGCGCCACCGCTGCGTCGCCTCGTCGGCGGCCATGACCACCTGGTCCGCGTCGTAGTCCTCACCGATGTACTCGAAGTAGCCGACGATGACATCGCCGGTCACGAAGATCGTGAAGTTCCGGATGCCGGTGTCGGTGATCGTCTGCTCCACCTGCGGCCATACCGCGGCGTGCAGGTCGAGGTACTCCTGACGCTTCTCCGGCCGCAGTCGGGCGATCATCCCGAAGCGACGGGATGACTCGGGAGCCGTCACTCCTTGGTACCGCCGGCCGTCAGCCCGGACACCAGGAAGCGCTGCGAGAACAGGAAGATGATCAGCACCGGCGCGACCGACAGGATCGTCGCCATGGCGAGCACCGGCAGGTCGATCGTGACCGATCCGGCCGACGTCGGGTTGAACAGCGGCACGTTCGACAATAGCTCGGCG
The DNA here is from genome assembly GCF_039531125.1 of Microbacterium sediminicola. Classification (NCBI taxonomy): domain Bacteria; kingdom Bacillati; phylum Actinomycetota; class Actinomycetes; order Micrococcales; family Microbacteriaceae; genus Microbacterium; species Microbacterium sediminicola. The sequence goes on from NZ_BAAAPL010000002.1 coordinate 445,400, forward strand.
AGTCCCACCTGGATCGGGGCCTTACGGCCGGGCACCATGACGAAGGGCAGGAAGTAGTTGTTCCAGTTCGTCACCAGGTTGAAGAACCCGACCAGGGCGATCACCGGCGTCGCCAGCGGCATCGCCACCTGCCAGAACACCCGGAATTCTCCCGCGCCGTCGATGCGGGCCGCGTTGAGCAGATCCTTCGACACTGCGGTGGAGAAGTAGATGTAGGTCAGGTAGACGCCGAACGGGAAGAACGAAAACGGCAGGATCACCGACAGCGGCGTCCCCACGAGCTTCACCGCGCTGAGCTCGAGGAAGATCGGCAGCACGAGCGCCGTGTTCGGGATCAGCATGACCACGAGGGTGACGATCAGCAGCAGCTGCCGGCCCTTGAAGTCCACGAGCGCGAGCGCGTAGCCCGCGGGGATGCTCACAACCAGCGTGATCAGCAGCGCGACGCCGACGTAGAGACTGGCGTTACCCAGCCACAACCAGACAATGCCGTCCTGGAACGCCATGAGCTCGTTCCAGTTCGAGACGAGCGTGTCGAACCCTCCGAAGCTGAAGGGGTTGTCCAGCAGCAGCTCTCGCGCCGTCTTGGTGGGGGCCAGCGCCAGCCACACCATGGGGATGACGAAGAACAGGACGAAGAATCCGATCACGACCCAGGCGAGCGCCCGGCCCATCCAACGACGGGGGTTGGGGTGCTCAGACTGGGGATCGTGCAGTCCGTACCCGCGTCGGGACTTGCGGCCCTCGGACGGCTGGACGATGAGTTCAGTCGCGCTCAAAGAGTCCTCCTCGGAACACGAACAGCGCCGAGAGGCCGGCAGCGACCAACAGGAGCAGCAGCGAGATGGCCGCCGAGCCGCTGAAGTCGTTCTGCTTGAACGCGTACAGATATGCGAGCTGGTTCAGGGAGTAGTCCTGGGGGACGACGCCCTTGGATGCCTGTGACAGCACCCGCGGCTCGACGAACAGCTGGGTTCCCGCCGCCAGCGCCATGATGAACATGTAGCTGATCCACTTGCGCATGAGCGGGATCTGGATGTGCCAGGCGGTGGCGATGGGACCGGCGCCGTCGATGCGGGCGGCCTCCATGACCTCCTGGGGAATGTTGTTGAGCGCGCCGTACAGGATGATGATCCACCCGCCGGCGCCGGCCCAGAACGCGATCAGGGTGAAGACGATCGGCAGGTTGTCGAGGGAGACCACCTGGACGAAGGTCTCGAAGCCGAACATCCGCAGCACGCCGGAGACGGGGCTCACGGTGGGGTCGAGCAGGAACAGCCAGAGCATGACGCTGGATGCCCCGGCGAGCGCGCCCGGGATGTAGTAGAGGAATCGCACCGTCGAAGACGACACCCGCGAGCGCAGGGCGTGGACGAGGAGTGCGAGCAGAACGGCGAGGATCGTCAGCGAGACGAGCCACACCACGAGGTAGAGGGCGACGTGTTGGACAGCGGGCCAGAAGCGGTAGTCGGCGAACACCTTCGCGAAGTTGTCGAAGCCCGCGAACTGCCCGTCCTTGGTGAAGGCGAGGAAGATCGCGTACAGCGCCGGAACGATGCCGAAGGCCAGCAGCAGGACCGTGTAGCCGCTGCTGAAGATGTATCCGATTCGTGCTTGGCTGCGGTCGGGCTTCTGCCGCCTCAGCCCCGGCTGCCGCCGCCGACCCTCGGAGAGAGGGCCGACGGCGGGAGCCGTGAGATCAGCTGTCGTAGTGATGGTGTTGCCTTACTGTGCGACGGTGTACCCGTTGACCTGAGCCTCGTTCAGGTACTTCTGCTGCCAGTCGCCGGTGACATCGGCGATCGGGGTGCCCTCACTGAGCGCGGGAACGACGACCTCGGCGTAGGCGGTCTCGGGGCTGAAGTTGGGGAAGCCCCAACCGCTCCAGATGCTGGCGGCCGCGGTCGAGATCGCGCCCTCGAAGTCACCCACGAAGAATCCGCTCTCCGCTTGGGCGGCGAGCCACTCCGACGCGGCCGAGTCGTAGGCCGGCAGTCCCGTGGCGAGGGCTGCTGCGGTTTCAGAGGCGGTGACGTACTCGAGGAACGTCTTCACGGCGTCGAGGTTAGTCGAGTGGCTCGAGGCATACCAGACACCACCACCGACGTTGCCGGTGACCTGGTCCTCACCCTCCCAGTACAGCGGGTCGGCGACGCCGAACTCGCCCGGGTCGGCGTTCACGTTGTCGGGGTTCTGGAAGATCGCACCGGCGTACCAGGCGGGCCCCGGGATCGCGACGATCTTGTCGGAGTAGTTCTCGACGAAGGTGGCGCTGAAGACGCTGTCGGTGATGAGCGTGCCGTTGGCGACCATGTTGTCGAGCATCGTCGTCATCGCGACGGAGTGCTCGTCCTCGAAGTTCGAGGAGAACGTGTCGCCATCGAGCTGGAAGATCGGTGCCTGGGCGCCCCAGTAGTAGACGTAGGTGCCCACGAACGAGTCCCCGACCGAACCGAGGATGTAGCCCGGGTGCTCTGCGGCGAGCTTCTCGCCGAGCGCCTCGTACTCCTCCCAGGTGGTGGGGATGTCGTAACCGAACTCCGTGAGGAGGGTCTCGTTGTACCAGAGCGAGACGGGTGCGAGGTCGTTGCGCAGACCGTAGACGGTGCCGTCGACCGTGATCGGGTCGAGCGCGCCGTCCGTGAATCCGTCGAGGAAGTCGGTGTCGAAGTAGCCCTGGTTCAACGGTGCGGCGAACGCCTGCACGCCGTTGGTCTCCTTGGCGGCCCACGACGCGTCGTTGGTCTGCGTCGAGAAGACGACATCGGGCCAGCCCTCACCGGACTGGTCGAACAGCGCCATCTTGGTCTGGAAGGATCCGGAGCCGCCGGCGTTGCCGTCGTAGGTCTCGATCGAGATCGGGACGTCGGGGAACTCCTCCTGGAACGCGGTCGCGATGGGCTCGCGGGCGGCATCCACCCACACGGTGATGGTGCTCTCGGGGTCCTGCTCAGCGGTGACGAATCCGTATTCGCTGTTGACCTCGCCACCGCCACCGGCGCAAGCCGACAGCGAAACAACGCCGGCGAGCGTGAAGCCCACGGCTGCGATTCGGGTGAGGTGACTGCGGTGCTGTGGTGCCATTGCCATAGCCTTCCTGGTCGACGTCCTTGACGACTGGCCGCGCGGGTCGCGGCTCACACTCATTAGATCATACATGTGACCTATGAGCAATGAAATTGTGACAGCGCTGTCATGTACCTGTCTGCCGGCGCAACGGGAGCGCATACGCCGTCTCGGCCGCCCGCCGTCCGATTCCGTCCTGCTCTGCCGCGGAGAGCTCTGCGATGGCCGCCCGGATGCCGGCGGTGGCCGGCCCGTACCCACCCGCGAGGACCGCGATCGGCCAGTCCCCGCCGTACATGAGGCGCTCGGCACCGAAGGCGGCGAGCGCCAGATCGCGCACCTGCCGCACCTGGTCGACGCTGACGGGGGAGAGCACGGAACCGCCGATGTACATCCCCGAAAGCTTTGCGAAGACACGAGGATGCTCGCCCAGACGCTGCATCAACGGCCACCAGTAGTCCTTGGGCTCGGTCACGGGCGGCTGACCGAGGTGGTCGAGCACGAAGGTCACGTCGGGGAGCTTTCCGGCAAGCGCCACCAACTGCTCCAGGTGCGCTTCGGTCACCGCGATGACGTCCACCGCGATCCCGGCGGCGCCGGCGGCCTTCAGCCCCTCCACATAGGCGGGCCGGGTCATCCAGTCGGGTTCGGGTCGCATGTGGATGAGATTGCGGACACCGACCATGAGCGGGTCCTCCCGCCACCGGGCGAAGGTGGCGGCGGCGATCTGCGGTTCGTGCAGAGGGGCATACCCGACGATGCCGCGTACCCGAGGGTCGACGGCGGCGAGCTCGCGCATGAAATCGGTGTCGCCGGCGGTGTCATCGGACTGAACGAGGACCAGGTCACCGATGCCGCAAGCATCCAGGTCGGGAGAGAGATCTTCGAGCGTGAAGGTGCGATCGATGGCATCCGACCCCCGCAGCCAGCTGTACGGGCTGCGGGAGGGGTCCCAGACGTGGACGTGGGAATCCAGAAGCATGGGTCGCCGCCTCACTCGCCCGTGGCCGGGATGAGCTCTTCGGAGGCGAGCTCCAACCACAGCCCCGCGGGGACGTCGGCTTCCACGCGGCGCACGGCATCCTCCACTTGGGCGGCGCTGCGGCACCCCACCACGACCGCAGCGATCGCAGGGTGGTCGAGTCCGTAGTGCATCGCAGCGGTCGGCAGAGTCGTGCCCCAGCGCTCACAGATCTCGGCGATGCGGTTCGCCCGTGCGACGAGCTCCGGGGGAGCGGGCAGGTAGTTGTACGTCGCGTCCGCCGGCACGCGGTCTCGCGCCAGCAGGCCCGAGTTGTAGATGCCGACATTAACGATGCCCACGCCACGCGCGGCTGCCAGTGGCAACAGGTCGGCCAGCGCCGGCTGCTCGAGCAGCGTGTAGCGGCCCGCCAGCATGACCACGTCGATATCGGTGTGCTCGATGAAGGCGGCGGGCATGGCCGACTGGTTCATCCCGACCCCCACAGCCCCCACGACTCCCTCTTCACGCAGGTCGATGAGCGCCTGGATGCCCTCGGTCGAGGCCGTCTCCCAGTGGAAGTCGGGGTCGTGCAGGTAGACGATGTCGACGCGGTCGAGCCCCAGTCGCTCCAGGCTGCCCTCGAGGCTGCGCAGCACGCCGTCGCGGGTGAAGTCCCATTCGCGACGGTGGGTGGCCGGTACCTGGAATCCACCGGGGTCGACCTGATCGGCCGTCTCAGGAGTGTCGACGAGGAGGCGCCCGACCTTCGTCGAGAGGACGTACTCGTCGCGGGGATACTGGGCCAGAGCGGCACCGAGACGACGCTCCGAGAGTCCGAGTCCGTAGTGCGGCGCGGTGTCGAAGTAGCGGATGCCCCGCTCCCACCCGGCATCCACGACGGCCTGCGACTGGGCGTCATCGATCGTCCGGCCGAGGTTTCCGAGCTGCGCGCCGCCGACGCCGAGTCGGGTGAGGGAGAGGCGACCGCGAATCGAAGTGGTCTGCATGGAGATCCTGTCGTAGAGGAACGCGGGGGGTGGGGGTCAGCGGATGACCGGGTCTGCGGCATCCAACAGGTCGAGGTCACGTCGGTGAGGGAGACTCTCCCAGTCACCGAGGCCCAGGCACGCGAACGCTCCCGCACGAACCGCTGTCTGCAGCGCTGCGGAGGCATCCAGCCCGGCGAGGGCCTCGACCAGGAAGCCGGCCACGAAGGCGTCCCCGGCTCCGACCGTGTCGACGGGGGCGACCGGCACGGCCGGAACGACGATCTCGATTCCGCCCACAACAGCGTACGCGCCGTGCTCGCCTCGCTTGATCACGATGTCGCGGCCGCCGTGCGACAGCGCACGCGCGCGCTCGGGCATCGAGCGGGCGTCTGCGAGCAGTGCGGCCTCGTCCTCACCGGCGAAGACGACATCGCTGAGCGCGGCGATCTCCTGGTAGACGGGGGCGGCCTCCTCGGCCGACCAGAGCGCCGCCCGATGATTGACATCGAACGACACCCGGATGCCGCGAGCGCGGGCCGCGGTGATGGCGGCAAAGACCGTCTCGGCAGCCGATGCCGACAGCGCCGGGGTGATACCCGTGACGTGCAGGACGCCGATCCCGTCGAACAGGTCGGGCATGAGGTCCTCGGGCCGGAGTCTGCTCCCCGCGCTCCCGGCGCGCAGGTAGTCGACCTTCGCCAGAGCCGGCACCGGGCGGCTTTTGATCATGAGGCCTGTGGCCGCTTCGCCGTCCTCGATCACCCGCGCATCGACGCCCTCTGCGCGCAGCTCGCGACGGATGCGGTCACCGAGTCCATCGGCACCGACGCGCCCGAGCCAGCGGGACGAGCCTCCGAGCCGTGCGACGCCGATCGCGACGTTGGATTCCGCACCGCCGATCCCCAGCCGGAACTCATCGGTGTGCGCAAGCGATCCCGGTCGCTCCGCGCGGAACAGGCCCATGGTCTCGCCGAGCGTGAGAAGCCCCGGCACCGTCTGATTCCTCGTCATGCGAGCCCCACGAGTGCAGCGGCCTCGAAAGAGGCCGCACGGATGGTGTCGAACCGCCCCTTGGCGATGTCGTCCCGGCGCACCATCCAGCTGCCGCTCACGGCGGGCACGGCACGGTGGGCGAGGTAGCCCGCCGCAGTCGTGGGGTTCACGCCGCCGCTGGGGACGAAGCCGAGGTCGACGAGGGGCGCTGAGAGCGCATCGATGTAGTCGACACCTCCCAGCAGGCCCGCCGGGAACACTTTGACGGTGTCGCACCCGGCGCGCTGGGCCGCCATGGCCTCGCTCGCCGTCGCCACACCCGGGAGACAGGCGAGGCCGAGGTCGTGGGCCCGAGCCACCGTGGCGGGGTCGAATCCCGGGCTCACGATGAAATGGGCGCCGGCCGCGTGGGCCCGCGTCACCTCGTCGGCGCTCAGCACGGTGCCGACGCCGACATCCACACCGGTCTCATCGGCCACGGCCACCATCTCGGTGATCGCGTCCCACGCGGCAGGAGTCCGCAGCGTCACCTCGGCACAGCGGATCCCCGCATCGCCGAGCGCGCACGACAGATCGGCGGCCCGAGCCGCGTCGTCGATCGTGACGACCGGCACCAGGCGCGCCCGCGCCAGATAGGCGCGCGCGCTCATCGCCCGAGCCACCCGCCGTCGACAGGCAGCACGATGCCGTCGACGTAGTCCGATGCACGACTGGCGAGGAACACCGTCGCGCCCGCCAGGTCGTCGGGACGCCCCCAGCGACCAGACGGAATCCGGCCGAGAATCGCAGCGGAGCGTTCCTCGTCTTCGCGCAGCGCCTGCGTGTTGTCGGTGGCGATGTAGCCCGGAGCGATGGCATTGACGTTCACGCCACCTGCCGCCCACTCATTGGCGAGCGCCTTGGTCAGCCCGCCGATGCCGGACTTGGCCGCGGCGTAGCCGGGGACGTTGATTCCGCCCTGGAAGGTGAGGAGGGATGCCGTGAAGATGATCTTTCCGCGACCGCGCGCGAGCATGCCCGCTCCCGCCGCCTGGGCGAGTGCGAATTGGCTCGTGAGGTTCACCTCGATCACTTCGTCGAACCACTCCATGGGATGCTCGGCGGCCGGCGCGCGCTTGATCGTGCCGGCGTTGTTGACGAGGACGTCGATCTTCTCGCCGCGCAGGCGCTCGGCGAGCGCTGTCACCGCAGCACGATCGGTGAAGTCACAGGCGACGGCTTCGAAGCGCCGGCCAAGCGCCTCGACCTGCACCTGGATGTCATCCCCGGCCTGCATCTGCGCACTCACGCCGATGATGTCGGCCCCCGCTTCGGCCAGCGCGAGCGCCATTCCCATGCCGATGCCACGACGGGCGCCGGTGACCACGGCGACCTGGCCGGTGAGATCGAACATCCCGCTCACTTCTGACCCGCCACATCCACGAGGACCTTCATGGCCCGACCCGCGGCGAGGTCCTCGAAGGCCTCGCCCGTGCCCGACAGCGGGACGATCTTGGTGATCAGCGTGTCGGCGGGGATCACTCCCGCGGCCAGTAGCGCAACCGCGCCCTCGAAATCCCGGCGTTCGTACACGCGCGCGCCGAGGATCGTGAGTTCCCGCCAGAACACGCGCTGTAGGTCGATCTCGCGGGGAGTGGGGTGGATGGCGACGATGACGATCGTTCCCCGCACCTTTGCGAGTGCGGTGGTCGAGCGAACCGCCGCGGCGGCCCCGGAGACCTCGAAGACCACGTCGGCGCCCTTGCCACCGGTGAGGTCCTCGACGGCGGCGGCGAGGTCACCGGCCGAGGGGTCGAGTGTGGCGAAGCCGAGGGCTTCGATGCCCGCACGACGCGTCGGGTCGAGCTCGACGACCGTGACCGTCGCCCCGACATTGCGGGCGACGGTGGCGATGAGCACACCGATGGGACCGCCGCCGACGACGACGGCGGTCTGGCCGGCCACGAGGCCCGAGCGGCGCACATCGTGGACAGCCACAGCCACGGGTTCGACGAGCGCCGCGTGGTCCATGCGCAGGCCCTCCGGAAGGGCGACGAGGGTGTTAGCGGGAACGTTCCACAGGGCCTGGAGAGATCCGGGCGAGTCGATCCCGATGAACTCGAGGTTCTGACAGATGTGGGTGTGGCCCTCCAGGCACCCAGGGCACGTGCCGTCCCAGACCAGCGGCATCACGGTGACCGGCTGTCCGACCTGCCAGTCGCTCACTCCCTCACCGAGTGCGGCGATCGTGCCGCTCATCTCGTGGCCGAACACCAGCGGCGTTGTCACGCGGGCATCCATGTTGCCGTGCACGATGTGCAGATCCGTGCCGCACAGACCCGTGTAGGCCACCGCGATCTGCACGAATCCGGGTGCCGGCGGGGCCTCGACGACCTCGGCAGTACTCACCTGACCGTGTCCGACGTAGTTCGCTGTCAGCATCGACATCCTCCGATCGTGACGGGTCCTCCGGCGGACTCCGACGAAGCCATGCTACGCGAAATTCATCAGACGTCATATCCTTGTGAGGGGAAAGAGTGACATCCCCAAAGGAGAGGAACACCATGGGTTTCGAACGACGCGGAGATTTCGGAGCGGAGATCCCGGTCTATGTGGACGGCGAGAAGGTCTATGACCTGCGCGGGTTGACGGATGATCTGACCGGTCTGTTCTGGGAGGAGGACGGTGTCGCCCGCACCCGGGCAGCCGTCGCCGCGGGAGAGCTGCCCGAGCTCGAGGGCGCGGCCGAGATGCGCGTCGGTGCCCCGATCGCAGCTCCCACCAAGATCCTGTGCATCGGTCTGAACTACTCCGACCACGCCGCGGAGTCCGGTATGGCGATCCCCGCCGAACCCGTGCTGTTCATGAAGGATCCCTCCACGATCGTCGGACCGAGTGACGACATCCTCATTCCGCGGAAGTCGACCAAGACCGACTGGGAGGTCGAGCTTGGCGTGGTCATCGGCACGACCGCCCGCTACCTCGAGTCCGAGGACGACGTGGATGACGTGATCGCCGGATATGTCCTTTCGCACGACGTCTCCGAGCGGGAGTTCCAGCTCGAGCGTGGCGGCCAGTGGGACAAGGGGAAGAGCTGTGAGACGTTCAACCCGCTGGGCCCCACCGTGGTGCCCGGCGACGAGCTCGGCGACCCCCAGAACCTGGGTCTTCGCCTTTGGGTGGACGACGTCCTGCGTCAAGACGGCACCACCGCGAACATGATCTTCTCGATCCGTCACATCATCTGGTACCTGTCGCAGTTCATGGTGCTGCGCCCGGGCGACCTCATCAACACCGGGACCCCCGCCGGCGTGGCCCTGGGTATCGAGGGTCAGCCGTACCTGCGCTCCGGCTCGATCGTGCGGCTGGAGATCGACGGGCTCGGCTCCATGCAGCAGCGGACGGTGGACGCATGACCGGCGAGTTCCAGGGTCTGGTCGCCGTCGTCACCGGCGGTGCCTCCGGCATCGGCCTGAACACCGCGCGCGAACTCGCCTCCCGTGGTGCCACCGTCGCGGTGCTGGATCTCGCCCCCGGCGAGCTCGACGAGGGCCTGCACGGGTTTCAGGCCGACGTGCGCGATCGGGCGAGCGTGGATGCGGCGATCGCCGCTGTGGCAACGGAGCTCGGCGGCATCGACATCGTGGTGAACAACGCCGGCATCAGCGCGATCGGCTCGGTCGAGGAGAGCACCGACGAGGACTGGGCCCGGGTGCTCGACGTGAACGTCACCGGCATGGCGCGCGTGACCGCCGCCGCCCTTCCGCACTTGCGGCAGTCGTCCCATGCGGCCGTCGTCAACCTCAGCTCGATCGCGGCCCTGAACGGGCTTCCCCAACGTGCCCTGTACTCGGCATCCAAGGGCGCCGTCCTCGCTCTGACCTTCGCGATGGCCACCGACCACGTCCGCGACGGCATCCGTGTGAACTGCGTCAGCCCGGGGACCGTGCACACGCCGTTCGTCGACCGCTTCCTCACCCAGTTCGAGGACCCGGAAGCCGAGATGGCCGCGCTCAACGCGCGTCAAGCGACAGGTCGCATGGTCTCGACCCAGGAGGTCGCGGACGCGATCTGCTATCTCGCAAGCCCGCGCTCCGGATCGACCACCGGCACGGCCCTGGATGTGGACGGCGGCATGACCCACCTGCGTGTGCGCAGCTGAGCGTCCGCCTCGCAACCGCTCGCCATCACCCCACGCGCACCTCGATCACCCCACGCGCACCTCGATCACCCCACAAGCACCTCGCGAGCGTAGGAGAAATCGCCGAGGAAGGACGACTCGCCGACGATTCGTCCTCCCTTCGCGATTTCTCCTACCTCCGTGAGGTGGCGAGCCGGGATCAGAGAAGTGTGGCGACCCGCTCCAGATAGTCCAGATCGCGGTGGTCGAGGAACTGCAGATACACCCGATCAGCGCCCGCTGCGTGCGCGGCATCCAGTCGGCGCGTGATCTCGTCGAGGGGCATCTCCGACGCGCCGAGTGAGAGCACCAGCGAGTAGCGCAGGGTGTCACGGGCGCGTCCGATCGCCTCGGCGGCATCCCCCACCTGCGCGAATCGCGCAGCCGGGTCCTTGGAGGCGTCGAACCAGAAGTAGTTGTACTCGGTGGCGTAGGCCGCCGCAAGCGCGGGCGTGCGCGTGGGCCCGCCACCGCCGACGATGAGCGGGATGCGCTCCTGCGTCGTGCGGGGGAGGGCGGGCGCGGCATCCAGCACGTAGTGCCCGCCCGCGAAGTCGAACGTCTCACCCGCCGGCGTCCCCCACAGGCCGGTGACGATCGCCAGCTGCTCCTCGAGGATGCCGAAGCGACGCGCCGGGAAGGGGATGCCGTAGGCGCGGTGCTCCTTGTCGTTCCATCCCGCGCCGAGCCCGAGTTCGATGCGGCCGCCGGACATCGCGTCGATGTTCGCGACCTGGATGGCCAGAACTGACGGATGCCGGAACGTGGCCGCCGACACCAGTGTGCCGAGGCGGATCCGCGAGGTGTCGCGGGCCAGTCCCGCAAGGACTACCCAGGTGTCGCTCGGTCCCGGCAGGCCGTCCCCCTCGAAAGCGAGGAAGTGATCCGAGCGGAAGAACCCGTGGAAGCCGAGTTGCTCGGTGGCGAGGGCGAACGCGAGCTGCTCGTCGTAGCTGGCGCCGTTCTGAGGCTCGATGAAGGTGCAGATCTCCATGGACACCGACACTATCGGCGCTGAAACGCCGACGGGCGGATGCCGAGGCCTGATCGGCTCTCAGCATCCGCCCGTGTGCGGTATCGCGGGAATTACTTCGCGGCGACGACCTGCAGCGTGATCACAGCGGTCACGTCGTCACGCAGACGAACCGTGGCCTCGTGCTCGCCGGTCGACTTGATCGGCGAGGTGATGTGGATCTTGCGCTTGTCGAGGTCACCGAGCCCGGCGGCCTTGACGGCGTCGGCCACGTCGGCGGGCTTGACCGAGCCGAACAGGCGGCCTTCGGCGCCGGCCTTGACGCTCAGCTTGACCTTGCCACCCTCGAGGGTCGCCTTCAGGGCGACGGCCTCTTCGTGGTCGTGGATGGCACGAGCCTCGCGGGCGGCCCGGATGGACGCGACCTGCTTCTCGCCACCGCGGCTCCAGGCCACGGCGAATCCCTGCGGGATGAGGTAGTTGCGGGCGTACCCGTCCTTGACCTCGACAACGTCACCGGCGCTTCCGAGCCCGGCGACCTCGTTCGTGAGAATGAGCTTCGACATGGGGACTCCTTAGCGGCCAGCGCCGGCGTAGGGCAGGAGCGCCATCTCGCGCGCGTTCTTGATCGCGCGGGCGATCAGACGCTGCTCCTGCACCGAGACACCGGTGATACGACGGGCGCGGATCTTGCCGCGCTCCGAGATGAACTTGCGAAGCGTCGCGACGTCCTTGTAGTCAATGACGCCGACGCGGATTGCCTTCGCGGGTGCGACGGGCTTGCCGCCCTTCCGCGGCTTGCGGCGGTCGCCGCTCGACTTTCCAGCCATGGGTTTTCCTTAGGTGATGAGTGGATGCCGCAGCATCCGAAGTGCTTAGAACGGGGTGTCGTCGCCGTAGGCGCCGGGGGCTGCCCACGCGTCCGAGGACGAGGAGCCGGGCGTCGACCACGGCTCTTCCGAGACCTGGGCGCGCGGCTGTCCGCCGCCGCCACCGGAACCACCGGATGCGCGCGTGACCTGTGCGGTCGCGTAGCGCAGCGAGGGTCCGATCTCGTCGATCTCGAGCTCGATCGCCGTGCGGTTGTTGCCCTCACGGTCCTGGTAGCTGCGCTGCTTGAGGCGCCCGGTCGCGATGACGCGGGAGCCCTTGGTCAGCGAGCCGGCGACGTGCTCAGCGAAGTCACGCCAGACGCTGGCGCGGAGGAACAGCGCTTCGCCGTCCTTCCACTCGTTGGCCTGACGGTCGAAGGTGCGCGGCGTCGAGGCGATCGTGAAGTTCGCGACCGGAAGCCCGTTCTGCGTGTAGCGCAGCTCGGGGTCAGCCGTGAGATTACCCACGACGGTGATGATCGTTTCGCCGGCCATCGACGTTACGCCTTCGCAGCCCGGGCGGGAGCGGCAGCCTTGCGGGCGGCCTTCTCTTCGGAGCGCTTCGCCTCGGCGGCGACCATCGCGATGGCCTCCTCGGCGCGAAGAACCTTGGTGCGCATGATCTGCTCGTTCAGCTTGAGCTGACGGTCGAGCTCCTGCGCGGTGTCGCTGGTCGAGGTGAAGTTGACGACGGCATAGATGCCCTCGGTCTTCTTCTGGATCTCGTATGCCAGACGGCGGCGTCCCCAGACATCGACGTTCTCGATCGAGCCACCATCGTTGGTGATGACTGCGAGGAACTTGTCGAGGGTCGCGGGGACCGTACGCTCGTCGATCTCAGGGTTCACGATGACCATGAGCTCGTACTGGTGAATGTGCGTCACTGACCCACCTCCTTCGGACTAGAACGGCTTCCGGGCATTTCCCGAAAGCAGGAGGGTGTGTGCACGTGTCCAGGTCTTACGCGGCGTAGGGCCACTGCCGGACAACCTTCGTAGTTTAGCCGATGGGGCCGGATGTCGCATCCTGACGGTTCTGTGCACTCGTCCGACGCTCGCGGAACCCGTCCCACGTGCCCTTGGCCGCCGGGATGATGAACAGCACGGTCATCGCCCAGTAGCCGATCCCGGGGATCGCGAGCATCAGGATCAGCGCGATCAAGAAGCTGGCGGCCATCAGGAATCCATCGAGGATGTCGCCGCGCATGCCCGGCTCACGGTGAAGTTCCGGATGCCGTACGAGGTACATCCGGGTGAAGGCCAGGATGAGGCTGGCGACGAACAGCGAGCCCACGTAGATGAGGGATTGTGCCGCGTCATCAGGGAACGTGACCGCCACGGCGGTGGCCACCGGCAGCCAGACGATCGCGAGCAGCCAGAGGAAGGTCATCCACAGCAGTGCGCCGGTGACCCGCACGACCCGCGCGAACAATTGGTGGTGTACGCGCCAGAAGTTCGCGATGAGCACGAAGCTCAGCACGAACGTGAACACGCTCGTCCACTCGGCTTGCAGCCACTGCCACGCCGAGTCGACGTCGCGACCGGATTCCGACACGCTGTCCATGAGGGGCAGGATCAGAAGTGTCAGGGCGATCGCTACCACCGCATCGGTGAAAGCCTTCAGGCGCTCGGCCGACGGCAGCCGGCTCACACTGTCGTCGTCGCCATCGGCCGGCGGCGACGACTCCGGGTGCTGCGATTCGCTTGCCATGGGCGCCACGTTAGCGCCGTCTGTGCGCGAGGTCAGCGGGTCGCGTCCCGGAGGGCTGCATCCACCGCTGCGGTGAGGTGCCGGAACGAGGGGCGCTCGGCGAGGTCGTCGATCAGAACGGCGCGTCCATCGGCATCCGCCAGTGGCACCTGCCAGTTCGGGTACTCGTAGTGCGTGCCGGGCTGGTTCTGCACGCGGCGTTCGCCCACGGCATCCACGAGCGCGACCCCGAGCAGCTCGCTCGGTGAGGCGACGAGATAGGTGTGGAGCGCCTCGATGATCGCATCCTCACCCGCGCCCTCAACCAGGAGTCCTCGTTCGCGGAGGACCGAGAGCACCGCCTCCTGCTCCCGGTGGGCATCGGCCAGCGCCTCCTCGACGGGCTGCTCGAGCAGGCCGAGCCGTGCGCGCAGGGCCACGTGCTCTCCCGCGAGATATCCCGCCGTCGGCGGTAGGTCGTGTGTGTTCACGGTTGCCAGCAGCGCGCGACGATAGTGCTCCGGCGGCGTCGGACGTTCGCCCTCCGTCTCGAACCAGAGAACGGACGTGCCGAGGATCCCTCGCTCAGACAGGAAGTCCCGCACCCACGGCTCGACGAGTCCGAGATCCTCGCCGATGATGACCGCTCCCGCCCGCTGCGCCTCGAGAGCGAGGACCCCGATCATCGCGTCATGGTCATAGCGGACATAGGTTCCCTCGGCGGGGCCCACGCCCGCGGGGATCCACCACAGCCGGAAGAATCCGAGGATGTGATCGATCCGCAGGGCGCCGGCGTGCCGGAGCACTCCGCGCACGAGATCCCGCAGCGCCGCGTAGCCGGTGCGCTCGAGGGCCTGCGGCAGCCACGGCGGCTGGTTCCAGTCCTGGCCCAGCTGGTTGTACATGTCGGGGGGAGCACCCACCGTGATGCCGTCGGCGTACAGGCGCCGCAGCGACCAGGCATCCGATCCCAGTGGATGCACACCCACCGCGAGGTCGTGCATGATGCCGATTCGCATACCCGCGGCGAGCGCCGAGGTGTGAGCGGCGGCAGCCTGCTCCTGCGCGATCCACTGGAGCCAGGTGTGGAACTCGACCCGGTCTGCCAGCTGCTCGCGCAGTTCGGCGACCAGGGGGGAGTCGATGTCGCGGGCCTCGTCGGGCCGCTCGATCCCGCCATAGTGCTCTTCGAGCGCGCACCACAGTGCGAAGTCGGCCAGCGGCTGGCCCTGCGCCGCAACGAAACCGGCCAGCGCGGACTCCCGCGCCGCACTGCGCGGCGCGCGGTGAATGATCTCGAGTGCCGCACGCTTGGCGAGCCAGGTCGCGTCGCGATCGATGCGCTCCGCTGTGGTGTTAGCAGGCGCGATCTCCGCCTGGAGCGCAGCGACTCGGGCGCGATCGGCAGGACTCAGATAGGCGACCTCATGGATGTCCTCGGGCCGGATATACAGCGGTGCGACGAAGCGCCGGGTGGCGGGAAGGTACGGCGAGGGCTCGATGGGTGGAACGACCTCGGCGGCGTGGAGCGGGTTGACCAGAAGAAAGTCGGCCCCGGCCTCGGCAGACACGGCGGACAGGTCGGCGAGGTCGGCGAGGTCTCCCATTCCCCAGGAGGCATGGGAGCGCACAGAGTACAGCTGCGCCATCATCCCCCAGCTGCGGCCTCGGCGGTCAGGGCGAGCGGGCGGCGCGGCGAGGCGATCGGGCGTCACCGCGAGCACCGCGGTCACGAGGCGATCCGCGTGGTGGTCCCCCTGGCGGACCAGCTCCGCGCGCAGCTCGTGCCACCCGAGCGGAAGGTCGGCGGGCAGCGGCACATTCACCCGCCAGAACAGCGTCCCCGCGACCCAGCGGCTGTCCGGACGCTGATCGGGGATCGGCACCTGCCGCTCCGCCCCCTCCTCGAGGCGCACGCTGATGCGTACGTCGTGCCCGTCGGGGACGTGCACCACGAAGCCGCCGTTGCCGGCGCGCACCACGACCGAGCCCGGCAGCACCTGCTGCCAGCGCGCATCCTCGTGCGCCGAGAGCACTGCGGCGGGGTCGGCGTCGACATTCATTCCCATGGCGGCGAGCGCGGCACGCAGCGTTCCGGCCGGCACCTGTACCCGCTCCCCGAAGAACGACCAGTACGAGGTCGCGATGCCGCACGCTTCGGCGAGAGCGACCAGCTCTGGGCTCGGTGCTGCTTCAGCCATGTCGGTCACCGCTACCTCCTGTCATCCTGATGATGCCAGGGAATCGGAAGATCTCACGCCCCGTCTGCTCCCGCCCCGCGCGGCGCCGTTCATTCGCGCCCACCCTAGCGACCGTACTCAGGCTGGCAGCCACCCAGAAGGCCTGGTATCCCAGATTTGACCGCCAAGTAGGCGCCCCAACCTGAGTACGGTTGGTGCCGGCGCTCTCACTGGCTCGTCACACCGGGGGAATCGGGCAGCGCAGGTGGATAGGGCGGTGTGGGGATGCCCCGTTGTTTGTTCACGGCTGCGCATTGCGATCCTTCACGGGCAGCATTCACAATGTCAGCGTGAGCGGCATCGAATGGGGGGTGGCAGAGCGTGTGATCGCGCTCTCTTCCTGGATGTTCACCCAGCTGACCGGCGCACCGGAGGGGACCCAGCTCGCGCTCATTCTGGCGGTGGCCGTAGTGGGGCTGTTCACAACGGTTTTCGCCCGCGCAATGGCGTCCTCTAGGGCGTCGACAGTGATCTTCCGCGATGCGCGACCCACTGTTCCGCCTGAGTCGACGCACGGGTATCACCGCGCCCGTCGTTTCGACATCCCCGCCGGCGGACGAGGAGCGCGGGCGCCAGCCTCGAGGCCGACGCGCTCACGTCTGTCGATGCATCTCTAGACCCGTCACGGTTGTCACCACGTCGTAGGCGTGGGCACAGAAATCTGCCCCGCGACCCTCTGACGATTGGATACGTATGCGTGCGCCCGCTGCACGACCACGCGCGTGGCGCCTCCTGCGCCTCACCTACCTTCGCCTTCGCCGCCGCGGCCGCTTCTTGATGTGGCCACTGTGGCGCATGCATTCAGGCATGTGGATCGCCGCTTCGGCGCTCGTGGGCTTCGAAACGCTTGAGATCATGCTGACCGGAATGGTCGTCATGCCAGAGCTCGTGCCCCTCCTTCTCGCCGTTCTCGCCGGTGTCTGGCTCCTCGAGCGCTACTCCCGTCGGATGCGCCTCGCGCGCCGTCTCGCGCGCCGTCGGGCTCGTCGCCTACGTACTACGGCACGGCACCGAGGCCGAGACGTCCCAGCTCAGCGTCATCCAGCATCCGGGAACGGATGATGAAGCGCTTGCCGGTCGGGCCCTCGACCGAGAAGCCTGCGCCGCGGCCCGGGACGATATCGATCGTGAGGTGTGTGTACTTCCAGTACTCGAACTGCGACTCGGACATGTAGACCTCGACCGGGTCCATCCCGTCGATCTCGACGACGTCCAGGCAGACGTCGCTCGGCCCGGTCAAGAACATCCCGACCGGATAGCACATCGGTGCGCTGCCGTCGCAGCATCCGCCCGACTGGTGGAACATGAGCGGACCGTGCTGCGCCGACAGCTCCCGCAGGGTGGATGCCGCGTCGTCCGCGACATCCACCCGTCCCTCGCTCCCGTGAATGACCATTTCTCACCTCCGTCTCAGCCGCCCCGCGACCCGTACTCAGGCTGGATGCCGCCCAAGTGCCCAGAATCTCTCGAAACGGGCGAAACACGAGCAGCCAGCCTGAGTACGGCAGGCGCGGCCGTCAGCTCACCGGCTTAGAAGAAGCCCATCGGGCCTTCGGCGTACGAGACCAGCAGGTTCTTGGTCTGCTGGTAGTGGTCGAGCATCTTCAGGTGGTTCTCGCGGCCGATGCCCGACTGCTTGTACCCACCGAAAGCGGCGTGCGCGGGGTACTGGTGGTACGTGTTCGTCCACACACGGCCCGCCTCGATCGCCCGGCCCGCGCGGTACGCGGTGTCACCGGAACGGCTCCAGACGCCGGCACCCAGACCGTAGAGCGTGTCGTTGGCGATGTGGATGGCGTCGTCGAACCCGTCGAAAGAGGTGACCGAGACGACCGGCCCGAAGATCTCCTCCTGGAAGATCCGCATGTCGTTCGTGCCCTCGAAGACCGTCGGTGCGACGTAGTACCCGCCGCTGAGATCGCCCCCGAGGTCGACCCGCTCGCCGCCGGCGAGCAGCTTCGCGCCGCCGTCCTTTCCGATCTGGATGTACGAGAGGATCTTCTCGAGCTGGTCGTTGGATGCCTGCGCGCCGATCATCGTGGCCGGGTCGAGGGGATTTCCCTGCACGATCTTGCCGACCCGCTCCAGGCCGTCGCCGAGGAACTCGTCATAGATCGAGCGCTGGATGAGCGCCCGCGACGGACACGTGCAGACCTCGCCCTGGTTGAGCGCGAAGAAGGTGAAGCCCTCGAGCGCCTTCTCGTAGTAGTCATCGTGGCGCTGACGCGCGACATCCTCGAAGAAGACGTTCGCGCTCTTGCCGCCGAGCTCCAGGGTGACGGGGATGAGGTTCTGCGAGGCGTACTGCATGATGAGTCGCCCGGTGGTGGTCTCACCCGTGAAGGCGACCTTGCGGATGCCCTTGTGCTGCGCCAAGGGGGCACCGGCCTCGATCCCGAAACCGTTGACGATGTTGATGACACCGGCGGGAATCAGATCCTCGATCAGCTCCATCAGGAACAGGATCGACGCGGGGGTCTGTTCGGCGGGCTTGAGGACGACACAGTTTCCCGCGGCGAGCGCGGGTGCGAGCTTCCACGTGGCCATGAGGATCGGGAAGTTCCACGGGATGATCTGCCCGACCACACCGAGCGGCTCGTGGAAGTGATACGCGACGGTGTCCTCATCGATCTGGCTGAGCGACCCCTCCTGCGCGCGCAGGACTCCGGCGAAGTAGCGGAAGTGGTCGATCGCGAGCGGGATGTCGGCGGCGAGGGTCTCACGCACCGGCTTGCCGTTCTCCCAGGTCTCAGCGACCGCGATCTTCTCGAGGTTCTGCTCCATGCGGTCGGCGATGCGACTGAGCATCAACGCGCGTTCGGCCGGGGTCGTCTTCTTGAAGCTCTGGAACGCCTTCCACGCGACATCCACCGCACGGTCGATGTCTTCGCTCGTGCCGCGCCCGACCTCGCAGAAGGGCTTGCCGGTCACGGGGGTGATGTTCTCGAAGTACTGGCCCTTGATCGGCTCCGCCCACTGGCCGCCGATGTAGTGGCCGTAACGTGAGCGGTACTCCGCGACGCTGCCGCGCTCTCCGGGGGCGGCGTAGACGCTGGAAACGCCGTCTTCGACGATGGTCATGTGAGTCTCCTTTGACTGCATCCGTTCACTGCACCGCGACGCTCATCGTCGCGATGCCACGACGGTAGGTCAGGCAACGTTGCATCACGTTGCACGTGAAACATCCGCTCGGATGCCGCGGGTCATCGCTCAGATGGCGGTGTCGAGCCGCTCGATGCGAGCGACGAGACCTGCGCGCTTGGGCGAGCGCGCGGGAAGCAGCGACAAACACAGCCGCAGCACCTCGGCATCCTCGGCTCCGGCCGCGGTTTCGGCGAAGGCGAGCAGCACGTCCAGACCTGCCTCGGTCATGATCGCCTCGCGCAGGATCTCACGCACGCTCTGGCGGAATTCCTCGACGCCCGGCGCATCGGAGTCGGGGAGCACTTCCCCTCGATAGGCGGCGAGGGCCACCCGATGGGCACCACGGTCGATGAGGGAGAGGACCTGATGAGCGTCGGTCTCCAGCGCCTGCGGTAGACGGTACGGGCGCGACTCGGGCACGAGTGAGGGAGCGACCGATCCGAGGATCTTGCGCAGGCGGACGATCTCGGCGCGAAGGGTCGTCGTCGAGGTGGCGTCTCCGTAGACGAGTTCGGCGAGGTGTTCGGCCGAGACGCCCTCGCGATGGGTCACCAGGCACAGCAGGAGCTCGGCGTGGCGGGTGCTGATCTCGGTCACGGTGGTCCGACCGTCGGCGAGCACCTCCAGCAGCGCGCGGTCGCGGCCGAGCACGCGGAGGGTCGCGTCGACACGGGTCGCCACGTCGGGCGCCCGGGGCACCCGCCGCGGGGAGGACTCGGCTCGCTGCTTCATGCGCGCCAGCAACAGCTCCCCTTCCACCGCGCGCGCCGTGGCATCCACCAGCAGCTGCGCCTGCGCCGACGCCGCAGGATCACCGCCCGTGACATCGATCACCCCGAGCAGCCTTCTGGTCTCGGGGTCGTGGACCGGTGCCGCGGTGCACGACCAGGGCTGCACGAGCCGGTTGAAGTGCTCCGCGCCGCGGATCTGCACGGATCGATCCAGCGCGAGTGCCGTGCCGGGCGCCGCGGTGCCGACGGCGCGCTCCGACCAGTCGGCACCGGGCACAAACCCCATGTCTCCGGTGAGGGTGCGCAGATCCCGGTCCCCCTCCACCCAGAGCAGCCGCCCCGCGGCATCCCCGACGGCCACGATCACCCCGGAGTCGGCCGCGTCACCGGGAATCAGCAGCGTCCTGATCATCTCGATCGTCGCGGCCAGCGGATGCTCGGTGCGCAGGCGCTCCAATTCCTCAGTGGACAGCGCGAGGGGCGGCAGCGCGTCCACGCCGACCAGTCCCTCGCGCGAGCGCATCCAGCTCTCGCGCACGACCCCGCGAATGTCACCGACGCGGGCATCGTGATCGTTCCCGCGCACGAACTCCTCGTGCGCCCGCTCGATGAGCAGTCGCGAGGCATTCGGACCGATCCGCATAGCGGCGGACCACGGAGAGGACATCGGACTCCGATCGACAGTGATCGAGACGCGCCGAGATCGTCAGGCCCGGACGCTGCCCCCAGTGTAGGCACGGTCGCCATACCGTTCTCAGGGGATTTCTGCCGATTCGGGACGACACGCCGTGATTCGGGCGGTGGCGCGCTCGTTTTTCCTGAGAACGGTACGGGCGGCGGGCACGCCGCGTGGCCGGGGTAGCGTGGCGGCGTGCGTATCGCGGTGTTGTCAGGGGGGGTCGGTGGCGCGCGTTTCGTTCGCGGCGTGCGCGAATGGGCGCGGCGGGATGCCGCCGCGCGGGGCGTCGTCGCCACGGACGCCCACGCGATCGACGTGGTGGTCAACACCGGAGACGACTGGTGGGTGGCCGGGCTTCGCATCGCACCCGACCACGACTCCCTGCTCTACTCACTCAGCGACCAGAACGACCCCGTGCGCGGCTGGGGACGCGCCGACGAGACCGAGCGCGTCGCCGGCGAGCTGCACGTCTGGGGGGTGGCGCCGGAGTGGTTCACGCTCGGCGACCTCGACCTCGGAGTCCATATCGCGCGCACGGCCTGGTTGCGCGAGGGTATCTCGCTGTCGGAGGTGTACCGGCGACTCGGCGCGCGATGGGAGCTGGGTGTGACCCTGCATCCGGCGACCGAGGCGGAGATCGACACGTACGTCCACACCGTCGATGGGCGCCGTATGCACTTTCAGGAATGGTGGACCAGGCACCGCGCGAACGTTGGTGCCGCCTCGTTCGAGTCGCAGGACGTTGCGGATGCTCGTCCCTCTCCCGCGGCACTGGCCGCACTCGCCGGTGCCGACGTGATCCTGGTCGCCCCCTCCAACCCCGTTGTCTCCATCGGCCCGATCCTGGCGATCCCCGGCATGGCGGACGCGCTGCGACAGGCATCAGCCCCGGTCGTCGGCGTGTCTCCGATCATCGGCGGGAGCGTGGTTCGAGGAATGGCGGACGCGTGCCTGACGGCGGTCGGCGTGCCCACCGACGCCGGCGCGGTGGCACACCTCTACGGGGCACCTGCAGCCGAGGGAATCCTCGACGGCTGGCTCGTCGGCGATGAGGATGCCGCGGCCGCACCCGTCCTCACCGCCGCCGGCATCCCGACGATCGCGGTTCCGCTGTGGATGCGCGATCCCGACACCTCTGCGACACTCGCCGGGGATGCCATCGCCCACGCGATCGCTCTGCGCGGCTGAAGCGGCCGCCATGAGGACGGCCGCGGACCTATGAGCGCGCCGACCACCACTCGATGAGCCTGCGCTCGGCCTCCTCGGGTCCGAGGATCCCCTCATCCAGGCGCAGGTCGAGCAAGAACCGGTACGCCTCGCCGACCTCTCGCCCTGGCGCGATGCCGAGCACCTCCTGGATGCGGTTCCCGTCCACCTCGGGACGGATGGCGTCCAGCTCCTCCTGCGCGGCGAGTTCGTCGATGCGCCGCTCGATGTCGTCGTAGGCGCCCGCCAACCGCGCAGCCTTGCGCTTGTTGCGGGTAGTGACATCCGCGCGCGTGAGAATGTGCAGGCGCTCCAGCTGGTCGCCCGCGTCGCGCACATACCGGCGCACCGCCGAATCGGTCCACGCCCCCTCGGCATAGCCGAAGAAGCGCAGATGCAGCTCGATCAGCAGACACACCGCGTCGATCGTCGCCGAGTCGAAGCGCAGCTCCTTGAGTCGCTTGCGGGCCATGCGTGCCCCGCGCACGTCGTGATGGTGGAAGGTCACACCGCCGCCGGGCTCGAGCTTGCGCGTCGAGGGCTTGCCGATGTCGTGCAGAAGCGCCGCCAGGCGCAGCGGCACGTCGGGTTCGGCATCCGGGTGCCGCGCCTTCTCGAGCTCGATGGCCTGGCGCACCACGGTCAGCGAGTGCTCGTAGACGTCCTTGTGGTGATGGTGCTCGTCGACCTCCAGCCGCAGGGCAGGGACTTCGGGGAGGAAGACATCCATGAGGCCGGTCTCGACGAGCAGCCGGATACCGCGCCCCGGGTCCGCCGTCTGCAGCAGCCGCACCACTTCGCCCTGCACCCGCTCGGCGCTGACGATCGTGATGCTCTCGCGGAGTCGTTGCATGGCGGAGACCGTCGCCGGGTCGAGCTCGAACTCCAGCTGAGACGCGAAACGCGCGGCGCGCAGCATACGCAGCGGATCGTCGCCGAAGCTGACGTCGGGATCGATGGGGGTGCGCAGTCGCTGCGCGACGAGGTCTTCGACACCGCCCGAGGGATCCACCAGCGTGCGCGAGGGCACCCGGAGCGCCATCGCGTTGACCGTGAAGTCCCGGCGGACGAGGTCGCCCTCGAGCGAGTCACCGAACGCGACGACCGGCTTGCGGGTGAGTCCGTCATAGCTGTCGGCGCGATAGGTGGTGATTTCGACCTGTTCGCCGGACATCATCGCGCCGATCGTGCCGAATTCGCGCCCGACATCCCACTGGGTCGAGCTGATCGGCTTCACGATCCGCAGGATCTCGTCGGGCAGGGCGTCAGTGGTGAAATCGAGGTCGTGGGTCACTCGTCCCAGGAGTGCATCGCGCACGGGCCCGCCCACGATGGCCAGCTCTCTTCCGGCGGCGGCGAACGCCTCGGCCAGGGTGGCGACGACCGGAGAAGCGGCGAGGGCACCCAGGCGCGCGATGCCCTCAGCCATGTTCAGCATGTGACGAGCCTAATCGGGCCGAGCACCCGCAGCAGCGCTCATGCCGGGTCGAGCATCCCGATCACGGCCAGCTCCCGCACCTGCGGGAGGAGGGCCCGGCGCAGTTCCGCCGCCTCGACCTCCATCAGCTGGGCGATGGCATCGATGAGCACACCGACCGGGAGGTCACCATCACACGCGCCGACCAGTGCCGCCAGCGCCGGGTCGACCGGGACCGTACGCCCGAAGCCACGCCCCTGGCGCAGCTCGATCACGCTCGGATCGGCCTCGCCCGGCAGGTGATGACGTGCTTCGGTGACGTCGGACGCAACCGAGAAGACCGCATCACTCAGCTCCCGGTCACTCCATCCGCTGACGAGATCGTGAACGCGCAGCGCACGGGCGAGGTCGTCACCGAGTCCCTCGGTGTTTCCGCTCGATGTGACGCTCTCGTAGCGCGCGAGGGTGGGCTCTGCGGTCTCCGGCCGCCGGAGCAGCACGTATCCGAATCCGATCGCGCGCACTCCGCGGCGGGCGAAGTCCTCGAGCCACGCATCGATCAGACGGGCATAGTCGTCGCCGCCCGGCGCGGTGCCGCCGTCGCGTACCCAGAGTTGGGCGTATGCGAGCGGATCGAGGATCTCGCGTTCGACGATCCAGGCGTCCATCGGAACGGATGCCTCCGCGACCCAGGCCCGGACCCGATCGAGCCCAGCCTCGCCGTCCCGGTACTCCCAGTTGCCGAGCAGCTGCGCGATGCCGCCCGGTGCCAGGACCTCACCGACGCCCGTGATGACGGCGCGCACAAGGTCATCGCCCTCGAGTCCGCCATCCCGATACTCGTAGGAGGGCACATCCTCCCGGCGCGGGGTGATGACGAACGGCGGGTTCGAGAACACCCGGTCGAACCGCTCGCCGGCAACCGGTTCGAAGAGGCTTCCTTCGCGCGCTTCCAGGATGGGCAGCCCGTTAAGGACGGCATTGAGCCGTGTGAACTCGAGCGCGCGCACCGACACGTCCGTGGCGATGATGGCGGCGGCGGATCGCCCGGCGCGCAGGGACTGGATGCCGCACCCGCATCCGAGATCCAGCACACGCCCTGCCGGCGCCGGGATCTGCAGCCCGGCGAGCGTGAGGGAGGCCCCACCCACCCCCAGGACATGGTCTTCGGGCAGGGCGCCGCCGAGTGCGGCCTCGTCGAGGTCGCTTGCCACCCACCATTCCCCGGCGTCGTCATCCCCGGTCCACGCCTGCGGGCGGACGAGCGCCGCGGGTCGGATCTGTTCGCCCGCATCGTGGGCGAGACCGAGCGCGACAAGGCCGCGCGCACCGAGCGTCGGCAGCGCGGCGTCGACCGCGGATCGGGGTTGGGAGAGCCCGAGCCCAAGCAGGCGCGAGAGCACCGCGAGAGCATCACTCCGGCCGCGCAGTGCCCGCAAAGCCGTTGTGCGCACGCCCGCGCCCAGTGCGGCATCCGCGTCCTCCCCCCAGCCGGCGCGCACGGGCGTGGTTCGGTAATCGGCAGCATCGAGGTCGGCCGCGAGCGCGGCGCACAGCGCGACGTCGTGGGACAGCGGGGGAAGCACGGATCCATTCAACCGCGGACCGCCTGGAGGGTCCACGAAGCCGGGAACCGTAGAATTCCAGCCGGACGCCCGCCGCTCGGCGGCCCGCCATGCACAGAAACCCAGGACATGACCGCGACAGCGCCCTTCGCACGTTCGCGCGAGCGCTTCGATCGCCGCGCGATCGTCCGCCTCGCGGTCGCCGTGATCGCCGTGACACTGGCGTGTGTGCTCGGAGTGTCTCCGGCCACCTGGGCGGCCACGTCGCCGACGCCCACCCCGACGATTGTGAGCAGTCCCGAGATCGTGGCCGCGCCGCAGTCCGCGGTGATCTCCACCGATGAGGCGCTCGCGATCACGGTGTCCGTGACCGCCGGCGATGCCGCGATCTCGAGCGCGGCGGTCACGGTCTCGATCGGCAGATCGGCGCTGGGCACCAGGGATGACCTTGCGGGATGGTTGGCCGCTCCGGATCCCGCTCTCAGTTCCACGACGGTCGGGACGGCGACCGTCACGGGTCTGGCCCCCGGAGAGCGGAACACGGGCGTTGTGCGCGTCGCCGCGGACGACCCGGCGGTCGCCGACCTGCCGGCCGGGGTGTACCCGATCCTCGCGGTCGCACAGGTGGGAGGAGAAGACCTCAGCGCCGCATCCGTCTTCGTGGTCTCCGGCGACACCTCGTCACAGATCGCCGTCATCGTGCCGGTCACCGCCCCCGTCACCGGCACGGGGCTGCTCACCGCGGACCAGCTGAGCACGCTCACCGCTCCCGACGGCGCCCTGACCGCCACCCTCAGCGGTGTCCAGGGAACGGCTGCCATCCTGGCCGTCGATCCCGCCATTCCCGCCGCGATCCGGGCGCTCGGCTCCGCCGCTCCCGCCGATGCGCTGGACTGGCTGGCACGCCTCGAGGCCCTCCCGAATGATCGTTTCGCGTTGCAGTTCGGCGACGCGGATCCCGCGCTCGAGATCGCCGCGGGCGCGCCCGAGCCGCTGGCCCCCACCTCCCTCGCCGCCTACCTCGACGAGGCGAACTTCGCGGATGTGACCGCCCCCACCCCGACCGGTTCCCCCTCCCCGACGCCGACCGAAAGCGGTGCCCCGGTCGAGGACGACCTGCCTCCCGTCACGCAGCTGATGGATGTCGGGGCCACCGGGCCCGTCATCTTCTGGCCCGCGCGGGTCGATGCGGCTGGAGTCGCACAGCTGGCGATTGACGGGGCCTGGACGCTGATCGGGTCGGATGCCGTGACGTCCTCGACGTCGGCTGCACGGGTGGCCGCGGACGGCGCTCAGCTCGTGGTCTTCGATGCCGCTCTGAGCGCCGCAGCATCGACGGCCACCACCAGCGCCGACACGATGTCCCGCTCCGTTGCGCTCGCGGAGACCTCCGCGCTCCAGGCGCTCCCCGGTGCGCACCTCTCGGTGATCGCTCTGGAGCGCTCTTCCGACATGTCGGCGTCCGCGTTGCGCGCGGTGATCGACCAGGTCACCGCCACCGCCACCGCGCTGTCACTCGAGGAGATCACCGCGCTGGACGGCGCCGATGCCGAGGTCATCGGTACCGGGCCGACGGAGGACGAGATCACCGCGGCGCAGGCGCTTCTCACCGGTGAAGAACGGATCACGCCGTTCTCGACGGTGCTCGACGAACCGGTCCTTCTCACCAGCGCCGAGCGCGCCGAGATTCTGCAGCTGATGGGCGTGGGCTGGCTGTCGCAGCCTGATGTCTGGGCCGAGGCGCTGAGCACGCACGCGGAGGAGACCGCAGCCACGCTCGCCGCCGTCGCCATCCTGCCGCCCAGTCCCATCCAACTCGTCGCCGCCGACGCCGCCATACCGGTCGGCATCCACAACGACCTGCCCTACGCGGTGACCGTCGTGCTGCACGCGCGCACCGACGACCTGCGCCTGGACGTCGCGGAGTCCGTCACACTGTCCATCGGTCCCAATCAGAGCGCGCGCGCCGCGCTCCCGGTGCAAGCGCGCGTGGGAAGTGGGAGCGTGGATGTCGAGATCGCCCTCACGAGCACCTCGGGGGTGCCCATCGGGTCGCCGCAGGCGCTCGAAGTGAACGTGCACGCCGACTGGGAGAGCATCGGTCTGGTCGTCCTCGGCGTCCTGGCGGCGCTCTTCCTCGGTGTCGGCGTCTTCCGGACTGTCCGCAGGTTCCGTCGCCCGCACTCGTCGGTATCCACGGACACCCCCGCATCCAGCACCACCGACGAGGATGAGAAACCGTGAGCTCGATCGGCCGGGCCAGCACCCTCATCGCCGCGGGGACGATCGTCTCGCGCCTGACCGGCTTCGTGCGCTCCGTGGTGCTCGTCGCTGCCATCGGTTCGGTCGGCCGTGCCGCCGACGCGTTCGCCGTCGCCAACCAGCTTCCGAACAATATCTACGCGATCATCTCGACCGGGCTCTTGACCGCCGTGGTGGTCCCACAGATCGTGCAGGCCGCCGTTCATCCGGACGGTGGCCGCGCGTTCATCTCGAAGCTGTTCACGCTCGGGACCGTCGCGCTCGTGGTCACCACCGCGCTCGCCACGGCCGCCGCCCCGTGGCTCGTCCAGCTCTATGCCGCCAGTTTCAGTCCCGATCAGCTCGCCCTGGCCACGGCATTCGCCTACTGGTGCATACCGCAGCTGCTGTTCTACGGCCTCTACGCACTGCTGGGCGAGATCCTCAACGCCCGCAAGGTCTACGGCCCGTTCACCTGGGCCCCGATCGCCAACAATGTCGTCTCCATCATCGGCTTCGGTGTGTTCATCGCCCTCTTCGGTGGGCCGGTCACCACCGTCCAGGCCTGGACGCCGACCATGATCGCCACTCTCGCGGGCACCGCGACCTTCGGCATCGT
Organism: Microbacterium sediminicola; assembly: GCF_039531125.1. NCBI lineage: Bacteria > Bacillati > Actinomycetota > Actinomycetes > Micrococcales > Microbacteriaceae > Microbacterium > Microbacterium sediminicola. The sequence continues at coordinate 472,947 of NZ_BAAAPL010000002.1, forward strand.
CGCCCAGGCGATCGTGCTGATGCTCTTCTGGGTGCGCGCGGGACTCCACCTGAAGCCCGACTTCGCGTGGCGGGGGATCGGCCTGCGCAATATCGGACGTCTGGCGGGCTGGACCTTCCTCATGATCATGGCGGGACAGATCGCCGGAGTGGTGCAGAGCAGGGTCATGTCGGCCGTCTCGGGAGACAACCCCGCGAACACGGTCGCCGCCAACGCGATGCTGCTGTTCATGCTCCCCTACTCGGTGTTCGTCTTCTCGATCGGCACGGCCTATTTCACCCAGCTCAGCGAGCACGCCGCCGCCGGTCGGCACGGCGAAGTCCGGCGAGACATCGCGCGCAGCATCCGGATTCTGGGCTTGTTCATCGTGTTGTCCACCGCCGTTCTCGCGGCGGCGGCGGTCCCCGCCTCGCGCATCTTCACGACGAGTTCGACGTACGCGACCGACGCCGCGTGGGTGCTCCTGGCGTTCCTCGTCAGCCTGCTCCCCCAGACCGTGCTGTTCGTGATCGGCCGCACGTTCTACGCCTACAACGACACCCGCACGCCGTTCCTGTTCACCCTCGTGCAAGCGACCGTCGTCATCATCACCGCGCTGCTGGCAGGCCAGCACCTTCCCGCGCAGTTCGTCACCGCCGGAATCGCGCTGGGGCAATCGATCGCCTGCATCATCCAGCTCGCCGTGGCCGCCTGGCTGCTTCGTCGCCGGCTCGGCACCATCGGCGCCCGCTCCTGGATGCCGGCGCTGGGCGTGTTCATCGTCGCCGCCATTCCGGCAGGGCTGGCTGGCTGGCTCGTCTATGTCCTCAGCGGAGGAGCCGAAGGCTGGATGGTCTCCGGCCAGTTCCTCGGCGCCGTCGGCACGGGTGTGATCGGTCTGGTCGCACTCGCCGTGTACACCGGCATCCTCGCCCTGCTGCGCGTCCCAGAGCTGACGACGGCCTGGAACACCGTTTCACGGCTGTTCACCCGCCGCTGACAGGCTCTGCACACAGGACGCGCGGAATACCCCGCGGGTACCATGTGTTGTTGCATCCGACACCACTGAGAAAGGGGCGCCCGTGCGTCACGTCATCATCATCGGATCGGGCCCGGCCGGTTACACGACCGCGATCTACGCGGCCCGCGGCGGTCACAGTCCGCTTGTGATCGCCAGCTCGGTCGAGGCCGGCGGTGAGCTCATGAACACGACCGAGGTGGAGAACTTCCCCGGGTTCCCCGAGGGAATCATGGGGCCCGACCTCATGACCAAGATGCAAGAGCAGGCCGAGAAGTTCGGCGCCGAGGTCGTGTACGACGACGCCGTCGAACTGTCCCTGGACGGCCCCGTCAAGCGCGTCACGATGGGCAGCGGGGCAGTGCACGAGGCCCACACCATCGTCTTCGCGACGGGTTCGGCTCCCCGCAAGCTCGGTATCGAGGGTGAGAAGGCGTACTCCGGCCGCGGCGTCTCATACTGCGCGACCTGCGACGGCTTCTTCTTCCGCGAGAAGGCGATCGCTGTGGTCGGCGGTGGCGACTCGGCGATGGAGGAGGCGACATTCCTCACCAAGTTCGCCTCGAAGGTATACCTCATCCACCGTCGTGACGAACTGCGCGCCTCGAAGATCATGCAGGAGCGTGCCTTCGCCAACGAGAAGATCGAGTTCGTCTGGAACGCCGAGATCGCCGACATCGTCGGCGGTGATCAGGTCACCGGGGTGGTCCTTCGCGACACCGTCGACGGCTCCACCCGCGATCTGGCGCTCGAGGGCGTCTTCGTCGCGATCGGCAACGACCCCCGCACGCACCTGGTCCACGGCGCGCTGGAGCTCACCGAAGACGGCACGGTCGCCGTCGATGGTCGATCCTCGCGCACCTCGGTCCCGGGCGTCTTCGCGGCAGGCGACGTCATCGACCCCACGTACCGCCAGGCCGTCACCGCCGCCGGCAGCGGCACCGTCGCAGCCTTGGATGTCGAGCACTACCTGGCCGGCATCCTCGACGATGCCGCCGCGGAACAGCCCGCGGGCGTCTGATCGTCCGTCCTCCCGCTCGTCCCACGATTCCCTTCCCATAAGGAGCAGAACATGACCGCAGCAGCCACCACCTCCGCCACCTGGGAGCAGGACGTCCTGCAGGCCTCGGGTCCCGTGCTCGTCGATTTCTGGGCCGCATGGTGCGGACCGTGCCGCATGGTCGCGCCCGTGCTCGACGAGATCCAGGCCGAGCACCCCGACAAGATCACGATCCTCAAGCTCAATGTCGACGAGAACCCGGATCTGGCGATGCGCTACCAGATCACCTCGATCCCGGCGATGAAGGTGTTCGAGGGCGGTGAGGTCAAGACGACCATCATCGGCGCCAAGCCCAAGTTCGCACTCGAGAAGGACCTCGCCGACTTCCTCGGTTGAGCACTTCTCCGAAGACCCCCGATTCAGCTCAGGATCGGGGGTTTTTCATGTCCTCGTGTGATCGCCGACGGACGGGTGTCACGACACGTCGGGCAGGAGCGCGTCCCAGGTGCGGTGTCGCTCGGACCCGAGCAGCCGCCACACGGCACGGGTGAGCGGCGGGTAGTCGATCGCAATCTGCCGCAGCACACGATAGTGGCGGGTGCCGGTGTGGGCGATGCCGCTGCGCGCGATGCTCTCGGCGCGCAAGATGAGCACGACGAGCTCGTCCACCGTCGGCAGGTCCTCCATGAATTCCCAGGGATCCTCGCCCGCACGCAGCCGCTCCTCGATGAGGACCTCGAGCTCATCGGCGGCCTCGGCGCGCATCAGCTCAAGGCTCGCGCGCCTCGGGGGCGTCAGGTCCGGATCCGTCACCCTTCCAGGGTACGTCTCCCTGCCACACCCGGCGCTCTGACCCGGATCGTGGATATCAGGATCCGAAGCCCTCGACGCCGATCTCGGTGAGGATGCGATTCAGGTCCTGGATACTAGCGAAATCTATACTGATCTGGCCTTTTTTCGCTGTCAGGGAGATCTTCACTCGGGTGTCGAGACGATCACCCAGTCGTTCGGCGAGTTCATCGAGCTGCCCCCGACGGGATCCCGCCTGCGGCTTCAGCGTGGCCCGGGCCGCCGCGCCGCCGGCCTTTGCGGCCGCCTCGGCGCCACGCACGGACAGATCTTCGTTCACGATCTTGTCGGCCAGGCGCGCCATCGCCTCGGGCTCTTCCAGCGAGAGGATCGCGCGGGCATGACCGGCGCTGAGAACACCGGCGGCGACCCGCTGCTGCACCGGCACGGGCAACTTGAGCAGGCGGATCGTATTGCTGATCTGCGGCCGCGAGCGCCCGATGCGCGATGCGAGCTCCTCTTGAGTGATCCCGAAGTCCTCGAGCAGTTGCTGGTATGCGGAGGCCTCTTCGAGGGGATTCAGTTGCGAGCGGTGCAGATTCTCCAGCAGAGCGTCACGAAGGAGGTTCTCGTCCGACGTCTCCCGCACGATCGCCGGCATCGTCTCCAGCCCGGCCTCGCGAGCTGCCCTGGTGCGCCGCTCACCCATGATGAGCTCGTAGGTGCCTCCGCCGGTGTCACGCACGACCACCGGCTGCAGGACGCCGAACTCGCGGACACTGTGGACGAGTTCGGCCAGCGCCTCGGGGTCGAAGTGCGTGCGGGGCTGACGGGGGTTGGGGACGATCGAACGCGGATCGATGTACGTCAGGCGCGCGCCGGGGACCTCCACGAGCTCGTCACCCTCGAGAACAGATGTGTCGGGTGCCGATCCCCCGGGGAAGAAGACATCGACGGGTCGGGTCTCCGAGGCCTCCGTCGTCGGAATGAGTGCGCCGATACCGCGCCCGAGTCCGGTTCGCTTCGCCATCATGACTCCCTTCGGGCGGACTCATCCGCCCCGACCGTGGCGTCGCCGCCCTGCTGCGCCGAACCTCGGCGATGGATTTCGAGCGCGGCCTCACGATAGGCGACCGCCCCGACCGACTGTCCGTCATAGGCCAGCACGGTTTGGCCGAAGCTCGGGGCTTCAGAGACCCGGACAGCACGCGGGATCACCGCAGCGAGGACCTGATCGGGGAAGTGCGCCCGCACTTCCTCCGCGACCTGCTGCGACAAGCGCGTGCGTCCGTCGTACATGGTGAGGACGATGGTCGAGAGCACGAGGTCGGGATTGAGATGCTTCTGGATCATCGTGACGGTGCCGATGAGCTGGCTCAGACCCTCAAGCGCGTAGTACTCGCACTGGATCGGGATCAGCACCTCGTCCGCCGCGCTGAACGCGTTGATCGTGAGAAGCCCCAGAGACGGTGGGCAATCGATGAGGACGATGTCGACATCACTGCCCGCACCCTCGAGGTACGAGGACAGCGCACTCGAGAGTCGCTTTTCGCGTGCGACCTGAGAGACCAATTCGATCTCGGCACCGGCGAGGTGGATCGTGCTCGGTGCGCATCGGAGTGACGGCGACTCCGGGCTCGTCTGCACAACTTCGGCAAGGGGACGCTCGCCGATCAGAACGTCGTAGACGCTCGGTGTCTCCGCGGAGTGGGGCACCCCCAGTGCCGTCGAGGCGTTGCCCTGAGGATCGAGGTCGATCACGAGCACCGTCGCACCCATGTGCGCGAAAGCCGCAGCGAGGTTGACGGTTGTGGTGGTCTTGCCGACGCCCCCCTTCTGATTCGAAACCGTGAACACGCGGCGACGCCCCTCGAAGGACACGTGCGCGGACTCCAGCGCGCGCCGGCGCGCCGAGAGGTCCGCGATCTCACGCGCGAGGGGCGTGTCATCCAGCGCGCCCATCGATGAGGGATCGTCATTCCGTTTCACGTGAAACACTCCGCTCGAAGAAATCGGGGCCCCTCAACTCTACGGTTCGGGGGACGGTCGCTGGGATGTATCGGAGAGACGTTTCACGTGAAACATGCCTCCTGGCCGGCACTACCCGACAGTGCCTCGGACCACGCGTGTCGTCTCCGCGAGCACGCCCTCACCGAGGATCTCCACACGCACATCCCGGAGACGGAATCGCTGGATTTGCTTGTGGGCGGCCTCGATCTCCGCGGCCGCGCCGGATCCCTTGAACAGGATGAGTTCTCCCCCCTTCCGCACCAGGGGAGCGGTGAGGGGGATGAGCTTGCGCAGCGCACTCACGGCGCGTGCAGTGACGGCATCGACGCCGGCGCCGGCATCCCAGTCCTCCGCACGTGCGCGAACCACCTCGACGTTTGCAAGCCCGAGGTCGGACACCTGCTCGGTCAACCACACGACGCGGCGTTCCATCGGCTCGACGAGAATCCACTGCACATCCGGGCGTGCGATCGCAAGCACGACGCCGGGAAGTCCCGCACCCGACCCAATATCCGCGACCCGCGATCCTGACGCAAACAGGGATGCGCCGACCGCGCAGTTGAGAATGTGCCTCGTCCACAGTCGCGGCAACTCAAGCGGACCGATGAGACCTCGTTCCTCACCCTCTTCGGCGAGTGATGCGGTGAATCGGCGAGCGCTCTCGATTCGGTCGCCGAAGATCTCGACGGCGGCGGCGGGTTCCTGCTCCAGGGTGGTCATCGATGTTTCACGTGAAACATGCGCCTAGGCGCGTCGGATCACCGTGTGACGGTCGGCGCCCTCGCCGTACGACTCGGACACCAGGCCTCGGTCCGCGACGAGATCGTGGACGACCTTGCGCTCGTAGCTCGACATCGCCGGCAGAGAGGCCTGGTTCGCACCCTCGTCCAGACGCGCGACCGCGGCATCCACAAGAGCTCCGAGCTCACGCTCACGGGCGTCTCGGGAGCCACCGACATCCAGGATCAGTCGGGAGAAACGGCCGGTGCGGTTCTGGACAGCGATACGGGTGAGCTCCTGAAGAGCCTGGACCGTGTTCGGGTCGGACAGCCGCGCGAGCGAACCCGCGTCTTCAGCATCCGGCTCGATCGAGACGTACGCACGGCCGGATCGAACATCGAGCGCGAGATCGCCGCCGATGTCGGCGATATCGAGGAGGCCCTCGAGGTAGTCAGCGGCGACGTCGCCCTCCTGCTCGAGCTGTTCGACCGTGGCGGTCTCTCGGACAGGCGTTGTCTCTGGAGTCGTGGTCATCAGGTCCTCCGTGCCTACTTGTTCTCAGATGAAGAGTCGGGCGCTGCCCCCGTATCGGACCGCGGATTCTGCGGGCGTGACGGGGGAGTCTGTCGCTGCCCCTGCTTCTTCGCGCGCTGCTTGCTCATGGGCTGCTCACGCTTGGGGGCAGCGGCCTTCGCCTTCTCCGCCTCTTCGAGCAGGCGCTGCTGCTCGGCCTGGTATTTCTCCATCGTCACGATCTTGCCGGACGAGTCGATCGCCTTGCCCTTGCGCGCCAGGCGCTCCTCGCGCTGCTTCGCCGCTTCCGATCCGGGGGTGGGCATCTCTCGGATGACGATGAACTGCTGAACCATCGTCCAGATGTTGCTGGTGAACCAGTAGAGGACGACACCGAGCGGGAAGAAGACTCCGGAGAAGACGAACGCGAACGGCAGGATCCACAGCATGATCCGCTGCATCTGGTACGCCTGGCCGGTCTTGGCCTCGGGGGAGAGGTTCTTGGAGATGATCTGCAACTGCGTGAAGAACTGCGAGGCGATCATCAGCACGACGAGGACGACGAGGATCGCCACAGCAGGCGTGTTGCCCGTGTTCCACGCATCGATGAGCGTCTCGTGGAGCGAGGCGACACCGAACAGCGAGGCGTCGTAGAACTGCTTGGTCAGCTCGGGACCGAGAACACCCACGCCACCGAGTCCGAGCTCGGCGTTGGTCTTCACACTGCTGAGCACGGAGTACAGCGAGAAGAAGACCGGCATCTGCACCAGCAGCGGAAGACAACCCGAAACGGGGCTGGTGCCGTGCTTCTTGTAGAGCGCCATCGTCTCGCGGCTCATCGCCTCACGAGAGAGCTGGTCCTTCTTACCCCGGTACTTGTCCTGAATCTTGCGGAGCTCGGGGGCGATCTCCATCATCTTGCGCTGCGACTTGATCTGCTTGACGAAGAGCGGGATCAGTGCGGCCCGGACGACCACCACCAGACCCACGATCGCCAGCACCCAGGTGATGCCGTCTGCCGGAGGAAGCCCGAGGGAGGTGAAGACCCAGTGCCACGCGACGAGGATGAGCTCGACGAGCCACTTCAGCGGCCACAGAATGATGCCGAACAGGTCAAATCCGCCTCCGGCCGCATCGGTCGGAGAGGGGGAGGGGACACTGGCGAGCAGATCCAGCAAGGATCAGTCCTTTCTGAGTGGCACGACGAACCCGTGCCGGGTGAGGTCGAAACGGAAGTCTTCATGCGCCGGCACGTCATCGACGCCGCCGTCGGCCCACGGATGGCAGCGACCGAGTCGGCGCGCCGCGAGCGCGGCACCCTTCACCGCGCCATGCTGCTGCACTGCACCGACCGCATAGGCCGAGCACGAGGGATAGTACCGGCAGACGTCGCCGTAAAGGTGAGAGATCGTGGCCCGATAACCCTGGAGAAACCCGAGCACGAGGTTGCGCGGCACAAGCGGAACGGCTCGCAGGCTGTCCGCGGCATCGAAGTGCGCCACACCTCGCGCATACGACGGCAGCTCGCTCATCGTTCACCTCGCAGGAGTGCGCGCGAGACATCCTCGGCGAGAACACCGAAGGGTGCGACCGCTGCCGGCGGCAATGCCCGCAGCACGACCTGTGTTCCGGGAGTCACGCGAGGCAGCACTTCCGAGGCAACGGCCTTGAGCCGACGCCGAACGGTGTTGCGCGTGACTGCGGTTCCGACCTGTTTGCTCACGATGAAGCCGAAGCGTGTCGGATCGTTCTCGGATGCCGTGGCATAGACGACGAGATTCGGTGTGGCGCGCCGACGACCCCGGCGGACGACGGCACGATAGTCCTCGCCCCGGGTCAGTCGATGGGCCCGCGCGAGCACCGTCGAATGTCAGGCAGAGAGGCTGTCGCGGCCCTTGGCGCGACGCGCCGACAGGATCGCCCGGCCCGCGCGGGTGCGCATGCGGGCACGGAAGCCGTGCTTCTTGGCACGACGGCGGTTGTTGGGCTGGAACGTACGCTTGCTCATGAGATCACTTCCGGATGTGGGTGTCACCGGGATGCTCACACCGGGACGAGGGATCGGGGACGGCCACGAGGGCACAAGTCAACCGACTAAGGGTACGTCGAGACGACACGGAACTCAAACCCGTGTTGCCCCGGCGACGGAGGTTTCCCCAGGCTCATCCACCGATTGGCCTCGACTATCCCCATGTTCATCCACCGCCGGAACAGTCGCCGATACACGGGAATTACAGTGGACTTTGCGCGCTGAAGGGCCGCTGACTACCGTTGCAGCGGAAGTTATCCACAACCGCAGCGGCCCGCCTGTGCCGACGCGTCTCGACCTCAGGGGGACCATGTCCACGCAGGATGAACCCGACGTTCCGATCTGGACCGCGGCACTGGATATCCTGCGCGGCGATGAGCGGATCACTCCGCAACTCGAGGGGTTCCTCAATCTCGCCGTTCCTCAGGGCGTCATCGCGGGAACCCTCTATCTCGACGTCCCCAACGAACTGACCGCCGGGCAGTTCACCAAGCGCATGCGCGCACCGATCCTCGAAGCCCTGTCCTCGGCGGAAGAGGCGGCGGAAGAGGTCACCGCTTTTCGGGTGGTGGTGAACCCCGATCTCAACGAGAGCCAGTTCGCATCCGCGCCACCGGCTCCCGCAGCGGAGCCCATCGCTGCGCACCGGCAAGCGTCTTCTGAGCCTGCGGAGACGATTCCCTCGCGGTCCGACACGCGACTGAACCCGAAGTACACCTTCGACAACTTCGTCATCGGCCAGTCCAACCGCTTCGCGCACGCGGCAGCGGTCGCCGTCGCCGAAGCGCCCGCGAAGGCCTATAACCCGCTGTTCATCTATGGCGACTCGGGGCTGGGAAAGACACACCTGCTCCACGCGATCGGCGACTACGCGATAAACCTCTATGCCGGCATCCACGTCCGCTACGTCTCGAGCGAAGAGTTCACGAACGACTTCATCAACTCCATTGCGAACAATCGCGGTGCCGCATTCCAGGCGCGCTACCGTGACGTCGACATTCTGCTGATCGATGACATCCAGTTCCTGCAGGGACGCGCGGAGACACAGGAAGCCTTCTTCCATACCTTCAACCAGCTGCACGATCACGACAAACAGGTCGTGATCACCAGCGACGTGCCCCCCAAACACCTCACCGGATTCGAAGACCGCATGCGCAGCCGTTTCGAGTGGGGCCTCATCACCGATGTCCAGGCTCCTGACCTCGAGACGCGCATCGCCATCCTGCGCAAGAAGGCTCAGAGTGAGCGCCTGCACATCCCCCACGATGTGCTGGAGTACATCGCCAGCGCCGTGTCATCGAACATCCGTGAACTCGAAGGTGCGCTCATCCGTGTGTCGGCCTTCGCCAGCCTCAACCGCTCCACGCTTGACATGAGCCTTGCGCAGACCGTTCTGCGCGACATCATCGATCAGGACGATGCGAACGTGGTGTCACCGACCGACATCATCGCCGCGACGGCGAACTACTTCAAACTCTCCGTGGACGACCTGTACGGATCCAGCAGATCGCAGGCCGTCGCCACCGCGCGTCAGATCGCGATGTACCTGTGCCGAGAGCGCACGAGTCTGTCCCTCCCCAAGATCGGGCAGCTCTTTGGAAACCGCGACCACACCACGGTCATGTACGCCTATAAGAAGATCAGCGATCTGATGAAAGAACGACGCTCGATCTACAACCAGGTTTCCGAGATCACCGCTCAGCTCGGCCGCGCCGGCCGCTGAACAGCGGGATCATTCCGATCGACTTGACAGCAGTGGGTCGACAGGCCAATATGTCCGTTTCCCACAGTGTGAATAACTTGTGGATAAGTGTGAGCGACGAGGCTTTACCTGTGAGTCCGCACGGCAGATCCTGTGGAAGAGAGCATTCGCGTCGACGCCCTCGCGCCTGACGAACCGCGCCTCATCCTCAGCCCGTCCACAAATCACACAGATGTCGTTTCCGCTGTTTGCGCGGGAACTCGGGAATCATCCACAGTTTCCACAGCGGTTAACACCATGACGAGTCTTTCTCTTTTCTCAATGGTGATTCGATCACCGACTCCCACAGGCGACTCACCGAGCCGACATCCCTGACTTCGGCAATCACGCTTGAAGAACGAGAAGATGTGGGCACTAGCATGGGAGAGCCCAACAGGATGTCGAGGGAGCGCGCGTGAGGTTCGAAGTCAACCGCGATGTGTTCAGCGAGGCGGTGTCGTTCGTCGTCAAGCTGCTGCCACAACGCAATCCTCAGCCGATCCTGGCGGGCGTTCTGATCGAGGCGTCCGATGAGGGACTGACCTTCTCGGCGTTCGACTACGAGGCCTCGGCGCGCACCCGGATCGACGCGACAGTCGAGAGCCCAGGGACGATCCTCGTCCACGGCCGGCTGCTCTCGGACATTGCGAGCCGCCTGCCGAACGCGCCCGTCACGGTCGAGGTCGATGAGGACGGCGGGATTCTGCTGCGCTGCGGATCCGCACGGTTCACCCTGGCCTCGATGCCGGTGCAGGAATACCCGGCCATTCCTGAGATCAGCGGTGAATCGGGTGTCGTACCGGCTGAGGACTTCGCCACGGCCATCTCGCAGGTTGCGTTCGCCGCGTCGCGGGACGATGTCACTCCTGTTCTCACCGGCGTCCAACTCGAGGCCACCGGCAACAGCCTGAGCCTCGTCGCAACCGACCGGTACCGCGTCGCACTGCGGGAGATTCCGTGGGATGGCGGCACCGTGGCCTCCGACGAAACGGCAACGGCTCTGGTTCCGGCCCGCACACTCATCGAGGTCGGAAAGACCTTCGCCCACTCGGGCCAGATCGCGATCTCGTTCTCGGGCAGCGGCGATCGCGAGATCATCGCCTTCACCGCCGGGAACAAGACCGTCACTTCGCTGCTGATCAAGGGGAATTTCCCTCCCGTCCGGCGCCTCTTCCCCGAGCAGTCAGATCACCAGGCCGTCGTGAGTACCAGCGATCTCGCCGAAGCCGTGCGACGCGTTTCGCTTGTCCTGGACCGCTCCGCACCGCTGCGGTTCACATTCGGTGTCGACGGCGTGGGGATGGAGGCTGCCGGAACCGAGCAGGCGCGAGCGACGGAGTCGGTGGATGCCACTCTCAACGGCGACGAGGTCACTCTCGGGTTGAATCCGCAGTATCTGTTGGAGTCGCTTGCCGCTGTGCGCAGCGAGTTCGTCAGGATCACCTTCACCTCCTCGGACAACGCCAACAAGCTCAGCCCGGTGCTGGTCACGGCTCAGACCTCGGTCGACAAGTCGGGTGAGGACACCTTCAAGTACCTGCTACAGCCGAACCTGCTGCTGCGCTGAGTGATGACGGTCCACGCGACGCTGTCTCGACGCGGAGGTAGTCTGGCGCGATGATCGTCGAGCGGCTCAGTCTCACCGACTTCCGCAACTACGGCACCGCCGATCTTGACCTGTTCCCAGGGCCCAATGTCTTCGTCGGCCGCAACGGTCAGGGGAAGACGAATCTCATCGAGGCGATCGGGTTTCTCGCGACGCTCGGCTCTCATCGGGTCTCGCAAGACGCACCGATGGTGCGGGACGGTGCACAAGCAGCGATCATCCGGTCGCGGCTGGCGCACGGCGAGCGGAGGATCACGCTCGAGGTGCAGGTCAACCGGCAGGGGTCGAACCGCGCGCGGGTGAACGGCACCAACGTGCGCACCTCCGAACTGACGCGATATGCGCACGTCGTCCTTTTTGCGCCGGAGGATCTTCAGATCGTGCGGGGCGACCCTTCATCGCGACGGAGGTTCGCGGATCAACTGCTGATCCAGCGAGCCCCCCGGATGTCAGCCACGCTCGCGGACTACGACCGGGTGTTGAAGCAGCGCAGCGCACTGCTGAAGTCCGCGCGACAGCGGGGTGTGCGCGGCGCGGGTCTTTCCACTCTGGATGTCTGGGACGACAAGCTCGTCGCGCTCGGCACGGAGATCATCCGTGCGCGCGCGGCGCTGATCGACGCACTTCACCAGCCTCTCGCTCAGGCGTACAGCGCGATCGCCGGTGCGGATCACTCGCCGGCGGCGAGCTGGCAGCTCTCGGTCGATGCTGCAGAGGACGACGGTGAGGGCGACCGAGAGCGCGACTGGTCGGCGGACAGTATTGCCGCGCGGTTTCGGGAGGCGCTGCGGGTGCGACGCGGGGAGGAACTGGACCGCGCAGTGAATCTGGTGGGTCCTCATCGTGACGATCTCCTGCTGACCGTGCGAAGTCTGCCGGTGCGCGGTTACGCATCGCACGGGGAATCGTGGTCGGTGGCACTCGCGTTGCGGCTGGCCTCGGCGCGCCTGCTGCGGGCGGAGTCCATGGTGGGCGATCCCATCGTGATCCTCGACGATGTGTTCGCCGAGCTCGACGCAGGACGGCGGGCGCGATTGGCATCCGTCGTCGCGGACTTCGAACAGGTGCTGGTCACTGCCGCCGTCGGCGCCGACGTGCCCTCGGAATTGCGCGCGCGCGAGGTGTACGTGGAGGCCGGAACACTCGTCCGTGTCGCGGAGGGCTCCGAGGATGACTGATCCCGTCGACGGCGCCGAGATCCCCGAGACGGTGGCCACGTACCTGCGCCTTCGTGGCCTTGCGCCCTCTGCGCGCAGGACGCGTTCTCGAAAGAGGCGTACCGATACCGAACACGAGCCGTTCACCCCGGGGCGGGATCCGCGAGGAGTGGGTGATGTCCTTTCGGACCTCACCCGCAGCGCCGGCTGGGACGCGCAGCTCGCCCGCGAGGATGTCGTCCGCACCTGGCAGGACGTGGCCGGTGCGGAGACCGCCGCCCACACCCACCCGGTCAGCTTCACCGACGGCACTCTTGTGATTCAGGCCGACTCGACGGCGTGGGCCAAGCAGCTCCAGATCATGCGTTCGCAGATCCTCACGGAGATCATCCGCCGCTTCCCTGACGCGGGTGTCGTGAGCATCCGGTTCATCGGACCAGACGTTCCCTCCTGGAAATGGGGCCCCAGAGCCGTTCCAGGCCGCGGTCCACGCGATACCTACGGATAAGACACGTCCGGGGACGTCGCTCGGAATTTTGTCGCGCCACAGGGCCTCAGAACTCGTCACACCCGTGAGCGGGCAGATAGAATGTGAACTCACCGATTCGTCGAATGGGAGCGCCTATCACCATGCCACCTGAGACTCCTGGAAGCGCTTCCGAAGAGCCGGTAGCCCCCACCCGCGTACAGAACGAGTACGGTGCCGACGCGATCCAGGTGCTCGAAGGCCTGGAAGCGGTGCGCAAGCGCCCCGGAATGTACATCGGTTCCACCGGTGAACGCGGACTCCACCACCTCGTGTACGAGATCGTCGACAACTCCGTCGATGAGGCCTTGGCCGGCTACTGCGACACCATCGATGTGGCGATCCTCGAAGACGGTGCCGTGCGGGTCATCGACAACGGCCGCGGGATCCCCGTCGACATGCACCGCACCGAGGGGAAGTCGACCGTCGAGGTCGTTCTCACCGTGCTGCACGCGGGCGGAAAATTCGGTGGCGGAGGCTACGCCGTCTCGGGGGGTCTCCACGGCGTCGGGTCATCGGTCGTGAACGCGCTCTCGACGCGTCTCGAAGTCGAGGTGCACCGCCAGGGCCATGTGTGGCGCCAGTCCTTCCGAGAGGGAGGACAGCCGCTTGCCCCGCTCTCGCAGGACGAGGCGAGTGAGAAGACCGGAACGACCATCACGTTCTGGCCGGATGCCACGATCTTCGACACCGTCGATTTCGACTACGACACGCTGCGCACGCGCTTCCAGCAGATGGCCTTCCTCAACAAGGGACTGCGCATCCGTCTGCGTGACGAGCGCCCGGCGTCGGCCTACGTCATCGACGGAGAGGACGGCACCGCCCAGACACGTCAGCCCCACGATGACTTCCTCTATGAGCGCGGACTCGTCGACTACGTCGAATACCTCAACAAGGTGCGCAAGTCGGATGTCGTCAACGAAGAGATCATCGAGGTCGATTCCGAGGACACCGACCGCCACATCTCCCTGGAACTGGCCATGCAGTGGACCACCAGCTACACGGAGAACGTGTTCACCTTCGCGAACACCATCAACACACACGAGGGTGGCACCCACGAAGAAGGCTTCCGCGCCGCACTGACGACGCTCGTGAACCGGTACGCCCGGGCACAGAACCTGCTGAAGGACAAGGACGACAACCTCACGGGTGAAGACATCCGTGAAGGGTTGACGGCTGTCATTTCGATCAAGCTCTCTGAGCCACAGTTCGAAGGTCAGACCAAGACCAAGCTCGGCAACACCGAGGCGAAGGCGTTCGTACAAAAGGTCGTCGGCGACCAGATCGGTGATTGGTTCGACCGCAACCCCGCGCAGGCCAAGAACATCATCCGCAAGGCCATCGATGCGGCATCCGCGCGGATGGCAGCACGCAAGGCCCGCGAGACCGCACGGCGGAAGTCCGTGTTCGAGTCCGCGGCGATGCCCGACAAGCTCAAGGACTGCGTCTCGAAAGATCCCACGATCAGCGAGATCTTCCTCGTGGAGGGTGACTCCGCGGGCGGATCCGCCGTCGGTGGTCGCGACCCGCACACCCAGGCGATCCTGGCGTTGCGCGGCAAGATCCTCAACGTCGAGCGCGCACGTTTGGACCGTGCTCTGGGCAATAAGGAAGTCCAGGCCATGATCTCCGCCTTCGGCACGGGCATCGGAGAGGACTTCGACATCTCCAAGGCGCGCTATCACAAGATCGTGCTCATGACGGATGCCGACGTCGACGGGCAGCACATCACGACACTCCTGCTGACGCTGTTGTTCCGCTACATGCGCGGTCTCATCGAGGCCGGTTTCGTCTACCTGGCCCAACCGCCGCTCTACCGCTTGAAGTGGTCGAACTCTCCCCACGAATACGTCTACAGCGACCGGGAACGCGACGCGTTCCTCGCCGAGGGCACTGCAGCGGGCAAGCGGATCCCCAAGGACAATGCGATCCAGCGATACAAGGGTCTCGGCGAGATGAACGCCGAGGAGCTGTGGGAGACGACGATGGATCCGGCCACCCGGACCCTGCGCCAGGTGACGATCGACGACGCGGCGTCCGCAGACGAGATCTTCTCGATCCTGATGGGAGAGGACGTCGAGTCCCGACGCGGCTTCATCCAGCGCAACGCCAAAGACGTCCGCTTCCTGGACATCTGAGCGACGAAGTAGAAGCGACGAAGTAGAGAAGTAGATGGCTGACGAACAACGCCCCGAGCCCGTCCACGATCACGGACGGATCGACCAGGTAGACCTGCAGCTCGAGATGCAGCGCTCCTATCTCGACTACGCGATGAGCGTGATCGTGGGACGAGCATTGCCCGACGTTCGCGACGGACTCAAGCCCGTGCACCGTCGCGTGATCTACGGGATGTACGACGGCGGCTACCGTCCCGACAAGTCGTTCTCGAAGTGCTCGCGCGTCGTCGGCGAGGTCATGGGGCAGTACCACCCGCACGGTGACTCGGCGATCTACGACACTCTCGTCCGCCTCGTGCAGCCCTGGGCGCTGCGCTACCCGCTGGCATTGGGACAGGGCAACTTCGGGACCCCGGGAAACCAGGGCGCGGCGGCCCCCCGATACACCGAGACCAAGATGGCTCCCCTCGCGCTCGAGATGGTGCGCGATATCGAGGAAGAGACCGTCGACTTCCAGGACAACTACGACGGCCAGACGCAGGAGCCGATCGTTCTGCCCGCGCGGTTCCCGAACCTGCTGGTCAACGGATCGGTCGGAATCGCCGTCGGCATGGCCACGAACATCCCGCCGCACAACCTGCGCGAGGTCGCTTCGGGCGCGCTGTGGGCGCTGGACAATCCGGATGCCTCCCGCGAGGAACTGCTCGAGGGCCTGATGGAGCGCATCCCCGGGCCCGACTTCCCGACCGCCGCCCAGATCCTCGGGACCAAGGGAATCAAAGAGGCCTATCGCACCGGTCGGGGATCGATCACCATGCGCGCCGTCGTCGGCGTCGAAGAGATCCAGGGCCGCACATGCCTGGTCATCACCGAACTGCCCTACCAGGTCAACCCGGACAATGTCGCGGTCAAGATCGGCGACCTCGCTCGCGAAGGAAAGATCACCGGGATCGCCGACATCCGTGATGAGAGCTCGGGCCGGACCGGACAGCGGCTGGTCATCGTGCTCAAGCGGGATGCGGTCGCGAAGGTCGTGCTCAACAACCTGTACAAGCACACCCAGCTGCAGGAGAACTTCGGCGCGAACATGCTCGCGATCGTCGACGGCGTGCCGCGCACGCTGTCCCTGGACGGCTTCATCTCGTACTGGATCGATCACCAGATCGAGGTCATCGTCCGCCGGACGCGCTTCCGCCTCCGCAAGGCCGAAGAGCGTATGCACATCCTGCGCGGATATCTGAAGGCGCTCGACGCGCTCGACGAGGTCATCGCGCTGATCCGTCGTTCGGCGACGGTGGATGATGCCCGCGACGGGCTCAAGAAGCTGCTGGAGATCGATGATCTCCAGGCCGATGCGATCCTGCAGATGCAGCTGCGTCGTCTGGCTGCACTCGAACGGCAGAAAATCATCGACGAAGCCACGGAGCTGGAGGCCCAGATCGCCGACTTCCGGCAGATTCTGGCCGATCCGTCCCGCCAGCGCAGCATCATCCGCGATGAGCTCACGGCGATCGTCGACCGTTTCGGTGATGACCGGCGCACCCAGATCCTGCACGGCTTCGACGGCGACATGTCGATCGAGGACCTCATCCCCGAAGAGGAGATGGTCATCACCGTCACCCGCGGGGGGTACATCAAGCGCACCCGCAGTGACAACTACCGCTCGCAGCACCGCGGAGGCAAGGGCGTCAAGGGTGCCCAGCTGCGTGCCGACGACGTCGTCGAGCACCTCTTCGTCACGACGACCCACCACTGGCTGCTGTTCTTCACGACAAAGGGCCGCGTTTACCGGGCCAAAGCCTATGAGGTCGCAGAGGCCAGTCGCGACGCCAAGGGCCAGCATGTCGCCAACCTGCTGGCGCTGCAGCCTGACGAGGAGATCGCCCAGGTTCTCGACATCCGCGACTACCAGACCGCGCCGTACCTGGTGCTCGCCACCCGCGCCGGCCTGGTCAAGAAGACGCGATTGACCGAGTACGACACCAATCGCCAGGGCGGTGTGATCGCGATCAAGTTGCGTGAGGGTGACGAGCTGGTCAGCGCGATGTTGGTCGCCGAAGAGGACCACCTGCTGCTGGTCAGCCGCCACGGTATGTCGCTGCGGTTCGCGGCGACCGATGGCGCACTGCGACCGATGGGACGGTCAACGGAAGGCGTCAAGGGAATGTCTTTCCGGGGCGACGACAGCCTGCTGTCTGCGCGGGTCGTCACCGAGAGCGGATTCGTCTTCGTGATGACCGAGGGCGGGTATGCCAAGCGCACGGCGATCGAGCACTACCGTGAGCAGGGACGAGGAGGTCTGGGCATCAAGGTCGCCAAGCTCTCCGACGATCGGGGCGATTTGGCGGGCGGTCTGATCGTGTCTGAGGACGACGAGGTCTTGGTGGTTCTTGCCAGCGGCAAAGTGGTACGCTCTGCCGTGGCTGAGGTCCCGGCGAAGGGACGCGACACGATGGGTGTCGTCTTCGCCCGGCCTGATGAGCAGGATCGCATCATCGCGGTCGCCCGGAACGGTGAGCGAGGCCTGGCGGAAAGTCCCGCCGAGACGGCTGATGACGCCGCATCCCCCCAGACCCCTGAAGAAAGCTCTGACGCATGACCACGGTTGCCGACAAACTCGCGAAGAAGTCCTCGAGTCGGACGACGACGAAGCAGGTGCGACTGCGCCTGGTCTACATCGACTTCTGGTCGGCGGTGAAGCTGTCGTTCCTGGCCGCCATCGCGGTGGCTATCGCAACAGTCGTGTTCTTTCTCATGATCTTCTTCATCCTCCAGTCGACCGGGCTGATCGCTCAGGCCGATGAATTCATCGGTAGCTTCACCGACAACACCTTCTCGCTGTCGCAGGTGCTTTCCCTCCCGCAGGTGATGGCGTTCTCGGCGATCGTGGCGATCCTGAACCTCGTCGTGGTGACGGTGCTCGGCGCGGTCTTCGCCGGAATCTACAACCTCGCGGTCAAGGTGACCGGCGGACTGCTGGTCGGTTTCACCTCGAACTGACCTTCCACGACGAAGGCCGACGCGAACGCTCGCGTCGGCCTTCGTCGTTCGAGGGCATCGACCTCTCAGACGACGGTCGTGCCCAGCAGCGTTCCGAGTAGCCACGTCGCTACGAGCGCGATCGCGCCACCCACGATCAGGCGAACGACAGCGAGTCCCTTGCGCGACCCGCCCAAGTGGGCAGATATGGTGCCGGTCACAGCGAGCGCCACGAGCACAGCAGCGAACGTGACCGGAACACGCCACTCCGGTGGCGGCAGCAGGATCGCGATCAACGGCAGGAGTGCGCCGAGTGTGAACGCCACAGCGGAGGAAAACGCGGCCTGCCATGGGTTGACCAGGTCTTCCTGGTCAATGTGCAGCTCCACCTCGAGATGGGCGGCAAGTGCATCGTGCGCGGTGAGCTCCTCGGCGACCTTCTGCGCCGTCGCCCTGGTGAGACCACGCTCCTGGTAGAGCAGGGTGAGCTCCTCAAGCTCTTCCTCGGGCATCTCCACCAGTTCGCGCTTCTCTTTCTCGATGAGGGCGCGCTCGCTGTCACGCTGGCTGCTCACCGAGACGTACTCGCCGAGCGCCATCGACACGGCGCCACCGACGAGACCGGCGACACCGGCCAACAGCAGCGCGGGCGTGTCGGTGGTCGCGCCGGCGACACCCACCACGAGTGAGGCGACGGACACAATGCCGTCGTTGGCACCCAGAACCCCCGCTCTCAGCCAGTTCAACCGTTGGCTGACATTGCTGCCGTGCTCTTCCCCGGCGTGTGTCACTTCCGTCACCTTGCTAGTCAACTCTCCGATGAACCCCCCGGGCAACGAAGGGTTGGCTACGCGAAGATGAACGCAGGGATCGAGAGGACGGACACCGATTCGTCAAATGCCGGGATGTTCGGGTAAAGTCTTGGAGGTTGACGACGCAAGCGTCGCAACGAGCGGGGCTATAGCTCAGGCGGTTAGAGCGCTTCACTGATAATGAAGAGGTCCCAGGTTCAAGTCCTGGTAGCCCCACGCTGGTCCCGGGGCCTTAGCTCAGTTGGTAGAGCGCCTGCTTTGCAAGCAGGATGTCAGGAGTTCGAATCTCCTAGGCTCCACAGTTTCCTCTCCTCTCGCGACTGTCGCGTATCGTGTGCGCATGGACATGCGGGTAGCGGCGTACGCGATCATCCTCGATCAGGACTCCCGCATCCTGCTGGCGCACTGGAACGAGGGCGGCGCGTCCGGCTGGACTCTGCCCGGCGGCGGACTCGAAGCCGGCGAAGCGCCTGAGGTCGCGGCCCGCCGCGAAGTCCACGAAGAGACCGGTTATCGTGTCTCGATCGGCGAGCTGCTCGGAATCCACTCGCGGGTGATCCCGGCGCATCAGCGCTTCGCCGGTGCCGCATCCCCGCTGCACGCTCTGCGCATCGTGTATCGCGCCGACGTCACCGGTGGAAAGTTGCGCCACGAGATCGGCGGGTCGACGGACCGGGCCGACTGGTTCGCGCTGTCCGAGGTCAGAACACTCAAGCGCGTCAGCCTCGTCAACATCGGGCTGCGCATGGCTGAGCTGGGTCAGTACGCCAAGTAGCCTCACGACGGAGAGCCGGTACCCGAGTCATCGGGTACCGGCTCTCGAGGTCGGTCTGATTACGCGTCGGGTGCCCGGAGCGGGTCGTCCGCGACCCACAGCTCGTCGTCCGCGCGCAGCGTCTGCCACGCGGCGTAGAGGATGCCGGCAGCGGCGAGTGCGCCGAGGACGATAGCGAAAACACCGCCGACGCCGATGCCCGACTTCTTCTCAGGCACGAGGGCGAGCTTCTTGCTGAGCTTGGCGGCGACATCTGTGCCGTACTTGTCAGCGAGTTTCGCGTATGTCTTGGCGTCGGGCGCCTCGAGGCCGCGTCCGGCAGCCAGTTTCGCGCGTGTCTCGTTCGCGGCATCCCAGGCGGACATCGCGGAACCGACGACGACACCTGTCGCGGGGACGACCTTGTCGGCCAGGAACGACTTCGACGAGGCGACGCCCTTGGCCAGGTACGGCGCCGCGTAGGTGCCGTAGGCGGACTTCATACCCGGAACGACCTGCTCGCGCTGGTAGTTCCCCAGCTGACGGCCGGCCTCGCGGGCGACGGCGGCGGCATCTCCCAGCAGCGCCTGCTGCGATTCCCACAGGCCGTTGGCCTGCTTCTGGAGCGTGCGGAGTTGCTTCTTGCGCTTGCGGCTCAGGCTCACGGGGCCCTCCCTGTCGTTGGGACGTGGTGAATCCCATCTTGCCACGCGCTCCGCGTTCTCAAAGCTCTCCCCAGGGAACTCTGAAAGAATGTGGGCATGCCTGCACCCACCGCTGTCGCCACCGTCCACACCAACCTGGGTGACATCGTCATCAACCTCTACGGTGACCACGCCCCGCGCACCGTCCAGAACTTCATCGGACTCTCGGACGGAACCGGCGAGTGGACCGATCCCACCACCGGCAAGCCCGGCGAGGGCGCCCTGTACACGGACGTGATCTTCCACCGCATCATCAAGGGCTTCATGATCCAGGGTGGCGACCCGCTCGGACAGGGCACCGGCGGCCCCGGCTACACCTTCAATGACGAGATCTCGCCCGAGCTGACCTTCACCGAGCCCTACAAGCTCGCCATGGCCAACGCGGGCCTGCGCCGCAACGCGATCACCGGCCGTCCCGAGGGAACCAACGGTTCACAGTTCTTCATCACGGTCCCCGGCCAGGGCGGGCGCGGTCCCGAATGGCTTCAGGGCAAGCACACGATCTTCGGCGAGGTCGCCGACGAGGAGTCCAAGGCCGTCGTCGACGCGATCAGTGCCGTCGCGACCGGTGCCGCCGACCGTCCGATCGAGCCGGTCGTCATCTCCTCGATCGACATCGCCGCACTCTGACGCTGCCGGGCAGTGACGACCTCCGAGGAGTTCCGTCAGAACCGGGACAACTTCTGCTATCGGCATCCTGATCGGCAGAGCTTCGTGCTCTGTCAGCGGTGTCTGCGCACCATCTGCCCGCAGTGCCAGACGCAGGGCGCGGTCGGCGTCATCTGTCCAGAGTGCATGAAGGAGCAGCGGGCCTCGCAGTCCCCCGCTCAGCGCAAGGCGCAGCGACGGTGGGTCCGCGGTCCGGTGGCGGTGGGAACGCAGCGTCCGACCGCGACGTATGTCATCATCGCGATCACGGCCGCGGCCTTCGTGCTGCAACTGTTCTTCCCCGCCTTCGAGAACGCCCTCGCCTTCAACAGTGCGTATGTGATCCCCTCCGTCGCCTTCGAACCGTGGCGGCTGCTGACCTCGGTGTTCCTGCACTCGAGTTTCTGGCACATCGGGCTGAACATGCTTGCGCTGTGGATGATCGGGCGCTCACTCGAGCCGCTCCTCGGTCACACGCGCTTCGTGGTGCTCTATCTGCTCTCCGGGCTCGGCGGATCGGTCGGTGTCGCTCTGCTGGCGCCGGGGATCTGGGTGGTCGGCGCGTCCGGAGCCGTCTTCGGCCTGCTCGGCGCGCTCCTGGTGATCGGACGGCACATCGGGGCGAACATCACGGGCATCCTGATCGTTCTGGGTCTGAATCTGGTGATCGGATTCCTGCCCGGCTACAACATCGCGTGGCAGGCCCACGTCGGTGGCCTCGTCGTGGGAGGTCTCATCGGACTGATCTACGCCGGCACGCGTACCCGCAACGCGCGCGTTCTGCAGATCTCTCTGTTGGTCGCCGTCGGTGTCGCGTTGCTGGCGCTGCTGATCATCCCCGCGGTCTTCTACGTCTGACCGACGTGGAAACTGTCCACAGATTCATCCACACCTGGGGATGAATCACACGTGTGTAATTCGCCGTGGCTCAGTTGTGTAATTCGCGGTTCTCAGTGATGCACGGTGCGTGGTGGGGCGTCGTCAACGCCACCGCGTCGTCATGAGGAAGCCCACGAACGCGATGCCGAACCCGATGACGAGGTTCCATGCGTCGATGCCCGGGATCGGGTATTGCATGCCGCTGATGTAGAAGACGAGGACCCACACGAGGCCGACGAGCATCAGCCCGATCATGACGGGCTTGAACCAGACCGGGTTCGGAGCCGCCTCGGAGTCGCTCTGCTCGACGAGAGGTTCTTCGTCCTTGCTGGATCGTGCCATGGCGGACAGTCTACCTGCCAGGCTGAGCACAGCCATGGGTGATTAGACTGCCCCTCGTGACCGACACCGGACAGCAGCCCACGACCAGGGCCGCCGCTCGTCCCCGGCGGCGACGCAGGATCTCGGTGGTCGGTGTCATCGGTGAGCTGCTGATCACCGTGGGTGTTGTGGCCCTCCTCTATGTCGGCTGGCAGTTTTGGCTGGGTGACGTCATCATCGGCGCGGAACGCAACGCGTCGGGCTCCGCACTCTCCGAGCAGTGGGCGCAGGAACCGATCGCCACGCCGACACCGACCGATGAGGCACCGGATCCCGAACCGACCGCGTCCGAGGATGCCGCCGAGATCCCGGTCCCGGCTCAGCCGCAGAACGGCGTCGAATTCGCCGTGCTGCGCGTGCCGCGGTTCGGCGCGGACTACAACTTCCCGATCGCCGGCGGCGTGACCCGGTGGGCGACACTGGATCCGATCGGCATCGGCCATTACGACAGCACTCAGCTGCCGGGCGAGGACGGCAACTTCGCACTCGCGGCCCACCGTCTCACCCACGGCGGAGCGTTCAACAACCTCGACTACCTGCAGATCGGCGATGCGATCGTGGTGGAGACCGCGGACGGGTGGTACACCTACCGATTCCGCAACCTCGAATACGTGCAGCCGACTGCCATCGATGTGCTCGACCCGGTTCCCCAGACGCCCGGCGTCGAGGCCGGTGAGGGGTACATCACCCTGACGACCTGCAGCCCGCGCTGGACGATGGACGAGCGCCTCATCGCCTACGGGGTCTTCGAGTCGTTCACCCCGCGCAGCGCCGGAGAGCCGGCGTCTCTCACAGAAGGAGCGAGCATCTGATGTACGGCGCACTCTGGCGCATCCTCCCCGGACCCTGGTGGGTGCGAACCGCGATCCTGGTCGTCCTCGCCGCGGCTGTGCTGTACGCGCTCGCCTTCTTCGTGTTCCCGTGGATCAGCGAACTCACGACCCCGCAAGATTCGACGGTCGGGTGACGAGAGAGTCCTCCCCGGCGGCCCCCGTCCTCGTGGTGGACAACCACGACAGCTTTGTCCACACGCTCGTCGGGTATCTCCACGAACTGGGCGCGACCACGCGCCTCGTCGAAGCCGACGAGCTGGCAGCGCTGGACCGAGATCTTCTGCTGGGTGCGGTGTCCGGCATCCTCATCTCCCCCGGACCGGGTGCGCCCGATGACGTCCCGGAGTCGCTCGCGCTGGTGCGCGAGGCGGTGTCCCGGGGCATACCGATGCTCGGAGTGTGTCTGGGGCACCAGGTCATGGCGCAGGCGCTCGGCGCGCGCGTGAGCGAGGCACCGGAGCTGTTCCACGGAGTCACCTCCGAGGTGTGGCATGACGGCTCGTCACTGTTCGAGGGGATCCCCTCGCCGTTCACGGCGACGAGGTACCACTCGCTCGCCGTCGACGCCGACACCCTTCCGCGCGGGCTGATCGTCACGGGTCGCACATCCACCGGCGTCATCATGTCCTTCGCCCACGCCGAGGCGCCGGCCTGGGCGGTGCAGTTCCATCCCGAGAGCGTCCTCACCGAGGGCGGCTATCGGCTGCTGGCGAACTGGCTCGAGCACACCGGCGTCATCGGCGCAGTGGGGCGCGCGGCCACGCTGCGCCCGCACATGACCTGACCTCAGCCCGAACAGTAGGTGAGGGTGATGGTCGAGTGCACCGGGACCTCACCCGGAGCCAGCGACTGCGCGGTCACCACCGGCGGTGTGGATGCCGGACATGACGCGTCACCCTGGGTCTCCACCGTCAGCTGAGTATCGGCCGCCTCGAGTTCGCGCGTCGCGGCTTCGACCGTATAGCCGGTGACGTCGTTGATCACCACGCGTCCCGTCGCGACGACGAGGTCGACCGTCGATCCGGCGGGGACACTCGTCTCGGCGTCGGGGTTCGAAGAGATCACGGTACCCGCGGACAGACTGGCATCGTTGCGCGCGATCACGGTGCCGAGGGTCAGTCCCGCCTGTTCGAGTGCGGCGGATGCGGCATCCTGGCTCAGCCCCACCACTGTCGGGACGGTGGACATCTCCTGCCCCATCGAAACGTAAACCGTGATCTCGTGCTGGATGCCCACCGATGTGCCCGCGACCGGGTCGGTGCGAATCACGTTGCCCTCGGCGACCTCGGAGCTGGGGCGCTCGACCTGTACCGGCACGAGGTCCTCCGCGAGCAGCTCTTCGGATGCGCGCTCGTACGTCATGCCGGTGAGGTCGGGCACGATGCGGGCATTCGAGGGGACGGGATCGTCCCCTCGCGGGAGCGTGAGCACCCAGAACAGCACAGAGATGAGGAGAACCGCGAGGATCGCCACGCCCGCCCAGATCCAGGCGGCCGGTGGGCCTGACTGCGTGCGCCGCATCGTCGTGTCGGACGAGAGCTGACGCAGCGATCGGGCCGTCTCCTGTGCCTGGCGAGGGTTCGGCCCGTACAGCTCGCTGGTCAGGGTGCCGAGCTGACGACGCGTCGGGGCCTTGCCGGTGAGCGCGTGAGTGAGGGCCGCGCGGAAGGACGCGGCATCCTGATAGCGCTGATAGGGGTCTTTCGCGAGTGCACGCAGCACCACGACATCCAGCGACCGCGGGAGTGATTCGATGAGTTCGGACGGGTTCTCCGGGGTCTCGCTCACGTGCTGGTAGGCGACTGCGACCGCGGAGTCACCCCGGAACGGCTGGCGCCCCGTGAGCATCTCGTAGAGCACCACGCCGGTGGAGTACAGGTCGGCCCGGGAATCCACCGGGTCACCCTTGGCCTGCTCCGGGGAGAAGTATGCCGCTGTGCCGAGGATCGCCGTGGTTTCGGCGACCGTCGACGACGAATCCGAGACAGCGCGCGCGATGCCGAAGTCCATGACCTTGATCTGGTCGGCTTCGGTGACCATCACGTTCCCGGGCTTGATATCGCGGTGCACGACTCCCGCGCGGTGCGAATACTCGAGGGCCTCGAGGATGCCGTCCGCGTACGTCACGGCACGCTCCGGTTCGACAGGTCCCTCATCGATGATCTGCTTGAGGAGTTTCCCGTGGACCAGCTCCATGACGATGTAGGGAACAGGCTGGGTCGTGCCGTCTGGGAGCGACTCGGCGTCCTCTCCGGCATCGAAGACACGGACGATCGTCGGGTGCGACATCCGGGACGCCGCCTGCGCTTCGAGGCGGAAGCGCGTCCGGAATCCGGGGTCGCGCGCCAGTTCGGGGTCGAGGATCTTGATGGCGACATCGCGACCGAGGGTCAGGTCGTACCCCTGATACACGGTTGCCATGCCGCCGCGCCCGATGAGGCCGTCGACGCGATACCGCTCCGAGAGCACGCGAGGCTCGCTGGTCACACTGCCCTCCCTGCCGACCCGGTCCGCTCCAGCCTAACCGAGCCCCGGGGCTCGCTCAGATGGTCAGGGCGTCGCGGTCGGCGTGGGTGACGCCTGGATGGCCTCCTGCATCTGCGGGGAGGCGTCCGAGGTCCGCTGTTCGGTACCGCTGCACAGCGCCGTGTACGACGCGGTGAGCGTCTGCCCCGGTGCGTTCGCGATCAGGATCGGCTCGGTGCGGTCATTCGGTGCGAACGTCCGCTGCGAGGTGCCGTCCACCGTGAACACGGCGTTGGCCAGTGTCACAACGTAACCGCTGAGGGTGCCCGTCCCGGTGGGGCACGTGAACGAATCCCAGCTGAGGTCGACGGTGGAGCCGGCGATGGCGGCGTCCGAGATCGACGGCGGGTTCGAGGGTCCGCCGATCGGGGTGACCGATCCGTAGCACGAGACGGTCAGCTGCGTGGTCGGCTCGATGTTGCCGGTCGGGTTGACCTGGTACACCACGCCGACCTGGGAGTCATCCGGCGCGGGCGTCGAGGTGTCGGTGCTCACTTCGAGCACACCGGCATCCTTCGCCGTCTGCACGGCGGCGTCGCACTGCATGCCCACAAGTCCCAGCGCATCGATGTCGATGCGGGTGGCGGAGGGCGTGGGCGTGGGGGTGGATGCGGAGGGAGTCGGCGTCGCGGACGAGCTGGTGGGATCCGGCGTCGGCTGCTGGTTGGCAACGAGCGCCCAGATCGTGCCGCCGAGCACCAGCACCAGCAGGATGATCAGCGCGATCAGCGGCCAGGTCCAGGGGCTGCGCTTGGGCTTTTCGGGCTCGGCTGCGTCGGTGGCGGCCGGCAGCAGCTGTGTCGCGGCGGCGGTGTCCCCGGCCGCCATCAGCTGCGTCACCTCGGTCGCGGCCACTCCGGCGGCGATCGCGGGAACGGCGGCGGCCGCTCCGGCGACGTCTCCGCGCCGCAGAGCGGTCGCGGCGCGCGCGACGACCGCGGCGGTGGCGGGGCGATCCTCGGGCTTCTTGGCGATCATTGCCATGACGAGGTTCTGCACGGGTGTCGCCACCGTCGGGGGCAACGGCGGGGGTTGCTCGTTGATCTGGGCCATCGCGATGGCGACTTGCGACTCACCGGTGAAGGGCCGCTTGCCGGCGAGGCACTCATAGGCGACGATGCCCAGCGAATAGATGTCGGTCGCGGGAGACGCCGGGTGGCCGGAGGCCTGCTCGGGTGAGAGGTACTGCACCGTTCCCATGACCTGACCGGTGGCCGTCAGCGGCACTTGGTCGGCGATGCGCGCGATGCCGAAGTCGGTGATTTTCACTCGCCCGTCGGGGGTGATCAGCAGGTTGCCCGGCTTGATGTCGCGGTGCACCAGGCCGGCGACGTGCGCGGCCTGCAGCGCTGCGGATGTCTGTGCGACGACATCCAGTGTCTTGTCGGTCGACAGAGAGCCGTCGCGCTCCAGGATCGTCGACAGGGCCTCGCCGGGGACGAGCTCCATCACCAGGAACGCGCTGCCGTTCTCCTCGCCGTAGTCGAAGACACTCGCGATGCCCTCGTGGTTGACGAGCGCGGCATGCCGGGCCTCGGCGCGGAACCGCTCGAGGAACCCGGGGTCCCCCATGTACTCGTCCTTGAGGATTTTGATCGCGACGGTGCGGCCGATGACGTGGTCGGTGGCTTCCCAGACCTCGCCCATGCCGCCGATCGCGATCCGCGACTCCAGCTCGTAACGGCCGCCGAAGGTGACTCCCTGTGTCGGTCTCATTTGCCCAGCACCGCCTCCATGACCTTCTTCGCGATGGGTGCCGCGATGAGGTTCCCGTATCCCGACTGATCCATCCCGCCACCGTCCTCGATGACGACCGCCACCGCCACCTCCGGATTCTCCGCCGGCGCGAAACCGGTGAACCAGAGGGTGTACGGCAGATCGTCTCCGTTCTCTGCGGTGCCCGTCTTACCGGCCACAGAGACCCCGTCTATTCTTGCATTGGACGCCGCGCCGTTATCGACGTTCGCGACCATCATGGTGACCATCTCCGCCGCCAGCTCCGGCGTCAGGGCCTCACCGAACTCGGTCGGCTCGTACGTCTGCTGCACGGACAGGTCGGTGGCGATCACCTGATCGACCATCCACGGATTCATGACGATGCCGTCGTTGGCGATGCCCGCCGAGACCATCGCCATCTGCAGTGGCGTCGCGATGACCTGGCCCTGGCCGAAGCCGGTGAGCGCCGTCTGGGCATCGTCCAGTCCACGCGGGTACTGCGAGGCGATCGATACCAGCGGCAGCTCGAAAGAGAGGTTGAAGCCGTACTTCTCTGCCTGCTCACGGATCGCGTCATCGCCCAGTTCGACGGCGAGCTCGGCCATCGGGATGTTGCAGCTCAGCCGCAGTGCGTCGGCGATCGAGACGGTCTCACCGCTGCCGCACGTGCCGCCGCCGGAGTTGCTGACGGTGTTCGAGGATTGCGGCAGCGTGTAGCGCGCGGGGTTGGGAAGCTGCGAGTCGGGCGTGTACTCGCCGGAGGCGAGCGCCGCCGAGGCGACGACGAGTTTGAAAGTCGACCCGGGCGGGTTCAGATCTCCCGCGATCGCGCGGTTGTAGAGCGGATTGGCGGGGTCCGCCAGCAGGGCTGCGTAGTCGCTTTCGACCAGTGTCGTGTCGTGGGAGGCCAGCAGGTTCGTGTCGTAGCTGGGGCTGGTGACCATCGCGAGGACGCGACCGGTCGAGGGTTCGATCGCGATGACCGCGCCGGTCAGGTCGCCGAGGGCTTCGTAGGCGGCGCGCTGCACGTCGGCATCCAGGGTGAGGACGACGTTGGACCCGCGCGCGGGCTGGCCGGTGAGGATCTGCTCGATGCGGGAGAGGAACTGTGAGTTCGCGGTGCCGGTCAGCTCGGCGTTCATCTCCTGCTCGATGCCGGTCGCAGAACCCAGCACCGGGTTGATGTATCCGGTCACGGGCGCCCACATGTCGGGATCGGTGTAGACGCGCTGCCAGCTGAAGACGTCGTCGGAAGGCACCGAGTAGGCGATGGCCGTGCCATCCACCAGGATCGAGCCGCGCTGCACCTCGTACGAGTCGTAGAGCGCACGGGTGTTGCGCGGGTTGTCGGCCAGCGCCATCGCCTGGATGCCCTGGATCCACGTGGTCGAGGCGAACAGGGCCAGGAACATCACGAGGATCACGATGCTGAGGCGCCGGAGTTCCTTGGTCATCCGATCACCGCCCGGGGACGGCTGCGGACGGCATCCGAGATGCGAAGCAGCAGGGCGACGATGAGCCAGTTGGCCACGAGCGAGGACCCGCCGGCCGCCAGGAACGGTGTTGTCAGACCCGTGAGGGGAATGACCCGCGTGACGCCGCCCACCATGATGAACACCTGCAGGGCGAGGGTGAAGGCCAGGCCCGTCGCGAGGAGCTTTCCGAAGTCGTCCTGCCCCGCGACCCCGATGCGGATGCCGCGGGCGGCAAACACGAGGTAGAGGCAGAGGATGGCGAACACGCCGGCAAGGCCGAGCTCCTCGCCGAGGCTCGGCAAGATGTAGTCACTCTGGGACAGCGGGGTGATGTACGGTCGGCCGCGGCCGAGGCCGGTGCCCAGGAGGCCACCGTGCGCCAGCCCGAAGATCCCCTGCACGAGCTGGTAGCTGCCGCCGTTCGCGTCGATGAGATCGGGATTGAACGCATCGAGCCAGTTGGTGAAGCGTCCACCGACGTAGGGCAGGACGCGAGAGGCGAGGTAGGCGCCACCTGCCGCGAGGAGGAGCCCGATCACGACCCAGCTGGTCTTGCCGGTGGCGACGTAGAGCATCGCGACGAACATCCCGAACAGGAGCAGACCGGTGCCGAGGTCCCGCTGCAGAACGATGATCCCCATGGAGATGACCCAGATCACCAGGATCGGGCCGAGCTCCCGCGCGCGGGGCCACGTGATCCCCAGCACGCGCGTGCCGACCGAGCTGAGGCTTTCGCGCGTGCGCACGAGGTAGCCGGCGAAGAAGATCGCCAGCGCGATCTTGGCCAGCTCACCCGGCTGGAACGAGAAGAACCCGAGGGAGACCCAGACATCGGCGTTCGCGTCCGTGCCCAGCCCTGGAACGATCGGCAGGATCAGCAGGACCACGCCGAGCAGCCCGAAGATGTAGGTGAACCGGAACAGGATCCGGTAGTTGCGCAGCAGGATGACAACCGCCAGGCAGCCGAGGATCGCGATCGCGGCCCAGGCCAGCTGCCTCGTGGATGCCGCATCCCATCCCTCGTCGCCGATGGCGAGGTCGATGCGGTAGATCATGACGATCCCCAGCCCCGTCAGGAGCGTGGCGATCGGGACGACGAACGGATCGGCGTCTCGCGCCCAGACGCGCAGAGCGATGTGGACGGCGATGACGGTGGTGAACAGGCCGCCGAAGGCGATGAGGAACCCGGGCGCGATGACGCCGAGTGCCCCCCACTGCACGAGCACCAGCGCTGCGATCGAAATGACGAGCGCGAACAGCAGCATCGCCAGCTCGCGGTTGCGCAGACGCTGAGGGGTGCGGATGCGGCGCAGGGCGCGCACGACTGCGGTGTCGGCCTGAACGGCATCCGGGGTTTCCCGCGTGAGGGGGGCGTCAGCCACTGGGCACCTCCGCGCGGGCCTCGAGGCGGTCCACGATCGCCATCGCGTCCGCCAGAGATCGTGCCGAGATCGTGCGCTCGACCGATGCGCGATCGAAGGACTGCAGATCCGCCAGCAGGATGCCCGTGTCTTGGTAAGGAGTCGACAGCGCTATCGGGCCGATGCCCTGCTGGATCCCCTGATAGATCACGACGGTGTCGTCGTCGGCGCCCACGTAGTAGCGGGTCTGTGTCCACTGGTAGGCGCCGAACAGCGCGACCCCGATCATCGCGAGGACGATGACCAGGCCGGCGATCCACGCCCACCGCCGCCGCCGTGCGCGGCGTCGGTCTTCTTCGATCAGCTCCTCGAGGAACTCCGGTGCCGGCTCGAAGTGCGTCGGCTCGTTGGCCGCTTGGCGGGCCGGGTGGAGCCAGTTCGAGCGCCCGGAGCGTGCCGCGGGCACCTCGATGCCCTGGGGCGTGGAGGCCGAACCCACGACGGTGGGCGTGCCTGAGAAGACCGGATGGCGTCCACCGACATCCGCCAGCACGATCGTCACGTTGTCGGGAGCGCCGCCGTCCAGCGCCAACTTCAGAAGGATGTCGGCGGTGCGCGCCGGGGCGAGATCAGCCCCCAGAGCCTTCGCCGTCTGGGTGTCGGGCACGACGCCGCACAACCCGTCCGAGCACAGCAGCCAGCGGTCGCCCGGCTGGGTCGGCATGACGAAGGTGTCGATCTCGGGATTCGGGGACATGTCGCCGAGCACACGCATGAGAACCGAGCGGCGCGGGTGGTACCGCGCTTCTTCGGGGGTGATGCGACCAGAATCCACGAGGCGCTGCACGAAGGTGTGATCAGTCGTGATCTGGGTCAGGGCGCCATCCCGATACAGGTACACGCGCGAGTCGCCGATGTGCGCGATCACGGCGTAGTCATCGACCATCGCCAGTGCGCTCACGGTCGTCCCCATGCCCGCGAGCTCGGGACGCAGGGCGACCGTGTCGATGAGGACGGCCGCGGTATCGGTGATGGCGTCGTTGAGTGCTCGCTCTGCCGTGGCGGGAGAGTCGAACGGGCGGTCGAGCTCGGTCAGCTGCGAGATCGCGATGCTCGAGGCGACATCACCGCCGGCGTGCCCGCCCATGCCGTCGGCGACGACGAACAGGTTCGAGCCCGCGTAGCCCGAGTCCTGGTTGTTGGAGCGCACCTTGCCGGTGTGCGAGAGCGCCGCGCTCGATCCCTGGAAGACCATGTGGGGTCAGCCCGTCACTTCCGCAGCTCGAAGGTCGTCGCGCCGACCTTGATCGGTGCACCGATCTTGATCGCCACGGGGGCGCCGACCCGGGCGCCGTCGTGCCAGGTACCGTTCGTGGAGTCGAGATCTTGCAGCATCCACTGCTCGCCCCACAGCATGAGTCGCGCGTGGTGGCTGGAGGTGTAATCATCACGGATGACCAGACCGGATTCGCTGGAGCGCCCGATGGTGAGGGTCTCGTCGTTGAGGGGGATCTCGAGCCCGCTCTTCGGTCCGCTCGTGATCACGATGCGCGACACGGCGCCCTTGGTCGCGGCCCCGCCGGCGCCCGCCGCCGTGTGCTGGGGAGCGGTCGCGCCCGCCACCGGTGCGGTGTCGCGCGCAGCGGGAGCGGGCGCGCCGGAGGCCGCGGTCGGCATCCGGCGCACGCGGACGCCGAAGACATCGGCCCGCAGCGAGTAGACCACGGCGAACACGAAGAACCACAGCAGGATCAGGAAGCCGATCTGCAGCAGCAGGAGAGTCAGTTCACTCACTGGGCACCGCCGTCCAGCATGTCGAAGACGCGAGTGGCATCGGATGCCGCGGGGCGGGCGGGCGGAGCGGTCTGCGCGATGACGCGGAAGACGATGTCGGTGCGGCCGATCGTGATCGTCGCGTCGGTGGGCAGCGGCGCTTCTTTCACGGGACGGCCGTTCAGCTTGGTCCCGTTGGTGGACTGCAGATCGCGCACCATGGCGCGCTCGCCGTCCCAGAGGATCTCGACGTGACGGCGACTCGTCCCCGCGTCGGCGAGCGTGATGTCGGCATCGCTCCCGCGGCCGATGACGGTGCGCGCCGACGCGATCGGGTGGCGGCGCCCGTCGATGTCGACCACGGCGCGCCACGAGACGGCACCCTGCTCGGTGCCGCTGTCCACGCGCAGGGTTCCCGTCGAGAGGGAGTCGTCGCGCCGCAGCGCCACGGTGACGGCGCCGGCGAACGAGTACCCCTGCGCGCGGGCGTGCTTCTGGACGAGACCGACCAGCTCATCGAGCAGTGGTTGGCCGATCGCGCGCATGCGCTCGTCGTCGGCCGGCGCCAGGCGCACGACGAAGGAGTTCGGCGCGAGAATGCGATCGCGGGTCACGACGGCAGCGCGCTTGTCGAGCTCGCTGCGCAGGGCAGAGGCGATCTCGACCGGCTGGATGCCGCTGCGAAAGGTCTTCGCGAACGCGCCGTTCACGGCGCGCTCGAGACCCTTCTCGAAGCTGTCAAGTAGTCCCACACATCTCCTCAGGCAGGCAGAGCGGTGCGTCCATGCTAATTGGAGTCGCTGGAGGTGCCGCGCTAATCCGGCCGCGGGCGCGAATCGTGGGGCGGCGCCGCGGCGTGATATCCTCTCAAGGTTGATCCGCGGGCGACCGCGGTTCGCGCGAGTGGCGGAATAGGCAGACGCGCTGGCTTCAGGTGCCAGTGCCCGAAAGGGCGTGGGGGTTCAACTCCCCCCTCGCGCACCAAGGTGGAAGGGTCCCGAAAGGGGCCCTTTCGCGTTGGTGCTCCAGGTCCCGCGGCGCACCCCAAGGGTGGGGCGACTCAGCGAACCCGTAGGTGGGCCACCTGGCGCACATAGCGCACTGCTGAGGGTCTGCCAGGGCGCCTGGGTACTTCTGGGGGATGCCCCGAAAAACCCATCGCCTGCGCAATGGCCTGATCGCCGGCGGCCTCGTCCTGACGCTCACCGCCGGTGGCGTTGCCTGGTGGGCCGCCGATCGCTTCCTCATCCAGCACGTCGAGATCAGCGACGTGTCCGCGTACGAGGCCGCGAACAGCTCGTACACCGCGACCTCCGACGCAGATGAGGCGGACAGCGCCGACGAGACCAGTACCACCCTCACCGACACGAGTTACAGCGACGGTGAGACGTCCGTCACGATCTCGACGGTCACGACCGGTACCGGCGAGAACACCGTCACCTACTACGTCGCCGATGTCGTCCTCGGTGACGCGACGGACCTGCGCTCAGCCTTCGCGAACAACCAGTTCGGCGAGAACATCACCGCACTCACCTCCGAGATGGCGGCCGAGAACGATGCCGTGTTCGCCATCAACGGTGACTATTACGGGTTCCGCGACACGGGCATCGTCATCCGCAACGGCGTGATCTACCGCGACGAGCCGGCGCGCGAAGGTCTGGTCTTCTATTCCGATGGCACGGTTGCTGTCTACGACGAGACCACGACCTCGGCCGACGAGCTGCTGGCGGACGGCGCCTGGAACACGCTGAGCTTCGGTCCGGCGATCGTCGAGGACGGCGCCGTGGTCGACGGCATCGAAGCCGTCGAGGTCGACACGAACTTCGGGAACCACTCGATCCAGGGGGACCAGCCTCGCACGGCAGTCGGCGTGATCGATGAGAATCACCTCGTCTTCGTCGTGGTCGACGGTCGGCAGAGCGGCTACAGCGAGGGGGTCACCCTCACCGAGCTCGCCGAGATCATGGTGAGCCTGGGCGCCACGACGGCCTACAACCTCGATGGCGGCGGCTCCTCGACCATGTACTTCAACGGCGAGGTCATCAACCAGCCCTCCAACGGCGGCGAACGCGCCACCAGCGACATCCTCTACATCGCGGGGTGAAGTGGCCGTGATTCTTCTCATCCCCGCCTACGAACCCGGATCCGCGCTCATCGACCTCGTCGTCGAGATCCGCGAACGGGAACCTGGAGTGACGGTGCTGGTCGTCGACGACGGCAGCGGCCCCGCGTACGACGCCGTCTTCGAAGCGGTGGCCGCCCATGGTGCACGCGTGGAGAGTTATGCCGTCAACGCCGGCAAGGGTGCGGCCCTCAAGCACGGTCTGTCGATCTGCGCGACCGAGTATTCGGGTGAGGACGTCGTCACCGCGGACTCCGACGGCCAGCACACGCCCGCCGACATCGGTCTCGTGGCCGCTCGACTGGTCACCGACGGCGAGGAGGGGCGGCATGACCTGATTCTCGGCGCGCGGCAGTTCGTCGGTGACGTGCCGCGGCGCTCTCAGGTGGGAAACGCGGTGGCCCGCTCGATCTACTGGGCCGCGACCGGGTGGCGGCTGCGGGATACGCAGACCGGCTTGCGCGGCATCCCGAGCGGGCTCGTCGACTGGATGCAGCAGGTACCAGGGCGCCGATTCGACTTCGAGCAGACGGTGCTGCTGCGTGCCCGACGCGACGGCGTCGGCGTCGCCGAGGTACCGATCGCGACGGTGTATCTCGAGGGCAATCGGTCCAGCCACTTCCGACCGGTCATCGACTCTCTGCGCGTGCTGCTGCCGGTCCTGCTGTTCCTCGGATCCTCTCTCCTGGGATTCGTGGTCGACACCATCCTGCTGTTCGTCTTCGTTGCGCTGACGAATTCGCTGTGGGCGTCGATCGTGCTGGCGCGTGTCGGAAGTGCGGCGGTGAACTTCACCGTGAACCGGTCGGTCGTCTTCCGTGCAGAGCGGGGGAACCTGCTGCGCCAGCTCACCGGCTACGGCGCGCTCGCCATCGCTTTGCTGGCGGCCAACATCGTCTGGATGACCGGACTGACCACCCTCGGAGTTCCGCTCCTGGCGGCGAAGGTCATCACCGAAATCGTGCTGTTCGTGACCAGCTACGGCATCCAGCGCACCGTCGTGTTCGCCCGGAGAGTCGAAGGTGGTTCTGTATTCGGACATAGGAATCACATAGCCGCAGACCGTGAACTGGTTAACACCAGATGAACGAACGGTGACTCCATGACCACTACGGCCTTCCTTCTCATCGCGGCAGACCTCGTCGCCGCCCTCTTCCTCTCGGCGGTGTACTTCCGCCGGCACCACCGCCGCGACCTGGTGGTCGCCTTCATGGCGGTGAACGTCGGGGTCCTCGCGGTTGCCGCGATCCTCGGCTCCGCCGGCGTGGCCCTCGGCTTGGGCTTGGGACTGTTCGGTGTGCTCTCGATCATCCGGCTGCGCTCCTCGGAGATCTCGCAGCGTGAGCTGGCCTACTACTTCGCGGCCTTGGCGATCGGACTCGTGAGCGGACTTCCGCAGACTGATCCCGTGCCGCCGATCCTGCTGACCGCTCTCGTGTTGGTCGTGGTCTGGATCGCCGACCACCCCGCGCTCTTCTCGCGGGCCCGGCACCAGGAGGTCCGCCTGGATCGGGCCGTGAGCGACGAGGCAGAGCTGAAGATGCTCCTCGAGGAGCGGCTGGGTGGTCAGGTGCGGTCGTTCACGGTGCAGGATCTCGACTTCGTCAACGACACCACGCGCGTGGATGTGCGGTTTGCGACTCGCGCGGTCTCGGCTCGCGCGGCCCGCAGCGCGGAGGTCCGTCGGAGTGTCGGGAGTGCGCAATGAGCACCCTTTCGTTCGAACGGTTCGCTCCCGTCGGCCTGGAGGCGCTTGTCGCCGAGGCGGGCCTGATGACCCGCGTCGACCGCAAGTATCTTGTGCCGATGGCGGACGCGGCTCGTGTGGTGGGTGCGCTCGGCGACGACATCCGGGTGCTCGAGATCGAGGGTGCCCGCCAGTTCGCGTACGAGTCGATCTACTTCGACACCCCGGACCTGCTGAGCTTTCACATGGCGGCCCACGGACGACGTCGCAGGTTCAAGCTGCGCACACGCAGCTATCTCGACACCGATGCGGCGTTCCTGGAGATCAAGACCCGCGGTGCGCGCGGGGTGACCGTCAAAGAGCGCAGTCCGTACGAGTTGGCTGTCCGCGATGTACTCACCGACGACGCCCGCGCGGAGGTCGCCGGCGCGCTCGATTCCGTCGGGGTGCACGCCCACCGCGCCGACGAGCTCGAGGCGACACTGTCCACCCGGTATGACCGCGCGACGCTTGTGGCAGCGGATGCCTCGGCACGCGTCACGATCGACACCGACCTCCAGTGGATCCGACCCGAGGGTCAGATCCATCCGCTGCGCGACTTCGCGATCATCGAGACGAAGTCCGGCAGCAGCCCCGGGGTGGTCGACCGTCTGCTGTGGCGGTCGGGCCATCGCCCGGTCGCCCTCAGCAAGTACGCCACGGGGATGGCGGCGCTGCACGAGGGCCTGCCCCACAACAAGTGGGCGCGCCTGCTGCACGGGCCGTTCGGGGAGGAGTTCGCCGTCGCAGCGTGAGTCGCGCGGGATGCTCCGACCGTGCGGGTACCGCCTCAGCGCACCTCGGTGTTGCGGCTCGCGGGGCGGAACTCTGGGGTGGGGCCGGCGAATCCCATGCGCTCGCGAAGCGTGGCGGACCGATCGGGCTCAGCCCACGCTCCCATGCGTCGCAACTCCGGAACGACGAGCTCGATGAACTCGGTGTAGGCCTGAGTATTGCCGAACGTCGGCTCGAGCATGAAGCCGTCGATGTCCGCGTACTGCGCGGTCTCGACGAGCTCTTCGGCGACGTCCCGCGGATTCCCCGTCACGATGAAGCCGCGCTCCTGCACACGGAATGCTTCGAGCACATCGCTGACCGTGTCCACGCCCTCCACCGTGCGGTACCGGTCCAGCGGAGTTTGTCCCTGGTCGGTGCGGGGGATGTCCTCGATGCGCATCGAGGGATCCAGGCTCCGCAGGTCGATGCCGGTGAAGCCGGCGAAGAGGACCGCGGCATCATCCATCGAGAACAGCTCTTCGAGTTCCTCACGCTTGCTTATCGCTTCCGCACGCGTCGGCGCCACCGTCACGGTGACACCGCTGAGCAGCTTCATGCTGTGAGGGTCACGACCGGCTGCTTCCACGCGGGCGCGGATATCGCGCGTCGCCTTCGCGGCCTGCTCCTTGTTCTGCCCTTGGATGAACATCGCCTCGGCGTTGCGCGCGCCGAAATCGCGCCCTCGCGCGGAGGCGCCGGCCTGGAACAGCATCGGCGTGCGCTGCGGGCCCGGCGGTACCTTGAACAGGCCATGGCTGGCGAAGTACTCACTCCGATAGGCAACTTCGTGCACACGGTCGGGGTCGATCAGCACGCCGGCCTCGCGATCGAAGACGATGGCGTCGTCGTCCCACGCGTCCTCCCAGAGCGTCCGGCACAGGTCGACGAAATCGTCCGCGACGTCGTAGCGGGTGTCGTGGTCGTAGTGCGTGATGCCGAACAAGCCCTCGGTCACCTGAGCGGTGGAGCCGGTCACCATGTTCCACCCGATGCGTCCGCCGGTGAACGTGTCGAGCGTGGCGAAGCGTCGCGCGGTCGGAAAGGGCTGCTCGAGGGATGTCGAGGAGGTGACCACGATGCCAAGGCTCGGCGCGGCCTGCGCGATGGCACTGACCAACAGCATCGGGTCGTAGCCGGGGAAGAGGATGCCGTGCGTGAGCACTTCCTCGGGGACCGTGCCGTTCACGAGGGGGTAGCCGTAGCTGTCGGCGAAGAACAAGAAGTCGAATCCGGCGCCATCCAGTGCGCGGGCAAGATCGGTCCAGTACGAGACGTCGCCGTACGACTCGGCTCGTCCGTGCGGATGCCGCCAGGTGGGGACCCCGTTGGAGGGGGTCAGGATCTCGAAGACGCCGAAGTGCAGGGGCGCGGACATGTGTACCTCTCAGATTCTCACTGCGGGTGACCTGCTCGTCGTGCGCGACGTGAGGGCGGGTCCATGCGCACGTCGTGGACGCGCACAGCTCTCAGCATGCCGCCCGAAACCGTGCGGGGCCAGGTCATGTAAAACGTTTTACAAAGATGTAACCGGCGACTCTCCGCCGGCGCCGCGCCGTGTGGAGTCGCGCGCGACCAACTCGACCGGAAACACCTGCACGCTGGGCTCTCCGCCGACGGTGATCATCTCGAGCAGCATGTCCGCGGCGCGTGTCGCCATGCCCTCGGCATCCTGACGGAGGGTCGTGAGCGAGGGGGCGATGCGGGAGGACCAGCTGATGTCGTCGAAGCCGCACACCAGCAGGTCGTCGGGGATGGTGCGCCCCATGTCCATCGCCTCGAAGATGCCGCCGATGGCCTGATTGTCGGTGCACGCGAAAATCGCGTCGATCGCGGGATTCTCGGCGAGAAGGCGCCGGATGCCCTGGCGGCCGCCTTCGAACGAGTACTCGGCTGTCGCCGCGTGGATGTCGGTGGTGAGAACCCCACGCTCCTGAAGGCCCTGCCGGAATCCCCGCGCACGTTGCTGAGCGGTCGTGAGGGTGGCGGGGCCCTCGAGGATGCCGAACACCGAGCCCCCGGCATCGACAAGATGCGACGCGGCCGCCCGAGCGCCCGCCTCGTTGTCGGAATACACCCCGCCGAGCCCGTCGAGCTCGAACGCCTCGTCGCAGGCGACCACTGGGATCCCCAGATCCAGTAGTGGCCGTACCGCGGATCCGGTCGGGTGGGTCGAGAACAGCAGGATGCCGTCCACTCGCGAGACCAGGCGCGCAAGGGCAGCCGTCTCGCGCTGTGGAGTGAACTCGGTGTTGGTCAGGGCGACGTGAAAGCCGGACTCGGCCGCGATGCGGTCGATCGTGCTGACCATGCCGCCCCAGAAGGGGTTGGTCACATCGGGTACGACCAACCCGATCGCGTTGCGCAGACCCGTGCGAAGTGTCCGAGCTGCCTCGTTCTTCTGGTAGCCGAGCTCTGCGGCCGCGCTGAGGACGCGCTCGACCGAGACGGCGCTGACCGCGCGTGAGCCGGTCAGCGCGTTGCTTGCCGTCGAGATGCTGACACCGGCGCGCGCCGCGACATCTTTGAGTGTCACGGGCACATGGCCCTGCTGAGCGGGAGGAGGCATGGCGAGGTGAGCCTACCAGCGCACGACGAAGCGCTCGACGAGCCCGATGATGCCGAGCAGACACAGTGTCGTAAGGGCAGAGAAGAGGATCGCGGCCCACATCTGAGGCAGGTTGAGGTAGGTGGTGGCCGTCACGATGACGGCGCCGATCCCCTTGCTCGATCCCGTGAACTCCGACAC
Source organism: Microbacterium sediminicola (assembly GCF_039531125.1). Taxonomy (NCBI): domain Bacteria; kingdom Bacillati; phylum Actinomycetota; class Actinomycetes; order Micrococcales; family Microbacteriaceae; genus Microbacterium; species Microbacterium sediminicola. The sequence goes on from NZ_BAAAPL010000002.1 coordinate 512,364, forward strand.
GACAGCACCGATCATGGCGGCCGTCACCGAGAGTCGCGCCCCCGCGAAAAGGAAGGGGAGACTGGAGGGGATACGCAGTCGGAAGAAGATCTCCCGCCTGCTGGCCGCCATCGCATTGAAGACCTCAAGCGCTTGCGGGTCGACCGAGCGCAGGCCCGTGATCGCATTGATCAGCATCGGGAAGAACGCGGAGATCGCGGCGATGATGACACGCGGCAGCTCACTGAAACCGAATGCGACGACCAGGGCCGGTGCGATCGCGACGATCGGTGTCACGTTCAGTAGCAGGGCAAGAGGCATGATCGCCGAGCGCAGGAACTTGAAGTGCACGACGGTTGCTGCCAGGACCAGGGCGACGACCACGCCGATGAGCAGACCCGTCATCGCCGAACGGACGGTCACCAGCAGGTTCTCGAAGTAGAAGTCGGGTCGACTGACGATGTCGGCGCCGATGTCCTGGAGCGGGGGAAGCACGCTCGTGAACGTCGATGCCGTCCACTGCCAGAGCAAAGCCAGCAGGATGAACAGCGCGAGGGGCGCGCCGATCGTGAGCGCGGCGTTCCCGGTGCGGGCACCGATGCGCCGGCGCCTCGCGATGGTGTCGGTGGTGCTCATTCGTCGCCCTTCCACGCGCTCCAGAGAACTTGCTTGACGTCCGCGACCTTCTGCGTGAATTCGGGGGTCTCGACCAGCTCCCAGCCACGGGGGCGAGGAAAGTCGATCGACACGACGTCGCTGATCCGCCCCGGTCTCGGGCTCATGACGACGACCCGGTCGCTGAGCAGCACCGCCTCCTGCGCAGAGTGCGTCACGAAAACGATGGTCTTCTTGTGGTGCTCCCAGAGCTCGAGTAGCCGGATGCGCAGCGCATCACGGGTGAGCTCGTCCAGAGCCGAGAACGGCTCGTCCATCAGCATCACCGGTGCGCCCTGGGCGAACCCTCGAGCGATCGAGGCGCGCTGGCGCATGCCGCCGGACAGCTCATCCGGTCGCGAGCGGAGGAAATCCGCGAGCCCGACTTCACCCAGAATCGCGGTGGCGTCTTCGGGTCGCCGGGTGCTCGTGCCCTTGCGGTCGGCCTTCTTGTTGATGACCGACGACAGCGCCGCGTTCGATCGGATGTCGAGCCACGGCAGGAGCGCCGAGGACTGCGGGATCCACGCGATGTCCTTGCGTGCGGAAGCGTTCTTGGGCGTCGCGCCGAAGATCGAGATCTCGCCGGTGGTCTGCTGGTCCAGGCCAGCCAGCAGGCGCAGGAGTGTCGACTTGCCGCACCCGGAAGGTCCGAACAGCGTCACGAACTCTCCCTGTCGGATCGACAGATCGACGTCGGCAAGCGCCTGGACGGATGACTTTCCGCGCACGTACGTGCGACCGACGCCCTTCACCTCAATCGTCGTGGACTCTGGACTCTGACTCATCGTCAACTCACTTCGGGTCGGGGGAACGGGGCGGTCCAAGCACGACGATCTTGCCGAAGAAGTCGTTGGACTCGAGCTTGCGCTCGGCCGCGGGAAGCTCGTCGAACTCCCAGACGGAGTCGATCACGACGCGGAAGTCACCGGAGGTGAATGCCTCGATCGCCGCCGCCATGTCGGCTCGGCCGTAGCTGCCGTGGCCGAGGATATTGCGCCCGGGCTGGTACAGGTCGGGGAGGTGAAGCTGGGTGTCGAGGCCGGCCGTCGTGCCCGACAGCACAACCCGGCCGCCGGGGCGCGTCGCGCGCAGCGCCGCACCCAGGAAGTCGCCCCCGACGTGGTCCCAGACCATGTCGGCGCCGCGACCTGCCGTGAGTCGCAGGACTTCGGCAACCCAGTCCGGGGTGGCGGTGCGGTCGATGACCTCGTGTGCTCCGGAGGCCAGGGCGCGTTCACGCTTGGCCTCGCCCGAGACCAAGGTGATCACCCGAGCACCGCGAGAGAGCGCGATCTGCACGCCGGCCGCACCGAGGCCCGATCCGGCCCCCGGGATGACGACCGTCTCGTTCGCGGTGAGGGATCCCGCGCTGAGCAGTCCGCGCCACGCGGTCACTCCGGCCACCGGGACGGCGGCGAGCTCTGCCAGGCGCGCGGTGTCGTCGGGATCGACGGGAACGACCGTGCAGTTTCGGGCGGGAACCGCCACGAGTTCGGCCATTCCGCCCGATCGGGTGGAACCCAGCGTCGCGAACTCGGCGCAATAGGTGGGGGTGTCGGCCAGGCAGTAGTCACACGAGCCGCAGCTGACAACCGGGTCGACGAGGACCACAGCGCCGACCGCGGGCGAGTCCGCATCGCTGGATGCGAGCTCGACCTGACCCACCATGTCCATTCCCGCGATGTGGGGAACCGACATGCTCGGGATGACCGGAGCGGTGCGCTGGAGGACATCCAGGCGGTTGAGGGCGACCGCCAGCACACGAATGATGACTTCGTCCGGCGCGGCCGGAGGTGCGGCGACATCGATCTGCCGCCGCACCTCCGGACCACCGAAGTCCGTTTGGACCCAAGCTCTCATTACGGAGCCGGCCACACCAGCACGCCGTCGGCGTAGATCGCCTCGACGAAGCTCGGGTCGATCGCCGCCGCGATGTCGGGCTCCGTGGTGATCAGTGCGTTCGAGAGGAGCATCTCCGCCTCGGGGGTCCACTGCTCGACGGACTGGTAGCCGAGCACCGTGCCCTCAGGCTGGCTCTCTTCGACGAGTCCGACCTCGGTCTGCCAGCGCAGCTTGCTCAGAGCCAGGTCGTATCCGGCGTCCGAGAGCGCCTCAGCGTACGAGAGCGCCTCGTCCAGGTTCTCTTCGGACTCGTTGATCCAGGCGTAGGCCGCGAAGCTCGCGCGCAGGAAGTCCTCGACGGCGGTGGGGTGTTCCGCAGCGAAGGTGTTGTTCACGATCTGCGTGTTGAAGGCGGATTCGATGCCGTAGTCGGCCGGGTCCCACTGCGTGACCTCGTAGCCCTGCGACTCGAGGACGATCGGCTCGTTCGACTTGTAGCCGGTCAGCGCATCGACCTGACCCTGCGGCAGGATCGTTGCGTCGTAGCCGACCGAGACCCACTCGATGGCGTCGGGGTCGACACCGTCGGCGGCGATCATCGCGGAGATCTGCGGAGGAATCGCACCCTTGTAGCCCGCCGTCGTGCCCACGAGCTGCGACAGGTCGGTGATGTCGGAGTTGGTCATCAGCATGATCGCGGGGGTATTGCCGTAGGTGGCGATCGCCGAGATGTCCGCACCGTTGTCGATCGCGACCATCACATCGGAAGGACTGCCGACGCCGGCGAACTGTGCGGTGCCGGCCGAGACGAGCTGCGTGTTGTTCGAGCCGGGCTCGATCGTCACGTCGAGGCACATGTCCTCGAAGTAACCCAACTCGTCCGCCGTGACGACATCCAGCAGACCGACGGAGGCGACGTAGACGAAGGAGGTGAGGAACGTGATGGGCCCGGCGGCTTCGTTCTCCGCGCAGCGCTCGGCGCTGATCATGTCAGTTCCGCCGGCCGATGCCGAGGGGTCATCGGTGGATTCGGAGGCGCCGGCGCAGCCGGCCAGGACCAGGGCGCTGGCTGAGCCGAGGGCAAGCGCCGCCAGGGCCTTTCGGGTGAATCGGTTGTCGAGAGTCATGCTGACCTTCCATGGTGTGCCGCGTCGGGCGTTCGAGTGAATGGAGAGTGGTGCTGATCGCGCTCGGTGGGATCGTGGTGCAAGTGAGCTCGTGTCCGGCACGCTAACAACGAAAATGTCGGGCATGTAAATCGTTTTATTACAGCCATGTAAAAGGTTTTGCATCGAGGCCATCGGAGGCCTGGCGCCGCTGTCATCCTGGAGTCCTCACCACGGACAGACAGAGAGAGAACGATGGCGCGACCCACCCCCGACCCGCACTTGGTCTTCCCGGCGATGCCCGAAGATCTTCCGCGACTGGACGTCGCGGTAGCTCCCGAGAATCCTCTCGACTTGCTCCGGAGCTGGTGGGAGACGGTGATCGAGCGCGGTGCACTCGACCCGCAGTACGTCACTCTGGCAACCGCGTCCGCCACCGGCGTGCCCTCCAGCCGGACCGTCCAGCTGCTCGCGGTCGAGGATGATGCGTTGCTGTTCACCACGAACGCGGGAAGTCGAAAGGGCGTGGAGATCTCACAGACCGGCCGTGCAGCGGTGTCGACGTTCTGGCGTGAGAGCGCCCAGTCCGTCAACATCACAGGCGATGTCGTGTGGGCCGATGACGCGGAGTCGGATGAGCGCTTCGCCGGGGAGAGCCGGGCCGTGCAGGCCTCACGCAGTGTGTCGTTCCATGGACTTCCCCTGTCCGACGAGATCGATCAGCTCGAGCGGTTCGCCGCCCTGCGTGACGGCGAGGACGCGATTCCCCGCCCGGACTACTGGCGATGGCTCCGGATCGTCCCCGACGCGGTGACGTTCTGGGAGGGTCACCCCGAGGCGCTCAACCGCCGTGTCCACTACCGTCGCGTCGACGGCGTGTGGACCAGAGAGGCGATCCAGGCATGACCGGCATGCGCAGATTCGAGGGCAGCCGAGTGATCGTCACCGGCGCCGCGCGGGGTATCGGGGCGCGCATCGCGGAGCGGTTCGTGCACGAAGGCGCTCGTGTCGTGATCCTGGATTGGAACGCCGAGGCCGGCCGTGCGCACGCGGAGCGGATCGGCGCGACCTTCATCCAGGTCGATCTTTCCGACAACGACGCGACCAAGCGCGCTGTTCGCGCGGCGATCGAAGAGCTGTCCGGTGTGGACGTGCTCATCAACAACGCTGGAATGCTGCGTTTCGCGAGCGTGCTCGAGACCGACCCCGATGAGTGGGATGCGATGTTCGCGGTGAACACGCGGGCGATGCTCGTCACGACGCAGGTCGCCGCGGCAGCCATGATCGCGGCAGGTCAGGGAGGTGCCGTGGTCAATCTGGCCTCGATGGCCGCGAAGACCGGTGGCGAGGGGCAGGTCGCCTATGCGGCGTCGAAGGCGGCCGTGGTCGCGTTGACGCGCGTTGCGGCGCTCGAGCTGGGCGAGCATGGCATCCGGGTCAATGCGATGTGCCCCGGGTATGTCCTCACCGAGATGGGTGCCGACACGCGAACCCCTGAGAAAGTGGCGCTGTGGTCGAGCTACTCACCTCTGGGCCGCTTGGGAACGACCGACGACGTCGCTGGGCTGGCGCTGTTCCTCGCCTCGTGCGACGGTGAATACTTCACCGGGCAGGCGGTGAACGTCACCGGCGGGATGGTGATGCACTGACCGTATCGCCGGACCCCTCAGCCGCCGCGGCCGAGGGAAGTCCGACCACGACGACGACGGACGCCACCGCCACGACCCCCAGTGCCCAGAGCGAGAGGGCCATGCCGCCGGTCGCGATCAGTGCGGCCACCGTGGCGCTGCCGAGAACGGCGCCCACCTGCCGCGTCGCGTTGTAGGCGCCCGAGGCCGAGCCGGCGTACTCCGGCTCGATCGCCGTCATGGCGGCCGTGGCCAAGGGCGACCAGACGAACGAATTCGCGAACCCGAACAGGGCCATCGCGGCCGCAATCGTCCATACCGGCGCGGACGTCTGGATGGCCGTCGCCGTCGCGCACGTCGACGCCGCCAATGCGGTCGTTCCGATCACGGCGACGGGCCTGGGACCCCATCGGGCGACCGAAACGCCAGCGAAGGGCGCCGTCACGGCCGATCCGACTCCGAGCGGGAGGATCGCCAGGGTCGCCTGCATGACGGACAGCCCACGCCCGTCCTGCAGCGCGAGCATGACCGGGATCAGCGCCGAGCCGACGACGAAACTTGCCGCCGTTGCCCCCAGCGTCGCGCGCACGAAGCCGCGACTGTGCAGGAGCTGTCGCGGGATCAGCGCGTGGTGGGGATCGCGCGGTTGCACCCTGAGGGCGAGCACGATCAGACCGACACCGAGCGCCGCGAGTGCGATGCTGGCCAGAATCGGCAGCGTCGCGACCTCGTGGACGGCGACGATGACCCCGAGCACCCCCAGCGCGCTCAACGCGACCGAAGCGAAGGGGATGGTCGAGGTCCCGCGTGGTGCGACAGGAACCCACAGCAGGGCGAGGACAAGTGCCAGAGCCCCGAGCGGCACGTTGACCAGGAAGATCGACGGCCACCCGGCCACTCCCACCAGCAGGCCGCCGATGAGCGGGCCAGCCGCCGCTGCGACCCCGCCGACGCTGCCCCACACGCCCAGGGCGATGGGCAGGGTCGCGGCGGGGAAGGTGCGGCGGATGATCGCGAGGGTCTGCGGTGTCATCAGCGCGGCGCCGAGCCCCTGCGCCACGCGTGAGATCGTGAGCGCGGGAAGAGACCCCGACAGCCCGCACGCGGCCGACGCGACGATGAACAGCACGAGGCCGATCAGGTACACCCTCCGCGCGCCGATCCGATCGCCCCAGCGACCGGCGAACAGCAGCGGCACCGCATAGGCGAACAGGTACCCGCTGTTGACCCAGACGGTCGCCGCCGCACCCGCATCGAGCTCCTCCGAGATCGCGGGGATCGCAACCGCGACGATCGTGCTGTCCAGCAGCATGAGGAAAAAGCCCAGGCACAGGGCGATCAGCGTCAGCCAGGGTGCCCGCGCGACAGATCGCGCGGTGCTCATGCGCGCAGGTTCTCGCGCAGGGTGCGCCCCGGGTACCGCGGCGCGAGCGCACCACGACTGCGCAGCTCGGGGAGCAGCAGCTCGGTGATGTCCATCAGGCCGGACGGTGTCGCCAGCGGAGAGCTGAACATGTAGCCTCCCCGCGCGCCGGTCGCCGCGAAGTTCTCCTCGAGCGCATCGGCCACCTCCGCGGGCGATCCCACCAGGGTGTGGTCCATCCCGGTCGCATGATGCCAGCCGTGCTCGAAGAACTCTGCCCGCGTCATCGAGTGGTCGGCACCGTACTGGTCGACGAGCATCCCCACCAACCCGCCGGGACTGGCGTGTGCGTCGCGGATCTTGTCCACCACGTCGCCGAGGCGGAACCGCGGCGGAAGGGTGGAGAAGTCGAATCCGGCGTTGTGCGACAGGTGTGCGCCGACCGCCTCCTCGCTCCAGAACGACAGCACTTCGCGCTGTCGTTCTCGCGCCTCCGCCGCGGTCCGTCCGACGATCACCTGTGTCGCCCACAGGATTCCCACCGACATCGGATCCCTTCCGGACTCGGCGAGGGCGTCATCCAGAGCCGCGCGGTAGCGCTGCTGACCGGCCACGGAGCCGCCGAATCCGAATGCCAACTCGACGAATCGTGCCGAGGTACGGATGCCGGCGGGTGATCCCCCCGCCTGCACGAGCACAGGCTCGATCTGAGGACTCGGTACGGCGCTGAGGGGGCCCTTCACGGTGAAGTACTGCCCGCGATGGTCGATCGGGTGCACCTTTGACGGGTCTGCGAAGCGGCCCGTCGTGCGGTCACGCACGATCGCGTCGGGCGCCACCGAATGCCACAGCGCCTTGCAGACGTCGACGAACTCGGCCATGCGCTCGTAGCGTTCCGCGTGGGGCATGAGGCCGTCGAATCCGTAGTTGGCCGCGTCGGCGCCTCGAGATGAGGCAACGACGTTGAAGGCGAGACGTCCGGAGGTGACGTGATCGAGCGAGTTCAGCAGACGCGCCGTCGTGAAGGGATGCATGAAGGTCGACGAGTAGGTGAGTCCGAATCCGATGTGCTCGGTGACCGTGGACATCGCCGCGACGATCGGGCTCATGTCCTGACGTGGCCACTGGATGCCCCACTCCACGGCGGGAGCGATCGAACCGCGCCACGTGTCGGGAATCCCGCTCCCGTCGCCGAAGAAGAGCATGTCGATCCCGGCCCGTTCGGCTGTGACCGCGATCTCCTGGAACATCCGGACGTCGGGGAAGTCGTACCCGACCCACGATCCGGGTCGAGCCCAGCGGCCCTCGGTATGGGTGAAGGACAGATCCAGGGCGGTGTGGATGCCGCTCATGCGGCGACGCGCCGTTCCCGCCAGAGTGCAGCGACGTCGTCGGAGCTCATGACGATGCCGGCATTGAGCGAGAGCGCGGCCAGCGCACCCTCGTGCAGAGACGCGGAATAGGCGGCGGTGGCGTCCGAGAGGACGACCACCGAGAAGTCACTCTGGAATGCGTCGAACGCCGTCGCCGCGACGCAGCACTCTGTGGTCAAGCCCGCGACAGACACCCACCCCACGCCGGCCTCCCGCAGCTGTTGGGCCAGTGTCGTGCCGGCGAAGCCGCTGTAGCGCCGTTTGACGATGCGCATCTCGCCGGGTGCGGGTGAGAGGGAATACCACTCCGCACCCGCTGTCCCGCTGGCGCACGGCGCGTTCAGCAGCGGGGCTGCCGGGTCGCCGAGATTCAGCCAGGAACTTGCCCGCCAATGCGAGTCGACGGCGCTCTCGAGCTCGATCCATACGACCGGGACACCCGCGGCACGGGCATGGTCCACCGCTTCACCGCAGCGCTTCACCGCTGCTTCGAGAGAACCCAGCTCGCTGTGGCTCAAGCCGTACTCGGCGAGAAACTCCGGGTCGGCGAACGAGCGCTGCACATCGACGACCAGGAGCGCGGCGCCGCCCGCGTGGGAGCGGAGGGCATTCTCCTGACGTTCGCGAAGTGAGGGGCCGCCGCTCATGAGGGCTCCCCCTGATCAGCCGCGCGCAGCGCGGGCAGCACGTCTTCGCCGAACGCGGCGAGGTCGGTCAGATAGTCGGGGAAGATCAGCATCAGTCCGTCGAGCTCGGCCGTGCGGACGACATGCAGGATGCGCTCGGTGACCGTCGTCGGCGAGCCGGTGACGTACGGCGTCTGGAAGGCCGCGGCGCCCTCGGCGTCCTCCGCCCACGACAACGCTCGCTGGGCATCCCAGCCCCACGAGCGCCTCATGTTGGCCAGCGCCTCTCTGTCGAGGCCGGCCGCATACTGCGCGGCGCGTTGCTCGGCGGCCTCGTCGGTGTCGGCCATGATGACGGTCAGCATCGAGTACGTGCCCACCGTGCGTCCGGCCGCCGTCGCACGCCGGTGGACATCGCGGGAGAACTCGGCCATTTCGGACAGGCTCTCGGAACCGAGGAACGCGCCGTCCGCGTAGTTCGCCTGGAACGTGCGTCCCGCTTCGGAGCGCCCCGCACTGATGAGGGTCGGGCGGGGAGTGGGGTGCGGGCGTGACTCGCAGTCCGTGAGGGTGAAGAACTCGCCCTCATGGGTCACGGTGTCCTCGCTCCACAGGCGTAGGACCAGGCGCGTCCACTCCTCGGTCATGCGGTAGCGCGCCTCGTGGGACATCTCGGGGTCCCAGATGCCCATCTGTTCGAACTCATCGGCGTACGAGCCGTTGACGATGTTCAGCCCGGCACGGCCGTGGCTGACCTGTTGGAGAGTCGCGAAGACCTTCGCGGCGAACGCCGGGTGCTGCATGTTCGCGTGGATCGTCGCCCAGATCTTGACGCGGCTGGTCGCCTCGGCGATGCCGGCCATCATGGTCACCGACTCGAGGGTCTCCCCCCAGTGATCGGTGCTGCCGCCGAATCCGCGCCATTTGGCCATCGCCATGACGAAGTCCAGACCGATCTTCTCGCTGAGAACGGCGATGTCGCGATTGAAGTCATAGCTGGCGGGTGGGTAAGGGGCAGACTCCGAGATGAGCCAGCCGCCGGAGGCGTTGGGGAGGAAAACCCCGTACTCGGTGGCGCTCATGCGAGCACCGCCGGACGCTCAGAGGGGCGGGGGGAGAATGTGCGGACCATGAGGCCTCCAGAGATCGAACGTCAACGACGATCATGGAAAGCGTGTCGAGCGAACGCGGAATCGCGGTAGTTCAACGGAGGTCCATGCCAGGAGCCCAGGCTAACCGATGTGCGGGCTGACGGGCAATCGCCCATCTAGGAGAGCGCGGGTCCAGCCGCGTGGGTGAGCGCGTCCTCACTCCACACGAACACCGTGACGCGCATGTCCGCGGCTGCTCGCGCCAGCCAGGAGCCGGGGCGAAACGCGCCGGCCGAGGTGCTGCTCACACACAGCAGTGCGTGCGCGTGCGGCGCCGCGACAGAGCGAACCCAGGTGAGCTTGAACATGTCGGCCATGATCTTGTTGCGGTGTGCGGAGGTGAATTCGCCGCCGCGAAGCGGCAGTTGGACCACCGCCGAGGCATCCGCGCTCGCGCCGTCGAGTTCGACCCGACTCCCATCGGAGACGCGGAGCCTGACCGGCCGGATCGGGAAGCCGATCAGCTCGCCCAGGGCTGACAGCACGGCGCGCTCACTGCCGCCCGCAGCGAAGCGTCCCCACTGGTCGAATCGACCAGATTCCACCGACACGGCGGTGGTGAAGCCCGTCCCGCTCATCGGCTGCGGCTGTTCGGCGGGGGCGGCAGGGTCTCGTGCGGGCTCATTGTCGCCATTTCGTGCTCATCGAAGTCCCGATCAGCCTACGCCCGGCGCGGTGGCGGACACACGGGCGTCGCTCGTGTTCCTTTATGCCCACGGGGGCGGCAATGAGCTGGGTTAGCATCGGGTGTCCGCATCGGACCCGGGTGCCGGGTGCCGGTCCCGATCCTTCCGAGGTGTCATGAGATCGTCGCTTGCCGTCGCTGCGGCCGGACTCGTCATCCTCGCCGGTGCGCTCGCCGGGTGTGTGCCCGAGTCCGGTCCGACCGCGTTGCCGACCGCGTCGGAGAGTACGCAGGCGGCGCCCGGAACCCGCGCCAACCCTTTGCCCGTCGGCGAGGTGATCCCCCTGAGCGATACCTCTGCCTGGACGGTGGGCGCGAGTGCGGCGACCGAGGTCGGCGAAGGGTACGTCGTCCTCCCCCTGCGCATCCTCATCGATTGGGATGCCATCCGCGTGCAACTCGAGGCGAACGGCGAAGATCCGGCAACCGCCGACACCCTGGGCATCGACCCGTGGGCCTCCCTCATCGTGCGTTACATCGGTGCGAGCGGGCGGAGCTTCGAGCTGTATGAGAACGGGAGCGTGGATGTCCCGGATGAGCTGTGGGAGGTCGGGACTGTCTACCCACCGGCGGACGATCTGACCGCCAACGTCGCGGTCACCGTCCCTGCCGACGAGATCGAGGGCGGTGTGTGGACGGTGCTGAACACCTCCGGTGACGCCGTGTTCCTGGCGGCGCGGTAGGCCGCGCGTCCTGTGTTCGCACGCGATCCGCGTGTGTGTCGGGCAGGCAACGTTTCGGTCACCATCCGTAAAACGTTCGGCGCACCTGCGGGGTGCCCGCTAGCGTGGTTTCCGTCTGCCATCCTCGGTGGGCATCACTCCCACAGAAGGTTCGGAATGGCTACGCAAGGCACGGTCAAGTGGTTCAACGCGGAGAAGGGCTTCGGGTTCATCGCTCCCGATGAGGGCGGCGCCGACGTCTTCGCCCACTACACCGCGATTCAGTCGGGGGGCTTCCGCTCCCTCGAGGAGAACCAGCGCGTCGAGTTCGAGGTCGCACAGGGTCCCAAGGGCCTGCAGGCCGAGAACATCGTCCCGCTCTAAGCACTCAATCGCGGGCTCCGCGCAGGAGTTCACCTCCGGAGCCCGCGAGCTGACGCAGCGTTGCGTTGGGTAGGAACGCCCGGGTGAGCCCCATACCGATGCGGGCCAGGTCGGCCTCGTCACGGTAGAGCAGGTACAGCGACTCGTAGCGCGGGTGGAACTTCTCCTTGAATCGGTGGAGCGAGCGGAAGCCGTACACCGGCTCCAACATCTCGGAGAGCTTGTCGGTGAGTTCGATGATCACGCCGGCATCCGGCGGATACTCGTGCGTCAGCGGAGCACCCGACAGCGAGAGGATGTCGGCACCTTCGTCCGCGAAGAAGCGAGCGGAGGATCCGATGAGAAACTCCATGACGGGTCCGAAGCCGCCGTCACGGCGGCGCATGAGGTCCAGGGTCCACCCCCTGGTCTCACCTTCTCCGTAGATGGGCAACCAGGACAGGAAGCCCTCGACGTCCCCGTTGGCAGACACCGCCAGCGCCAGACGGACCTCCGGGTCGCGCGCCTCCTCGAGGGTGCCCAGGGTGAATCCCATCTCGGGAAGGCCCTTGTCACCGACCCACATGTCCGAGATCGCGCGCAGCTGCTGCTGCACGCCCCACGGCTCATCGGCCAGCCGCGTCATCCGGAACTCGACGTCCTCGCGGCCCGCGCGGTTCATCGACGTGCGTACCGCCGCCCAGCGCTTGCCGGTGAATTCCAACCCCTCGAGGTCGACGATCGTGTCGTCCGCGACGATGATGCTGCGCCACCCCTCGGGAACCGCGGCGCGCGTGGCCTCGTCGGCGGAGAAGAAGCAGGGGACCAGCCCGGCACGCTCGGCCATCTCGACGAACTCCGTCACCGACTTCGCCCGAGTCGCCGCGGGCCCGAGCGGGTCGGCCAGTGCCAGTGCGACCCCCGCACGACGCTGGTAGGCCACGATCCCGCCGCTCGTACGGACGTACGCGTTGCCGCTCCACGTCGTCATCCACGACAGCGTGCCGCCGCCGTGCTCATGCAGAGCATCCTTCACGTCGGCGACCGTCGGCGCGGCGGACGGGCTGAGGCGCGACCGGCGGCGGGCACGGAAGGTGGCGCGCACCCAGAGCAGGTAGACCAGCAGCACGGCCCAGAGCACCGCGGTGGCCACGGCGACCGAAGGGTCCCCGTCCCAGGACTGCTCAGTGCGGGGGAGCGCGAAATACAGGACGATCACGAGGATGCCGAGAACGACGTTGATCGAGGCGAGGACCACCCCGACGATCCACGCCCACAGTCGACCGCGGAACAGTCCCCGTGCAACCAGCAGCAGGATCACGACATCGATGGCCGTGTCGATCCACGACACATCACCGAGCGTGGTCGTGCCGAAGGGCCCGTCGGTCGGGACCAGAGTCGTGATCAACTCGATCGCGGCCAGCGCCAGGACGGCGATGAAGGCGACGTAGCGCTGCTCCTGCATGCTGCCGCGTCGCATCCGCAGCGGACGGGCGACGACGAGGATGAGGAGGATCGCGATCGCGTGTTCGACGTCGGCCAGAGAGCCCCAGTACAACAGCGCGACCGCGCCGGCGCCCATGAGCACGAGCCACGCGCGCGTGCGCCACGGGGAGGGCAGCAGACAGGCGGCGGCCGCCAGGCACGCCACCGTCCCACCCGACGGTCCGACGTCCAGGGCGAGCGCCTCGTGCTGTGCCCACGGCCAGGGCAGGAACGCGAACAGCCAGATCACGAGTGCGGCGGCGAAGACCGCGAAGAGTTGCCCCACCCAGTAGTAGGCGAGGGCGACGCGCCACCCACGACGCCACTCGAGGGTCACCATCCCCACGAAGCTCGCGAGTGTCGGGATGTACACCCACGGGTGGACGACGAAGAACGTCCCGGTCAGGGGTGTCCACCAGCGCCCGTCCATGAAGGCGGGCAAGCCGTAGGCGACGACCTCGAACCCGGGTGACTCCTTGAATGAGTGCCACAGCCCTTGGGACACGATGCCGATGACGACGACGGCGAGCACCATCACGGTGGTGGCCGGCACACGGGCCACGACCGACCACGGTCCGCGGGTCCGGGTGACCTCTGCGGGGGTGGGGGTCTCGCTGCTCACGCGGCGTCCTCCGTGAGCAGCAGTGATCGTAGCTGCGCGACATCATCGACCGCAGCCTGCGCGCCTTCGCTCTCGTGCGGCCAGCTGAAGCCCCAGCGCACGAAGATCACGGGCACGCCGTGTTCCGCGCCGCCCTCGACGTCGTGGTGGCGATCCCCGATGAGGACGGGGCGTGAGACATCCACCCCGAGCGTGTGCAGACGTCGCAGCGCTTCGGCGACGATGTCGGCCTTGGCGCTCAGGGTCTTCTCATCGGGTGTGGCGCCGGTGATGGATGCCAGGCGCGGAGCGAGGCCGAAGTGTTCCATGAGGGCCGCGACCTGGTTCTCGGGCTTGGAGCTGGCGGTCGCCTGGGGGATGCCGGCCGCAGCGACCTCGTCGATGAGCTCGGCGACTCCCGGGAAGAGCTTCGCGCCGCTCGTGTAGCCCTCTGCCTTGCTCCGACTGCGGTAGTAGACGACGGCCTCGCGTGACTGTTCCGGCGTCATCCCGAGGTTCGTCTGGAAGGACTCGAACATCGGAGGGCCGATCCAGTGCACCAGCTCGGCCCGAGTGGGTGCGGGGTAGCCGAAGTGCTCGAGGGTGTTCGTCAGGCGTCGCAGGATGCCTTCCGAGGCGTCGACGAGTGTGCCGTCGACGTCCCACAGCACGCAGGTCCAGGGAGAACGAGCGGTCATGCCCTCCACGTTATGGGAAACCGAGCGGTGCGCGGTCAGAACAGGCGTGGCGCACCGGACTCGATGCCTTTCATCTCCTCGTAGTCGAGCGTCACGCACCGGATGCCGCGGTCGGTCGCCAGCACCTTGGCCTGGGGTTTGATCTCCTGCGCGGCGAAGACGCCGGTGACCGGAGCGAGGTGCGGGTCGCGTCCGAGCAGCTCGAGATACCGCGTGAGCTGTTCGACGCCGTCGATGTCCCCGCGTCGCTTGACCTCGACGGCGATCGTGCCACCGTCAGGGTTACGAAGGAGCAGGTCGACCGGGCCGATCGCGGTGGGGAACTCGCGGCGCACGAGGCTCAGGCCCTCGCCGATCACCTCGACCTGCTCCGCGAGCAGGCGCTGCAGGTCGGCCTCGACGCCGGACTTGACCAGTCCCGGGTCGATCCCCAGCTCGTGGGAGGAATCGTGGATCAGCTCGTAGATCTGCACGAGCAGGGAGTCGCCCGACTTGGCGTGCGTCACCCGCCACTGCTCGATGACACCGACGTCGGCGGCGTCTGCCTCGGGTTCTTCGACGACCAGCGAGCACGGCGGACTCATCCAGTTCAGGGGCTTGTAGGACAGCGCATCGCTGTGGACGAGCACCGACCCGTCGGCCTTCAGCACCAGCAGACGCGTCGCCAGCGCGAGGTGAGCATTCAGACGGCCCGTGTAATCGACGGTGCAGCGAGCGATGACCAGACGCACCCGACGAGCCTACCTAGTCGTCTCCGGCCACGTTCATTCCGTCGCGGCCGGGGTGTTCGACGGCGAGGTCGATGCGGGGAGCGGCTTGGCGGCCCCGGAAGCGAGTCCCGAGATGACAGCCAGTCCCACGAGCAACAGCAGGGTGTTGAGGATCCCGATCGAGTGGCTGATGATGCCGAGCAGCGGCGGTCCGCACAGGAAGGCGACGTAGCCGATCGTCGCGGTGGCGCTCACGCGCGCCGCGGCATCCCGCGGATCGTCGGCTGCGGCCGACATGCCCAGGGGGAAGCCGAGTGAGACACCCGCTCCCCACAGTGCCGCTCCCACCAAGATCAGCGGGAACGTGGGCGCGAACACGAACAACAGCAGCCCCCCTGCGGCGAAGCCGGACAGCACGCGCAGGACGAGGACGCGCCCGAACCTGTCGACCAGCGGCCCACCGGCAATCCGGAGCACGGTCATGCTCAGTGAGAAGACGGCCAGGCCGAGTGCTCCGAACGCCTCGCTGCCCTCATGGCCTTCGACGACCCCCAGCGCGAGCCAGTCGTTGGCGCCGCCTTCGGCGAACGACATCCCGAGGATGATGAGCCCGAGTCCGTAGGTGCGGGGCTCCCGCCAGGCCTGGAGAGAGCGGGACAGGCGCTCGCGCCACGGGCGCTTCTCGCCGACGCCGGGGGCGTCGGGATCCATCGCCTCTTCGCGGGAGGGGACGTTGGCGGTGGCGAAGATCCCGACCAGGACGATCACCGCCGAAATGATCACCGCGTGCGCGAGGACGTTCAGATCCAGGGCGATCGCGAGGGCGCCGAGGCCGGCACCGGCGACGGTGCCGACGCTGAAGAGGGCGTGGAACAGGGGGAGGAGCGTCTTGCCGGTCTCCGTTTCGATGGCCGCGCCTTCGACGTTCATCATCACGTCGACGGAGCCGTTGCCGAGGCCGAACAGCGCGAGGCCGACGATCACGATGCCGAATGAGTGGGCGACATCGGCGCCGATGCCGATCGTGGTGACGCCCACCGCGAAGATCACGATCGAGGTCAGCATCGCGCGCCGGGCCCCCAGTCGCGACAGTGCCAGGGGCGCCACCGACAGGCCGATGATCGAGGCCACGCCGGCGCCGAAGAGCAGGAAGCCGACCTGCATGCTGTCGATCTCGAGGGCGTTCTTGAGCGCAGGGACGCGCGATGCCCAGGTCGCCACGCTCAGTCCGCTCAGGAAGAAGACGGCGAAGACGGCCGTGCGCCAGCGCACGACCTGGGAACGAGTGAGTGTGACATCCACCGGGAGAGCTTATCGAATCGATTCGATAAACTGAAGGTCGGACCCGGTAACATCGGCGGACATGAGCGAGCGACGGCCGGGGATCGCGGATGTCGCGCGTGCGGCCGGGGTATCCGCATCGACGGCGTCCGTCGTCTTCAGCGGGAAGGCCCCGGTGTCGCAGGCGACGCGCGGGCGCGTGCTGTCGGCCGCCGCCGAGCTTGGCTACACCGGTCCCGATCCGCGGGCCGCGTCGCTGCGCCGCGGGCGATCGGGGATCGTGGGCGTCCTCTTCATGGAACCCCTGCGCACCGCGTTCCTCGATCCCGTCAAGACGGCGATGATGGACGGGTTGACCGAGGGCGTCGCTGCGCTGGGCGCCGGACTGCTGCTGCTGCACGATGATGCGACCGGCAACGGAGACCTGCTGACCAGCGCGCCGATCGATGCGGTCGTGGTCATCAACAGCTCGGACGCGATCGGCGAGGCGCTCGCGCTGCTGCGCGCCCGCGGCGTGCCGATCGTGGTGATCGAGGGAGACGCCGCGGCAGGCGTGCCCCGCATCGGCTTGAATGACCGGGAGGCGCAGCGGCTGGCCGCCGCACACCTGGCGCAGCTGGGTCACCGGCACGTCGTCGTCCTCGCCCTGCCGCCGCGCCGTGACCGCGCTCGGGATTGGCTGGATGCCGACGACGAGATCCGCTTCGACGTGACCCGGGACCGTCTCGCGGGCGCGCGGGACCTCTTCCCGGATGCTGCCGCCTTCGCCGTCGAGGAGAATTCCATCGATGAAGGCGTGCGCGCCGGACGCGCCCTGTTGTCCTCGCGCGAACGCCCGACGGCCGTCATCGCGCAGAGCGACCTGCTGGCCGCCGGAGTCATCAGAGCTGCCGAGGACGCGGGCCTGCGCGTCCCCGAGGACGTGAGCGTCACCGGATTCGACGGTGTCCGCGTCGACGGTCTCGACGGGTACGAGCTCACCACCCTCGTACAGCCGGCGTTCGAGAAAGGGCGTGCGGCCGGGGCTGCGGTGGCGCGGATGCTCGCCGGCGAGGAGGCGGCATCGATCACCTTCACCTGCACATTCCGTGAGGGGACGACCACCGCCCCTGTTCGGATCCCCTCGGTAGGATGAGACGCACGCCCTGATCGCCAGCTCTCGCCTCTGACCGAGACGACGACCACGAGGAGGACCTCCTGCTCCTCTTCCTTGCCGCGTTCACGCTGGCACCGATCGTGCTGCCGCTGCTGGTCTCGCGTTGGGGACCGCGGGCCTTCCTCGTGGCGGCCCTCTTGCCGCTGGCAGCGTTCGTGCACACCGCCGCACTCACTCCGCGTGTGCTGGCGGGGGACCTGCCGTTCGAGTCGGTGCCCTGGATCGAGCCGCTGGGTATCTCCCTGTCGATGCGGATGGACACGCTCTCGTGGCTACTGGCGCTGATCGTCACGGGCGTGGGCGCCGTGGTTCTCATCTATTGCCGGTGGTACTTCGAGGCCAGCGACGGCCTCCCCCAGTTCGCCGCCGTGCTGCTCGCGTTCGCCGGGGCGATGTACGGGCTGGTGCTGACCAATGACGTGGTCGTCCTCGTGATGTTCTGGGAGATCACGAGTGTGCTCTCCTACCTGCTGATCGGGTATTACCACCGCCGTGCGGCCAGCCGTCGCGCGGCGCTCCAGGCACTGTTGGTGACGACCCTCGGCGGTCTCATCATGCTGATCGGCGTGGTCCTGATCGCGGTGGCGGCGGACACGACGAGCCTGTCGACGATCCTCTCCGATCCCCCGTCGGGGCCTGTCGTGACGGCTGCGATCGTGCTGCTGCTGGTCGGCGCGATCAGCAAATCCGCGATCTTCCCGTTCCACTTCTGGCTCCCGGGTGCCATGGCGGCGCCGACGCCGGTGAGCGCCTACCTGCACGCCGCCGCGATGGTCAAAGCCGGGATCTATCTGATCGCTGTGCTGGCGCCGGTGTTCGGCGAGAATCCGGCCTGGCATCCGATCGTGATCGTGCTGGGCGGATTCACCATGCTGCTCGGCGGCTGGCAGGCCCTGCGCGAAACCGATCTCAAGCGCATCCTCGCCTACGGCACCGTGAGCCAGCTGGGTTTCCTCGCCGTCGTGCTCGGATACGGCACGAGGGATGCCGCACTCGCCGGCCTCGCGCTGCTGCTCGGCCACGCCCTGTTCAAGTCGGCGCTGTTCCTGGTGGTCGGGATCATCGATCACCAGGTCTCCACACGCGACATCGGTGAGCTCAGCGGGCTCGGGCGGCGCGCCCCCGTCATCGCGGCCGTGTCGGTCATCTCCATCGCCTCGATGGTAGGGATCTTCCCCACGATCGGGTTCGTCGCAAAGGAGGGGGCGCTGACGGCCCTCCTCGACGAGGCAGTCGGCGGTGCCGTCTGGGGCGTCGTCGCGCTCGTCGCGGTGATCCTCGGATCCGTCCTCACAGCCGCCTACGGCCTCCGATTCCTCTGGGGCGCGTTCGGCACCAAACGCTCCGCAGCGGGTGAGCGCATCGCCCCGACCCGTTGGCCGAGGCCGCGCCCCGGATTCCTCTTCGCTCCGGTCGCGCTCGCCGTCCTCACCGTGGCGGCGGGACTGTCGGCAGCGGCGCTGGACGTCGCGCTGACGCCGTACGCCGATCTGGCGCCGCTGTCCTCACCGGGCGTCGCCGAGCCCGAGCACCCCGCCCATCTGGCGCTCTGGCACGGGTTCGAGGCCGCCCTGTGGATCTCTGTGGCGACGCTGGTGATCGGGGCCGCGGTGTTCGCCCTCACGCGTCGTGCGGCCTGGAACCGCCGCATCCTGCCGTTCAGTGCCTTGGATGCCTACAACCTCGTGGTCCGCAGCGTCGGTCGACTGTCGGTCGCGACGACCGTCATCGCCCAGCGCGGCTCACTCCCGACCTATGTGGCGACGATCTTCGTCGTGCTCGTCGCGGGAGAGGCCACCGCCCTCCTCGCCTCCGACCAGTGGCGGGCCGACCTCGACGCGTTCCACACCCCCGCACAGCTCGCAGTCGCCCCGCTGATGATCGCGGCCGGGCTCATCGCCGTGCGCGCGCGCAAGAGATTCACCGGCGTGGTGCTGGTCTCGGTGACGGGGCTCGGCATGATCGTGTTGTTCGCGACGAGCGGCGCCCCCGATCTCGCCCTGACGCAGATCCTCATCGAGACCATCACGATGGTCGTCTTCGCGCTCGTGCTGCGACGGATCCCCGCGCGACTGGGCACCCACAACGGTTCGCGGTTCTCCATCGGTCGGGCGATACTCGGTGCGGCGGTCGGGGTGACCATGGCGCTCGTCGTGCTGGTTGCGACCGGCGCTCGGGACGTCTTGCCGATCTCGGTGGAGTTCCCCGAGCTCGCGTACGAGATCGGCCATGGCGCGAACGTCGTCAACGTCGCCCTGGTGGACCTGCGCGGCTGGGACACGATGGGAGAGCTCTCGGTGCTCGTGCTGGCGGCGACGGGGGTGGCCTCCCTCGTCTTCGTCACCCACCGGGCAGACACGCTCTCGGACTTCACGGCGCCGATTCCCCAGCAGGCGCTTCGGCGACGGTCGCCGCTGGTCGAGCGCATCTCCGAGGCTGAGGGACGCCCCGGTCGGATGGCGTGGCTCGTAGGCGGCCAGCGGGTGCGGCCCGAGAACCGATCGATCCTGCTCGAGATCATCGTGCGGATCCTCTTCCACACGATCATCATCGTGTCGCTGTATCTCCTGTTCGCCGGGCACAACCTTCCCGGCGGCGGTTTCGCCGCGGGTCTTGTCGCCGGGATGGCGCTGGTCATGCGCTACCTCGCGGGCGGGCGGTATGAGCTCGGGGCGGCGGCCCCCACCGATGCGGGAAGATTCCTCGGCATCGGGCTGGCGATCGCGGTCGCGTGTGCGGTCGTGCCGCTCGCCTTCGGGTTCTCGCCGCTGACGCGCGGCATTTTCGAAACCGAGCTCCCGGTGGTCGGTCACATCGAGTTCGTCACCTCGACGCTGTTCGACGTCGGCGTCTACCTCGTGGTCATCGGACTGGTCCTCGATGTGCTCCGCAGCCTGGGCGCCGAGATCGACCGCCAGGCGACGGCGGCGGCGGAGGTGAGCGCGCGATGAACGTGTCTCTGGTCCTCATCGTCGTGATGGCGGTGCTCTTCGCCGCGGGCGTCTACGCGATGCTCGAGCGCAGCCTCACCCGCATCCTCATCGGCTTCCTCCTGCTGGGAAACGCCGCCAACCTGCTGTTCCTCATCGTCATGGGAAGGCCCGGGCTCGCCCCCTTCTTCGGGACCGGAGAACCCGACGAGATGTCGGATCCGCTGCCCCAGGCGCTGATGCTCACGGCGATCGTCATCACCTTCGCCGTGTCCGCGTTCCTGCTGGCTCTCATCTACCGCTCCTGGCAGTTGGGTCAGGCCGACACCGTGAGCGAGGACGAGGCCGACATCGAAGTGCGCGAGCTGGGTGCGCAGACCAGTCAGCTCGAGCAGGTCGTGGCGAGCGACGATGACGCCACGACGGACTTCGACGGTGACGAGGACGACGCCGATGCCGCGCCGCGTGGGGGTGAGCACGCATGACCGCTCTCGTTCCGCTGCTGGTCACACTGCCGCTGTTGGGCGCCGCCGTCGCGCTCATCGCGGGGCATCACCGCCGCGTGCAGGTGGCCGTGTCGATCATCGTGCTCACGACGACGATGGTGCTCGCCACCATCTTGCTGGCTGCGGTGGATGCCGCCGACACCCCGTTCGCCGTCTCGGTGGGGGGCTGGCCGGTGCCGTTCGGCATCGTGCTCTACGTCGATCGGCTCTCGGCGCTGCTGGTGCTGGTTTCCAGCATCGTCCTCCTGGCGGTTCTGCTGTTCTCCGTCGGGCAGGGCGCTGCGGACGGCGACGACGAGACTCCGGTCACGATCTTCCATCCGACGTACATGATCCTCGCGACGGGGATCTTCACCGCGTTCATCGCCGGCGACCTGTTCAACCTCTACGTCGGCTTCGAGATCCTGCTGGTCGCCTCGTTCGTGCTCATCACCCTGGGCAGTACCGCGTCCCGCATCCGGACAGGTGTGACATACATCGTGGTCTCGCTGGTCTCCTCGATCCTGTTCTTGGTCGCCATCGCGATGATCTACGGAGCCGTGGGCACGGTGAACATGTTCCAGATCGCCGAGCGGATGGCCCAGCTCCCCCAGGGGACGCAGACAGTGCTGCACGTGATGCTGCTGTTGGCCTTCGGTATCAAGGCCGCGGTCTTCCCGCTGTCGTTCTGGCTGCCTGACTCATACCCGACCGCCCCCGCGCCGGTGACCGCGGTGTTCGCCGGCCTGCTCACCAAAGTCGGCGTCTACGCGATCATCCGCACCGAGACGGAGCTCTTCCTCGACAACGACCTCAACCTCGTCTTGATGATCGCCGCCCTCGCCACGATGGTCATCGGCATCCTCGGCGCGGTGGCGCAGGCCGAGCTCAAGCGCATCCTGTCGTTCACGCTCGTCAGCCACGTGGGCTACATGATCTTCGGCATCGCGATCGCGACCCCCGCTTCGATCGGCGCGACGATCTACTACATGGTCCACCACATCATCGTGCAGACCACACTGTTCCTCTCGGTGGGGCTGATCGAGCGGCGCGCGGGCAGCACCTCGATCCTGCGGGTGAAGGGCCTCATGCGCGCGGCGCCCGTCATCGCGGTGCTGTACTTCATCCCCGCGATCAACCTCGGCGGGCTGCCCCCGTTCTCGGGTTTCATCGGCAAGTACGCCCTGTTCGATGCCGCCGCCCTGGAAGGCAGCCCGATCATGATGGTCTTCATCGTGGCGGGCATCGTCACGAGCCTGCTGACGCTGTTCGCGCTCATGCGCGCGTGGAACCTGTCGTTCTGGCGCGAGAAGGACGATTCGACCGAGACCGATCAGCGCACCGCCTACCTCGAGTCGGCGCCGGCTGCCGATGTCATCACCGAGCGTCGGGTGATCCCCCGGATCATGACGGCGGCCACCGCCGGGATGGTGGCGCTCACCGTCGCGCTCACGGTGTTCGCCGGTCCCCTGTACGAGGTGTGCGAGCGGATCGGTGACGCTCTGCTGCAGCCGACGACGCTCGAGCAGGTGCAAGAGGCGGTGGACGGCACATGAGCGAGGATCCGCGCCGCGAGCGCATCGGATTCGTCCACGATCTGTGGCGGCAGTGGCCGTTCCTGCTCTGGCTGACAGCGCTGTGGATGCTGCTGTGGGGGCAGTTCACCGTTCTCGCGTTCCTCACCGGCCTAATCGCCGCCGTCGCGGTCACGACGGTGTTCCGCCTGCCGCCGATCGGGCTGTCGGGTCGGGTGAACCCCTGGTACGCCCTGGTGTTCGTCGTGACGTTCGTCGGGGCACTGGTGAAGGGCTCACTCACCGTCGCGTGGCAGGTGCTGGACCTGCGGCGCCAGCCCCGCGCCGCCGTGATCGCGGTACCGCTGCGCACGGACGATGACCTGATCATGGCCCACACCGCTGTCACCGCGTCGCTGATTCCGGGTTCTCTGGTCCTGGACATCGACCGCGGTCGTCGCGTGCTCTACCTGCACGTGATCGGTGTGCGCGGCGACGCCGATGTCGACGCGCACCGCGCGGAAACGCTGGCCTGGGAAGCGCGGGTCATCCGTGCGTTCGGCTCGAGGGCGCAGCTCGAGCGGCTCCGCGCGGCAGCGCAGAAGGAGGCCGCATGAATCTGCTGCTGATCGTGATCTACGGCGCCTTCGCCGTGGCCGCTCTGGTGACGCTGTGGCGCATCGTCGTGGGCCCCTCGATCCTCGACCGCGTCGTCGCATCCGATGTGCTGCTGACCGAGGTCATGTGCGTGCTGGGCGCGGACATGGTGATCAACGGCCACACCGACACCCTGCCTGTCCTGCTCGTGATCGCGGCGGTCGGGATCTTCGGCTCGGTCGCCATCGCGCGGTTGGTGGCACGGAAGGATGACGCGAAGTGAGCGCGCAGGAGTGGGGCGATCTGCCGTGGGGCACCGTGCTCGACGTGGCGTCGCTCGTGCTCGTGCTCATCGGTGCTCTGCTGTGCGTGACCGCGGCGATCGGCCTGGTGCGCTTCCGCGACGTTCCGACCAGGCTGCACGCGGCCACCAAGCCCCAGGTGCTGGGTGTCGTGCTGATCTGCGTGGCGGTCGGGTTGTCTCAGCGCAGTTGGGGGGTTCTCGCCTTCCTTGTCCCGATCGTTCTCATTCAGCTGGCGACCGCGCCCCTTGCTGCGCAGATGATCGGTCGCCAGGCCTACCGCAACCGCACCATGGCGAACGAGGATCTCGTTGTCGACGAGCTGGCCGGCGACGCACGCCGTCCCCGTGACGACGAGCAGAGGGACGACGCGGGTCGCAGCTGATCACCCGATGAGGCTCGGCTGAAGATCCCGCAGGGTTCTGCGGTGGGTCATGCGCGTCACCCCGATCGCCGCCAGCACCAGCGCGCCGATGCCCCACGCCGCGAGTACCAGCAGGTCTGATCCCACGCGGGCGAGATCCCCTCCGTACATCAGCTGCCGCATGGCATCCACGACGTAGCCCATCGGCAGCACGTGATGAAGGGTCGCGAGGGGCTCCGGAAGTGTCTGCCAAGGGAAGGTGCCGCCGGCGGTCACCAGCTGCAGAACCATCAGAACGAGACCGAGGAACTGCCCCACCGAGCCGAGCCACACGTTCAGCGCGAGGATGATCGCGGCGTAGGTGAACGAGGCGAGCACCATGATCCCGAGGGTCGCGAGCGGCTGCGAGAACGTGAAGCCGAGGGCGAGGGCGAGGATGCCGAACAGGGCGACCATCTGCAGGCCACCGAGGATCGCGGGGGTCAGCCACCCGGCAAGCGTCACCCGGATCGGTGAGCGCAGCGCGGTGATCGCACGGCGCGAGATCGGCTTGACGATGAGGAACAGCGCGTAGATCCCGATCCATCCGGCGAGGGCGGCGAAGAACGGCGCAAGCCCAGCACCGTAGTCTTCGGCGGACGCGACCTTGCCCGTTTCGACCGCCACGGGGTCTGAGATCGTCTCGGCCTGCGTCTGACGCAGGTCCGCGCTCGAGTCGGGGAGCTGTGCGACCCCGTCGGCCAGGCCTTCGCTCAGATCGGCGGCGCCGTCATCGAGTTGCGTGAGCCCGTCGGCCAGCGTGGCAGAACCGGCGGCGACCTGCGCGGCCCCGGCCGCTGCGCTCGCCGCGCCGTCGGCGAGGGAGGCGGCGCCTGCCGAGACCTGGGCGGCACCGGCCGCGAGCTGGTCGACCGAGCCCACGGCCTGCTGTACATCGCCGTTGGCCGAGGTGACGGCATCGGCGAGTGGATCGAGTCGAGCCAGCACCGCGTCGATCTGCGTATCGTCCAGACCTGCTGCCTGCAGGGACGCGATGATGTCCGCGCGCACCGTCGGGATCGCATCGACCGCCGCCTGACTTGCGGCGCCGGCCTGATCTGCATATGCGGCGAGGGTCTGATTCCCGGCTGAGACCTGCGCCGCTCCGGCTGCCAGGTCCGCGGCCCCGGACGCGAGGGTGGCGGTTCCTGCCGCAAGCTCGTCGGCGCCCGAGGTGAGGGTGCCGGCCCCGGCGGATGCCTCAGCGGTGCCCGATGCCAGCTGGGAGGCGCCGTCGGCGGCAGTCACGAGGCTCGTGCGGATGTCCGCGATGCCGTCCAACAGCCGCAGGGCGGCTTCTTCGCCGACGAGCTGGGCCACGGACGCGCGGATGCGTTCGATGGCCGTGTCGCCGATCGTGGAGGCGAGGTAGTTGTTCGCGTCGTTCGTCTCGAGTTCGAGGGTCGCCTGGTGGGGATCGTCCCCGGCGGACGAGGCGAGGGCTTCGGAGAAGTCGCTCGGGATCGTGACGATGAAGTCCACGTCGCCCGTCGTCAGCGCGGACAGGGCCTCCTCGGAGTCGAGGAGCTGCCACGCGAAGCTGCCGTCCTCGATGAGGTTCTGCGCGACCTCGTCGCCGTAGTCGACGTGCTCGCCATCGACCTGTGCGCCCGCGTCGTCGTTGACCAGCGCCACCGGAACCTCGCTGAGGCGACCGTAGGGATCCTGATTGGCCCAGAGGTAGACGCCGCCGTAGAGGACGGGGACGAGCATGAGTGCGAGCAGCGCGATGACGGACATCCGGGTCGCTGTGAGGCGTCGCAACTCTGCCGCGATCATGGCCGGAACCTTCATGCGCGCGCCTCCTCGCGCTCGGCACGGCGGGCGCGCCCCGCGAGCACGGTGCCGGCGGATGCGCCTGCGATCACGAGCACGCTGATTCCGCGCGTGGCGAAGTGCTCGGCCAGATCCCACCAGACGTGGGGATCGCCGCCGTGTCGGTCGGGAGACACCAGCACGAGTCCTTCGACCCCGGGGCGCAGCGTGGCCAGCTCCAACAGCAGGCGCAGGCGATCGCGCGGGGTGACATCCGCGATCGGAAGGCGCGACAGCTCGCGGGCGTCGTGCGTGGTGAGCCACTCCAGCACGGCGCGCGGGGAGGAGGGTCGACCGGCGAACATGAGTTCCTCGGCCACCACCCCGAACACCGTGACGTTCGGGGCCGGGTCGCTCACGTCGGGGGCGTCGATCAGTGCCACCCGGCGCCGCAGGCTGCGGCCGTCCGGCTCAGCGTCGATCGTGACCGTGCCGGTGTCGGGACGCATGCGCCCCGATGCGATCAAACCGAGCACCGTCGGGCGCTGCTCGGTTTCCGCGACCGCCAGACGGGCTTCTCCCTCTCCGTAGGTGAGGGAGGTCTCGGCCAGGGCGACGCCGCGTCGTCCCTTGCTCACGTTCTGCAGGTCAACGAGCATCAGGTGTACCTCCGTTCGTGCGGGGGTTCGCGAGGCGGTCCGCGATGTGCTCCCAGGACAGCCCTGCGATGCTCAGCACAGCGCGCACCGGAAGGTCCGCGGTCGTGTCGGGTGCGCCGCACCAGCGCAGGATGATGGTTCGCGCGGTCTCTTCGATGAGGCGTACGAGGGTGTGGGCATCGACATCCCGCCGCAGTGATCCCGTCGCCTGACCGGCCGCGACGATCTGCGCGAGCCGTGCCCGAAGGGGGGCGAGTGCCCGTGCGGTGTGCGGGAGGTACGCCTCATCGAGCGCGATCGCGGTGCTCGCCTGCACGACGGAGGCCTCATCCCACAGTCGCCGGGTGAGCTCCTGCAGCGCATCCAGCGGATCGGCGGCGGTCAGCGTCTGGGCGATCTCGTTGTAGTGCTCGGCGCCACGGTCGATGACGGCGCTGACGAGCGCGTGGCGGTCGGGGAAGTGCCCGTACACCGCGCGCCGTGTGAGTCCCGCGGCGCGTGCGATGCCGTCGAGTGAGGTGCGGGGATCGCGCGCGAACTCACGCTGGGCGCAGTTCACGAGCTCATCGCGATTGTGCGCGGCGTCGCGACGCAGCGGCCTGTCGGTGGATGTCGTCACTCCCCCATCGTGACACGAATGTGCACAGCCATGTGCAAGTTCTTTCGGATACACATGATGTCCGCAGGCTGGAGGGGACGTCGTCGGGGGCCGCCGGCCGGACGCGTCAGTCGGCGCCGAAGTCGAAGGCCGCCGACTCGCCCGCTGCGTCGGTCGCCTCGGCGAGCTCCTCGCGGTCGGCGTCGTAGGGCAGCACGTGCTCGGTGATCTCCTCGGCCTCCCCGCGTCGGAGGGAACCGACGAGCTCCCCGGTGGGGCCTCCGATCAGGCCCATCGCCGCATACTGCTCGAGGCGGGTGCGCGAGTCCGAGATGTCGAGGTTGCGCATCGTGAGTTGGCCGATGCGGTCGGTCGGCCCGAAGGCGGCATCCCCGACGCGCTCCATCGAGAGCTTCTCGGGACCGTACGACATGACCGGCGCGACGGTGTCGAGCACGGTGTAGTCCTCGCCGCGCCGCAGCCGCAGGGTCACGGTGCCGCTCACGGCCGAGCCCACCCACTTCTGGATCGACTCGCGCAACATGAGCGACTGCGGCTCGAGCCAGCGGCCCTCGTACATCAGTCGGCCGAGGCGTCGGCCCTGCTCGTGGTAGGTCGCGAGAGTGTCCTCGTTCAGGATGCTGTTGGCCAGGCGTTCGTATGCGATGAACAGCAGCGCCATGCCGGGCGCCTCGTAGATGCCGCGGGACTTGGCCTCGATGATGCGGTTCTCGATCTGGTCGCTCATGCCCAGGCCGTGGCGTCCGCCGATGCGGTTGGCCTCGAAGACGAGAGCGACCGGGTCGGCGTATTCGATGCCGTTCAGCGCCACCGGGCGACCGGCATCGAAGGTGATCGTGACCTCCTCGGTCTCGATCTCGACAGAGGGATCCCAGAAGCGCACGCCCATGATCGGATCGACCGTCTCGAGGGACACATCCAGGTGCTCGAGCGTCTTGGCCTCGTGGGTGGCGCCCCAGATGTTGGCGTCGGTCGAGTATGCCTTTTCGGCCGAGTCACGGTAGGGGAAGCCGTGCGCGACGAGCCATTCGCTCATCTCCTGCCGGCCGCCGAGCTCGCGCACGAAGTCGGCATCCAGCCACGGCTTGTAGATGCGCAGAGCCGGATTGGCGAGGAGGCCGTAGCGGTAGAACCGCTCGATGTCGTTGCCCTTGTATGTGGAGCCGTCGCCCCAGATGTCGACGCCGTCCTCCTTCATCGCCCGCACGAGCAGCGTGCCGGTCACCGCGCGCCCCAGCGGCGTGGTGTTGAAGTAGGTGCGCCCGCCTGAGCGGATGTGGAAGGCGCCGCAGGCGAGGGCCACGAAGCCCTCCTCGACGAGGGCCGTCTTGCAGTCGATGAGGCGCGAGACCTCGGCGCCGTAGGTGAGGGCACGGCCGGGGATCGACTCGATGTCGTCCTCATCCGGCTGGCCGAGGTCGCCCGTGTAGGTGCAGGGAACGGCGCCCTTGTCGCGCATCCAGGCGACGGCCACCGAGGTGTCCAGCCCCCCCGAGAAAGCGATACCGACGCGCTCGCCGATGGGCAGGGACTCGAGAACCTTGGACATGGAAGTCGATTCTACTGAGCGGGCCCGCTGTTCACTTCGGCGGGGCGCCGCGAGCGTCCGCCGAGTCGCTACCGCGGACGCGAGGGTGGGAAGGATCGTGAAGGAGCTGAAGAAGTCGACGACCGTGGCACCCACCGGCCAGCCGCGCTCCGGCGAGATGCAGGGACGGGACCCAGGTCTAGTGCACACGAGCGTGTGGCGCGTTAGCGTCGAGTCGATGCGCATCCCGACGAGAAGTGACGTGACGACCCGACACCTGCTGATCCGCCCGATTTCGGCCCTGGCACTTCTCGCCGCCGGCGCTCTCGCGCTGGCAGGGTGCGCCTCCGGTGCGGGGCAGGATGCCGTGGCCGTCGCGGTGGACGAGGCGATCGCCGACTCCGGGCTCGACGGCGGGGGCTGGGGGGTCCTCGCCGTCGACAGGGAGACGGGCGAGATCGTCTACGAGCTGAACTCGACGATCCCGTTCGTCCCGGGCTCGGTGCAGAAGAGCTTCACGACATCGGCGGCGCTGGAGATCCTCGGCGCCGAATCCACAATCACCACCCCGGTGTACGGCACCGGTGTGATCAGTGCGGACGGGGTCCTCGAGGGGGATCTCGTGCTCGCCGGGCGCGGGGACTTCAGCTTCGGCTTGCGCGACCAGCCCGACGGCACGCTCGAGATCACCTCGTTCGATCACAACGAGGCGAACTCGGGCCTGGTCGCGGTGGGACTGAACACCGGTGACCCGCTGGCGGCGCTCCGAGGCCTGGCCGAACAGCTCGTCGCGGCGGGCGTGACCTCCGTGGCCGGACAGGTTCTGGTGGACGATACCTACTTCGACCCCCAGATGGACTGGCCCGATGGTCGCATCGACGCGATCTGGGTCAACGAGAACCTCGTGGACCTTGTGATCACCCCGGGCGAGCTCGGTGCGGCGCCGGAAGTCCGGATGATCCCCGGGCTCGACGGCCTTGCCCTGGTCAACGAGGTCGAAACGATCGAGGGGGATGTTGTCGACGTGGATGTCGAGATGTCCGGGTCGACGGTGACCGCCACCGGCACGATCGGAATCGACGCCGGCGAAGTGGTGCGCAATACCGAGGTCGACGACCCCGCGGCATTCGCCCGGATGGCCTTCGCGCAGGTTCTGACCGCGGCCGGCATCACGATCGACGGAGGCGGCACGGGCATGCTCCCCTCCGCGTACGACGAACCGATCGCGCAGTGGGAGTCGGCACCGATCTGGCAGCTCGCGCGCGTCGTCCAGAAGATGAGCTACAACCGCGGAGCCGATCTGCTGGCATGCCTCATCGCCGTCGAGGGTGGTTCCACCTCGTGCGTGGACGGTGTCGCAGCCGTGGCGGACTACACCGCGTCGGTCGGGGTTCCGACCGAGGGCCTTCGGCTGTACGACCCTGCCGGCAGCAATGACTACAACCGCACGAGCGCGGTGCTGCAGGTCGCGCTCATGCGGCAGGCCGCCGCCGCGCAATACGGAGAGCTCTTCGTCGACATCCAGCCCGTCGCAGGCATCGACGGATCGCTGTCGGGCACGGGGGCCGGGACGAGCGCCGAGGGGATGATCCAGGCCAAGACAGGCTCACGCGTGGTCTGGTATCCCACGACGGGCCAATTCTTCGAGCTCGCGCAGGCCTATTCCGGGTACATGACCACCGACTCCGGTCGCGACCTCGTCTTCGCGATCTTGTTCAACTCGACGCTCGTCGACGATGTCCCCGGGGTCCTGGATGTCTCGGCCAAGGTCGCGGAGGTCATGTTCGCCCTGCAGCGGGAAGGGTGAGGACGACGCCTCGATAGGATGAGGCGTACCGGTCCACCACCGAGGGGAATCCCATGCCAGGCATCGTGATCGTCGGCGTCCAGTGGGGCGACGAGGGCAAGGGCAAGGCGACCGACCTGCTCGGTGAGCGCACCGACTGGGTCGTGAAGTTCAACGGCGGCAACAACGCCGGCCACACCGTCGTCATCGGCGGCGAGAAGTACGCGCTCCACCTGCTTCCCTCGGGAATCCTGTCGCCCGGCGTCAATGCCGTCATCGGCAACGGCGTCGTCATCGACCTCGAGGTGCTCTTCTATGAGCTCGAGGCACTCAAGGGGCGCGGCATCGACATCTCGCGCCTGAAGGTCAGTTCCAGCGCGCACATCATCACGCAGTACCACCGCACGCTCGACAAGGTGACCGAGCGCTTTCTCGGCAAGCGCCAGATCGGCACGACCGGCCGTGGCATCGGACCGGCTTATGCCGACAAGATCAACCGCGTCGGTATCCGCGTCCAGGACCTGTTCGACGAGAACATCCTGCGCCAGAAGGTGGAGGGCGCGCTCGAGATCAAGAACCACCTGCTGGTCAAGGTCTACAACCGCCGCGCCATCGAGGCCGACGAGATCGTCGAGGACCTGCTCTCGTACGCCGAGCGTCTGCGTCCCATGGTGGCCGACACGTCGCTGCTGCTGAATGAGGCGCTCGACCGCGGTGAGCTCGTCGTGTTCGAGGGCGGTCAGGCGACGATGCTGGATGTGGACCACGGCACCTACCCGTTCGTGACCTCGTCATCGGCCACCGCCGGCGGAGCCGCGACAGGTTCCGGTGTGGGGCCCAACCGCCTGGACCGGATCGTCGGCATCGTCAAGGCGTACACGACCCGGGTGGGATCGGGCCCTTTCCCGACCGAGCTGTTCGACGAGCAGGGCGAGTGGATCCGTCAGCGCGGTTTCGAGTTCGGCACGACGACGGGGCGTCCGCGCCGGGTCGGCTGGTACGACGCTCCGATCACGCGCTACGCGCACCGGATCAACGGCATCACCGACCTCGTCCTCACCAAGCTCGACATCCTGACCGGGCTCGATCAGATCCCGGTCTGCGTCGCCTACGACGTCGATGGCGTGCGGTTCGACGAGGTGCCCGACAACCAGACCGACGTGCACCACGCCAAGCCGATCCTCGAGTACTTCCCGGGGTGGAAGCAGGACATCTCCGGCGCCCGCACGTTTGCAGAGCTGCCGCAGGAGGCACAGGACTATGTCCTCGCGCTGGAGAAGATGAGCGGGACGCGCATCTCGGTGATCGGTGTGGGTCCGGCCCGCGACGCCGTCATCGTGCGCCACGACCTCGTCGACTGATGCGGCTTCTCGTCGGCGGCTACTCGCCGGACATGGAGGGGACGGCCGCAGGCATCGGACTGCTCGTCGCCGGCGACGCCGACGCCGCGCTCGCGGGAGCGACGCTCTCCTTCCGCGGCACCGTCGTCGAGGCGGCATCGCCGTCGTGGATCACGGCGCACCCGACGCTCGATGTCGTCTACGCGACACTCGAGGGCGAAGCCATGATCCGGGCGTATCGGCGGATCGGCGAGAGCGCGTACGAGCCGTGGGGAGAGCCTGTCGCCGTGGGCGAGCTGCCCTGTCACATCCTCGTCACTCCCACTGCCGACCGCCTGTGGGTGACCTGCTGGGGAGATGGACGCATCGTCACGATCGGTGTGGATGCCACCGGCCGTCTCCGGGACTCGGCAGACCTCCCGGCCGCCGAGGACCCCTACCCGGGGTTCGGGGAGGAGCGGACGCCGCACGCGCACCAGTCCGTGGCCCTGCCGGGAGCGCGGGTCGCGACGACCGAGATGGGTCTGGACCAGGTGCGGTTCTGGCGCACGGGTCTGGGTGAGACCCGCCTCGTCCAGGAGGTCGTGTTGCCCTTCGGCAGCGGCCCGCGCCACATGGTGTGGCATCCGAGCGGCCACCTCTACGTGATCACCGAGCTCAGCTGCGAGGTGTATGTGCTCGCGCCAGACGCCACCGGCACCTGGCGGATCCTCTCGGCGTCGGCAATCGGCGCCGGTCTCATGCCCGGGGACGGCGCGGCAGAGCTCGCGCCCTCACGCGACGGCGAGTTCCTCTACGGAGGGGTCCGCGGAAGCAACACGATCGGTGTCCTCCGAGTGCGCGGCGCCGGAGACCGGCTCGACCCGGTCGCACTCGTCGAGTCGGGCGTCGTCTGGCCGCGCCACCATCGCGTCGTCGGTGACACACTGCTGGTCGCGGGTCAGCACTCCGATGATGTCGCCGCGATGAGCCTCGACATCCGCACCGGGGTGCCGGGGCGCGTGCGCGGACGGGTCGAGGTTCCCTCGCCGACCTGCCTGCTGCCGGCCCGGTAGAGCGCTCTCGCTACACCTTCGCGTCTTGGCGCGGGATCACGACCTGCTGGATGATCAGCAGGATCGACGCGGTGATCGGGATCGCCACGAGCGCTCCGAGCAGGCCGAGCAGTGTGCCGCCGACGAGAGCGCCGATCACCACGAGCGAGCCGGGCACCGACACCGCGCGGTTCATCACGCGCGGTGTCAAGATGTAGGCCTCGATCTGCATGTAGATCAGGTACAGGATCGCGAAGATGAGCGCGGTGACCGGATCGGTGAACAGGGCGATGACGGTCGCGATGCCCCAGTACAGGACGGGACCGATCAGCGGGATCAGCGTGATGCAGAACGCCAGCACCGCCATCAGGGCGGGGAAGGGGAGCCCGAGGAAGAGGTGGAGGAAGAAGGCGACGACCGAGTTGAAGAACGCGAGGATCACCATCCCCATGAGGTAGCCGCCGATGGAGCTCGTGATCTGCTCGGTCATGTCCGCGACCTTGGGGCGGACCCGCGCGGGGGTGAGGCGCACGAAGCTGGACTTGATGACGCCGAGCGTGGCCAAGAAGTAGAGGCTCAGGACGATGATGATGACGCCGCCGGAGATCCCCGTGGCGATGCTCATGCCCACCGCCAGGACGCCGCCGCCGATGGTGGCGATGTTCGCCGGGTTCAGGATGTAGTTCTCGACCTCGGTGAGGATGTTGCCGATCTGGTCGCCCATGTTCGTCTGCAGCCAGGCGTACATGTCGGTCTTCTCGAAGTCGTTGATCATCTGGGGGATGTCCTTGATGAACTGCGCGACCTGCGCGACGACCGTCGGCATGATCAGCAGCATGACTCCCGCGATCACGAGCAGGAAGCCGCTGTAGACGATGACCATTCCCCAGGTGCGGGTGATCTTGCGGCGCTCGAGCGCGCGGACGATCGGATCCAGACCCAGTGCGACGAACAGCGCGAAGCTGATGTAGATGATGATCGTGGCGAGGTTGGTGACCGCGAGCCCGAGCAGAATCGCGACCAGTCCGCCCAGCACGAGGAAAAAGCCGACCGCGAACGGCTGCTCCAGGTTGAACCAGCCCCGGACGCCGGGCGTGCGCTCGGTGGCTCCCGTCGATCCTCCTGCGGCGGTCAGGTCGGTGGGAGTGGCATCGGCGGGGGGCGTGGGCTGCTCGCTCATGGTCACACTCTAGGGGCGCCGGGTGGCTGGGACGAGGCAAGGTAGGGTCGACATGCGAAAAGGGGGTGCGATGTCAGACTCCATCGATCCGGTCGCCGCTCTGGGACGCCTGCGAGGCACCATCGACAACATCGACGCGGCGCTGATCTTCATGCTGGCCGAGCGGTTCCGTGCGACCAAGCAGGTCGGGGTGCTCAAGGCCGAGCATGGAATGCCGCCCTCTGATCCCGCGCGCGAGGAGCACCAGATCGCCCGCCTCCGCCGTCTCGCGGAAGAGGCGGATCTCGATCCCGAGTTCGCCGAGAAGTGGTTCAACTTCGTGGTGGCGGAGGTCATCCGCCACCACGAAGCTGCCGCCAACGGCGAGCACTGACCTCAGGGGGTCATGCGGCGGAAGGTCGCGAAGCAGAGCATGCCGAGCACTGCGGTCAACAGCAGGCCCCACAGACTCAGGATCACCACGCCGGTCGTGGCGAACCAGGTGAACACCGAGCCCCACAGCGCCCACTGCGTGATCAGCCACACGCCGCCGACGAGCAGCAGCCCGAGGACCACGAGGGAGACCGTCAGCCAGAGCGCGCCGAACCGTTTGAAGACGATGGCCGACCACAGCCCGATCACGAAGAACAGCAGCGCGAGGACAAGGTAGAACAGCGCTGCGCCGCCGGCTCCGAACTCCCAGATCCACGGGAAGCTGAAGAAGTACCCGTTGACCCCCCAGCCCCCGGTGGCCGTCTCGACGAAGCCTCCGGCGATGAACACGCCCGAGAGGATGGCGGAGGTCAGTCCCGCCGTCAGGATCGTGCCGAGGAAGAACTCGCGTCGGGTGACGCTCATCGCCTGACTGAAGGGGAATGTCAGCGTCAGCGCTTGGATGCCGACGACGAGGAAGTACCACAGGGGCGCCTGCGCGCCGCCGCCGAACTTCGGCTCGTCGACGGGGATCAGCGACCAGATGATCCAGTTCACCGCGAACGCGGCGCCGAGGATGATCAGGGGCAGCCAGATGAAGGTCTGGCGGTTGTTCAGCTGCATCCGTACGACATTGAGTGTGCGGTTCATCGGAGGGCTCCTTCCTCGGATGCCTGCGACGAGGCATCCGCGCGGTGCTGGGTGGTGCGCACGATCAGCTGCTGCAGAGAAACGGCGCTGGTGTCCAGGCCGGACGCGGCGAGCTGACGGCGGTCGGCGTCGGTGAGGGCTCCGAGGACCGTGACGGAGGAGACCTGCCCGAGGCTTTCGCGGTGGATGACCTCACGGCCCGCGATGAATGCCTCGACGGCCGCGGTGTCGCCCACGATGTTCGCTGCGCGTCCGCGGACATCATCCGTCGACTCGTCGAGGATGATCTGCCCCTGGTCGATCACGATGACCCGCTCCAGCAGGTTCGAGACCTCGTCGATCAGGTGGCTCGAGAGAATGATCGTACGCGGGTGCTCGGCGTAGTCCTCGAGCAGCCGGTCGTAGAAGATCTGTCGGGCGACCGCATCCAGACCGAGGTACGGTTCGTCGAAGAACGTGATCTCGGCGCGTGAGGCCAGGCCGATGATGACGCCGACCGCGGACAACTGCCCGCGCGAGAGCTTCTTGATGCGACGGTTCATCGGGAGTTGGAACTCGGCGATGAGGTCTTCTGCCAGTGCCTGATCCCAGTTCGGGAAGAACAGGCGGGCGGCGGCGAAGGCGTGACGCGGCTTCCAATCGTCCGGGTAGCGCTGGCTCTCCCGGACGAAACACATGCGCGAGAGCACACGGGCGTTCTCGTACGGGTGTTCACCGAACACGGTGACCGATCCGCTCGTCTCGAAGTTCTGCGCCGTGAGGATGGACATGATGGTCGTCTTGCCTGCGCCGTTGCGCCCGAGCAGGCCGTAGATGGTGTTCTCTTCGATCGCGAAGCTCGCGTCGTCGACGGCGACGGTCTCGCGGTATCGCTTGGTGAGATTCGTGACTTCGATCACGCTGCTCATCAGGGATTCCTTTCGTTGGTCATGGAGTCGCTCTCGTCCGTTGCCGCGCGGCTGCGAATGAGGGCGGAGAGGTCGTCGGGCGTGAGCCCGAGAGTGCGGGCTTCGGCGAGCAGGGGCTCCACGAAGCGGTCGGCGAACGCGGTGCGCCGCTCGGTGAGGAGCACGTCTCGCGCGCCGGGGGTCACGAACATTCCGATGCCGCGGCGCTTCTGGATCACACCCTTGTCGACGAGCACGTTGAGTCCTTTCGCGGCCGTGGCGGGATTGATGTGGTGGAACGCAGCGAGCTCGTTCATCGAGGGAGCGCGGCTGTCTTCGGGCAGCGACCCGTCGACGATCGAGTCCTCGATGCTCTCGGCGATCTGAAGGAAGATCGCCCGTCCGTCATCGATCACGCGGCCTCCGATCTGGTTGACTTGTAGAGGGGTTAATTACTTGACTAACTAACCATGCAACAACCTTCGGTCGGATGTCAACCCCGATTTGACGACCCCGGGGGCGATGTTGATACGGTCTACAGCGGCCCGTTCGCGGGCCCACCCGACCAGTCCGCGCCTGTGGCCGTGTGTGTGAGGTTTTGCTTCTCCCGCTCTGTTTCCGGGCGTACGGTCGGCGGTCCGTGCGTGGATCAGACATCCACTGCCGCGCGTCTGCCATATGTGGCTGCCGCATTCGGACTGCCACCCGGACGTGAGACCACAACAGGCGTGCCCGCGCGCCTGTAGAGGTGAAGCACGTGACCAGCACCACCCCTGCCGTTGAGGCCAAGAACCTGTTCAAGGTGTTCGGCCGCAACGCATCCGCCGCTGTCGAGCGCCTGAAATCGGGTGCGAGCAGGTCGGATGTCGCCGCCAAGGGCAACACCGCCGCCGTCATCGACGCGAGCTTCACGGTGAACCCCGGCGAGATCTTCGTCATCATGGGGCTCTCGGGCTCCGGCAAGTCGACCATCATCCGGATGCTCAACGGGCTGCTCGAACCGACCGCCGGCGACGTCACCGTCCAGGGCCACAGCATCGGCTCGGCCTCCTCGTCCGAGCTGCGCGCGATCCGCCAGCGCTCGATCTCGATGGTGTTCCAGCACTTCGCGCTGCTCCCGCACCGTACGGTGATCGACAACGCCGCGTACGCACTCGAGATCCAGGGCGTCGGAAAGGACGAACGCCGCGCCCGTGCGATGGAGATCCTCGAGAAGGTGGGCCTGGGCGATCGCGCCGAAGCGATGCCCGACGAACTCTCCGGCGGCATGCGCCAGCGCGTGGGGCTTGCCCGTGCGCTGACGGCCGGCACCGACATCCTGCTGATGGACGAGGCGTTCAGCGCACTCGACCCGCTGATCCGTCGCGAGATGCAGGAACAGCTGGTCGAACTGCAGCAGGAGCTGGGTCGCACCATCATCTTCATCACGCACGACCTCAACGAGGCGATGTTCCTCGGTGACCGGATCGCCGTCATGCGCGACGGTCGCATCGTGCAGAACGGCACCCCGGAAGAGATCCTCACCGACCCGGCCAACGATTACGTCGCGCAGTTCGTACAGGATGTCGACCGCGCTCGCGTGCTCACCGCGTCGTCGGTCATGGAGGCGCCCGCCGCCATGGTGCCCGTGAGCGCCGGCGTGCGCGGGGCACTCAAGGTCATGCGCGACCTGCAGTCCGGCTCGGTGCTGGTCACCGACGGACGACGCCTCATCGGCGCCGTCACCGATCGCGCAGTCGTCCGCGCCGTCAAGAACGGCAACACGGACCTCCGCTCCATCGTGCGCGGCTCCGCCGCCGTGGTCGGACCTGATGAGCCACTCGCCGACGTGATCGAGCGCTCCGTCGAGAGCCCCGTGCCGATCGCCGTCGTCGATGAGTCCGGTCGCCTGCTCGGCACCATCCCGCGCGTCGTCCTGCTCGCAGCCCTCGGCAACGTCGAGCCGACGACCACCGAGATCCCGGTGATCGACGTGCCGATGACCGTGCCGGTGGCAGAGATCAGCGAGACGCTGGCCGCCGTGGGCGGAGCCGCCGACCCGGTGGACACCGCGACGGAAGGAGGCGTGTGATGGAAAACCTCCGACTTCCCCTCGGCGACTGGGTCGAAGCGTTCGTCGACTTCCTCGGCGCCGTCTTCGGCTGGCTCTTCGACGGCATCGCCGTCGTCCTCGAGGCTGTCTACACGGGCCTGGACTGGGTCCTGACGGCGCCACCGTTCTGGATCATCATCCTGCTGATCGCCGCCCTCGCGTGGTGGCTCAAGGGATGGAAGCTCGCTGTCGGTTCTGCCCTCGGGCTTCTGCTGATCGTCCTGGTCGACCAGTGGGAGACCTCGATGGACACGCTCGCTCTGGTCCTGGTCGCGTCTGTGATCGCCATCGCGATCAGCATCCCGGTCGGCATCTGGGCCGCGCGCAGCGACGGCGTCTCGCGCGTCGTCCGTCCGATTCTGGACTTCCTGCAGACGATGCCCGCCTTCGTCTACCTGATCCCGGCGATCATCTTCTTCGGCGTCGGTGTCGTCCCCGGCATGATCGCGACGATCCTGTTCGCGCTGGCCCCCGGCGTCCGCCTGACCGAGCTCGGCATCCGCGGAGTGGACACCGAGGTCGTCGAGGCGGGGCACGCCTTCGGCGCCACCCCCGGCCGCATCCTGCGACAGATCCAGCTGCCCCTGGCCCTGCCGAGCATCATGGCCGGTGTCAACCAGATCATCATGCTGAGCCTGTCGATGGTCGTCATCGCCGGAATGGTCGGCGCCGGTGGCTTGGGCGGCGAGATCGTCCGTGCGATCGGCCGCATCAACGTCGGCCTCGGCTTCGAAGCGGGAATCGCGGTGGTGATCATCGCGATGATCCTCGATCGCATGACCGCCGCGCTCGCGAACATGGGCGGTGCCCAGTCCGCCGCCCGCAAGCGCGCCAAGCGCGCAGCCCGACAGACGACGTCGGCCTCATAGACCAGGTGGGTTCATCCCCCACCGGAGGCGCGTGCACCCTCGCGCCTGACAGACAACGACCGATCCGCGACAGCAACGCGGAAGGAGAGGAAGTCACGATGATGACCAAGAGAAAGACCCTGGCTTCGGCTGCGGCCCTGATCGGTGCGTCGGCACTGGTGCTCACCGGCTGCGCCGAATCGAGCGACAGCAGCGACTCCGGCGACGCGGCGGCTGACCGCCCCGTACAGATCGCCGTCTTCAACGGCTGGGACGAGGGCATCGCCGCGTCCTACCTGTGGGAGCAGATCCTCGCCGACAAGGGCTACGACGTGGAGCTCACCTACGCCGACGTCGCGCCCGTCTACGCCGGCCTCGCCGGCGGCGACTTCGATGTCGTGCTCGACACGTGGCTGCCGCTGACGCACGCCGACTACATGGAGGAGTACGGCTCGGACGTCGAGGACCTCGGCGCCTGGAACAGCGAGGCCAAGCTCACGATCGCCGTGAACGAGGACGCTCCGATCGACTCGCTCAGCGAACTGGCCGAGAACGCCGATCTCTTCAACAACGAGATCGTCGGCATCGAGCCCGGCTCCGGTCTTATGCGCATCACGGGCGATGATGTCGTCCCCGGCTACGGCCTGGACGGCATGACGCTCATCGAGTCGTCGACCCCGGCAATGCTCGCCGAGCTGAAGGCCGCCACCGACGCGGGCGAGAACATCGTCGTGACGCTGTGGCGTCCGCACTGGGCCTACAACGCCTTCCCGATCAAGGACCTCGAAGACCCCGAGGGTCTGCTCGGCGACGCTGAAGGCATCCACACCATCGCGGCATCCACCTTCGCGACGGACTTCCCCGAGGTTCACGAGTGGCTCTCGAACTTCGAGATGGACAGCGAACTGCTCTACTCGCTCGAGGACGCCATGTTCAACCAGTACGACGGTGACGACTACGCACCGGTCGTGGCTGAGTGGATCACCGAGAACCAGGAGTGGGTCGACTCCCTGACCTCCTGATCTTCGGATCTGACGCACTGTGCCCCCGGTCGCAAGACCGGGGGCACAGTCGTATGTCGAGGGGCGGGGTCAGCCGAACAGGAGCGAGATGACCGTGGCACCGCCGCCGACAAGAATCAGCGAGACGATGACCACCCACGCGACCACCTTGATGCGGCGCTGGCGGGTCTCGGAATAGGCGGAGTACTCGTCGTCGTCGGTCATGGGTTCAGTCTACGAGGCCGGCTCGGCGACGGTGGGACCGAAGGCGGCGGGAAGAGTCGCGCGCGAACGCTCCCGCAGCTCGCCGGTCGGCACCGTGAACACGCCCTGCACCTCGAGGGCTGCTTCACTGCCGTCGTGCGGCTGGTCGGTGACGCCGATCCGCAGCACCGGGTAGCCGCGGCCGTCGCAGAGGCCCCGGAACTTGACGTCGTCCTCGCGCGGCACCGTGACGATGACCCGGCCCGTCGACTCGGCGAACAGGGCGGTCGTGGCATCCACGCCGTCGCGCTCCATGAGCTCGGTCAGCCACACCCGCGCGCCGATGCCGAAGCGCATCACGCCCTCGGCGAGGGCCTGGGCGAGCCCGCCCGACGAGAGGTCGTGGGCGCTGGAGACCAGTCCCTGCATGGCAGCGGCGTGCAGCAGTTCGCCGAGGCGCTTCTCCTGCGCGAGATCGACGGCCGGCGGTCGACCTCCCAGGTGCCCGTGCACGGTGTCGGCCCAGGCCGAACCGCTCAGCTCTATGGCCGTGACCCCGAGCAGATAGATGTTCTCTCCCGCGTCCTGCCAGGCCGACGGTACCCGCCGGGCGACATCGTCCAGGATGCCGAGGACGCCGACCACCGGGGTGGGGAAGATCGGCTGGTCGCCGGTCTGGTTGTAGAAGGACACATTGCCGCCGGTGACCGGGATGCCGAGCTCGACGCACCCGTCGGCGAGCCCCTCGACCGCCTGGCCGAACTGCCACATGACCTCGGGGTTCTCCGGGCTGCCGAAGTTGAGGCAGTCGGTGACGGCGACCGGGACCGCGCCGGTGACGGCGACGTTGCGGTACGCCTCGGCCAGCGCCAGCTGCGCGCCCTGCTTGGGGTCGAGTTGGCAGTAGCGCCCGTTGCAGTCGGTGGCGATCGCGAAGCCGAGGCCGGACTCCTCGTCGACGCGCACCATCCCCGCATCGTCGGGGAACGAGAGGGCGGTGTTTCCGAGCACGTAGTAGTCGTACTGGTTGGTGACCCACGAGGTGTCGGCGAGGTTCGGGCTGGCGACCAGCTGAAGGAACTGTTCGCGCAGCTCGGCGGGATCGTCCGAGCGCTGCAGCACCGACGCGGAGTCGTCGCGGAGGGCGTCGATCCAGGTCGGGTATGCGACCGGTCGCTCGTAGACGGGGCCGTCGACCGCGACGGTGGCCGGGTCGACATCCACGATCTGCTCACCGTGCCAGAAGATCTGGAGACGCCCATCTCCGGTGACCTCGCCGAGAACGCTCGTCTCGACCTCCCAGCGTCCGGTGACGGCGAGGAAGGCATCCAGCTTGTCGGGCGCGACGATGGCCATCATGCGCTCCTGCGACTCCGACATGAGGATTTCTTCAGGGGTGAGGGTCGGGTCGCGCAGCAGTACCCTCTCAAGGTCCACGCGCATTCCCGAACCGCCGTTGGCGGCCAGCTCGCTCGTCGCGCACGAGATGCCGGCAGCGCCGAGGTCCTGGATGGCCTCGACCAGGCCGTCGCGGTAGAGCTCGAGGCAGCACTCGATGAGCACCTTCTCGGCGAAGGGATCGCCGACCTGCACGGCGGGGCGTTTGGTCGGTCCGCCATCGGCAAAGGTGTCGGATGCCAGGATCGACGCGCCGCCGATGCCGTCGCCGCCCGTGCGGGCACCGAACAGGACGACCTGGTTGCCGGTGCCCGAGGCGTTGGCGAGCTTGATGTCCTCGTGGCGGAGGACCCCGACCGCGAGGGCGTTGACCAGGGGGTTGCCCTGATACACCGGGTCGAACACGGTCTCGCCGCCGATGTTGGGAAGACCCAGGCAGTTGCCGTAGAACGAGATGCCCGAGACAACGCCGTGGGCCACCCGCGCGGTGTCGGGGTTGTCGATGGCGCCGAAGCGCAGCTGGTCCATGACCGCGACCGGCCGCGCGCCCATCGAGATGATGTCGCGGACGATGCCGCCGACGCCGGTTGCCGCACCCTGGAACGGCTCAATGTAGCTCGGGTGGTTGTGGGACTCGACCTTGAAGGTCACCGCCCATCCCTCGCCGATGTCGACGACGCCGGCGTTCTGGCCGATGCCGACCATCATCCGCTCGCGCATCTGGTCGGTGACCTTCTTGCCGAACTGGCGCAGATAGATCTTGCTCGACTTGTAGGAGCAGTGTTCGCTCCACATGACCGAGTACATCGCCAGCTCGCCGCTGGTGGGTCGGCGACCCAGGATGCTTCGGATCTCCTCGTACTCGTCGTCCTTGAGGCCCAGCAGCGCGTAGGGCTGCTCCCGGTCGGGTGTCGCCGCGGCGTTCTCGACGGTGTCGGCGACAGGTGCCGTCGCGGTCGATTCGGGGGAAGTGGTCATGCGGCTGAGCTCCAGACGTCGACATGCCGGTGGTGCCCGTCAATTCTAGGTTGCGAGCTCGTCCGCGCGCAGGCTCGTACGATCAAGGAATGCTCACCCTGCTCGCCGTGCTCCTGCTCGTGAACGCCATCTTCAACATCGTGGTGTGGCCGCGCTTCTGGAAGCGCGTGAGCGCGGACCCGCGCGCCCGCGATGAACAGGGTCGCACCACCGCCTTCTACCGCGTGCACGCCGTCCTCATCGGTATCGCTCTTCTGCTCGCCCTTCTCTCGGCGGTCGCCGGCATCTGGGCACTGTTCGCCGGCTGACCTTCGGGTCAGTCCTCGATGGAGTGGGCCTGACCCAGACGTGGGGGCGTGTAGGTGCAGGTGTCGCCGGCGCACCTCGTGGGCGTGGTGCGTGAGAAGCGGCGGGAGATCTCGCAGCCGACGCAGATGCCGAAGGCGGCCTCTGCGTACAGCAGCAGCAGACACCCGCCGCACACGATCTGCGCGACGATCGCCGGCAGGCCCAGCCAGCCGAGACTGAGGCATCCGAGCAGCGCCATGACCAGGCCGATGCCCCACGCGACGCGCTTGGGGGCGGCATCCACCCATTCGGGGCGCTGTGGGCGGGTGAGGAGCGTTCCCAGCAGCAGCGTGGGGGTGAAGCGGGTACCGACGAACAGACGCAGGAACATCTCGAGGGCGAAGAGGATGCCGAACCCGCGCATCGGCTGCAGTTCGCCGGTGATTACGCCGAACAGCCACGCGGAGAAGCCGAGCAGAAACAGGATGCCGGCCGAGGCGCGCACCGCGCGCTCATTGATGACCGGCATCTCGATGCCGTCGACCCATTCGCCGATGACGGGGCGGGCGGATCGGTCGGATACGGTGTCGGCCATAAGGTGAGTATACCCCAGGGGGTATCGACGGGATGAGCTCGACTCGTGACAACGCCCGCACCCTACGATGAGCGCGTGGACTTCTCCTTCGCCTTCACGCCCGAACTCCTTGCCGTCTTCGCCACCCTGCTGGTGCTGGAGATCGTGCTCGGTGTCGACAACGTCATCTTCCTGTCGATCCTCGCCTCCAAGCTTCCTGTTGAGCAGCAGGCGAAGGCGCGCAACCTCGGTCTGACGCTCGCGATGGTCATCCGCGTCATCCTGGTGCTGTTCGCCGGCTGGATCATCACGCTGACCGAGCCGGTGATCACCCTGTGGGGACTCGAGTTCTCGTGGAAGGACTTCATCCTGATCGCGGGCGGCCTGTTCCTCTTCTACAAGTCGGTCACCGAGATCCACCACAAACTCGAAGGGGTGGAGGAGGGTCACGCTGAGTCTGACACCAAGAAGGCCGTGTCGTTCGGCTCGGTGCTGACCCAGATGCTGCTGCTCGACATCGTGTTCTCCCTCGACTCCGTCATCACCGCCGTGGGCATGACCTCCAACCTCGTCATCATCATCACCGTCGTGGTGCTCTCGTTCGGCGTGATGCTGTTCGCCGCGCGGTTCATTTTCACCTTCGTCAACAACCACCCGACCGTGAAGATGCTCGCGCTGTCGTTCCTGCTCATGATCGGCGTGTTCCTGGTCGCCGAGGGCTTCCACCTGCACATCGACAAGGCCTTCATCTACGGGCCGATGGTGTTCGCGATCCTCGTCGAGGTGCTGAACCTCACGTACGCCGCGCGCAAGGCCAAGCGTGACAAGCGCCGGCAGAGCGCCGTGCAGCTACGACCCCAGTACCCGAATGTCGACGAGTCGATTGCGGTCACCGCCGCGCTGTCCAAGGGCTCCGGCGCCGGGTCAGTAGGGCTGTCGGGCAAGCCCGTCGCGGGCGAAGCGGATGTCGATGCGCAGCGGGGTGCGCTCGGCTGAAGCGCGCTTGCATGTGCGCTGTGTGACTAAGGTCGGTGGTGCGCGCTGTTTACATGTCTACTGTGGCACTGACGGTCGCGCGAGCGCCGCGCACGGGCGTGGCGGCGGCTGATGAAGGAGGCACCCCATGAAGGCTTTGCAGTTCACCACGACAGGAGAGCCGCTGGTGGTCACCGAACTCCCTGTTCCCGAGCCCGGGCCGGGTCAGGTTCTGCTGCGGATGAAGGCGGCCGGCCTGTGCCACACCGACGTGGGTGTGCTTGAGGACGAGGGCTGGCTCGAGCTGCTGGTGAAGACTCCGATCACGATCGGGCACGAGAACGCGGGTGAGGTTGCCGCCGTCGGCGACGGCGTCACCGACTGGAAGGTCGGCGACCGCGTGGCGGTCTGCCCGACAACTGCCGCCGGGGCCCCGGGCTTCTCGTTCGATGGCGGGTTCGCCGAGATGATGCTCGTCGATGAGCAAACGCTGCTCCCGATCCCCGACGGCGTTGACTGGGTGCTGGGCGCTGCGGCGACCGATGCCGGCATGACCTCGTACGCGGCGGTCATGACTCGAGGTGGCGTCAAAGCCGGAGACACGGTCGGCATCATCGGTCTCGGTGGACTCGGCCAGATCGGCGCTCGTGTCGCGGTTCTGGAGGGTGCGACCGTCTACGCCGCCGAAGTCAACGAGGCCGCCTGGCACCTGGCCGACGAACTCGGCCTTGCGGGCGTCCAGAAGTCGATCGCCGACTTTCCGGATGTTGTCTTCGACGTGATCATCGACTTTGCCGGATTCGGCACGACCACCGCGCAGGCCGTGGATGTCATCCGTCGCGACGGCACGGTTGTTGTTGTCGGCATGGGAAAGCTCGAGTCCACGATCAGCACGCGCTCGCTGATCCTCAACCAGTGCATTCTGAAGGGCTCGAACGGCGGGACCAAGGAGGATATCGCCGGTGTCTACCGCCTGATGGCGACCGGAAAGCTCACGCCGGTGACGACCACGATTCCGTTCGAGGAGATCCCTGAGGGTCTGCACCGCCTGCACGACGGACAGGTCA
This sequence comes from Microbacterium sediminicola, assembly GCF_039531125.1. Classification (NCBI taxonomy): domain Bacteria; kingdom Bacillati; phylum Actinomycetota; class Actinomycetes; order Micrococcales; family Microbacteriaceae; genus Microbacterium; species Microbacterium sediminicola. Next base: position 557,236 of record NZ_BAAAPL010000002.1, read on the forward strand.
CGGGGCGCCTGGTCGCCGTCTTCGACTGATGTTCGGTCGGTCACGACGTCCCACTTCGTAGGGATTGTCGGGAATGCGGTGAAATGACACTGGATGTCACGTACATCGCGAGGTCTCGGGTGGTTCGCGTTCGACCTTGCCGTGACACTTTCCTGGCGCAACGGGCGGTGGTGCGCATGGAGCCGACCGGCCCGGCTGTCGCTGCTATGACGCGCGTTCGCGGGCGATGTCTAGCTTCTTGATCTGGCGCGATGCGGGCCATTGCGAGATGAGGGCGGACAGTCACGGCGTCGCTGCGTCGCCGTACCGCGCGATGGCTTCGGTGAGGTACTCCGACCAGACGTGCGGGTCGCGCACGAGTGCGCCGCGGAGGGTGAGCAGGTTGTGCAGGTTGTGGGTGGCGTTCCCGGGCACGTCCTCTGAACGACGTCATCGCCCATTCCGCGCACTGCGCGGAATGTCGCCACGGGTGCTGCCGTAGCGGTCGACGAGGGTCCTTGCCGCTCGGGTCGACCCGTCCGCCCAGTCCTGTATAGAGGCTGCGTACTCCACGGCGGCGCGCCGGGCGTCTTCGTCCGAAAGCAGCGTTGACAGGGCATCGTGCACTGCGGCGACCATCTTCCTCGAGTTTCGGGATTTGGCGACACGACGTGCGAATCCCTTCTCGACGAGGCAGGAGATGTTGGCTACCTGTTCCGGCTGCATCCCGATCCCGACGACGGGCTTGCCGGCGAGAGCGGCGGTCAGGACAGTGCCGATTCCCCCGTGGATGAGGGCGATGTCGGCGCGCTTGTTCATCTCCAGGGCAGGCAGCCAGTCCGTCACGGTGACGTTGTCGGGCACCGCGACGTCCTGGCCTGCGAGCAGAGAGCGGACCGGGGCCACCACGCGATACGGCTTGCCACGGAAGCTCTCGATGAGCTCCTTCACGATATGCCCGACGCCGGAACTGCCCATCGCGAAGTACACCAGGGGAAAGTCGTTCGGAATCTGCTCTACCTCGACCGGCATAGTGAACTGCTGCTCCGGCAGGAGAGCCCCGATGGGGAAGTGCGCGTCTGGCAGTGCGACATCGGAGAACCCGGGCGGTTCGGCGACGAGGGTGGTGTCGCCCTGGAAGAACGTCAACACAGGAGAGAACGTCTTCGCGCCGTAGTGGCCAGCGGCCTGGTTGACCGAGTGGATGAACCCGAACCACATCCATGACCGGAACACCGGGTACAGAACGGCGTCAACGAGTCGCTTGAACCAGCGTGGCTTCACCGTGTCCGTGGTCCCTGCGCCGGTGGCGAAGAAGTCGGGAAGCCAGGTCGACTGCACGGCCCATACAAGCGGGATGCCGCGCAATCGGCACGTGAGCGGCATGCTCAGGTACGAGCCGGTGACCACCACGTCAGGCTTCAACCGGTCGACGGCAGCGAGATCACCCGCGACCTTCGCGATCATCTCCTTCTTCGAGTAGGCCGGCGCGAACTTCTCCTCATCATTCACCGCAAGCACATGCGCGATCTTCTCCGGCGTGAGACGCGGAGCCACCCGCTCGACCTCAAACCCGTTCGACTCGATCAGTTCCTCGAAGTCACCTCCCTCGGAGATGAACCGCACCGAGAACGCCTCGCGGGCGACTGGATCTGCCCTCACGCCCTTCGCGATCTCGATCATGCGGGACGTCTCGGCAAGGTTGAACGCCGCCGGAGCGAACAACATCAGCTTCCTTGGCACAGGCTCCTCCAGAGTCCAGCGGTTCACGGTGACGCCAAGCGTCCCTCCGTGAACCGAAGCTAGTACATGTCAATTGACAGTGGCTATCATTTCACCGATGGATGTCTCCACCACCGGTGCTCATGAACCTGACCAACGTCTGCCGCTCGTCCAGCGGAAGCAGAGAGCAGCGCAGCGACGTGCTCAGGCAGTGGCATTCCGTCTTTTGGAGACCGCGCCGTTCGACGCGATCACTATTGAGCTGATCGCGGCGGGGGCCGAGGTCTCGCCCAGCAGCATCTATCGCTACTTCGGTACCAAGGAAGCCATCTTCCTCTGGGATGAGTACGACGACGACGTGGTCGGTCGTTTCCGGCAGAACCTGGCCACGTCTCCGCCCGGGCAGGCAATGCTCGACGCCGTCACCGGCGCGATGCCGAGTCTGGACCTGTACGGCTCGACAGCGGTCCTGACCCGGGCACGCGCGGTAGCTGCCGTTCCTCAGCTTCGCGCCGCGCGAGCGAACCACCACGAAAGGCTTCGCCACTCACTCGGGTCCGCGATGGTCGAACATGGATGGCCCGATGCGGTCTCGTCGACCTTCGCCGGTGCCGTCATCGGAGCATTCACCGGTGCACTCGCGGCGTGGGAGCGGCCCGGATCAGACAGCGACCTCACCGCAGCTCTCGCACGAGCCGCCGAGTTCGTGAAGCATCTGGACCGCGCCGCAACGCAACGACACTCCGGGTGAGGGCGGCCTCGATTCCCGGTGCGAAGCCAGAGCGGAGATGCTTGCCCATGTCGAGCACGTCAGCCGGCCAGTCCCCTGCGGTGAGGCGAAGCGGCGTGCTCGACTGTCGACGGGCCGTGCCAGCGAAGCCAATGAGCTCGGGCACCGAGATGACCAGCCAATCGTTTTCGGCGCCGTCGCGTCGAAGTGTTGCCTCCACGCCTGAGCGTTTCCGTCTTGTGGCCAGTTCGGCAGCGGTCGTGACGAGACGCTGACAAGCTGTCGAGGTTGCCGGTCGCCCGTTTATCGTGGCCTGGCAGCACCCGGTAGCGCCACCCGAGCGCATCGCGAACGGCCGCGGTCTCACCGAACTGAACGCGCGCCGCGTCGTCGATCAGATCGGCGGGACGCACGTCGAGCAGGCCGTACGAACCATCCGTGGAGAGCGCCATCAGATCAGGAAAGCGAGAGTACCCCGATAACCGCGACCCGTGCCCGAACAGGGATGTCTTGACTCGAGTTCGCGGGAGTCCTAATCTACAACCAAATGGTTGTAGAAAATCAGCTCACGGATGACGAGGTCGATCGCGTCTTCCACGCGCTCGCCGCCGCGACACGTCGCGACATCCTGCGCCGCACACTTGCCGAGGAGTCTTCCGTTTCGTCTCTCGCGCGGGCGTACGACATGTCGTTCGCCGCGGTGCAGAAGCACATTGCGGTGCTGGAGGACGCCGGCCTTGTCATCAAGCGCGCCGAGGGGCGCGAGCGCTTGGTCCGCGCGGACCCGGCGATGATCGCCGGCGCTCGCGCGCTCCTCGCGCGCTACGAAGAACTCTGGCGCGCGCGTATCGACCGGCTCGACGCGCTGCTCGCCGAGCCGCCCAGGCCTGTGCACGACCCCAAGAAAGGAAACTGACGATGCCCGTCACCGCTGTCACCACCGACGCCGAATCACTGACGATGACCCTCGTGGCCGACTTCGCCGCTCCGGTCGAACGTCTCTGGGATGCGTTCACGGTTCCGTCGCAACTCAGCCGGTTCTGGGGTCCTCCCGGCTGGCCCGCGACGTTCACGCACTTCGACCTCACGGTCGGTGGGCGCGCCCGCTATCGAATGGTCTCGCCCCGGGGTGAAGCCTCACACGGCGGCTGGGAATTTCTCTCCATCGATGCGCCCCATCGGTTCGACGTGTTGGATGGGTTCCTCAACGAGAACGGCGAAGAGTTCGAGGGGATGCCCTCAATGCGCGTCACATTCGTGTTCGAGTCAACCGCCGAGGGCTCTCGCCTCGTCAACACGACATACTTCGAATCGACGGAGGCTCTCGAGCAGATGGTCGAGTTCGGCGCCGTCGAGGGATCGACCCTGGCGTTCAACCAGCTTGACGCCGTCCTGCAGGATCTGCGCGAGTACGCGCAGGGCAAGGGCACGCAGACCGAAATTCTCAGCGACACCCATGTCCGCATCACCCGCCTGATCGACGGTCCGCGCGAGCTCGTCTGGCGCGCACATCATGAGCCGGAGCTGGTGCGCCAGTGGATGCTCGGTCCGGACGGATGGCAAATGACGACGTGCGAGATGTCAACGACGGTCGGAGACACCTACCGGCTGGCCTGGGAGCCCGAGCGCGGGACGGAGGGCGAGCCCTTCGGCTTCGACGGCGAGGTTCTGCTGAGCGAAGCCCCGCGACGCGCGGTCACGACCGAGCACATGACCGGCACGGACTTCCCCTCGACGGTCAACGACCTCTCCCTCTATGAGGAGGACGGCGCAACACTTGTGACCGTGCTGGTCGAGTACCCCGACAAGGACACCCGTGACATGGTGCTGGCCACCGGCATGGCCGACGGCATGGAGCAGAGCTTCCAGCGGATGGAGCGCGAGGTGCTCGTGCGCTGACGCATCAGCTCGTCTGGACGAGACCCTCTTCGAGGGCGACCCAGGCGAGCATCGCGCACTTCACGCGGGCGCTGAACTTCGAGACGCCCGAGAGGGCAGCGGCATCTTCGTAGACATCCTCGTCGAGCTCGATCTTGCCGCGTGAACGCAGCGCCTCACGGAAGCCGTCGATAAGCTCAGATGCCTCGTCCCGCGACGTGCCGTTGGCAAGATCCACGAGCATGGATGCCGAGGCCTGCGAGATCGAGCATCCCTGGCCCTCCCACGTCACATCGCGAATGGTTTGGCCGTCATCGCTGACGCGCACGCGCAGCGTGATCTCGTCGCCGCAGATCGGGTTGCGCTGGTGGCTGGTGCCGGTGTGGTCGTCAGCGTCGGCCAATCCGAAGCCGTGGGGGCGCTTGGAGTGGTCGAGGATGAGCTCCTGATAGAGCGATTCGAGACTCATGAGGTGACTCCGAAGAAAGCGCGGACGCCCGAGACCGCATCGATCATGCGGTCGACGTCCTCGGTGGAGGTGTAGACGGAGGCCGAGGCGCGCACCGACGCGGTGACGCCGAAGCGGCGGTGCAGCGGTTGCGCACAGTGGTGGCCGACGCGGACGGCGACGCCCTGGGCATCCAGGAACTGGCCGACGTCGTGCGCGTGGACGCCGTCGACGACGAAGGACGCCAGGCCGACGCGCGGCGCGAGGTCGGTGTCGCCGAGCAAACGGATGCCGGGGATCGGGCGCAGCCCCTCGCGCATGCGCTTTTCGAGCATGACCTCGTGCGCGTGCACCGCCGGCATGCCGAGACCGGTGAGGTAGTCGACCGCAGCCGCCAGCGCGACCGCCTGCGAGACGGGCTGCGTCCCGGCTTCGAACCGCTGCGGCGCCGGCAGATAGTCAGCGTGATCGAGGGTCACGGTCGTGATCATCGAGCCCCCGGTGAGGAAGGGGGGAAGGGCGTTCAGCAGCTCGGAGCGGCCGTAGAGTCCGCCAATGCCGTAAGGGCCGAGCATCTTGTGCCCCGAGAAGACCGCGAAATCCACGCCGAGCGCGGGGAGATCGAGCGCGACGTGCGGGGCCGACTGGCAGGCATCCAGCACCGTGAGGGCTCCGACGCGCTGGGCCAGGGCGATGAGGTCTTCGACGGGGTTGATGATCCCGAGCACGTTCGAAACGTGCGTGAAGGCGAGGATGCGGGTGCTGTCGTCGACGAGGGTCGCCGCGGCATCCATGTCGAGCCGGCCGTCGTCGAGGACGGGGATGTGGCGCAGGGTCGCGCCGGTGCGGGCGGCGAGCTCTTGCCAGGGGATCAGGTTCGCGTGGTGCTCGGACTCCGTGGTGACGATCGTGTCGCCGGGTCGGAGTGCGAAGCGACGGGCCGCCTCGCCGCCGCGGCCGAGGGTGGCGTTGCCGATGCTGTAGGCGAGCAGGTTGATCCCGGCGGTCGCCCCCGAGGTCCACACGAGCTCGTCATCGGCCGCGCCGACGAAGCCCGCGACCGTGGAGCGCGCATCCTCGAACAGGTCCGTCGCCTCGGCCGCGAGGGTGTGGGCGCCGCGATGGACGGCAGAGTTCGTGTTGGTGAGGAATGCGACCTCGGCGTCGATGACCGCCTGCGGCTTCTGGCTGGTCGCCCCCGAGTCGAGGTAGGCGAGGGGGTGGCCGTTGACCTCGTGCGCGAGCAGCGGGAAGTCGGCGCGGATCGCCTCGATGTCGAGGGCGGTCTCAGCGGGAGCGGTCATCCTTCAAGGCTACGCGCTGAGGATGAGGACGGGGTGGGTGCTTGATGAGCGCGCGCTGCGGCAACACAATGAAGTCGCGAAGATCGAGCACGTGCGCGGCTCGACGCCCGGCACGGAGGAGAGCACCGTTGAGTTCGACATCTGAGCAGTTCGTCGCCCACTGGATCGACGGCGCCGCCGTCATCCCTGCCGACAGTCGGACGGCCGATGTCTTCGACCCCGCGACCGGCGAGGTGGCCCGGCAGGTGCTGCTCGCAGACTCTGCCACCGTCGACAGCGCGGTCGCTGCGGCGAAGGCCGCCTTCCCCGCCTGGCGCGACACGTCGCTGGCCAAGCGCCAGTCGGTGCTGTTCCGCTTCCGCGAGCTGATGGAGGCGAAGAAGGGTGAGCTGGCCGAGATCATCACCTCTGAGCACGGCAAGGTGCTCTCGGATGCGATGGGCGAGATCACCCGCGGGCAGGAGGTCATCGAGTTCGCGTGCGGGCTGGCCCACCACCTCAAGGGCGAGTACAGCGAGCAGGTGTCCACCGACGTGGATGTCTACTCCCTGCGCCAGCCGCTCGGGGTCGTGTCGATCATCTCGCCGTTCAACTTCCCGGCGATGGTGCCGGCCTGGTTCTTCCCGATCGCCATCGCGGCGGGGAACACCGTCGTGCTGAAGCCCAGCGAGAAGGACCCGTCGTCGGCGAACTGGATGGCGGAGCTCTGGAAGGAGGCGGGGCTTCCGGATGGCGTGTTCAACGTCGTCCACGGCGACAAGGTGGCGGTGGACACCATCCTCACCCACCCCGACATCGCCTCGGTGTCGTTCGTGGGCTCCACCCCGATCGCCAAGTACGTCTATGAGACCGGCACCGCGCACGGCAAGCGCGTCCAGGCCCTCGGCGGCGCGAAGAACCACATGCTGGTCCTGCCGGATGCCGACCTCGATCTCGTTGCCGACTCGGCCATCAACGCCGGGTTCGGTTCCGCCGGAGAGCGCTGCATGGCGATCTCCGTCGTCGTCGCCGTCGAGCCGGTCGCCGACCCCCTGGTTGAGAAGATCGTCGAGCGGATGAAGACCCTGCGTACCGGAGATGGGCGCCGCGGCTGCGACATGGGGCCGCTCGTGACGAAGGTGCACCGCGATAAGGTCGCCTCCTACATCGACATCGCCGCCGCAGACGGTGCCACCGTCGTGGTGGATGGGCGGGATGTCGTGCCAGACGGCGAGCCGAACGGCTTCTGGCTCGGCCCGACCCTCATCGACAAGGTGCCCACCACCTCGCGCGTCTACACGGACGAGATCTTCGGGCCGGTGCTGTCGGTCGTCCGCGTGGCCTCCTACGAGGAGGGGCTCGAGCTGATCAACAGCGGCGCCTACGGCAACGGGACGGCGATCTTCACGAACGACGGAGGGGCTGCCCGGCGCTTCCAGAACGAGGTCGAGGTGGGCATGGTCGGCATCAACGTGCCGATCCCGGTTCCGGTCGCGACGTTCTCGTTCGGAGGGTGGAAGGACTCGCTGTTCGGTGACACCAAGGCTTACGGCGTCGACGGTGTCCGGTTCTTCACCCGTCAGAAGGCGATCACCAGCCGGTGGCTCGATCCCAGCCACGGCGGGATCAACCTCGGCTTCCCGCAGAACGTCTGACCGGGTACGCGCGTATTCCTCAGTCGCCGAGCGCCCAGACCGCCTGGTCGGGGGCGAGTGTGTCCCCGACCAGCGGTTCGCTCGCGATCATGACGTGACCACCCGGAAGCGGTACCGGGGATGACCCGAGATTCGCGACCACGGTGATGGCGCCGTTGCGGAACGCGATCACGTCCGGCCCATAGCCTTCGAGCCACGTCAGGTGGCCGGCGCCCAGGGCGCGACGCCGACGCTCGGCGAGGAGGGCTTTGTAGAGCGTCAGCGTCGAGTCGGGGTCGTCGCGCTGCACGTCACGGGCGAGGTCCGCCCACTCCTCCGGCTGCGGGAGCCAGGACTCGCCCGTCGGGCTGAAGCCGAACGCCGGTTCATCCGCCGCCCACGGGATCGGCACACGGCATCCGTCCCGTCCGTACCGCTCGCCCTGCGTCCGGAACCACGTCGGGTCCTGGCGCGCATCGTCGGGCAGGTCGATGACCTCGGGAAGGCCGAGCTCCTCGCCTTGGTACACGTAGGCGGACCCGGGCAGCGCGAACATGACGGTGGATGCCGCACGTGCCCGCCTCAGGCCGAGGACCGGATCCGGTCTGCCGGCCGTGCGCGGGCCGATGCCGTGGCCCTGTGGATTCTCGAAGGTGAGCGCCAATCGCGGGGCGTGTCGCACCACATCGTGATTGGACAGGACCCAGGTGCTCGGCGCGCCGACGCCGCCGAACCCCTCGAGGGAGCCGTCGATCACTCTGCGGAGCTGCCCTGCATCCCACCGCGTCATCAGGTATTCGAAGTTGAACGCCTGATGCATCTCATCGGGCCGGACGAACAGGGCGGTCTGCGCGATCGTCGGCATCCACGCCTCCGCGCACAGCGCACGGTCGCCATCGTATTCCGAGAGGAGTATGTGCCAGTCGCGGTAGATGTCGTGGACGCCGGTCTGGCCGAAGTACGGGACCTCGGATTCTGCCCCGCCCATCGAGTCGGCATCCGCGGGCGGGGTGTAGTCGGGCAGGCCCGCGGCCTTCACGAGCCCGTGCGCGACATCCACCCGGAACCCGTCGACGCCGCGATCGAGCCAGAAGCGCAGGATGCGACGGAACTCCTCCCGGACTTCGGGGTTCGTCCAGTCGAAGTCGGGCTGAGACGAATCGAACAGATGCAGATACCACTGGCCCGGGGCGCCGTCAGGATCGGTGACGCGCGTCCAGGCGGGTCCGCCGAACACCGACTCCCAGTTGTTGGGAGGCAGCTCACCGTTTGCGCCCTTCCCGTTGCGGAACAGGTACCGCGCGCGCTCCGGGCTTCCCGGGGTGGCAGCCAGAGCTTGCTGGAACCACTCGTGCTGCTCGGACGAGTGGTTGGGAACGAGGTCGATGATGACGCGGAGGCCGCGGGCATGGGCTTGCGCGAGCATCTCGTCGAAGTCGCCGAGGGTGCCGAAGAGGGGATCGACATCGCAGTAGTCCGAGACGTCGTACCCGGCATCCTTCTGCGGCGAGCGCTGGAAGGGGCTGAGCCAGATCGCGTCGATGCCAAGCGTGACCAGGTCATCGAGGTGGGAGGTCACACCGGCGAGGTCACCGATCCCGTCACCCGAGCGGTCGGCGAACGACCGGGGGTAGATCTGGTAGATGACCGCAGTGCGCCACCACTCGGCGCCCGGAGCTTCGACGGCAACCATGGCACACACCGTATCCTGGGCCGGTGCCCGCAACCGAGCCCCTGATCCGCGCCGAGTCACTGATCCGCACGATCCCCGACTACCCCGAGCCGGGCATCCTGTTCCGCGACATCACGCCCATGCTCGCGGATGCCGCAGCTCTGCGCGCCGTGATCGACGCGCTCATCGAGCCGTTCGCGGGGCAGTTCGATGTGGTCGGCGGGATCGAGGCGCGCGGGTTCCTGCTGGCCGGCGCGGTCGCCACGGTCGCCGATGTCGGACTCATCCCGATCCGCAAGGCCGGCAAACTCCCGCTGCCCGCGGCCTCCGTCGCCTACGACCTCGAGTATGGGTCGGCCGCGATCGAGGTCCACGACGACATCACCCCGGGCATGCGCGTCCTGCTGGTCGATGACGTGCTGGCCACCGGCGGCACGATCGCCGCGGCCAAGAAGCTTGTCGCACAGCTCGGCGGCGAGGTCGTCGGCACAGCCGTGCTCATGGAATTGACCGCGCTTCCCGGACGGAATGTCGCGGGCGAGGTCCACGCCCTCTTCGAGGCCTGACCCTTCAGGCTCAGAGCGGGCCGAGGTTGATGGGGCTTCCCTCGATGTTTCCGACGATGCCGCGGATGATCCCGACGCCGTCGGCGCCCTCCAGGCTCTCGTACCAGGCATCCGTCGCTGCCTTGTCGAACGCGTGGGTCTCGTGCCCGCGCTTGCGCGCCCGCAGCACGAGATCGCCCGCGCGCTCGGCGCGCAGCTTCTCGTAGCGGCGCAGCGAGTCCTCGACGCTGATCGTCGTGGTGGCCAGGATCGTCGCGAGCACGAAGGAGTCCTCCAGTGCCGAGCAGGCTCCCTGGCCGATGTCGGGAGCGGTGTTGTGGGCGGCGTCCCCGAGGATCGCGACCCGACCGCGCACCCAGTGCTGCACGGGGTCGAGGTCCCAGATCTCCACGCGGTTGAGGGAGACATCCGGATCGATCGTGTCCAACAGCTCCTGCACGCCGGGCGCCCAGTGGCCGAACGCCTCGCGAAGCGGCGTCATGTCCCCCCGCTCGTACGGCAGGCCATCGGGCTGGGGGATGTCGAACCAGAAGTAGAATCGGTCACCGGCGACGGGCATCACCGCAGCGCGCTTGCCCTCAGTGACGTAGGTGGTCCATTGGTCTTTGGGACCGATGCTCTCGTTGGCCGGGATGAGGCCATTGAAGTTCGTGTAGCCCGAGTAGCTCCGCTCGCGCCCCTCTTCCTCCGTGCCGGTGGTGACGTAGGCGCGGGTGAGTGAGCGTGCGCCGTCGGCACCGATGAGCAGATCGGCGGAGTCGGTGGACCCGTCGGCGAAGGATGCCGTGACGGTCGTGCCGTCATCCTCGATGCCGACCATCTTGCTGTTGAGGTGGATGTCGTCGAGACCGAAGGTCTCCATCAGCAGCGCCTGCAGGTCGGTGCGGGCCACCGGGTAGGACCGCTGGCCGGTGAGGGCGGTGACCGGCTCGAGGCTGAACTCGCACATCGTGCGGCCCGAGAGGCCCTCGCGGTAGGCCATCGTCTCGAGCTGCCCGCCGAGGGTTGCGACTTCCTCCGTCAGCCCGAGCCAGTTGAGCACCTTGATGCCGTTGGACCAGAGCGAGAGGGCGGCACCGACGGGCTTGTTCTCGCGCATCTGGTCGTAGATGACGACCTCGTGGCCCTGACGCTTGAGGGCGATGCCGATGCTGGTGCCGCCGATGCCGGCGCCGATGATGATGATGCGCATGTCGTGTCCTAGCTGCCGCGGTACGTCGAATAGGCGAAGGGGCTCAGCAGCAGCGGCACGTGGTAGTGCCGTCCGCTGGCGTCGACCGTGAAGGTCACCGTCGCCGAGGGGTAGAACGTCTCGGTGCCCAGGCGCGCGAAGTATGTGCCGGTGTCGAAGGTGAGCGCGTAGGTGCCCGGCTCGAGCAGGTCGGGGCCGAGGGCGAGGCGTCCGTCGTCATCGGTGACGCCGGTGGCGATGATCGTGGATCCTGTGGCATCGACCTGCGCGAGGATGACCTCGACCGCGGTGGCCGGGCGTCCGGAGTTCGCATCGAGGATGTGGGTGGTCAGGTGCGTCATGCGGCGCCCTCCTCGGCGTCATCGGTCACCGCGCCGCGCAGGCGCAGGAGCGCGATCTGCCGGAGCTGGTCGAGGGCCTCGGCAGCCTCGGTGTCATCGTCGTTGCCGAGCCGGCGTCGCGCCTCGGCGAGCATCTCCTCGGGGCTGCGGCCCGCCGCGCGGATGAGGAAGACGCGCCCGAAGCGCTCTTCGTACGCGGCGTTTGCGGCGGCGATCTGCGCCGTGATCTCGGCGGCGGCATCCGTCATCGAGGCCTGTTCGCGCCGGGAGGCGTCGGCCTCGGCGCCCACGCCGGTCGGCTTCTCGCCGATACGGGGGTGGTGGGCGAGTGCGGTCTCGAGGTCTGCGGCGCTCCACATGCGCGCGGCCGTGTCGGCGGCTTCGGCGAGTGCATCGACGGACGCGTACGGACGTGAGTCCACGAGAGCCTCGACCCAGGAGGGGATGGCCGCCCAGACCGCGACGGTCGCGGTCGCGCTCGCCGCATCCGCGCTGTTGAAGTCGCCGAGGTGCATGTCCTCACGCTATCCCGCCCGGATTTCGCCCAGATGACGCACACACGCCCGACCTCACGCGAGGGAGCGCCGGACGGACCGAAACACTGGGGAAACGCGGGCGGATTATCGTTCTGGGATGCTCCACCCGCCTGCATTCGGCGACTCCGCCGAGGCGCCTCGAACCCTCTCCGCCACGCGCGTGTTCGTGGACGGCGCCTTCCTCCCCGCGACCGTCACGGTCACCGACGGCGTGATCACCCAGATCTCCGCCTTCGATCCGGACGCGGATGTCGTGCTGCCCGATGACGCCGTGCTGCTGCCCGGTCTCGTCGATTCCCACGTGCACCTGGATGAGCCGGGCCGCACCGAATGGGAGGGTTTCGCGACGGGCACCGCTGCGGCCGCCGCGGGCGGCGTCACGACCCTGCTCGACATGCCGCTGAACTCCGTGCCGGTGACCACCTCGGTCGCCGCGCTCGCGGCCAAGCGTGCGGCCGCCCAGGGAAAGCTCGCCGTGGACGTGGGCTACTGGGGTGGCGCCGTGCCGGAGAACCTCGGCTCACTGCGCGCGCTCGCCGAGGCGGGGGTCGTCGGCTTCAAGTGCTTCCTCTCCCCGTCCGGTATCGACGAGTTCGGCCACCTGGAACCTGAGCAGCTCGAGGCCGCCCTCGCCGAGCTCGCGGAGTTCGACGGCCTGCTGATCGTCCACGCCGAAGATCCCGCGCACCTCGGAGCCGAGGGGCCGCTCGGCATCCACTACGCCGACTTCCTGGCATCCCGCCCCCCGCACAGCGAGGAATCGGCGATCCGCATGGTCATCGAAGCCGCACGGCGCACCGGTGCCCGCGCACACATCGTCCATGTCTCCGATGGCTTCGCGCTCGACGCGGTACGTCAAGCGAAGGCCGATGGCGTACGTCTCACGGTCGAAACCTGTCCTCACTACCTGACCTTGCGGGCCGAGGACGTTCCCGACGGCAACGCCGCGTTCAAATGCTGCCCGCCCGTGCGAGACACCGTCCACCAGGACCTGCTCTGGGCGGGGGTACTCGATGGAACGATCGACGCGATCGTCAGCGATCACTCGCCCTCCACCCGAGAGCTCAAAGAGCAGGGTGACGGCGACTTCGGACTCGCCTGGGGTGGCATCGCCGGTCTCCAGACGGGGCTGCGCGCCATCTGGACCGAGGCCCAGCGTCGCGGCATCGCGCTCGAGGCGGTGCTGCCGCTAATGACGACCGGTCCGGCACGCATCGGCGGTCTCGGCGGCAGGGGGACACTCGCCGTCGGCGAGCCCGCGCATCTCGTGGCCTTCCGGCCGGATGCCGAGCAGGTCGTCTCGGCGGGGGCGCTCGAGTACCGCAACAAGCTCAGTCCGTGGGACGGTGCGACCCTGCGCGGCGAGGTCGCAGCGACCTGGGTGCACGGAGCGCTGGGGTTCACGCCCGAGGGAGGCATCGCGGGCCGCGGTGGACGTGAGATCCTGGCGGTCTCACCCCACACGCTCGAAGGACCCCGATGAACGCCCTGTCTCCGTCCACACTGTCGTGGTCGATCCTGCAGCCCGGTGTCGGTGACATCGCCGGCGACCAGTACCTCGCGGCCACCCCGGCCACGGTGCTGTGGGGTCGCCTCCCGTGCGAGACCGACGCTCCGGTGCTCACGATCGCGCCCGGACAGACGGTGACGGTCGACACGATCAGCCACGAGGGGATCCTCCCCGACCAGGGTCAGGACCCGCTCGCCTACTTCACCGGCCACGGGGTCCCCGTCGAGGCCGTCCTGACGGATGCGATCGAGGTCGCCGCGACCTCCCCGCGCGACGTTGAGCACGACGGCCCGCACGTGGTCACCGGGCCTGTCTTCGTCACGGATGCCGAACCCGGCGATCTGCTGAAGATCACGGTCGAAAAGCTCGAACCCCGGGTGCCGTACGGGGTCATCTCCAACCGTCACGGCAAGGGCGCCCTCGTCGGCGAGCTTCCCCGGAACCCGGGGAACGTCAGTGTGTTCTGCCCCGTCGAGGAGCGTGATGGCGTCCTGGTCGGCACCCTCCCGGTCACCGAGGGAGGCGCCCGCGTCGTGGACTTCCCCCTCGCGCCCTTCCTCGGCACGATGGGCGTCGCCGTGTCCGGCGGCGAGCGCCCCCACTCGGTGCCCCCGGGCGCGCACGGCGGCAACATCGACATCAAGCTGCTGACCGAGGGCGCGGTCCTCTACCTGCCCGTGCAGGTTGCCGGTGCCCTCGCCTATGTCGGTGACCCCCACTTCGCGCAGGGCGACGGCGAGGTCGCGCTGACGGCCCTCGAAGCATCGCTGCGCGCGACCCTGCGGTTCGACGTTCTGAAGAAGGATGCCGCGCTCGCGGCCTTCGGCGAGGTCGCCGGGCCCCTGGTCCGCACCGACGACTACCTCGTGCCGACGGGTCTGGACAAAGACCTGAACGTCGCGATGCGCAACTGCGTGCGCGCGGCGATCGACCTCATCCAGGCGCGGTGGGGGCTCGACGAGCACCTGGCCTACGCCTACCTGTCGGCGGCGACCGACTTCGACATCTCGCAGGTGGTCGACATCGTCACCGGCGTGCACGCCCGTATCCGTGAGGCCGACTTCGCGAAGGTGGAGCATGACTGATCACTCCAGCGGCATCCCCGACGGCATCCCTGCCGACCTGTTCACGGCGTTCGATGCCTACGAGCGCGCGATCCTCGCCAACGACCTCGACGCACTGGACGCCGCCTTCGCGCCCGGGGCGGAGACGATCCGGGGGGACGGCGCCGGACTTCTGGTCGGCCACGACGCGATCAGCGCATTCCGCGTGACCCGCGGCGGAGTCCCCCCGCGCACGATCGAACGGCTCGAGTACCGCCCGCTCGGGCCCGACGTCGCGCTGCTGGTCGCCGTCTCGCACTTCGCCGGCGGCGGCGCGGGGTTGCAGACCCAGGTGTGGCAGAAGATCGACGGGCAGTGGCTCATCACCGCCGCGCATGTCACCCCGCGTACGCCTCCCTTCGACAAGACCGTGTGGCGCAGCGTCGGCGATCCGCTCTACCAAGGCGCCTGGGAGGGACCCCTGAAGGGCCTCACCGTTGCCGTCAAAGACCTGTTCGGCCTCGTGGGTTTCCGAATCGGCGCGGGCAACCCGGCTTTCCTCAAGGGCGCGCGTGCGGAGAAGACGACGGCTCCCGCCCTTGCGGATCTGCTTCGCGGCGGGGCGAGCGTTCGCGGTATCGCCCGCACCGACGAGTTCGCGTATTCGATCGCCGGGGACAACGCCCACTACGGCACCCCGCCCAACGGCGCTCTCCCCGGCGCACTTCCCGGGGGCTCCTCGAGCGGGGCGGCCAGTTCGGTCTCGATGGGCCAGGCCGATGTCGGGCTCGCCACCGACACGGCCGGATCCATCCGCGTCCCCGCGTCCTACCAGGGCCTGTGGGGTCTGCGGACGACGCACAATCTTGTTCCCCGTCAGGGCGTGCTCCCGCTGGCGCAGACGTTCGACACCGTCGGATGGCTCACCCGCGACGGCCGGACCCTCCAGCGCGTCGCCGACTGGTGCCTGAGCTACGACGGTTCCGAATCCACCGAGAGCGTTTTCGGGGAGTCGGGCACCGACCTCCCGTGGCGGTTCCTCGTCCCCGATGAGGCGCTCGAGGCCGTCGAGCCCGCCACACGGGAGGCGTTCGAGTCGCTGCTCGCGCGGCTGGCGGCATCCGATGATCCGCCGCGCCTGGCGCGGGTCTCGATCGGCGACCTGGACGACTACTACACACCCTTCCGCACCGTGCAGGGCGCCGAGGCCTGGCGCAACAACGGTGACTGGCTGCGGGAGAACCCCGGGGCCGTGGGACCTGCCGTCGCCGAGCGTTTCCGGCTCGCCTCGCAGGTGACACCCGAAGCCGAGACCGCCGCCCGTGCGACGCTCGCGACCCTCGGAGAGAACCTCGCGACCCTGCTGCGTGGTGCGGTACTCGTGCTGCCGACCGCTCCGGGCCCCGCTCCCGCGCGGACCGCGCCCCAGGACGCCATCGACGCGACGCGTCAGGCGACCCTGAAGATGACCACACCCGCCGCTGTCGCCGGGCTCCCCGCGATCTCGGTGCCGCTGCTGACGGTTCCCTCGACGCTCGGGCCCGCGCCCGTGGGCGTCTGTCTGGTCTCCCGCGCCGGCACCGACATCGCCCTCGTGCGCCTGGCTCGGCGCCTGTCGGCACTCGCTTCGGGCGGGGTCGCCGACGGAAAGGAACACGCATGACGACATCCGTCATCCCCGGCCCCATCGATCCCCCCGCGCGCCTGCTCATGGGCCCGGGGCCGATCTCTGCGTACCCCAGCGTGCTGCGGGCGATGTCCGCGCCGCTGGTCGGACAGTACGACCCCTTCATGACCGCCGCCATGGCCGAGACCCAGGAGCTCTACCGCCAGGTGTGGGCGACGCGCAACGAGGCCACCGTGCTGGTCGACGGCACATCGCGCGCCGGGATCGAGGCGGCGATCACCTCGCTCGTGCGCCCCGGTGACCGGGTGCTCGTTCCCATCTTCGGACGCTTCGGGCACTTGCTCGCCGAGATCGCCGAACGTGCGATGGCGGAGGTCCACACGATCGAGACCGAGTGGGGGCAGGTGTTCACCCCCTCGGCTGTGGAAGAGGCGATCGTGCGCGTGCAGCCGACCCTCCTCGCCCTGGTCCAGGGCGACACCTCCACGACGATGAATCAGCCGCTGGGCGAAATCGGCGAGATCTGCCGTCGACACGGTGTGCTGTTCTACTCCGACGCCACGGCGTCGCTGGGGGGCAACGACTTCGAAGCCGATGCGTGGGGCCTGGATGCCGCGACAGCGGGTCTGCAGAAGTGCCTCGGCGGTCCGTCCGGCTCCTCGCCGATCACCCTGAGTGACCGCGCTGTCGAGGTCATCACCTCGCGCAAGAAGGTCGAAGCGGGTATCCGCGAGCCCGGAGACCCCTCGGCGCCCGATTTCGTGCGTTCGAACTACTTCGACCTGGGCATGATCCTCGACTACTGGGGACCGCGGCGCCTCAACCACCACACCGAGGCGACCTCCATGCTCTACGGCGCCCGCGAGTGCGCCCGCGTGCTGCTGCTCGAGGGCCGCCAGCAGGTCATCGACCGCCACCGCCTGGCAGGCGACGCGATGCTGGCCGGCGTGCAGGGGCTGGGCCTGGAGGTCTTCGGCGACATCTCCCACAAGATGACCAACGTCGTCGCCGTGTACATTCCCGAGGGCGTTCCCGGTGATGCGGCCCGTCAGGCGATGCTCGATGACTTCGGTATCGAGATCGGTACCTCTTTCGGCCCGCTCCACGGCAAGGTCTGGCGCATCGGCACGATGGGCTACAACGCCCGCAAGGATGCCGTGCTGACGACTCTCGCCGCGCTCGAGGCCGTGCTCCGGCGTTTCGGCGCGTCCGTCCCCGTCGGCGGCGGGGTGGATGCCGCGGCCGATCTGTACGCGGGGAAGTGACCCGCCGCGTGCTGTTGGATGTCACCCCCGACCGCATCGCCGCCGCCGCGCGGCGGGTCATGGCGCGCTGCGATGAGCTCGCGCGTGTGACGGCGGCTCCCGGATCCATCGAACGGGTATACCTGTCGCCGGAACACGCCCGCGTGAACCGGCTGGCGGCCGAATGGATGCGGGAAGTCGGGATGCGCTCCTGGCAGGATGCCGCGGGCAACCAGATGGGCCGCATCGAGCGCGCGAGCGACCCGGATCCGGCCGCGCCCGCGCTCATGCTCGGGTCACACCTGGACACCGTCCGCGATGCGGGACGCTTCGACGGGATCGTCGGGGTGCTCATGGCGCTCGAGGTGGTGCGTCTTCTGCGATTGCCCGGTGAGAGCGCCGTGGGCCTGCCGTTCCCGCTCGAGGTCATCGCATTCTCCGACGAAGAGGGCACCCGCTTCGGCAAGGCGCTCCTCGGCTCCTCCGCGGTGGCCGGAACCTGGAACGATTCGTGGTGGACTCTCACGGACGCCGACGGTCTCACCCTTCGGCAGGCATTCCTCGAGTTCGGTCTCGACCCGGGTCGTATCGGTGAAGCCGCCCGCCGACCTGACCAGCTCGTCGGATACCTCGAGGCCCACATCGAGCAGGGGCCGGAGCTGCACCGCAGTGAGCAGCCGCTCGCCGTCGTCTCGTCGATCGCGAGTGCTCGACGCTTCCAGCTGACGGTCGAGGGAGAGGCCCGGCATGCGGGCGGCACCCCGTACGACATGCGCCGCGATGCGCTGCTCGGCGCGAGTGAGGCGGCCCTCGCTGTCGAACGGATCTGTGCGGCCGAGCACCACATCATCGGCACGGTCGGTCAGTTCGAGGCCTTCCCGGGCTCGGTCAACGTCATCCCCGGAGAGACCGTCTTCAGCCTCGACCTGCGTGGCGAGTTCGACGGCGAGCGCGACCGCGTCTGGGACGCGATCAGCCGCGAGCTCGATGAGATCATGGGCCGCCGGAGCCTGCGTTGGAACGCGCGCGAGATCCACAACGCCCCGGCCGTGCGCTGTGCCCCGCTGCTGCAGGATGTCGTGCGCGAGGGCATCACCTCGACCATCACCGACACCGCCGAGGAGCCGCCGGTCATCTTCAGTCGCGCTGGTCACGACGGCATGGCCATCGGCTCGATCGCTGATGTGGGGATGCTGTTCTTGCGCAATCCCGACGGCATCAGCCACCACCCGGACGAGGCGGTGAGCGGGTCGGATGTCGCGCTCGGCATCCGCGCCCTCGCCGAGTCAGTGCTCGGTCTCGCGATGGACAAGAACTGATGCGTGATATCGCGCGGACCGCTGCCGCCTGGGTGCGGGAGGGCCGCCCCTTCGCCCTCGCGACCCTCGTGTCCGCACAGATCAGCTCGCCCCGCGAACTCGGCGCGAGCATGATCGTGGATGCTGCGGGCGAGGTGCTCGGCAACGTCTCGGGCGGCTGCGTCGAGGCTGCCGTCTACGATCTGTGCCTGCGCGCGATCGACAGCGGTGAGGCGACGCGGTCCCGCTACGGCATCAGTGAGGAGACGGCGTTCGCCGCGGGTCTGACCTGCGGCGGGATCATCGATGTGCTCGTCACACCCGTCGCTCCCGGCTCTGCCGCCGCGCGAACGCTGGTGGACCTCGATGAGGCCCTCGCGCTCCGCGAGCCCGTCTCGCTGACCCTCGTCATCGGGGGACCTGCCGGCGGCGGCGGGCTGATCCTGTCCCGCGAGGGGCGGAGCCCTGACGTCGCGCCCGACTCCGAGGTCCTCACTCTGGAGTTCCCGCACCGTCCGAGGTTGATCATCATCGGTGCGGTGGAGTTCTCCGTCGCTGTCTCGAGGATCGGTGCGGCCTCCGGGTTCGAGGTCTCCGTCTGCGACCCGCGCGAGGTGTTCGCCACCACCGCCCGCTTTCCAGACGCCGTCGAGATCGACCATCGGTGGCCGCACGAGTACCTGGCGGCCACGCAGATCACCGCCGATACGGCGATCTGCGTGCTCACCCACGACGCACGCTTCGATGTGCCCGCGCTCGAGGTCGCCCTCGGGAGCGCAGCCGGATACGTCGGCGTCATGGGCAGCCGTCGCACCCACGACGAGCGCCTGGCCCGCCTGCGCGCGGCCGGTATCGATGAAGCGACCCTCGCGCGCCTGCATTCTCCGATCGGTTTGGCCCTCGGCGGCCGCTCGCCCGAAGAGACCGCGCTGTCGATCCTCGCCGAGATCGTCATGGTCCGCGCCGGCGGGACCGGCATGCCACTGGGGCAGACTCGCGGCGCGATCCACCCCGACTCGCTGGGCGCAGATGACGCGCTCGGCATCCCGTCCTGTCCACCCGACCTCGCCGAGGTCGATTCCGTGATCGTCCGGTGGGATGCCGCCGGACGCCGACGCTGAACCCCGCCGGAGGCAGCCATGTCCATGCTCATCACCAATGCGCGACTGATCACCGTTCCCGCGGGAACCGATGACCCGGGCTACATCGAGCGCGGCTGGATGCTGGTCGAAGACGGCCGCATCAGCGCCATCGCCGCCGGTGACCCGCCCGTCGGCACGACGGCCGACGAGACCCTCGACGTGGACGGCGCGTTCGTCGCGCCGGGCTTCGTCTCCTCCCACAGCCACCTGTTCACGAGCGGCCTGCGAGGGCTCGGCGTCGGTGAGACCCTGTACGGCTGGTGCGACTCGATGCTCGGGATGACCTCGGGTGCGAGCCCCGAAGACATCTACTGGTCGACCCTGCACGGAGCGATCGATTTCCTCTCCAACGGCGTCACCACCGCCTACAACTTCACCGACCCGCTGCAGTCGTGGGAGCGGATGGTCGACGGCAAGCGCGTGGGCGATGCTCCGATGCGCGCGCTCGACTACCACACGCGTCAGGCCGACGCCTGCGCCGACGCCGGCATCCGCTTCGTCGACTCCATCGGCATGGATGCCACCGTCGGCACCGATGCCGAGATCCACGACCGCTTCGCGCAGTCGGTCGCCCATACGCGGTCGCTGGACCAGGACCTCGCCCTCGGCGCTTCGATCATGGGTCAGGTGCAGTGGTCGCCCCGTGACGACGCGGCCGCGATCGAGGTGGAGGCGATGCGCGCGCTCGGTGTCACCAACCAGGCCCACTTCCTCGAATCCCCCGAGGCTGTTCCGCTGCAGCAGTCGAAGTTCGCGATGTACCGGGATGCCGGAGCGCTGGGTCCGGGCATGATGTTCGGCCACTTCATCCAGACCACCCCCGAGATCATCGAGCAGGCCGCCGAGGGTGGAGCCGCCATGTCGTGGCAGCCCGCGTCCAACGGCCGCCTGGCCTCCGGTGTCGCCCTGGTGCCCGAAATGCTCGAGCTCGGGATGAAGGTGGGGATGGGGCTCGACGACCAGGCATGCACCGACATCTCCGACCCGTGGCAGAACATGCGCATGGGGATCGTCATGCAGCGCGCCCGGACGAAAGATCCGCTCTCGATGATGCCTGAGCGGGTCCTCCGCCTCCACACCCTCGGCGGCGCCGAGATCATGGGGGTCGCCGACCGCGTCGGAAGCCTCGAAGTGGGCAAGTTCGCCGACTTCGTGATCGTCGATCCGCGCCGACCGGACGTCGGACCGCTGTGGCACCCGGTGCGTACCTACGTGCTGTCGATGAGCCTGCGCAACCTGACCAAGGTGTACGTCGGCGGAGAGCTCGTCTCCGAGCGTGGCCACTCGACCAACCCGCTGGCTGCCGAGGCGACCGTCCGGGTGCACCAGCAGCTGCCGCAGATCGCTGCGCGCCTCGGGTACCCCGCCTGATGGGCGAGGTCATCCAGGTCTCAGACGAGGTCGCCGCAGCCCTCGCCGACGGCAGGCCGATCGTCGCTCTCGAGTCGACCATCATCAGCCACGGGCTGCCGCGCCCCCGCAACCTCGAGGCGGCTCGCGAGTTCGAGCAGATCCTGCGCGATCAAGGGGTGACCCCCGCGACCATCGCCGTTCTCGACGGCGTGCCGCACGTCGGTCTCGATGAGTCAGGTGTGCGCCGCATCGCCGAAGAGGATCTCGCCAAAGCGAGCGTGCGCGACCTCGCGGTGCTCGCCGCGCTCGGACGCAGCGGCGCGACCACCGTCGCCGCCACGGCCTACCTCGCCGCCCAGGCCGGCGTGCGCGTGTTCGCCACCGGCGGGCTGGGCGGCGTGCACCAGGGCGCCGGTGACACGTTCGACGAGTCCGCGGACCTCACGGTGCTGGCATCCAGCCCGGTCGCCGTCGTGTCGGCCGGCGCCAAGAGCGTGCTGGATCTGCCCGCGACCCTGGAACGCCTCGAGACGCTCAGTGTGCCGGTGGTCGGCTACGGCACGGACGTCTTCCCACGGTTCTGGCTGCGTGAGTCCGATCTGCCGCTGGACTGGAGGGTGGACACCCCCGAGGAGATCGCCGCGATCATCCGCGCGCAGGACGCGCTGGGCACGCGGGCCGGCATGGTGGTGGCAAACCCGCTCCCGGCAGAGCAGGAGTGGGACGTGGCCGAGCACGACCGGATCGTCGCGCAGGCGTTCGCCGAGGCGGACGCGCAGGGCATCCGCGGCAAGGCGGTGACGCCGTTCCTGCTGCTGCGGATCGTCGAGCTATCGGGTGGGCGCAGTCTCGAGGTCAACCTCGACATCGCCCGCAACAACGTGCGTCTGGCGGCCGAGATCGCGTCCGCGCTCGCCGCCTGATCGACTGAGGGACCGGGATGAGCCGCATCGTCGTCATCGGGGACGTGATCGACGACATCCTCGTCACGCCGCACGGACCAATCCGCCGCGACACCGATACGGAGTCGGACATCGTCTACGCCCAGGGCGGGTCGGCGGCGAACGTCGCCGCGTGGCTCGGACACCTGGGCGCACCTGTCGACTTCTATGGTCGCGTGGGCAGCGGGGACGCCGCCCGCCACACCGCGACCCTCGCCGCCCACGGCGTCCGCGCGCTCATCGAAGAGGCCGATGACCGCCCGACCGGACGGATCGTCATCCTGCTCGACGGCGACTCCCGCACCTTCCTCAACATGGGCGGGGCCAACCGTGACCTGCCGGTCGATGTGCTCACCGATGAACGCCTCATGGGCGCAGCCGCCGTCCACATCACCGGGCACTCGATGCTCGAGCCGTGGCGACTCGCGCGGGTGCCCGACCTCCTTGGTCGGACGCGCAGGCTCGGAATCCCCGTCGTGCTGGACCCGTCCTCCGCCGGGTTCCTCCGCGATGTCGGGGTGGACAACTTCCTCGCAGCGGTGGCCGGGGTCGACATCCTGCTGCCCAACCGCGACGAAGCCGAAGCGCTCACCGGGCTCGACGATCCGGAGGTCGCGGCCCGCGCCTTGACGGCCGTCGCGCCAACGGTGATCGTGACGTGTGGCGCAGACGGCTCCTACGTTGCCGAGGACCCCGCCCGAATGCAGTCCCGAGTGCGAGTGAGCCACGTACCGGCTGAACCCGCGCACGTCGTGGACCCCACCGGGGCCGGTGACGCGTTCGCGGCCGGCTTTCACGCCGCCGTTCGTCGCGGTCTGTCCCCCGTGGATGCCGCCGCGGCAGCATCCACGATCGCCGCCCGCGCCGTGACCCTCTCCGGCGCTCGTCCTCCCGCGCCGTAGCCCTCTGCCGGGCGCACGTCGGGCTCCCGGGTCCTCATGGGGAGAGGTAACGCGACGGAAACACGCTCGCGAGTGTTCGTGAAATCTACATCTCGTACCGTCGAACCCGATGCGAGACAGAAATCCCTGTTCGTCGTGTCATCACCCCACACCGAGGCACCAACAGCACTTGGAGACACAGCACATGACCATCTTCTCTTCGCGCCGCGGCCGCATGGCCGCTGCGCTGGCCGGAATCGCCGTTTCGGCTCTCGCCCTGTCCGCCTGCGCGGGTTCGAGCGACAGCGACAGCGGCTCGACCGACGCTGCCACCGACGAGCTCATCAGCGACATCACGATCCAGCTCAGCTGGATCAAGAACGAAGAGTTCGCGGGCGAGTTCTTCGCCGACAGCAACGGCTACTACACGGACGCCGGCTTCAGCTCGGTGACCCTCGTCCCCGGCCCCTCGACCAGCGCCCCCGAGCTCATCTCGGGAACCGCTGACTTCGGCCTGAGCGACGCGGTCTCCACCGGCGCCGTCGTGGCTTCGGAGGGCGCCCCGCTGAAGATCATCGGCACGACCTACCAGAAGAACCCCTTCACGATCCTCTCGCTCGCTGACGGTGGCAACATCGCCACGGTCGAGGACATGATCGGCAAGAAGATCGGCATCCAGGACTCGAACACGGCGCTGTTCACCGCGTTCCTCTCCGCCAACGGTCTGACCACCGACGACGTCGAGATCGTCCCGGTCCAGTACGACCCGGCGCCGCTCACCAACGGCGAGGTCGACGGCTTCATGGCGTACCTCACCAACGAGGCGCTCATCGTCGCCGCCGAGGGCTTCGACACCGTCAACCTGCCCTTCGCCGACAACGGTCTGCCCTTCTCGGCCGAGACCTTCGTCACCACCGACGACATGATCGCCAACCACCCCTCGACGGTGAAGGCGTTCCTGCTCGCCGAGATCCGCGGCTGGACCGACCTGGTCAACGACCCCGCCGAGGGTGCTCGCCTGGCCTACGAGGTCTACGGCGCCGACCTGGGTCTGGACCCGGCACTGTCTGAAGAGGGATCGTTCGCACAGGTCGACCTGATCGTCACCGACGAGACCCTCGCCAACGGTCTGTTCACGATCAGCGACGAGCTGCAGGAGGCCACCATCGCGAGCCTCGCGGGCGCCGGCATCGTGCTCACCGCGGCCGACCTGTTCGACCTGACGCTCCTGAACGAGGTCTACGCGGAGAACCCCGACCTCATCGACTTCATGGGTTGATAGAGAGTTCACTGAAACAATGACGCAACCTGTCGTCGAGACCGGTGCCCAGGGCGAGACCCTGGGCACCGGCCTTCAGATCACCGGCCTGAACAAAGTCTTCACGAGCGGCCGCAAGTCGGTCGTCGCGCTGCAGGACGCCAATCTGCACACGGACCAGGGCACGTTCCTCTCGCTCCTGGGCCCGTCAGGTTGCGGCAAGTCCACCATCCTGCGCATTCTTGCGGGTCTCGAAGAGCCCACGAGCGGTACCACCCGCGTCGATGGGAAGAGCCCGAAGGAGTTGCGCAAGGAGAACAAGCTCGGCATCGCCTTCCAGGACTCGGCCCTGTTGCCGTGGCGAAGTGTGCTGTCGAACATCCGGCTCCCCTTCGAAATCGCGGGCAAGTCCGTCGACAAGGCCTATGTCGACGAGATGATTGCTCTCGTCGGCCTCAAGGGCTTCGAGAAGGCCAAGCCCGCACAGCTGTCGGGCGGTATGCGCCAGCGCGTGTCCATCGCCCGCTCCCTCATCATGCGCCCCGAGGTGCTGCTCTTCGACGAGCCCTTCGGTGCCCTCGATGACATGACCCGCCAGAAGCTCAACCTCGAGTTGCTGCGTATCTGGACCGAGAAGCCCGCAACGACCCTCCTCGTCACGCACGGCATCTCCGAGGCGATCTTCCTCTCGGATCAGGTCGCGGTCATGAGCCCGCGCCCGGGACGGGTGAAGGAGGTCATGACCATCGACCTCCCCCGCCCGCGCATGCCCGAGATGATGCGTACCCCCGAGTTCCACGAGTACGTCGACCAGGCGTCCGAACTGCTGTTCGGCGAGGGGGGCGCGGCGGCCGATGACCACTGACGCGTCGGGCAAGTCCCGCACCATCCAGTGGGAGGACGTGCGTCTGCCGCCGTGGCTCATCGGCACGATGGGTGGCATCGCGCTCGTCGCCTTCTGGTGGATCGTCGCCGAAGTGTGGGTGAGCCCCACCGGTGCGCACCCGATCCCCAGCCCCCCCGAGGTCATCGGCGCGTACATCAGCTCCGGATGGGATTTCTTCGCCCGGAACTTCCTGGTCACCCTGGAAGAAGCCGGCATCGGCTACCTCTGGGGCAACGGTCTGGCGCTGCTGATGGCGGGCATCGTCCTCATCGTCCCGCGCGCCGAAGGCGTCGCCATGCAGTTGGCGATCCTCACATACTGCGTCCCGATCGTTGCGATCGGCATGCTCGCCGTCGTTCTGATCCCGCCGCCGGCCGTGGGGGATCCCAGCGGCACCGCCATCCTGCTCGCGGCGCTCTCGGTGTTCTTCACGACCGTGGTGGGGGCGCTCCTCGGCCTGAAGTCCGCGGACAAGACCAGCCTCGACCTCATCACGGTCTATGGCGGGTCCAAGTTCACACAGCTGGTCAAGGTCCGCGTCATCGCGGCTCTCCCCGCCATCCTCAATGCTCTGCAGATCGCCGTGCCCGCCGCCTTCCTCGGTGCCGTTCTGGGTGAGTTCTTCGGAAAGATCGAGGTGGGTGTGGGGCTTGCGATGATCCTCGCGCAACAGGCATCCGATGCCCCGCTGGTGTGGGCGCTCGCCCTCGCTTCGGGAGCCGTGTCACTCGCCGGGTTCGGCATCGTCGGGCTCCTGGCCCGCGCCGCCGCCCCCTGGTCGAAGGGAAGCGCCAAATGACGACGCTCAACACCGCCGTGCCCTCGGGATCGACTCCCGGAGCCTCGGCGCAGATGCAGGCCACCATTCGCAAGCAGGCCGCGACGGGCGCGCTCAAGGCGCTTCTCTGGGGCCTGTTCACCTTCGCGATGACGATCATCTCGGTGCTCGTCTTGTGGGTCGGTGTCCTCTGGGTCTTCCAGATCTCCCCTCTCATCGCGAAGGGCCCCGTGGATGTCTGGAACTATCTGTTCACGGTTCCGTCCGCCGCGACCAACCGCGAGACCATCTGGAACAACCTGTTGGTCACCCTGGGCGACGCCGTCATCGGATTCGTCGCCGGACTCGTGGTCGCGATCCTCGGGGCGGTCGTCTTCCAGCTGAACAAGGGTGTCGAGCACGCGCTCATGCCCGTGGCCATGCTGTTGCGCTCAGTGCCGCTGATCGCGATGGCCCCGGTCATCATCCTGATCTTCGGCCGTGACTTCTGGACCGTCGCCGTCATCGGTGGCATCGTCGTGCTCTTCCCGGCACTGGTCAACATCTCGTTCGGTCTTCGCTCGGCCTCGCCGCAGATGAACGACCTGGTCGAGGTGTACGGCGGCGGGTCATGGAAGAAGCTGCTCACGGTTGCGGTGCCGATCTCGCTCCCGGCCTTCTTCGCGGCGGTACGCATCTCGGTGCCCGGTGCCATCACCGGTGCCCTGCTCGCCGAGTGGCTTGCGGTCGGCGGCGGCATCGGCGGCTCGATCGCCGGCTACGTCCCGCAGGCGCAGTTCGCCGCGCTGTGGACCTCGGTCGTCGCGGTCACCGCGGTCTCCCTCATCCTCTACAACGTCATCCAGATCGTGGAAGACGTGGTGCTGGCCCGGATGGGCATGCACCCCCAGAAGGGCATCTGATCCGCATGAGCACCACCGATCTCGCCTCGTTCGCGTATGGCCTACCCAAGGCCGAGCTCCACCTCCACCTCGAGGGCACCCTCGAGCCGGAGCTGAAGTTCGCCCTGGCGGCGCGCAACGGCATTGATCTGGCGGAGAAGACCGTGGAGGACGTCAAGGCGACGTATAACTTCACCGACCTGACGAGCTTCCTGGCCGTGTACTACCCCGCGATGCAGGTGCTCCAGACCGCGGACGATTTCCACGATCTTGCGTGGGCCTACCTTCAGAAGGCGCACTCGCAGGGGGTTGTCCACGTCGAGATGTTCTTCGATCCGCAGGCGCACACCAGTCGCGGCGTTCCCTTTGCGAACGTGATCGGCGGCTACCGTCGCGCGGCGGTGCGTGCCCAGGACGAGCTCGGGATCTCGGCGGAGCTCATCCTCTGCTTCTTGCGCGACTTTTCGGCCGAGTACGCGATGGCGACACTGATGGAGGCGCTGCCCTACAAGGCGTGGATCGTCGGGGTCGGTCTGGACTCGGATGAGCGGGGAAACCCGCCGGAGAAGTTCGCGGCAGTGTTCGCACGGGCGCGGTCGGAGGGCTTCTTCCTGACGATGCACTGCGATATCGATCAGGTGGGTTCGATCGACAACATCCGCACCGTCCTCACCGAGATCGATGTCGACCGCATCGACCACGGCACGAACATCGTCGAGGACCCTGAGCTCGTCGCCCTCGCGATCGAGAAGGGGATGGGGTTCACCTGCTGCCCCGTCTCGAACTCCTTCGTGACGGAGCAGATGAAGTCCGAGGAGATCGTCGGGCTGTTGCGCCAGGGTGCGCGCGTCACCCTCAACTCGGATGACCCCGCCTACTTCGGGGGCTACGTCGCTGACAACTACGTCGCGCTCGCCGAGCAGGCGGGACTCGCGCGCGATGAGCTGGTTCAGCTCGCGATCAACTCCTTTGAGGCATCCTGGCTGACGCCGTCGCGACGGGCGGCGTACATCCAGAGCGTGCGCGACTATGCGGCCGCCGCGGCGGTCACCGCCTGAGGCGGACCTCGTGGCGAACGACACGATCGCCGTTTCCGAGACCGATGCCGCGAGCATCCGCCTCGGAGCCTGCATACGACGGCTGCGCAAGGCGAACGGGCTGACGCTCGTTCAGGTGGCGGAGTTGACGGGGCTGTCCCATCCATTCCTCAGTCAGCTCGAGCGCGGCCTCGCGCAGCCGAGTCTCGGGTCCCTGCGCCGCATTGCCGTCGCGCTGCAGACCAGCCCACTGGAGCTGGTGGCCGCAGCCGAAGAACCCGGTGAGGAACTTCCCGCGGTAGAGATCCGCCGACGCGGCGATGCCGTGCCGACGGTCGCAGACGGCTTCGCCACCGGTACGGCGCGGATGCTGGCTGCCAGCTCCCGGCCACTGCATCCGGTCGAGATCGTCGCGGCGACCGTCGCTCCCGGGCCCTCGTTCCTCCATCCAGAGGATGAGTTCGTGTACGTGGTGGAAGGCCGCCTTTCCCTGGAACTCGAGGGCGAGGTGCGCACCCTTGAGACGGGTGACTGCGCCTATTACGCGGGCGGCGTGAATCACCGGTGGTGGTCGGCGGATGGGGAGCCGTACCGACTCGTCGTGGTCAAGCAGGGCCTGCGGCGTTAGGCGACGAGAGAGCCGCCGGTGGCCAGTTGCTCACGCAGGGTGAGAAGTGCGACGGGGTTGTCGGTGCAGATGACGTCGACACCCGCGTCAATGAGCTGCGTTGCACGAGTGAGGTCGTTGATCGTCCACGTCCAGACGCGAAGCCCGGCGGCGTGCACGCGCGCGATAGCGGCGGCATCCAGGCGCACGGCCGAGACCGAGATACCCTCCGCATCAATCGTGGATGCGAACTCCAGCGCGTCATCCAGGTTGAGCTTGAGCGCTGAGACCAAGGAGTACTCACGGTCGATCACCTCGGCGGGGCACCCGGCGTCGAGGGCCAGCGCCCGCATGTCGTCGACGGTCGCGACGCCGAGACTCAGCGGATAGATCCGGGCGCGCGCGTCCAGCCTCCGCAGCTCCTCCAACGACCCCCACTCCGCCGAGGAACAGAACCACTGCACGTTCGGATGGCGGCGGACCACCTCGAGCACGGGGCCGGCGGAATCGGGGTCCTTGAGCTCGATGTTGATCTCGGCCCGGTCGCCGATCAGCGTGAGCAACAGGTCCAGAGTCGGAACGCCCTCACCCGCGCCCGCATCCAACGCCCGGAGCTCGGCTGCGGTGAATTCGCCCACCGCACCCGTGCCGTTCGTGGTGCGATCAACGGTGTCGTCGTGCAGGAGCACGGGGATGCCGTCGCGGCTCAGCCCGATGTCGGTCTCCACACCGTCGGTGCCCGCCGCGAGCGCGGCACGGAAGGCGGACAGCGTGTTTTCGGGGTGGGAGATCGATGCCCCGCGATGAGCGGAGATTCCGATGCAGCCCGAGGGGTGAGCGGAAACAGGTGAAAGCGGTCCGAGCGTCACCGGGACTCCTCTGGGCGCGCATACGCGCGCCGTAAAACGACGTGTAGCGAGGGTCCCGGATTTTGGCGAAGGATGACGAACGTGACGATGACGAACGGGTGAACGCTGCGATATCAGATTGCCACGCACCTCGCGTGAGAGGTGCGTGCGTGAGGGCTGCGGCGCTGTTGCGGAGTCAGTGGGTGAGATAGTGCAGGACGGCGCGCACGCGGCGGTGGTCGTCGGCGTCCACCGGCAGATCGAGTTTGTCGTAGATGTTCGAGGTGTGCTGCACCACGGCGCGTTCGGAGGTGCCGAGGTGCGCAGCGATCCAGGCGTTGCTGCGTCCCTCCGCCATGAGGCCCAGCACCTCGCGCTGGCGAGGTGTCAGCTGCTCGACTCCGCCGCCGAGGCGTTGCGCGCGCGTGAGCAGGATCTCCACGATCTCGGGGTCCAGCGCGGTGCCTCCGCGCGCAACGCGGCGGAGGTCTTGGGTGAAGGTCGAGATGTCGGAGATGCGCTGTTTGAGCAGGTATCCGACGTGTCCGTCGCCGGGTGCGAGGAGCTCTTCCGCATAGCGGCGCTGAATGTGCTGGGAGAGGACGACGATTCCGAGTTTCGGATGCCGCCGCCGGATGCGCAGGGCGGCGACCAGACCCTCGTCGCTGTAGGTCGGGGGCATGCGGATGTCGGTGACCACCAGGTCAGGCCGGTCCCGCTCGACCATCACATCGAGTTCGTCGGCCGTGGTGGCGGTGCCGACCACATCCAGTCCCTCGCCCTGCAGCACAAGCGACAGCCCCTGACGCAGGAGCGCCTCGTCTTCGCAGATCACAACACGCATGGCAGCTCCGCGCGAACGATCGTGCCGGTCGGTACGCGCTCTTCGATGACCAGTTCGCCGCCGAGCGCGTCGACCCTGTCGGCGAGGCCTATCAGCCCCCGCCCCTCGCGGTCTGCCCCGCCGATCCCGCTGTCCGTGACGGTGACCGTCATGGTGTCGCCGGCGCGCACGATCTCGATGTCGACCGAGCGGGTCGCGGCGTGCTTCAGGGCATTGGCGAGTGCTTCGGCCACCACGAAGTACGCCGTGTTCACGACCGGAGGGGGAAGCGGCGCGGCGCCGACCGCGATGCGGGAGGTCGTGGACAGCGGCACTCTGTCGACCAGGTCTTCGATGGCGACATCCAGACCGTCGGTGAGGGGCAACGGCAGCACGTCATGGACGAGTCGTCGCAGGTCTGCGGCGGCCGCATCGATTCTGACCCGAAGGTCCGTTGCCGCTGAGCGGATGCGGGCGCTCGTGTCCGGTGCTGTCGCCATCTGCTGCGCTTCGACGGCGAGGAGGACGAGCTGTGCTTGCAGGCCGTCATGAAGGTCACGGGCGATCCGTGCGCGCTCGCGGTCGGCGGCATCCACCAGACGCGCCCGGGACGCGGCGACCTCGCGTTGGCTGGCGAGGAGCTCCGCCGACAGCCGCGTGCGATCCAGAGCGATGGCGAGGATCTGCCCCGCCTGGGTGAGGTGCTGCGGGTCGGTCGTCAGCCGAGGGTCATACTCGATCACCGTGCCGTCATCGCCGGAGATGATGACCGGAACGCGGGCGCGGGAGACTCCGTCGGCATCCTCGCTCACGGCGGAGCCCTGCTCGGTGACGAAGTTCCCGCCCGGTCTCCGGAACAGGACACGGATGGTGGGATCTCCGAGGGTGCGCGCCAGCGCGGCGCTGAGCGGGGAGGTGTCGACGGTCTCGGTGAGAAGTACCTCGCTCAGTTCGGTGAGTTCTCCGGTGCGCGCAAATCCGCCGCGCGATACCCCCCAGACGAACGCGATGGGAACACCCGCGAGGATGACGAGTTGGATCACAGCCAACTGGACGGTGGCATCTGGGGCGAAAAGGGCGAAGAGCGCGCCACTGAACGCGACGGCCAGCGCAGCGAACACGCCGTACAGGTACAGCGGGACCAAGATGCGTCGGAAGGCGCGATCGGCGGCGCGGACACGATGGACCAGAGCGGCGGCGGTGGCGAGCATGACCGCGATCCCGGCGAGCCGCTGGACACTTTCTGCGACCGCGAACGCCAATCCCGTGGTGGCGAAGGTGTAGAGCGGGATCTGCAGGCCCAACGTGATCACGTACGCCGCACCGACGATGACGCGAGAGGTGCGATCGGGGAGCGCTCCGGAAGGGAAAGCGAGGAGCATGTGGATGATCACCGCATAGATCGCCGTGCCGACGACCATCCCGACGAGGGCGAAGCCGGGGAGGGGGACGTTGACGAGATTGTTGGCGAACAGCGCAAGCGAACACGAGATCAGCAGCACACCGATGGCACTGTTCGGACGCCGCCACCACGCCATCAGCCCAGCGATCAGATACACCCAGATGACCGCCATGAACAGGAGCTCGACCGCGGCCGATGCCCCCGGAAAGACGGGGAGGATCAGCGCGAGGGCGAGAGCGCTCATCACGCCGGCGAGCACCGTGATGACGATGAGTGCCGCGCGCAGCGTGCGCGGACGGACGGGGGCGATCGCGTGCGGAGGTCGCTCGACAGAGCCTGATCCGGATGCACGCGCCATGTATCCACTATGGCGTGGCAGAGCCTCCGGCTGTGTGACTCAGTCCTCGCCGCGAGCGTTGTAGACGAGGTTCTCGGCGGCGCCATACGCGCGGTAGACCGCGAGGGCTTCCTCGCGGGCGACGCCGATCGTGACGTCGATGCCGCGCTCGCGGAACTGCTCGTCCCAGTCCTCGACCACCGGGCCCTCGTCGAACCCGGTGAGCTCCTCGAGCTCGGGCCCGTGGCCGGCCACGACGAGGGAGCGCACGCCGCTCCACATGGTCGCGCCGTAGCACTGCACGCAGGGGCGCCAGTTGACGATGAGCGACAGTCGCGCGCCGCCCTCGCCGAGGTTCCATCGTCCGAGCTTCTGCTGCGCGAGCGCGAGGGCCATCACCTCCGCGTGCCCCGAGGTGATGCCGGTCGAGAGGACCACGTTGACGCCGACCGAGACGAGCTCCCCGGTCCCCTCGTCCACGACGATCGCGGCGAACGGGCCGCCGTTGCCCTCGCGCCAGTTGCGGTCGGCGAGCTGGTTGACCAGCGCCATGCGTTCCTCGTTGGTCGCGAGGGTCGTCGGCAGCGCGTCGGCTTCGGCGACGAGCCAGGCGGGCAGGGTCATCGTGTAGGTGGTGGCGATGTCGGTCATGAGGGTCTCCGTCGGTTGAGTGGGGTGGAGCTCAGGCGGTGCGAATGAGGTCTGCGGCGCGCTCGGCGATGGCCACGGTGGGAGCCTGCGTGTTGGCGGTCGGGATGATCGGCATCACCGAGGCATCCGCGACCCACAGGCCGGCGAGGCCTCGGACGCGAAGTCCCGGATCGACCACCGCATCCTCGTCGGTCCCGATGCGGGCAGTGCCGGCGCAGTGGAAGAACGATCCGATGTTCTCGCGCACGAACCGGATGCGCTCGGCCCTGTCGGTCATCGACACGGGTGGCGTGATCGGACCCTCGGCGAGATCGGCGTACGCGGATGTCGCGACGAGGTCGTGCACGGCATCCAAAGCCTCGACCATGGCGGCGAGGTCTGTCGGATCCGCGAGGTAGTTCGGGTGGAAATCGGCGGGCACATCAGGGTCTGCCGAGCGTGAGCGCACCCAGCCGACGCTGCGTGAGCCGTAGAGGCCGGGAACGAGAGCGAAGACCCGATTCCCTGAGAGGTCGTACTTCCCGTGAAGTGCGTCATCGCCGCGGGAGCCGTGGGCGATGACCGTGTGCAGGTCGGGGCCGGCCGACGCGTAGGAGCTCCGCCAGTTGATCATGGCGCCGCCGCCATTGCCCAGCACCTCGCCCAGGTCGGCGCGGGCGCGGAAGTTCACGCCCAGGATCAGCGCATGGTCCTGGAAGTTCTCGCCGACGCCCGGCAGAGAGTGGCGCGCCTGGATACCGGCCTCGTGCAGGCGTGCGGGATCGCCGATGCCCGAGCGCTGCAGGATGCCCGGAGTGTCCAGTGCTCCGGCGGTGAGCACGGTGCGGGCGGCGCGGGTCTCGATCACCTCGCCTGCCACGCGGTGCCGGATGCCGCGCACTGTCGTGCCCTCGAGGATGACCTCGTGCACGGGGCTGTCGACGAGGATGTCGAGGTTCGGTCGGCCGAGGGCGGGTTCCAGGTAGGCGCGGGCCGTGCTCCAGCGCTCGAACGAGCCGTCTTCGCCCTCGACGGCGTTGTAGTCGGCGTAGGTCGCACCCTCGTTGGAGGCGGCGTTCGCATCGTCAATGACCGGGATGCCACGCTCGGCGGCGGCATCCATCAGCGCGTGCGCGATCGGGTGGACACGTGTCAGTGGGGCAACGCGCACCGGGCCGTCCAGCCCTCGGTAGGTCGGGTCGCCGCCGGGCCGGGACTCGGAACGGCGGAAGTAGGGGAGGAGGTCGTCGTAGCCCCAGCCGATGGCACCCGCGGCAGCCCAGGCGTCGTAGTCGGCGCGGGCGCCGCGGTACCAGAGCATCGCGTTGGTGCTGGAGCTGCCGCCGAGGACGCGGCCGCGGGGCATCGCGATCGATCGGCCGAGCACATGCTCGGTGGGGGTGGAGGCGTAGCCGTAGTCGTAGGGGCCGCCGATCATGGCATCCCAGTGCGCTGCCTCGAGGATCTCGCGCACACCCTCGTGGGAGGGGCCCGCCTCGATGAGCAGGACCTCTGCCTCGGGGTCCTCGGACAGGCGTGCGGCCAGGACGCACCCGGCGGCGCCGCCGCCGACGACCAGGTAGTCGTAGGCGGCGGCGCTCTCTGAGAATGCAGGAGCGGAGACGACGGGCATCAGTTGTGCTCGCTGGGGCCCATGATCGTGATGCCCTCGGTGGCTTCGACGTGGCGCACGAAGATGTACTTGTCCTCGCGGCCGTCGGAGTGCTTGCGCTTGATGCCGGGCTCGAGGATACCGTCGGTCTTGGCGACGACGATGTAGGGCTCCTCGGCTGCCAGGCCCGCCTCGCAGTGCGCGTCGAACTCCTCGAGCGTGTGGGCGGTGAACGCTTTCTCGACGCCCGCGCCGCGGGCGATCATGGCGAGATCGACACGGCCGCCCTTGGTGTGGGTGCGGGGGCCGCCGATCGACTGGTACTGCTCGTTGTCCCAGACCACGACGAAGAGGTTCTTCGGCTGCTCGTTGGCGAGGGTGGCGAGGATGCCGAGGTTGAACAGCAGGCCGCCGTCGGTGTCCAGCGACACGATCTGGCGGTGCGGAAGGCCGACCGACAGACCGAAGGCTTCGGGGGTGACGCAGCCCAGCTGCTGCTGGAACAGGCTCGCCTCGCGCATGTGCGGGGCGGCGTTGTACCACTCGTCGACGGCGCCGCCGAGGGAGAGGATGACCAGCGCATCGTCCAGGCGCGCGCCGAGCAGCTTCATGGCTTCGAAACGGGAGTAGCTCATCGGACCAGGTCCCCTCCGAGGACGATCGCGGCGTGGTAGTACGACGCGTAGGCGGTTTCGTAGGCGCGGACGACGGCGGTCTCGATCTCATCGACCGAGCGCACGATCGTGTACGGGGTGCGCAGGGCGTTCAGCAGCGGCTCCATCGTGATGCCGTGGGGGATCGCCCACCAGTTGTTCTCGCCCATTTCGCCGCGGTAGCTCATGATCATCACGACGGGGATGCCGGCGCCCAGACCCATGCGGGCGAGGTGCTCCGTCGCGGCGCGGAGCCCGGAGTTCTCCATCACCAGCACCGCGCGCTGACCCGAGAGGAACACACCGCCGGCGATCGCCGCGCCCTCGCCCTCGTTCGTGACGGGGATCGTGCGGATGTCGGGGTCGGCATCCAGCGCCGGGTAGAGCTCTTTCAAGAGCGAGTCGGGCAGGTACGTGGCGACAGAGACCCCGGCCTTCTTCAGCCCGCGGATCACCGCCTCGACGGCTTCTGCTTTCATTCGGATTCTCCGTTCGGTGCGGCACTGGCGGTCAGGCTGTGCGCGCGGTGGGTGGGGGCCAGACGTGCCGATCCGCCGAAGCGTTCGCGCAGCGTGGGGCCGGCGGGGGTGTTCAGACGGCCACGCTCGGCGAGAACGGGGACGACCAGGTCGATGAAGGCCTTGTGAGAGAAAGGACCGCCGAAGGTGGGCTCGAGCATGATGCCGTCCAGTCCCGACCCGTCGATGATGGCCTCGATCTCATCGGCGACCTGCTCGGGAGTCCCCGTGATCTGGAAGCCGCGGATCGCCTTGGTGCGGAACTGGTCGAGCACCGCGCGCACGCGCACATCGGGGTCCTTCTTCGCGTAGCGGTCCACGAGCGTCTGCCCGAGGTCGGTCTTGATGTCCACGAGCCGGGTGTCGGGATCGAAGCCGGTGAGGTCGATGCCGGTGATGCCGGCGAACATGACGGCCGCGTCATCCAGCCCGAGGAGCGCCTCGTACTCGGCGCGCAGCGACCGGGCCTCTTCTTCGGTCGGCGCGACGGTGATGGTCATCCCGGTGACGACCTTCACATCGGATGCGAGGCGCCCGTTCTTCTCGGCCTGTGCGCGAATGTCGGACACGTGCGCTGCGGCGGAGGCGATGGTCTGCCCCTGGATGAACACGGCCTCGGCGTTGCGGGCGGCATACGCGCGGCCACGGTCGCTGGTGCCGGCCTGGAACAGCACGGGCGTGCGCTGTGGGGTCGGCGGCACCGCGAAGATGCCATGGGCGCGCTGGTAGGTGCCGTCGACCTCAACGCGGTGGAGCTTCGCGGGGTCGGCGTAGACACCGCGGGCGCGATCGCGGACCTCGGCGTCGTCCTCCCAACTGTGCTCCCAGAAGCGCAGGCAGGTGTCGAGGAAGTCATCGGCCGCGTCGTACCGCTGATCGTGGGTGAGCGTCTCGGTCACGCCGAACAGCTCGTCGGTGGTGGCCTGCGAGCTCCCGGTGACGACGTTCCAGCCGATGCGGCCCTGCGTGAAGCGGTCGAGCGAGGCGAAGCGGCGCGCGGTGGCATAGGGGCGCTCGACGGTCGTCGGCGAGGTCACGACGAAACAGAGCTTCTCGGTCTCGCGCGCGAGTGCCGGGATGGCGAGCATCGGGTCGAGCGCGGGGAATTGGATGCCGTGGGCGGCGACCTCTTCGGGCATGCGTCCCTGCAAAGTCGCGTAGCCGTAGGTGTCGGCGAAGAACAGGAAGTCGAAGTCCGCGGCATCCAGCATCTTGGCCAGATCCACCCAGTACTCGATGTCGTCCCAGTCGTCGCCCCGGCCGCGGGGATCGGTCCAGGTGGGCATCCCGTTGGAGGGGTTCATCATCTCGAACGCGCCCAGGATGATGGGCTTCTTCTCGCTCATCAGATCACCATCGCGACGGTCTTGGTCTCGAGGTAGTTCTCCAGACCCTGCGCACCGTTCTCGTAGGCCCAGCCGGATTCCTTGTGGCCGCCCTTGGGCAGCTCCGGGCCGAGGAAGGAGTGGCAGTTCACCCACACGGTGCCAGCCTCCAGCTGCGCGGCGATGCGGTGGCCGTTGCTCAGGCCCTCGGTCCAGACGCTCGCGGCCAGGCCGTAGCGGGAATCATTGGCCCATCCCACCACCTCGTCGAGGTCGTCGAAGGGGGTGACCACGGCGACGGGACCGAAGATCTCCTCCTTCATGAGGGGCATGGATGCCGTGACATCGGTCAGCACGGTCGGGGTGTAGAAGTTGCCCTCGCGGGTGCCGCCGGAGACCACCGTGGCGCCGTCGGAGCGGCCGGCGTCGATGAGGGACGCGACCCGCGAGGCCTGTGCCTCGCTCACGAGCGGCCCGAGGTCGCTCTCGGGGTCGAGGCCGTGGCCGAGGCGGAGCTTCTCGCCGGCGGCGGCCATGCCCTCGATGACCTGCTGGTAGACATCCCGGTGCGCGTAGATGCGCGCACTCGCGACGCAGACCTGGCCGCCGTTGTCGAAGATGCCGCTGGAGACACCGGCGATCGCGGCATCCAGATCAGCGTCGGGCATGATCAGTGACGGCGACTTGCCGCCCAGTTCGAGGGTCAGGCGCTTGAGGTCGCCGGCGGCCGAGGCGACGAGCTTCTTGCCGACTGCGGTCGAGCCGGTGAAGGCGATCTTCGCGACCTGCGGGTGATCGACGAGCGCCTGCCCCGCTTCGAAGCCGTAGCCGGTGACGATGTTGACGACGCCCTCGGGAAGGCCCGCCTCCTGCAGGAGCTTGCCGAGGTAGATCGCGGTGAGCGGGGTGTTCTCGGCGGGCTTGAGCACGATGGTGCACCCGGCGGCGAGGGCCGGGGCGAGCTTCATCGCGGTCATGATCAGCGGCGAGTTCCATGGCACGATCGCAGCGACCACACCGACCGGCTCGCGGCGTGTGTAGGCGAAGACCTCTTTGCCGACCGGGGTGCGGCTGAGCGATGTCGGGATCGTCTCGCCGAGGATCTTGGTCGGCCAGCCCGCGTAGTAGCGGAACTGGTTGATGGCGGCGGGCACTTCGCCGAAGAACGAGGTGCGCAGATTCTTTCCCTGATCCAGGGTCTCAAGTTCGGCGAGGTCGGCGACGTGCTCCTGCATGACATCGGCGATGCGCCACAGCAGCGCTCCGCGGGCGGCGGGGGTCATACCCTTCCACGCCGGGGAGTGCAGGGCGGCGCGGGCGGCGCGCACGGCGCGGTCGACATCCGCGTCCTTCGCCTGCGCGACCTGGGCGAGCTCGTCACCGGTGGCGGGGTCGAAGGTCGTGAAGGTCGACCCGTCGGCGGAGGGCACCCACTCACCTCCGATCAGGAGTGTCGTTGGGGCCTCGTCGAGGAAGGCCTGGACGCGGGGGCGCAGGGCGCCGCGGGTGGCGGTGATCATGAGTGTCCTTCTGAGGAGGAGTGGAAGAGTCCGGCGACCTCGTCTTGGGTCTCGAGCCAGGCGGCCCGGCGGGCGAACAGGCCGGGCACGAGCGCACGCACGCGGTCGATGAGCTCCGACAGGTCGGCGTTCACGAGAGCGCCGCCTCGGACGACGATCTGTCCGTCGACCATCGTCATGTCGACGTCCGAGCCGCGCACGGCGTGGACGAGGTTGTGGTGCAGGTTCGCGTGCGACCCCTCGGGCAGATACGGGGTCATCCGCGGGGTGTCGGTGCGGACGGCGATGAGGTCGGCCTTGAATCCGGTGGCCACAGCCCCGAGCGCAGTGCCCTGGCCGATCGCCGCGGCTCCGCCGCGGGTCGCCATCTGCAGGACCTGCCAGGAGTCCATGGCGGCGGCATCCATTTTGCGGAGCTTGCCGAGGAGCGACGCGACCTTCATCTCCTCGAACATGTCGAGGTTGTTGTTCTCCTTCTCGCCGTCGGTGCCCAGGCCCACGTTGACGCCGGCTGCGAGCATCTCGGCGACCGGAGCCATGCCGCTGGCGAGCTTCATGTTCGAGATCGGATTGTGGGAGATACCGACGCCGCGCTGCGCGACGAGCTCGACTTCGGACTGATCGAGCCACACGGCGTGGGCGATCATCGCGCGAGGAGTGTCGAAGAAGCCGATCTTGTCGAGGGCGAACATGGGACGCATGCCGTAGCGGGCATCGAAGTCGGCGAGCTCGATCTCGGACTCGCTGCAATGGGTGTAGATGCCGGTGTCGAAGTGGCGTGCCATGTCCATCGCGCGCTTCTGGCCGGCGTCGTCGGCGTAGAAGAGGTGCTCCAGGCCGACCCACGGCATGATCCTGCCGTTGTCGGCTCCGGTCCACTCCCGCAGCAGCCGCTCGTTGTCGTCGAGCGTGTCGAAGTAGTCGAAGTCGGGGTGCTCGCCCACATAGTTGACGGTCACCAGGCGGTTGCCGAGGGCGGATGCCGCGCGGGCGGCGCCATCCATGTAGCGCCACATGTCGACGACCGTCGTCGTCCCCGACAGCAGGCCTTCGGCATAGCAGAGCCACGCGGCGGCTTCTGCCTCGTCGGGCCGCAGAACGCGGTGCATCGGGTCGATGTGCAGCCGCAGCCACTCCCAGACGGGAAGGTGCTCGGCAGTGCCGCGCAGCATCCCGGAGTGGTGGTGGGCGTTCACCAGTCCCGGCATGAGGATGCGGTCTGTCAGGTCGACGCGCTCGGCATCCGGATGCTGTGCCTCGAGCTCTTCGCGCGCACCGACGGCGGTGATCGTGTCGCCGGTGACGAGGACGGCGGCGTCGGTGAGCACCCGCAGGTCGTCATCCATCGTGACGATCGCGTCGGGGAGCAGGAGGGTGGGGTTCGGCATGGGGTCCTTCGGAATGATAGTTGTCATCTATCGCTGATAGTTTGCCTCTATCAGGTTTCGTTCGCGTTACGGTGGGCTGAGTCAGTTGTCTGTCGCGTAGGCCAGCAGTACGGTCGCGGGTTCGTCGCCGCACACCGACCACCGGTTTCGGATGGCACCGGGGTGGGCAAGGGCGTCGCCCGCTGACAGCTCCCACTCACCGTGGCCGAAGAGCTCGACGCGGATCGTTCCCGACACCACGTACACGGTCAGCT
This sequence comes from Microbacterium sediminicola, assembly GCF_039531125.1. Lineage (NCBI taxonomy): Bacteria > Bacillati > Actinomycetota > Actinomycetes > Micrococcales > Microbacteriaceae > Microbacterium > Microbacterium sediminicola. The sequence continues at coordinate 597,013 of NZ_BAAAPL010000002.1, forward strand.
CCCCGTCTGATTCGAACCACTCACCGACGGCGGCCTCGGCGGGAAAGCGGTACTCCTGCACGACGGCACGGGTCGCTGCGCCCGACGAGAGGATGCGACTGGTGGCCGCCGTCCCTGACTCGTCGACCGCGACATGCCCGCCGTCATTGGCGCGCGTAACGAGGATCTGCGCCGGCTCCGGGATCGCCGGCAGCAGATTCGAGGGAGAGATGCCCAGAACCTTGGCGAGGCGGAACAGCGTGACGACCGAGGGCAGCGCCTGTCCGCTCTCGATCTGGCTGAGGAATGGCTGGCTGATCTGAGCGTCGGCGGCGAGTGCGCGCATCGAGAGGTTGCGCTCCTGGCGCGCCGTGCGGATCTCGCGCCCGAGCGATACGCCGATCAGCGCGTCTTCTCCGGTGGTGTCGGTGACCATCGTCGTCACTCTCCGTTCTGGGTGCCGGATTGCGCGAGCCGCCACACGCGCTGCCGGCTGAAGGGCTGCTCGAAACCGCGCGTGCCGAGCGCGCGGGCGATGGCATTGCCGATCGCGGGGGCGACCGGGTTGTAGGGCGACTCGCTCATCGATTTCGCACCGAACGGGCCGATCGCATCAGCGGTGTCGGCGAAGTAGACCTCGGTGTCGGGCACATCGGCGAACTGCGGCACCCGATACTGACGGAAGACCGGGTTGATCACCGTGCCCTCCTCGACGAGAACCTCTTCGTAGAGTGCACTGCCGATGCCCTGGGCGACACCCCCCTCGATCTGTCCGCGGCACTGGGCGGGGTTCATGACGAAGCCCGCATCGGCGGACTGGATCGACTGCAGGATCCGCACGCTCCCCGTCTCGGGGTCGACGGCGACCCGCACCGCCTGGACGTTGAACGCGACCGATCGCAGCGCTCCGTACTCACTACCGTCGCCGAACAGGCCGTCCGCGTCGCGCTCGTCGGGCGAGGCGGCGGCGACGAGCTCGCCGAAACCGATCACACGGTCCGGTGTGGATACGCCCTCGGGCGTGAGCTCGCATTCGCCGGGCGTGGATCCCACGAGGCCGGCGGCCGTGCGCAGCATCCGATCCTTCAGCGCGATGCAGGCGGCGTAGAGCGACTTGCCGGTCACGGTGATGCCGGTCGAGGCGAAGGCGCCGGTGTCGTACTCGGCGGCATCCGTGTCGGCGTGGCGCAGGTCGAGGCGGTCGAATCCCACGCCGAACGCGGTCGCACCGATCTGGCGCAGCACGGTGGTCGTACCGTTGCCGAACTCCGCCGTCCCCGCCCGCAGCGCATAGGTACCGTCCGGGCGCAGCACGGCGCGGGTCAGACCCACGTGTCCGAACGGGGCGATGGTCGCGATCATCGACAGGGCCATGCCCTCACCGGTGAGCCAGCCGTCGGGGGCGGTGACACCGTTGCCGCGGCGCAGCGCGGACTCGGCGAGATCGAGGCACTGATCGAGGCCGTAGCTGCCGACCACGAGGTCTGGTTCGTGAGGGTGGTCCGTCTCCTCGCGGGGGTGCGGCGAATCATCCTCGCGGATCACGTTGCGTCGGCGCAGCTCGAACGGGTCGATGTCGAGCTGCTGGGCCAGCATGTCCATCGCCGACTCGACGCCGAGGATCACCTGGCCGAGGCCGTAGCCGCGGAAGGCGCCCGAGGGCGGGTTGTTCGTGTAGACGACCTCGCCGCCGATGGCGCGGACCGGGGCGCGGTAGACGGCGGTGGATTCGGCGAGGGCGTGGAAGAGCACCCCGCGTGAGTGGTTGCCGTAGGCCCCGGTGTCGCTGAGCGCATCGACCTTCATGGCGGTGAGGACACCGTCCACATCGGCGCCGAGGGTGACCGACACGCGCATCGGATGCCGCACGGCGGCGCGCACGAACTGATCGCTGCGGGTGAATTCATACGCCACGGGGCGACCGGTGCGAAGGACCGCGAGTGTCACGAGATCCTCGGTGAAGATCTCCTGCTTCCCCCCGAATCCTCCGCCCACCCGCGCGGCGTACACGCGGACCTTCTCGCGGGGCAGGTCGAAGACCCGGGCGATCTCGTCGCGGGTGAGGAAGGGGACCTGCGTGCTGGAGCGGATGACGAGTCTTCCGTCGTCATCGAGCCAGCCGACCGCGCCGTGGGTCTCGAGCTGTGCGTGGGTCACGCGTGCCGTCTGCCAGGTGCCTGACACCGTGGTCGCGCTGGCCGCGAGAGCCGCGTCGATGTCGCCGCCGAGGCGCTCCGTCACCGTCAGCAGGCGGTTGTGGGCGGCGTCGTCGACACGGTCGGCGGGGGTCCGGTCGGGGTGGATGAGAGGAGCGCCCGGAGTACGGGCATCGTCGGGGTCGAAGACGGCGGGCAGGGTCTCATACGCCACATCGATCAGTCGCACGGCGGCATCCGCGGCTTCAGCGCTCTCTGCGACGACGGCGGCGACGCGCTGCCCGATGAAGCGGACCGTGTCATCGAGCACGCGGGTGTCGTCGGGATCGTCGGTGCGATGCTCGTGTCGCGCCGTCGAGAAGCGGAGCGCGGGGGCGTCCTCATGTGTAAGCACCGCGATGACGCCGGGATGGGCAAGGGCCTTTGACGTGTCGATCGAAACGATGCGGGCGTGGGCATGGGGCGAGGCGACGACGCGCAGGATCAGCGCGCCAGCGACCGGTTCGTCGAAGGTGTACGGCTCGAGGCCCTGGACGACCTTGCGTGCGGGGGCCGGGCTGACCGACGCACCGACGCCGACATCCGTCGCCGGTTTCGCACCTGCCTCCCGCACCGGTCCCATCACGCTCTCGCGGATCGCCTCGCGGATCGGGCGGTAGCCGGTGCAGCGGCAGATGTTGCCCTTCATCTTCTTGTCGAGATCGGGCAGGTCACTCTCGCAGAGGGTGGATGCCGTGACGCTCATCCCCGGGGTGCAGAAGCCGCACTGGAAGCCGAAGTTCTCGACCAGCGCTTCCTGCACCGGGTGCAGCTCTCCCTCGGGGGCGAGGCCGGCGGCGGTGGTGACGATCGCGCCGTCGACCCGCTGAGCGGGGATGAGGCACGAGTGCACCGGGTCGCCGTTCAGGAGCACCGTGCACGCCCCGCAATCGCCCGCGTCGCAGCCCTTCTTGACCTCGGTATGGCCGCGCTCACGCAGGTAGGTGCGCAGGCTCTGTCCCGCCCGCGGCTCACCTTCGACGGGCAGGTCGTTGACGGTGGTCTTCATCGGGCGCCCTCCAGGTCGGCGCGGCAGCGTTCGGCGAGCACGACACTGACGCCCTGACGCCAGTCCGCCTCGCCGAGAGGGTCGGAATAGAAGTCGGATGCTCCCGCGACATCCGCGGCCAAGACATCGGCCTTCGGGATGCCCGCGTACCGCAGGACGTGCGGCGTGAGGGTCGCGGCGGTCGCGACGAACGTCGTCGAATCGTCCTCGTCCTGGCGGGCGCTTACGACGACGCCCGAGCGGCCGAGCTCTGCGAGGGCGACCTTGTGGATCACGGCACGGGACCGCAGCGCGTGGGCGGGGATGTCGATCGCCCGCATCACCTCACCCGGGGCGAGTGTGTTCGTGCCTTGTCCGGTGACGAACTGTGCGATCGGCTCGCGCCGCTCGCCCCCGTCGGGAGTCCAGATGACCCCGATGCCGTCGAGGGTCGCGGTGAGCGAGACCATGGATGCCGCGGTGAACGACCGGCAGATGTTGCCGCCCACCGTCGCCGTGTTCCAGATCTTGAACGAGGCGAGGAGGGCGTTCGCGGCATCCGGGATCACGGCTGCCGCGGTCCAGACGCTCGGCACGGGGACCTCGGTCTCACCGCGCGACCACGCGACCAGGGTTGCGATCGTGCAGGTGGCCGAGATGCGAAGGCCCTCGTCCGACACCTCGAGGTCCGGCCAGTCGAGACCCATGAGGTCGACGAACCCGGTGGTGTCGGGCTGCGGCTCGCTCATCAGCCACGTGCCCCCGGCCATCACCACCTCACCCGGAGAGAGGGAGAGATCGGCGCGGGATGTCGCGCGGCGGAACGATGTCACGGACGTGATGTCCACTGATCCTCCCTGGCATCTATCGGTGATAGGTCAGATCAAAGTTTCTCAGGAGCGCATTTCGCCGGTGTTACCGGTTCGCGGTGGCGCGGGGTGGTCTCCGACGATGCCTACAGCTCCAGCTCGACGGCGGTCTCGAGGGCCGCCTCGATGGAGTTCATCCAGCCGTCCTTGAGGCGCTGCTTGTTGTCGTCGTAGAGCGAGGCGCCGTCGACGAGATTGCTGGAGCATGCACACACCATCCCCGCACGAAGGCCGCGCAGGCGCGCGACGATGTACATCGCGGATGCCTCCATCTCGACGTTCAGGATGCCCATCTCATTGAGCTTCGCGATCCACTCCGGCGTCTCGGCGTAGAAGGCGTCGTCGCTCACGCTGATGCCCGTGTAGCTCTTCGTCCCCGCCCGCGCCGCGAGCTTCTCGGACTGACGGCTGAGCGACAGCGTCAGAGCGAGGTCGGGCACGGCGGGGAAGCCCTTGGGCAGGTAGGCATCCGTCGTGCCGTCGTTGCGGAAGCTGCCTTCGCTCACGAGCAGATCGCCCGGCTCGATCCCGGGCTGGAGCCCTGCGGAGCTGCCGACGCGGATGAAGGAGGTGACCCCGACGCGGGCGAGTTCTTCGACGGCGATCGCGGTGGAGGGGCACCCCATGCCGGTGGAGGTCGCGGTGATGTGGCGGCCCTTGTACCAGCCGGTCATCGTGCGGTGTTCGCGGTTGTGCGCGACCTCCTTCACGTCGGTGAGAAACTCCGCCACGAACGGCACACGGAAAGGATCGCCGGGCAACAGCGCGACGCTCGAGACCTCGCCGGGCGCGATGCCGATGTGGTACTGCCGGGCATTCGCGCCGGCCTGGGACTTGTCGACGACGGACATGGTGACCTCCTGTGGGTGCTGTGACGAAGTGCTTCGTCGCAGTCCCCGCCCTGGCTGTTCGAGAAGTGGCCATGGTTGTTAGGACGCGCGGTGCGGGCAGGCTAGCACGGGCCGGGATTGCGCCGCGTCTATTCGACGCCGCTGACCTCTCACGAGAAGACGCTGAACGGACCACTGAGGAAATCGGACACCTCGTAGAGCCAGATCAGCGCGGCGGTGATGTCGACCCCCAGCAGTGCGACGAGCGTAGCGACGAGCCACTTGGTGGTCACACTGAGAGAAGCGGCCCCGGCAAGGTGAGCTGCCGTGTGAGAGGTCGCCGGGGTGACCACTGCAGCTCCGGATGCGGCAAGGGCGACCGGTGCTGACACGTGCGCGCTGGCCTGAAGGTATGCGGCGGCGGCGCCGAGGCCGCCGAGGACAGCGGGCAGCAGTGCGAGTGGCAGGAGATTTGCCACGCGCTGCGCCTCCGCAGCTGCCGCCGTGCAGTCTTCGCAATCCGCGAGGTGCGCGCGCACCCGGGCCTGGTCGCGGGATGCGAGCGTATGTCGACTGAAGCCGCCGAGGTGGTTCAGCACCCAGGCGCACTCCGCGCTGTGCGGGCGCGACTGTACATGGTGCGCCACCCAGGCATCGCGAAGCCCTGCGCGGGCGCGGAAGGCCAGTTGGCTGACCGCGTTCGCAGAGAGCCCGAGGATCGGCGCCGCATCTCGCGGCGTGAGTCCGTCGACTTCGGTCAGCCAGAGGACCTCCTGCCAGCGTTCGGGCAGTGACTCGAACGCGCGCAGGATGACGGCGCGGTCGAACTTCTCCACAGCGTCGGTCTCTGCTGCTGGCGTCGAGGGCGCGGTTCCGGAACTCTCCTCTAGTTGGGTCGGATCGTGCCTGGCGCGTTGGCGGGCCAGGTCTGCGGCGCGGTTCCGGATGGTTGCCATCAGGTAGGGGCGGAAATGTGTCGAGGGTCCGCGACCGCGCCGGAGCGAATCCAGTATGCGCAGGTACGCGTCGTGGACGACGTCCTCCGCGTCGCCCTGTGGGGTGAGGGCGCGGGCGGTCGCTCGAGCAGCGTCAATGTGACGCCGCCAGAGCGCATCGAAGGCGGCCATCTCTCCGCCGCGAACGGCCGCGATCAGCTCTCGGTCGGAGTCACCGTCGAATGCGCGGCGCGACGATGTGCGTTGCCCCCGCCGTGTATCCACACACCAACGCTAGTCCTACGCCAAGGAGCCTATTGAATAGTCCTATTGTGGGGCGAGGCTTGTCGTCGGCGAGAGTCGTGTCCTCGGGCTTGACAACGCCGGAGCGGTTCAGAACACACATCAGGAGTGTTCAACCGGGCAGCGCAACCCCGTCACGCGGTGTTTACCCGGGATGAGAAACATGGCGCATCGAGTAGACACACCGAAACCAGCGAGAAGAGGAACGACACATGCCCGAGGACGTTCGCGAACAGACTCTCGACACGGGTGAGACCGCCTACGTCACGTCGCTGCGGGGAGGTGGGGTTCTCCGCCATCCGCTCCTCAACAAGGGGTCCGCTTTCACCGCCGAAGAGCGGAGCGCGCTGGGACTGAGCGGGCTGCTTCCAGACCTTGTCTCGACCGACATGGAGCAGCAACTTTCGCAGGCGTATGCGCACTACTCCGGCGCGGGCAGCGATCTCGACAAGCACGTGTATATGTGGGACCTCCATGACACCAACGTGACGCTCTTCTACGCGCTCATTCAGCGCCACCTGCTGGAGATGCTCCCCGTCGTCTACGACCCGACGGTCGGCGAGGCGATCGAGAAATTCAGCGAGATCATGCGACGCCCCCGCGGTGTGTATCTGAGTATCGACCACGCGGGCACAGTGGAGGAGCGGCTGACGTCCTACCGGGATGCCGGTGAAGATATCGACCTCATCGTCGCATCCGATGCGGAGGAGATCCTCGGGATCGGCGACTGGGCGGCCAACGGCATTGACATCTCCATCGGAAAGCTTGCCGTCTATACGGCCGCGGCTGGGGTGAACCCCCACCGTGTGATCCCCGTGGTGCTGGATGTCGGCACCAATAACGAGAAGCTCCTCAACGACCCTGCCTATATCGGCGTTCGACACTCGCGCGTGCGTGGCGAGCAATACGACGCATTCATCGACGAGTACGTGACCGCCGCCAAGAGGCTCTTTCCTCAAGCGCTCTTGCACTGGGAGGACTTCGGATCGACTACCGCGCGCGTCATCCTCGACCGCTACCGCGACGAGGTGCCCACTTTCAACGATGACATGCAGGGCACCGGGGCGATCGCGCTCGCGGGCCTGATCAACGCCGTCACTGCGAGCGGAACTCGGTGGGCCGACCACAAGGTCGTCGTGCTTGGCGCCGGGACCGCCGGATGCGGCATCGCCGACCAGATCGCAGCGCGGATGCAGCTCGACGGTGCCACCGAAGAGCAGGCGCGACAGAACATCCATCTGGTTGACCTTCCTGGCCTTCTCACCGATGACATGGTCGACGGCCTGCTCGACTATCAGAAGCCGTACGCCCAGCCCGCTGCTGCGAGCGCGGCCTGGGAGCGGACACCGGTGCAGACGGATGTCGCGGCTTCGCTGCGTTGGCCGGCGATGGGTGCGCTTCGCGAGGGCGTTCGTGAGAAGGGCATGATTTCGCTTGCCGCGGTAGTAGAGAACGTGAAGCCGAGCATCCTCATCGGCACCTCCACGACGCCCGGGATGTTCACCGAAGAGATCGTGAGGACGATGGCCGCCGCCCATGCTCACCCGATCCTGTTTCCGCTGTCGAACCCGACGCCTCTCGCCGAGGCGACGCCGGCGCAGATCCTCGGTTGGTCGAACGGTGCGGCGCTCGTCGCCACAGGTTCGCCGTTCGACGACGTCGAACTCGGTGGTGTCACGCACAAGATCGGTCAGGCCAACAACGCTGCGCTGTACCCGGGCCTCGGCTTTGGCGCGATCGTGTCCCGCGCCACGAAGGTCACTGACGAAATGATCTACGCGGCCGCCGAAGCTGTAGCAAGTCAAGCCGAGATGACCGAGCCCGGGGACGCGCTCCTCCCCTCCAACGCGCGGCTCCGTGAGACCTCGGCGCTCGTTGCCGTTCAGGTGGCCAAGACCGCCGTAGCGCAGGGGGTCAATGGCGTCGAACTTTCCGACCCCGTGCAGGCCGTTCACGAGGCGGCGTGGTGGCCCGAGTACCGAGCCGTCGTCGCCGGCTGATCGGTTTTCTCTCCCCACACAACAACTCACCTCGAACGCAACGCACACGATACGAAACGCAAGGAGTTACCAGTGAGTGACCAGACCACAGCCGACGCCCCGAAGATCCTCGACCTCCCGATCGGGATCGACGCCACCGGCGAGCGCAAAGAGTTCGACAGCCTCGGCGATGTGATGGTGCCCGCCGATCACTACTGGGGCGCGCAGACCCAGCGCAGCCTCGAACACTTCAACATCGGCAACGACCGGATGCCGAAAGAGGTCTACCACGCGTACGGCTACGTCAAGAAGGCGGCCGCGATCGTCAACACCAAGGCTGGCCGCCTGCCGACGTGGAAGGGCGCGCTCATCGAGCAGGTCGCCGACGAAGCGATCTCGGGCAAGCTCGACTCGGAGTTTCCGCTCTACGTGTGGCAGACGGGGTCGGGCACGCAGTCGAACATGAACGTCAACGAGGTCATCTCGAACCGCTGCATTCAGCTGGTGGGTGGCACGCTCGGTGCGCAGGAGCCGATCCATCCGAACGACCACGTGAACATGGGGCAGTCGAGCAACGACACCTTTCCCACCGCCATGCACATCGCGGCATACAAGATGGCGACCGAGAAGACCCTGCCCGCGCTGCGACGCCTGCGCGACGCGCTGGAGCAGAAGGCGCGCAGGTGGGACGCGATCGTGAAGATCGGTCGCACCCACCTCGAGGACGCCACCCCGCTGACGGTCGGCCAGGAATGGTCAGGCTACGCGGCGGCGGTCGCCGATGCCATCGACGAGCTCGAGCACGCGACCAAGCTCCTGCTCAAGGTCGCGATGGGTGGCACCGCCGTCGGCACCGGCCTGAACGCACCCCTGGGCTTCGGTGATGACGTCGCCAAAGTGATCTCTGATCTCACCGGTTACCCCTTCGAGACCGCGCCGAACAAGTTCGCGGCACAGGGCACCCTCGACCGCATCGTCCGCGCGCACGCTGGTCTGAAGACGGCCGCCGTGACGCTCTTCAAGATCGCCAACGACATGCGCTGGCTCGGCTCGGGACCTCGTACGGGCCTCATGGAGCTGACCTTTCCCGCCAATGAGCCGGGCTCGTCGATCATGCCGGGCAAGGTCAATCCGACGCAGGCCGAGGCGATGCTCATGGTGTGCATCGACATCATGAGCGCGGATGTCGCGGTGCAGGCCGGCGGCGCGGAGGGAAACTTCGAACTCAACGCCTTCCGACCGGTATTGATCGCGCACTACCTGCACTCGGCGCTCATCATGGGTGACATGTGCGACCACTTCCGCGAGTTTATGATCGAGGGCGCCGAGCTCAACGAGATCAAGCTCAAAGAGAACATCGACAACTCCCTGATGATGGTCACGGCGCTCTCTCCCGTGATCGGATACGACAACGCGGCGCACATCGCCGAGTTCGCGCAGGCGCAGGGTCTGACGCTGAAGAAGGCGGCGCTGGAGAGGGGAGTGTCTGAGGAGCTGTACGACAAGGTCGTGATCCCACTCAACATGACGCACCCGGGCTCGGCCGACATCCCCGCCGCAGCATCGGCCGACGCGAGCGCGCCCGCGAAGTAGACATGAGCGACAAACAGCCGACAGGAGAACAGGCCCTTCGCAGCCAGGTCGGGCTCTCGGCCTTCAAGGCCGACTGGACGAGCCCCGCGCATCGCGCGCGGCGACTGGTTGCGGAGTTCTTCGGGGTCTTCGGGCTCACATTCATCCTGTCGGGGGGTGCTGCCGTCCTCACCGGATACGGGGACGACGGCAGCACCCCGCCCGCGTACATCGTCGTGCTGATCCTGTCGCTTGTCTCGGCGCTGTGGCTTGTGGCGGCGATCTACTTCCTCGGTGATATCTCAGCCCACTTCAATCCGGCGATGACCCTCGCCTTCGCGCTCCGCGGCGACATGGGGTGGGTCATGGCGGTCGTGTACTGGCTCGTGCAGTTCGCCGCGGCCACGCTCGGAACGCTCGTCGCGATGTGGCTTTTCGGGGATGCCGGCGGATTGGCCTCGGTGAAGCCGCAGCCCGGCATGGAGATCCAGGCGGTGGTGGTCGAGGCCATCCTGGTGTTCTTGATGGTGCTGATGGTGCTCGGAATGGCCAACGGGCCGAAGCTCAATGGTCAATATGTACCGCTCGCTGTAGGGGCCTACATCCTCGCGTTCGGCACAATGGCCGGAGCCTTCGATGGCGCGGCAATGAACCCCGCTCGCGCATTCGGTCCGAACCTCATCGCGGGGGCGATGGACACGTACTGGGTGTACCTCGTCGGCGCCGTCCTCGGCGCGATTGCCGCCGTCGGTGCGGCCCGGTTCCTGCGTGGTCGCGCGAAAGCTCAGGAGGCTTCGGCCGCGATGGGAAACCCCACCGCGGGCTAAAAGCGACGCGTAACAGCGCGATCCCTTACGGCATCTAACGCATAAGTTGTGCTGTCTACGCTCGACCTTGTTCGCCCGAAAGACGGGCGCGCTAGGAGGGGCGAGTGGCTACAACGGCACGAACGGCGACGCTCGCGCTCATCGACTCCATGATTGCGGCAGGGCACAATGGTGGGATGCCTACACGCGTGGAGTATCCCGAGGGGATGCCCGGGCATGCCGCTGCAGCGCACCACGCGCTGAGCGCCGTCACACGTCTGACGGCCCTGCGGTATCTCGCGATGCATCCCGACAGCACTCGCGCCGAGGTGCGCGAAGGCTCGGATCTGACCGAGCGTTCGGTGCGGAACGTTCTCGAGGATCTCGAGCACCTCGGCTACATCGTGGCTGATTTTCCCCCTGGCCAGCGTCGGGGGAGGAACGTCCGGTATCGCGTCAACCGCGATCAGCTGGCGCGCGATCTCATGATCCTGTGGTCCTGGACAATGGGCGTGTGACCACCCTCGCTGCGCCGTCGGTCGGCATCGTGCTGGCCGCCGGCGCCGGGACGCGGTACGGCATGCCGAAAGCACTCGCGCGGATGCCGGACGGCACCCCCTGGCTGGAGCTTGTGTGCGTAGCGCTGTGGGAGGGCGGATGTGACGAGGTCATCGTCGTGCTCGGGGCACGGGCAGAGGAAGCGGCGCGCGTCGTTCCCGATGGTGCGCGCTCAGTGGTGGCGACCGCATGGCAGAGCGGGCTCTCAGCCTCGACGCGCGCGGGTCTCGACGCAGCCGGCGATGCCGATGCGCAAGCGGCGATCGTTGTGCCGGTCGATGTTCCGGGCATGCCCTCCGCAGTCGTCACGCGCGTGCGCGCGTCCATAGGCGGTGCCGACGCTCTCGCGCGGGCCGTGTACGACGGCAGCCCCGGGCATCCGGTACTGCTGGGACGTCATCACTGGCGGCCTCTGGGCCGCCGACTAGCGGGTGATTCGGGGGCGCGGCGCTACCTCGAAGCCGAAGGCGCTCAGCTGATCGAGTGTGGCGACCTCTGGGACGGGCACGACGTCGATACGCGCTGAGCGGCCTCTACCCGAGACCGACCTATGCCCGGCGCCGACGTCGGAGAGTGACCAGAAGTACACCCAGGACCAGTGTGGCGGCCGCACTGATGGGGAGAGCCCACGACGGCGTCGCTCCGGTCTCCGCGAGGTCCGAGTTGTTCGACGCGCTCGCTGCAGCTGAATCGGACGATGACGATGAGGTTTCGGTCACCGTGGCAGGCCGGGGCCCGTCGGGCGAGACGTAGAGGATGTAGCCCTCCGCCGTGACCGTGAAGTACAGCACCGAGGTGACCGTCTCGCCCGTCGGGGATGTGCCCGACACGGTGAGCGTGTGATTTCCCTCGGGGAGAGAATCAGGCATGGTGGCCTCCGTCACGAACTGCTCAGAAGTGTCCACCGTCCCGCTGGCGATCGTGATCGGATCAGACTCGACCACGGCGGTCCAATCAGTCCCGGGTTCCAACCCCACTCCACCGATGTAGGCGGTGGATCCCTTGAGGGGCGACGTCATCTCGAACATCGGGAAGATTCCGACGCCGGCGTCAACTCTCCGCGGTCCGTTGTGGGCTTTTACCTCTTGGATGGTTCCCGACTCACGGACGCGGATCTCTGCCGTGTCTGACACTGTCGCGTTGGACGTTGTCGTCGTCAGCGTCACGAGGTAGTAGGGCGGCCTATGGGCTGACTGAGAAAGGTAGAGGTCTACGGCCTCCGAGACGGTGAAGGCCCCATCTGCGCCGACTGTGCCGGACGTGTAGAAGATAGTGACGAAGTCGCTCATGGTCACTCGGAGCTCCCACGCCGTGCCCGGTCGGAGGCCAGCGCCTGAGCCGGTGATCGGCACGGTTGCCGCCGAGGTTCCGACCACGCCGTCAATACTGAGCGTGGCCGACGGCGTGATGTCGGTAATCGTCCCGGACTCGCTCACGGTGAACGTGAACAGCCCGACCGCATCGGTGACCCCCGTCGCCTGCTGAACCCGGTACGTGTATGTACCGGCGCTGACGCCCGCGGAGGGGATCAGGGGAGCGCTGACGTTACCACTCGGAAGTGCAAAGGACTCAATCCAGGTCCCGGTGCCCGTCGAGGACTCGATGCTCACACTGCCGGATGAACTCACCGTGTCTGTCGGGGTGATCCAGACCGTCGATCCCACCGCAGAATCTCCCACCCCGAAGGACAGGGCGTATTCGTAGCTGGCAATGACAATCCACTGCGCGTAGAGGGTGACGTCGCTCGTGACAGTCAGCGACGAGCCCGGCGCGTAGGCCGTCCCAGAGCCGTCCGCGGACGTGTTCCACCCGTTGAATTGGTAGTGATCCATTGTGAGCGCGCCGCCGTTGGCGACCTCGACCACAGTGTTCTCTTCGTACGACCCCGCATCGGGCACAGTGCCCTCGCCACCGTTCGCGTCGTACGTCACGGAGTGAAACGGAAGGTACGCAATTTCCAACCGATTGCCATCGGTGTGGCTCGAGGCACTGATGTTGTAGCTGCCGCCGGTGGTGAATGAGATCGTGGCGGGTTCGTTACCCTCCCCACCGCCAGTGAGCCGCGGAAGGTCGGATGCCGTCTGAGCGCGGGTGTGGAGCTGAATCTCCCCTCCCCCAAGCCAGGCGTTGTTGGTGTGACCGGAACCGACAGCGGGTGCACTCGCACCTCCGACCGCTGTGAGTGAGCCGTGGGACATGGTGAGGTTCGGGCCAGCGCCACCGGTCCCGCCGGGCAGAAACCCCCACCAGTCTTCTCCGAAGGCTGCGCCCCCGCCGATGCCTGGTGCGCTGTCACCGCCTGTCGCGACCACAGTGCCGCCGGTGATTGTGACGTTGCCCCCGTCACCTGCTGAACCCGTCGTACACCACTGCGCGCCGCCTCCGATACCGGGCCCGCCATCTTCGCCACTCGCGGTAAGCGTCCCGCCAGACACGATGACGTCGCCGCCAAAGCCTCCGTGAGACTCGCAAGCGTCGTCGGCCGGGACGTCCCAGGCTCTCCCGCCGCCGACGCCCGCAGAGCCCCTGCCGCCAACTGCGGTCACGGAGCCTCCCGTAACCACCAGTGTGCCGCCGCGGCCGCCGTAGCTTTGGCCATCGCCTCCGCCGATGCCTGCGGCACTATCACTCGTCGCGGTCACACTTCCGCCATTGACGGTGACGTGTGCGCCGGGCCCTGCGGTGCCAGCCGCACCACCGATTCCGGCGCCACCCGATGTTCCGGTGGCGGTGATGGTTCCGGCGTTGATGACGATCGTGCCGGGATCGCCGGTATCGCGACCCCCGCCGATTCCGGCGCTCATCTTGCCGCCAGTCGCGTGCAGCTCGCCATTTCCGGCGCTGTCGTCGATGGTGAGGCTCGCACTCCCGGTGACCTCAATGCCCGGGAAAGCATGGTCGTTGTCGTCTGGTCCTGGAATCGAGATATCCAGGCGGTGTCCGTTGAGATCAAGGGTCACGCCGCTGCTGCTGGTGACGAGATTCTCACCATTCTCGTTGGAGATGTCACTCGTCAGCACAATGCTGCCGCCGCTTGAGAAAGCCGCGCGCAGATCGCTCCAGTTCCCCACCTCGCGGCTTTCGCTACCTTCCGTCTCCGCGGCGACTGCAGCAGGGCTGAGGGCGAGCATCGCCACGACCAGCAGGCAGCTCAACAGGATGGCGAGAGGAGAGCGAAACGTTCGAGCGACCATTGCGTCGGCCTTTCACGGTGAGACTTTAGAGTGGCACGCCGGTGGGCCACGGGAACCGTATCAGACAATTGAGTAGTCAATATGAACGAATGGGTTACAGGGGTGAACAGGAGCAGACGCCGCCCGGCCCGCTTCGAATCAGTTCCGTATCACGACGTTGAGTGGCTCCTCGCCCGCCCGCATCCGCTCGATCTGGGTACAGACGAGCTTCGCAATCCGCGGTCTCATGGCGCTCGAGGCCCCGCCGACGTGCGGGGTGAGGATGACCCCGGGCAGCGTCCACAGTGCGTGGTCGGAGGGGAGCGGCTCGGGGACCATCACATCGAGCGCGGCGCGAATACGTCCCCGTGTGACGTGATCGATCAGCGCGGCGGTATCGACGAGGGGTCCGCGTCCGACGTTGACGATGAGCGCCCCGTCCGGCAGGGCGGACAGGAACGCATCATCCACGATTCCGACGGTCTCAGCGGTGGCCGGCAGGGAGAGGATGACGATCTCCGCAGCGGGCAGGAGTGACTGTATGTCGCTCATGGCATGCACCTGGATGCCCTCCTCGACGCGCCCGCGACTCGCGACCGCGGTCACTTCGGCCTCAAAGCCTGCGAGGCGTACGGCGATGCCCTTCCCGACCCCACCGAACCCGACCAACAGCACGCGTCGATCGGCGAGGCTCTCCACGGAAACCCCGGAGGGCCCGGGTCCGTCCCAGCGCGCGGCATCCTGCGCGCGGACGAACCGCGGCAGCTCGCGCTGGGCGGCGAGTGTCAGCGCGACGGCGAGCTCGGCGGTCGAGGCTTCGTGCACCGAGGCCGCATTGGCGAACACATTGCCGGCCGGGAGATTCTCGGCGATGCCGTCGAAGCCGATCGACTGACCCTGGACGAGACCCACATCCAGGCCCGCCAGCGCTTTCAGGACCCGCGGCCCACGCATGTAGGGCGGTACGACGATGTCGAGGCGCGCGCGGGGTGCCGGGTCCCGCATATCCCACTCGAGGATCTCGACACCCTCGGGCGCCGGAGTGAGGTCGTCGAGGAGGGTGGCGGAGGGGACGGTGACCACGAGGGGCTGGATGTCGGAGCTCACCCCTTCACGCTACGGGTTCGCGCCGGTACGCTCGCGACATCGCCATCCGGTCAGACCAGGGAGCAGCCATGGAACTCGCGATCAACTACTGGGCAGTCATCCTCGCGACGCTCTCGACCATGGTCGTCGGTTCGGTCTGGTACGCGCGCGGCGTCTTCGGGACACTGTGGGCGAAACTCGCCAAGGTCGACATGGACAGGCCTGCGGCATCCGCAACGCTCGCCATTTCGGTGACGGTCGTCGTGAGCTTCATCTCCGCGTGGGTCCTGGCCGCGGCCACCGTCGTGACCTGGCATGCGTTCGGCGGCAGCTTCCTGCTGACCGCGCTCGGGACCGGTGCTGTCCTATGGGCCGGGTTCACGGCCGCGCGATTCATCACGCACGATGCGTTCGAGGGGCGCCCCACGACTCTGACTGTCGTGAACATCGCCCACGAGCTGGTGACAGTTCTCGTCATGGCGGTCATCATCGGTGTCTGGCCCCCCGCCGGAACCGTCTGAGCGTCGAAGACTACGCGGACGCGCCGACGACCGCGGCGATCGCGGAGGAGAAGAAGCGCAGCCCGTCCAGGCCCGAGCGCATCGCTGCGGAGGTGTCGGGACCGAAGCCGGCCTCGACGGCGTGCTCGGGGTGGGGCATGAGGCCCACGACATTGCCGGCGTCGTTGGTGAGACCCGCAATGTCATCGAGCGATCCGTTGGGGTTCACGCCGAGGTAGCGGAAGGCCACCTGACCCTCGCCCTCGATCCGCTCGAGCGTCTCGGCCGAGCAGATGTAGCCGCCGTCGGCATTCTTGAGCGGGATGACGATCTCCTCGCCCTGTTCGAACGCGCTCGTCCACGCGGTGTCGGCGTTCTCGACGCGCAGCTTCTGGTCTCTGCGGATGAACTGCTGGTGGGCGTTGCGGATGAGCCCGCCCGGGAGCAGGTGCGCCTCGACGAGCATCTGGAAGCCGTTGCAGATGCCGAGGATCGGCATCCCGGTGCCGGCCGCGTCGATGACCTCGGCCATGATCGGAGCCCGCGCGGCGATGGCGCCGGCGCGCAGGTAGTCCCCGTAGCTGAAGCCACCCGGCAGAATCAGTGCGTCCACGCCCTGAAGGTCGTGATCGCCGTGCCAGAGCGCGACGGGCTCGGCGCCGGCGACCTTCACGGCGCGCTGCGCGTCGCGGTCGTCGAGCGACCCGGGGAAGGTGATGACCCCGATACGAACGGTCACTCCACGACCTCGATGCCCACGACATCCTCGATCACGGAATTGGAGAGGATGTCGTCGGCGATCTTCTTGGCGGTCGCCAGCAGCTCGTCATCCACCTCTCCCTCGACGGTGAGCTCGAAGCGCTTGCCGATCCGCACACCGGCGAACCCGTCGAGGCCGAGGCGTGCGAGCGCACCCGACACGGCCTTTCCCTGCGGGTCGAGCAGTTCGGCCTTGGGCATGACATCGACGACGATGGTCGGCATGGAGCGCTCCGGAGGTCGAGGAGTGGATGTCGCACCAGTCTACGGGGGAGGCCCATGTCGCGTCGCCGTGATCAAACTGTGACCTTTGCTCACGCACCCCGCCTTGACGCCATGGGAGCGCTCCCGTAGCTTTGACGCCGACAACGTGGGAACGCTCCCACGGATCACGGGTCACTCGCCTCCTCCGCGAGCCACCCCCAACCACAAAGGAGTGACAGTGAATTCACATGCCTTCCGTCGAGGTGCTGCGATCGTCGCAGCCTTCGGAGCCACAGCCGTCGTTCTCGCCGGCTGTTCCGGTGGCGGCAGCGGGTCGGACACGACCGACCCGGACGAGCCGATCACGCTCACCGTGGCCACGTTCAACGACTTCGGCTACACCGATGCCCTGCTGCAGGAGTACATGGACCTGCACCCGAACGTGACCGTCATCCAGAACATCGCGGCGACGTCGAACGATGCTCGCGCGAACTACTTCCAGAAGCTCGGCAAGACCGGTCTCGCGGATGTCGAGGCGATCGAGGTCGACTGGCTGCCCGAGGTCATGCAGTACTCCGACCTGCTCGCTCCGGTTCCGACCGACCTGACCAGCCGCTGGCTGGACTGGAAGGTCGAGGCCGCAACGGACGAGGCCGGCAACCTCATCGGCTACGGCACCGACATCGGTCCCGAGGCCGTCTGCTACCAGACCGACCTGTTCGAGGCCGCGGGTCTTCCCACCGACCCCGACGAGGTTGCTGCGCTGCTCGAGGGTGACTGGGACACCTACTTCTCGGTCGGTCAGGAGTACGTCGACGCCACCGGCAAGGCCTGGTTCGACTCGGCCGGCGCCACCTACCAGGGCATGATCAACCAGGTTCAGGCCGCCTACGAGGACCCCGCCACCGGCGAGATCATCGCGACGACCAACCCCGAGGTCGAGGACGTCTACAACGCCGTGCTCGACGCGAGCGCGACGCAGTCCGCTCACCTCGGCCAGTGGGGCGACGACTGGTTCGCGGGCCTCGCCAACGGCGACTACGCGACCATGCTCTGCCCCGGCTGGATGCTCGGTGTCATCTCGGGTAACGCCCCCGACGTGACCACCTGGGACATCGCCAACGTCTTCCCCGGCGGCGGTGGCAACTGGGGCGGTTCCTACCTGACCGTTCCCGCCAACGGTGCGAACGTCGCCGCAGCCCAGGAGCTTGCCGCATGGCTGACCGCTCCCGAGCAGCAGATTAAGGCCTTCGAGGCCGCCGGCACCTTCCCGAGCCAGGTGGACGCCCTGTCCGACCCGGTTCTGCTGGACTCCACCAACGAGTACTTCAACAACGCTCCCGTCGGTTCGATCTTCTCCGACCGCGCGAACGCTGTCACGATCTCTCCGTTCAAGGGCCAGTACTACTTCCAGATCAACGACGCGATGCAGCAGGCTCTGACTCGTGTCGATGTGGATGGCTCGCAGACTGCTCAGCAGTCGTGGGACCAGTGGGTGTCTGAGGTCGACCTCATCGGCTGACCCCCGGGTGGTGGGCCAGGCTCGTCCTGGCCCACCACTGCCCTCCCACACGGAATCAGGAAGCACTCGTGACCAGCACACTCACGCGACCGGCGGCATCAGAGCCCGCCGGCAAGCCGCAGAAGTCGCCGCGGCGCATCGGATTCGGACACCGTCTGAGCCGGTGGGACCTCAAGCTCTCGCCGTACCTCTACATCTCGCCGTTCTTCATTCTCTTTCTCGTGGTCGGACTCTTCCCGATCGCCTACACCGCCGTCATCTCGTTCATGGACTGGGACCTGGTCCGCAACAGCGGTGAGTTCATCGGCTTCGAGCAGTACACGTGGGTGCTCTCCAACCCCAAGTTCTGGATCGCGCTGCGCAACACCTTCAGCATCTTCCTGCTCTCGAGCATCCCGCAGCTGGCGGTCGCGATCTTCATCGCCGCGATGCTCGATCAGAACATCCGCGCCAAGACCTTCTGGCGCATGGGGGTCCTCATCCCCTACGTGATGGCCCCGGTCGCGGTCGCCCTGATCTTCAGCGCGATGTTCGCCGACCAGTACGGCCTCGTGAACAACCTGCTGACCAGCATCGGCCTTCCCGGTGTCCCGTGGCACTCGGATGCCTTCGCGAGCCACATCGCGATCGCGACGATGGTCAACTTCCGTTGGACCGGATACAACACCCTGATCCTCCTGGCTGCCATGCAGGCCATCCCGCGCGACTACTACGAGGCAGCGACCGTGGACGGCGCCGGCAAGATCCGCCAGTTCTTCTCGATCACCGTCCCGAGCCTTCGACCGACGCTGATCTTCGTCATCATCACCTCGACGATCGGTGGCCTGCAGATCTTCGACGAGCCGCGCATGTACGACCAGTACGGCACCGGCGGTGCCAACTCGCAGTGGCTGACGATCACGCTGTGGCTCTACAACATCGGGTGGGGCGAGTGGAACTTCGGCCGCGCCGCAGCTCTGGCCTGGATCCTGTTCATCATCATTCTGTTCATCGGCGTCATCAACCTGTTCGTCACCCGCAGCCTGGTCCGCGACGAGGGGTCGCGCAGCGCCCTGACACGCAAGCAGCGCCGTGCCGCCGCACGGGCAGCGAGCGCCCAGGTCAGCGCGGATGCCGCGGCAGGCCGCTCCGCCGTCGATGCCGGCTCTTCGACCTCGAAGGAGGGATCGCGATGACCGCCGTCTCCCCCATCCCGATGGCTCCCCAGGAGGAGCAGCCCGTCGAGGAGAAGCGCCGCCGCCGGCGCCGCTTCCGCGGTGACCGTCCCGGCTGGATCGTC
This sequence comes from Microbacterium sediminicola, assembly GCF_039531125.1. Classification (NCBI taxonomy): domain Bacteria; kingdom Bacillati; phylum Actinomycetota; class Actinomycetes; order Micrococcales; family Microbacteriaceae; genus Microbacterium; species Microbacterium sediminicola. Next base: position 616,550 of record NZ_BAAAPL010000002.1, read on the forward strand.
TATGGCGTCCTCGCCGTCTTCTTGCTCGGCTCGATCTTCCCGTACTACTGGTCGATCCTCATCGGCTCGGGCGATTCGTCCACGATCCGCGACCCCAACCTGTCGTGGATTCCCGGCGGCAACTTCTTCTCCAACGCTGCTGCCGTGGTCTCCAACCCTGCCGTCAATTTCTGGCTGGCGCTGTGGAACAGCATCTGGAGCTCGGCGATCATCGCGCTGTCGGTGGTGTTCTTCTCGACGCTCGCGGGCTGGGCGTTCGCAAAGCTCCGCTTCAAGGGCTCGGGCTGGCTGTTGGTGTTCGTCATCGCGACGATGGCCGTCCCCACCCAGCTCGGTGTCGTGCCGCTGTACATCCTGTTCTCCGACCTCGGTTGGACCGGCCAGATCGGCGCGATCATCATCCCGGCACTGGTCACGGCGTTCGGGGTGTTCTGGATGACCCAGTACCTGAGTCAGGCCGTGCCCGACGAGCTCATCGAGGCCGCCCGTGTCGACGGCGCGAACTCGTTCCGCACCTTCTTGACGGTGGGGCTCCCGGCCGCGCGCCCCGCGGCGGCGATGCTGGGCCTGTTCACGTTCGTCACGGCGTGGAACAACTTCTTCTGGCCGTTCATCGTGCTCGACCGCCAGAACCCGACGCTCCCCGTCGCGCTCTCGCTCCTGCAGTCCAACTACTTCGTGGACTACTCGATCGTGCTGGCCGGCGTGATCCTGGCGACCATTCCCCTCTTGATCCTCTTCATCTTCACGGGCAAGCAGCTCGTGAGCGGCATCATGGCCGGCGCAGTGAAAGGCTGACATGACCATCGACACCTCTGCGGCACAGGCACCTGCCACGCGCCTGGCCCGGACCTTCCCCGAGAACTTCCTCTTCGGCGCGGCGACCGCGGCGTTCCAGATCGAGGGGGCCTCCCACGAGGACGGCCGCCGCGACTCGATCTGGGATGCCTTCTGTCGCGTACCCGGGGCGGTCATCAACGGGGACGACGGCCAGGTGGCCTGCGACCACTACCACCGCTATCCGGCCGATGTCGCGCTCATGAAGAGCATGGGTCTGCAGACCTACCGTTTCTCGACGTCATGGTCACGGGTGCGCCCCGACGGCGGCCCCCTGAACCAGAAGGGGCTGGACTTCTACAGCCGGCTCGTCGACGAACTTCTGGATGCCGACATCCTGCCGTGGCTGACGCTGTACCACTGGGACCTGCCCCAGGCGCTACAGGAGCGGGGCGGTTGGACCGTGCGCGAGACCTCAGACCTGTTCACCGAGTACGCGCTCGACATGCATGACGCGCTCGGGGACCGTGTGAACGTGTGGACGACCCTGAACGAACCGTGGTGTTCGTCGTTCCTCAGCTATACCGCGGGCATCCACGCGCCCGGCCACTACAGCGCCGCCGAGGGGATGCTCGCAGCCCACCACCTGATGCTCGGCCACGGTCAGGCCGTGCGCGAGCTGCGTGCCCGCGATACAGACCTCACCCTGGGACTGACCCTGAACCTCACCGTCGCCGACCCGGTCGACGCGAGCGTTGCCGCGGACGTGGATGCCGCGCGCCGCATCGACGGTCAGTTCAACCGCTGGTTCCTCGACCCGATCTTCCGCGGCTCGTATCCCGCGGACATCGTGGCGGACATCCGTGCCGTCGCCCCGCACGCCGTCGAGGCCTGGGAAGGCGCGGTGCAGCCGGGCGACATGGAGGTCATCTCCACCCCCATCGACAGCCTCGGCGTGAACTACTACCACGGTGAGCTCGTCGGCGGTTCGGAGCCGGCTTTCACCCCCGAGGGCGGCGATGCGCCGACCGATCGGCCGTCGGACTCCCCCTTCCCCTCCCACGACGGCATCTTCTGGCACGACCGCGGCCTGCCTCGCACGGCGATGCACTGGGAGGTCCAGCCCGACGGGCTCACGACGCTCCTCGAGCGAGTCTGGACCGAGTACGCGCAGGCGGCGGATGTGACCCTGTTCGTCACCGAGAACGGTGCCGCCTATGACGATGTCCCCGTGCTCGAGGACGGGGTCACGCGGGTGCACGACCACGAGCGCACCGCGTTCCTCGAGGGGCACCTCGGAGCGATCCTCGACGCCGTCGATGCCGGCGTCGATGTGCGGGGCTACTTCTACTGGTCGATGCTCGACAACTTCGAGTGGGCGTGGGGGTACGAGAAGCGCTTCGGTATCGTTCGAGTGGACTACGACTCGCAGGAGCGCTCGCTCAAGGACAGCGGGCTTCGGTACGGCGAGATCATCGAGGCGCGTGAGCTCGTCGTCGACGAGACCTGAGTCGTCATCGGGAAGGACCCAGAAGTGAGCCGCGAATCGACACGGGCGACCGTCACGATCGAAGAGGTCGCGGCCGCAGCGGGCGTGTCCCGGTCGACGGTGTCGCGCGTCGTGAACGGGTCGACGGCGGTGAGCCCGGAGGCGCTCGAGGCGGTCAACCGCGCGATCGTCGAGCTCAACTACGTCCCCAACCGCGCAGCCCGATCACTGGCCAGCCGGCAGACGCACGCGCTGGCGCTGGTCGTCCCCGAAGACACCACGCGCTTCTTCGGGGATCCGTACTTCGCGGCGGTCGTCTCGGGCATGAACGCTCGGCTTCGGGCATCCAACTATGTGCTCAATCTCTTCATCGCCAACGACGATCCCGGTGACAAGACCGCCAGCTACCTCAGCACCGGAAGCGTGGACGGAGCCTTCGTGGTCTCCCACCACACGAGCGACACCTTCATCGATCGCATCGCCGCGGCCGTTCCCGTCGTCTACGGTGGTCGGCCGGTGCTCGAGCGTCCCGGTGACCACTACGTGGACGTCGACAACGTGCACGGCGGATACAAGGCGACCAAATACCTCATCGACAAGGGGTACACCGACATCGGCACGATCACCGGGCCCCTGACGATGCCCGGTGGCCTCGACCGTCTCGAGGGCTATCGAAAGGCCATGGCGGAAGCCCGGCTGACCGAGGGTCCCTACGCGGACGGCGGGTTCACGAGCGACGGCGGGCGTGACGCCATGCGGCAGGTTCTCGCCCAGGGGCCTGCACCACGCGCGATCTTCGTCGCGAGCGACCTGATGGCACGCGGAGCCATGGCCGAGCTCGGCGCGCGAGGTCTGCGCGTGCCCGAGGATGTCGCGGTCATCGGCTATGACGACTCTCCCGTGGCCACCACGGTGACACCGCAGCTGACCACCATCGGGCAGCCTTCGTACGAACAGGGTGCGCAGATGGCCGCCGTGCTCCTCGACATCCTCTCCGGCAAGAATCCGCCGCGTGCGACGATCCTCGAAACCGAATTGGTAGTGCGCGAATCGGCCTGAGCGGTCATGCTGGACAAATGAAGAGGTCCACTGTTGTATCTCTCACCCTCGCCGGCATCCTCGTCGTCGGGATCGGTATCGCGCTCATCGTGATCGGTGCGACGCGCGCTGCGGAGCGCGCGGCGGCGACCGCCACGCCCGTCGTCTCCTCCTCGACCGAGGCGACCTCCGAGGAGAAGATGCCCGCCGCGACGATCGATGGTGCCGCCGGGCCGGGTGTGTACGTCGACTATTCGGAGGAGGCGCTGGCAGCTGCCGAGGGCACGCGCATCCTCTTCTTCCACGCGCCGTGGTGTCCGCAGTGCCGCGCGTTGGAGGCCGACATCCAGGCGGTCGGCGTCCCGCAGGGCATGACGATCCTCAAGGTGGACTACGACTCGAATCAGCAGCTGCGCCAGGAGTACGGCGTCACGCTGCAGACGACGCTCGTCGCCGTGGACGAGAACGGCGAGAAGGTCTCGCTGTTCGTGGCCTACGATGACCCGACTCTGGATGCCGGCATCGCCGGACTCGGGCTCTGACCCGCCTCCGGAGCCGCACGGTCCGCATGATCACTCTCTCGCTGGTCTCTTTTCTTGCCGGGGTGCTGACGGTTCTCGCCCCCTGCGTCCTGCCGCTGCTCCCGGTCATCATCGGCGGGACGGCGGCCCGAGCGGATGCCGACGCGCAGCACGCCGAGCGACGGTGGTTCCGGCCGCTGATCATCGCGGCGTCCCTGGCGGTGTCCGTGACGATCTTCACGCTGCTGCTGAAAGGGACCACCGCGCTGCTCGGTGTGCCGGCATGGGTGTGGACCTGGATCTCGGGCGGCATCCTGGTGCTGCTCGGCCTCACGATGCTCCTGCCGGAGGTGTGGGACCGGATCTCCGCCGCGCTGCGCCTGCAAAGCGCCGGGGGAGGGCTGCTCAACCGTACGGCCCAACGGGATGGGCTCGGCGGCGACATCCTGCTCGGCGCGGCCCTCGGCCCGGCCTTCACTAGCTGCAGTCCGACCTACGCGCTGATCGTCGCGACGGTGCTGCCGGTGAGTCTTGCCGAGGGGGCTCTCTACACCGTGCTCTACGCGGTCGGCCTCGCGCTGGCCCTGATGGTCATCGCGCTCGCCGGCTCTGCGCTGGTGCGGCGGCTGGGGTGGCTCGCCGACCCGCGCGGTGTGTTCCGGCGGGTCGTCGGCGGCGTGTTGATCGTCGTCGGTGTCCTCGTCGCGATCGGTTTCGACCGCGCGGTTCAGGCGTGGGTACTGGAGCAGGGGTGGTATGACCCGATCTCCAACCTGGAGCACTTCATCCTCGGCTGAGAGCGACGTCCGACTCAGGCGGCGACGATTCGGCGAAGTGCGCGCTCGAAGCCCGCAACCACCTGCTCGGTGTCGTCGGTGAGGTAGCCAGCCACCATGGCGCCGTCTCGCAGCATGACGATTTCGCGGGCCCGGCTCTCGGGATCGTCGATGTGGGAGGCGCGCAGACGGTCCGCGTACTCGGTCGTGAGCCACGCGCGGTAGTGCCTGATGAGCACGCTCGCCGGGTGGTCATGATCGGGCAGCTCCGCGGCGGCATTGATGAACGGACACCCGCGAAAGCCGGGTGAACACACCTGATCGCGGAAGAGGCCGACCACGACATCGAGATCCTGCGCGTCGTCTGGAAGCGTGCGTGTGAGCTCGGCGGCGGTTGTGCGCACCTCATCCCACTCGCGCTGAAGGTACGCGATGATCAGGTCGTCTTTCGAGGGGAAGTGTCGGTAGAACGTGACCTTGGAGACCTCGGCTCGGGCAATGATGCGGTCCGCGCTGACACCGCGCAAACCGTGTTCGCGAAACAGTGACAGAGCAGCGCGTTCGATGCGTTCGCGGGCACTGGGCGCGACTTCGGCCTGTTCGCTGGTCATCGGCAGATCGTACCCCTTGTCTGTGGAGCGGTGCGATCTAATGTAGACGTACTAGTTCGTCTACATTAAGGAGCAAGCCTTGGTCACGCCGATGAAAATCTTCTACCGGGCGACAGCGACGGCCACCGGCGCCGGACGCGATGGTCACGTCGAGAGCGATGATGGACTCCTCAACTTCGATCTGGCAACGCCCAAGCCGCGGCAACAGCCCGAGAAGACCAACCCCGAACAGCTGTTCGCAGCAGGGTACGCAGCCTGCTTCCATTCCGCGCTGAAGATGGCTGCCAAGTCGGCGGGAGTCGATCTCACCGACTCCTCTGTGACTGCAGAGGTCGGTATCGGAATGAACCTCAAAGGGGGATTCCAGCTCCACGTCGAGCTGCGCGTCCATGTGCCCGGCGGCAGCGAGGAGGAATTGCGGAAGGTGCTCGACAAAGCAGAGCAGACATGCCCCTACTCGAACGCGACCCGCGGGAATATCGGAACCAAGATCAGGCTCGACACGTCCGCTGCCGTCGCGGTCCCACCGGTGTCCTGATCACGCCTGATCACGGTCACCGGTCGATGGTGGCCGTGATCAGGTCGACCAGTTCGCGGTAGCGCGCGGTCGTGCGCGCGACGATCTCTGCGGGAAGCTGCGGTGGGGTGCCCGTCTTGTCCTCCCCACGCCCACTCTGCGCATCGCTGGCGCGCTGCGCAGAGCCTCCGGGCGCGTGGGCCCAGTTGGCCGCGAGCCAGTCGCGGACGATCTGCTTGTCGAAGCTCGCCATCCGCTCAGACGGCGTGGTCCCGGATGCCCACGCCGCGGCGTCCCAGTAACGGGATGAGTCGCTCGTGAGCACTTCGTCACCGAGGGTGAGCTCGCCGTCCAGGATGCCGAACTCGAACTTCGTGTCGGCGAGGATCACGCCTCGGGAGCGCGCCGTCTTCTCGGCGCGGGCGTAGATCTCCAGCGACAGGTCGCGCAGCTGGGCCGCCCGGTCGGCGCCGACGAGCTCCTCGGTCTGGCTGAATGTGATGTTCTCATCGTGCTCGCCCAGCGGCGCCTTGTAGGCCGGAGTGAAGATCGGCGCGGGCAGGCGATCCCCGTTGGACAGTCCGTCAGGCAGTGAGATGCCGCAGACCGTCCCGGTCGCGCTGTACTCCGCCCAGCCCGACCCGGTGAGGTAGCCGCGGACGACGCACTCGACGGGCAGCATCTCGAGCCGGTGGACGATCATCCCCCGTGTGGAGACCTCCTCGGGCACCACGGCACCGTCGACGAGATGGTTCGCAACGCGGCGCCCACCGTCGGCGCCGGCCAACTGATCGAACCACCACAGGCTGAGGGTGGTCAGCAGCTCACCCTTGCCCGGGATGCCGGGCTCGAGCACGTGGTCGAAGGCACTGACCCGATCGCTGGCCACGACCAGCATCCGGTCGTCTGCGCCGTCCTCGGGGACATACAGATCTCGCACTTTGCCGGAGTACACCGCGCGCCAACCGGGGATCGCCTGAGTCACTGTTCCATCCTCCCAGACGATCGCTATAGTCCATATGGACTACTTTGACTGGAGCAATTCATGGCCACGGACCGCGCGCTCACCCCGCTGGCGCTTCTCGTGCTCGCTCTCTTGAACGAAGACGACATGCACCCGTACGAGATGATCCGGCTCATGCGCTCCCGCAGCGATGACCGTCTCGTCCGCGTGACGACCGGGACCGTCTACCACACGATCAATCGGCTCGTTGCGGCCGGACTCGCCTGCGAGGTGGGCGTCGATCGCGAGGGGAAGCGACCGGAGAGGACGACGTACTCACTCACCACCGCGGGGCGCGAGGCGATGCGCGCGTGGGTCCGCGTGCAGTTCTCGGCGCCGACGCGTGCGGAGCACCTGCGGGTCGCGCTCTCGGTTTCACACAACCTCGAACGCGACGAGATGGTCTCCCTGCTCGAGCGCCGCGTCGACATCCTCACCCGGGAACGCTCCACGCACGAGCAGGGTCTGGCGACCGCCCGCGCACAGCGGGTACCCGAGCAGTTCCTGCTCGAAGTCGATCGGGAGTGCGAGCAGCTGGCCACCGACCTGCGATGGACGCAGGGTCTGCTGCGCCGGCTGAGGGACGAGGGGATGCCCTGGGGACACGCCACGGAGAAGTCCGACCGCTACATCGCCCAAAGAGAGGCCGCACGAGCATGACGAAGACCGCGCCCGCCGGGGGGCACCGCACGGTGCGCCCGCTGACGAAGAGCCCCTGGCCCGCGCTGTGGGCGCTCATCGTCGGATTCTTCATGATCCTGGTCGACACCACGATCGTGTCGGTGGCCAATCCCGCCATCAAGGCGTCGCTCGACCCCGATTCCACCGATCTGGACAGCGTCATCTGGGTGACCAGCGCCTACCTGCTGGCCTACGCCGTGCCACTGCTGATCACCGGACGACTCGGTGATCGCTTCGGGCCCAAGCGGATCTACCTGATCGGTCTCGCGATCTTCACCGCGGCGTCGCTCGCCTGCGGGTTCTCTGCGACGCTCGAGGCCCTCATCCTGTGGCGCGCCGTCCAGGGTCTGGGCGCGGCGCTGATGTCTCCGCAGACGATGGCGGTGATCACCAGGACCTTCCCGATCGAGACGCGCGGCACGGCAATGGGGTTCTGGGGTGCCGTATCCGGAGTCGCGATGCTCGTCGGGCCGCTGGCGGGAGGACTGCTCGTGGACGGCCTCGGCTGGGAGTGGATCTTCTTCGTGAACATCCCGGTCGGGATCATCGCCTTCGTGCTGGCCGTGCTCCTGGTGCCGTCGCTGCCCACCCATCCGCACCGCTTCGATCTCGTCGGCGTCTTCCTCAGCGCGGCGGGGCTGTTCTTCGTGGTCTTCGCCCTGCAGGAAGCCGAGGCGTACGACTGGGGTGAGATCTGGGGTCCGGTGACCGTGTGGATGTTGCTGGTGGCCGGCGTGGTGATCCTCGCAGGGTTCGTCTGGCAGCAGTCGCGTACCCGCAGCGAGCCGCTCGTCCCCCTGAAACTGTTCCGTATCCGCACGTTCGCGTTGGCCACGACCGCGATTGCCGCCGTGGGCTTGACCACGACCGCACTGGGCCTGCCGATCATGTTCTATCTGCAGCTCGCGCGTGACCTCACCCCGACCCAGTCGGCACTGATGACGGTGCCGATGGCATTGGCGGTCGGCATCGTTTCACCGTTCGTCGGCCGATTGATCGCACGCATCGATGTGCGCTGGGTGCTGGTGCCCGGCATCAGCCTTGTCGCCCTGTCGCTGGGAGGATACGCGCTTCTCATGGTGAGCGCGGCACCCGTGCTGTGGTTCCTGGTCCCCTCGCTCACGCTCGGTCTCGGAAGCGCGGGGATGTGGGGGCCGCTGACCACCACCACCACCCGCGAGCTCCCGCCGCGCGAGGCCGGCGCCGGGTCCGGCGTCTACAACGCGATGCGCACGGTCGGTTCGGTCATCGGCTCTGCGGCCATCGCGGCGCTGATCCAAGCGAGAATCGAAGCGAACTTCGCCGGCGCGTCCGTGGACGCGAACGCCGCCACGGCGGGACCGGTCCCCGAACCATTGCGGGAGGCCTTCGGCGTCGCCATGGCACAGTCGATGATCCTCCCGATGGTCGTCGCCGCGCTCGCGGTGGTCGTCGTCGCGTTCTTGCCTCCGCGCCGGCCCCGGTCCTGACGCGCAGGGTTACGTTGCACGGCCGGTGCTGGTGGGCCGTGGATCTCGCGGGTTAGCGTCGCAGGGTTCACCACGACCCCGGGCGCAGTGACGCCCCGGCACAGGAGGCCGCGATGCGCGTCGACAAGCTCAACCCCGAAACCCTCACCCCGCGCCAGCGCGAGGTCTTCGACAAGATCGCCGGCAAGCGCGGGCGCCTGGGCGCGCCGTTCCAGGTGTGGCTGAACAGCCCGGAGCTGTGCGAGCGGGTCGAGGCACTCGGCTCATTCCTGCGGTGGGACTCGCACCTCCCGCTGCGTCTGCGCGAGCTTTCCCTGCTGCTGGCGGCCCGCCACTTCGACGCGCAGTACTCCTGGAACGCCCACGTGGATGTCGCGCTGGCCGAGGGCATTCCCGCGGCCGCGATCGACGCGATCGCCCGCAACGTGGCTCCCGCGTTCGACAACGACGAGGATGCGGTCTTCTACGACCTGTGCACCCAGATTCTGCGCGAGCACTTCGTCTCTCAGGAGACCTTCGACCGCGCGGTCGCGACCTTCGGCGTCGAGGGCGTCGTCGACACGATCGGCTCGCTCGGCAACTTCTCGATGCTCGCGATGCTGCTGAACACCTTCGAAGTGGATCTCCAGGCCGACCGCACGCCGCCCTACCCCGACATCCGTGGGTATGAGCGCGTGTCAGGTGTCTCCGTCGACGCCTGACACGCGCGCCTGATCGACGACCCGCTCAGTCGGGGTCGTCGGGATCCAGTGCGCTGTGGTGGTCGAAAGCGTGAGCCCCTGCCTTCCAGTATCCGCTGAGGGCGACCTGTTCTGAGGCGAGGCCGAGTTCGCGGCGTAGCAGGCGTCGGAGCGGGATGAGGCGACCTGCCTCGCCCGCGCCGAAGACGAACATTCCCTCGTCGATCCGGCGAGCCCGAGCGGCGTCGTCGAGCGGTCCGTCGGCGGCGAAGAGTCCGAATCCGCGCGGGCTGAAGCCGGCGAGATAGTCGCCCACCCATCCGAGGTCGGCGCTGTCGCCGTCGTAGACGACCTCGACCGCTGTCGCGTCGGGCAGGGAGGCCAGCCAGCGGCCGGCGGAGGGCAGCGCGGAACCGTCGACGACCAGCACGGCGCGGGCCGCGCCCGTGGGCGCCTCTCGCGAGCCGCGAGGGCCGACGACGACGAGGGTGTCGCCGACCATCGCCGACTCGCCCCACGCGGATGCCGGCCCCGGATCCGGGTGTTGCAGGAAGTCGAGATCGATGGCGACGGAGTCGTCCACGGCGCGGGGGTTCAGCGGGGTGAAGTCACGGGCGATCGCGGGCTGGTCGGGGCGAATGATGCCGTCTTCCCCGGGACCGAGGGGTCGGGGGGCCACGATGACGCCGGAGGCGGGATCCGGGAAGAACAGACGACAGTGATCTGCCGGGCCCGTGCTGACGAAGTCCGCGAAATCCGGACCCGTGACGGTGACCCGCGCGAAGGCTTCGACGGGCCGTGACACAGCGATCACCGTGGCAGCCCGGGCGGTGAATCGGTGCATCCCGCCCGCGCGGAAGAAGGGTCCTGCCGGCGGTTGCGCGCGGGCCCGCCGAGGTGCTTCTCCTGTGGATGAATGATCGGTCATCTCGAGTCCTCCGGGTGACGACGGCGCTGTCAATCCCCAGCAAATCACGGTTGCTCCGCGAAGGATCGTGCACGCGAGGCACATCGGTTCAGCTAAAGATGCGTTCGTGCGCCTGGAAAGCCCGGGAGGTCGGGGATAGCGTCACGAGGGCTGGAAAAGAGACCGACCAGTCGCCGCCGCCGTTGCGTCGTTGCAGTGGCGCACCCCGCAGACCGAAGGAAGTACACGTGTTCATCGTTGACTCACAGATCCACCTCTGGAAGGAAGAGACCCCGGACCGCCCCTGGGTCCCCGGCGCACGCGAGCGCATCCGTCTGAACGGACACCGCGAAGAGGCGTTCCTCGCTGAAGAGGCCGTCGGCCTCATGGACGAGGCGGGCGTGAACCGGGCGCTCATCCTGCCCCCGTCGTGGGAGGGTGACCGCATCGACTACGCCCTCGAGGCGGCCGAGCAGTACCCGGGCCGTTTCGGCATCATGGCGCGTGTGCCCCAGAACGACCCCGAAGAGGGTGAGAAGCTGCTCCACTTCATCAAGGAGCAGGAGCACATCAAGGGTGTGCGCCTCACCTTCCACCGCCCCCAGGACCGCAACTGGATGATCGACGGGACCAACGACTGGTATTGGCCGATCGCCGAGAAGCTCGGCATCCCCACGATGGTGCACGCCCCCATCTGGAAGCGCGAGCTGGGCCAGATCGCCGAGAAGCACCCCGACCTGAAGATCATCATCGACCACATGGGCATCATGGCCCGCTGCGTCGACGACGCGATCGGCTACTGGGTGCAGGAGACAGCCGACCTCGCCGTCTACCCGAACATCTCGGTCAAGGTCTCGGCGATCCCCGGCTACTCGACGGCGCCGTTCCCCAACCTCAACATCGAGAAGTATGTCCGCGAGGTCGTCGACAAGATGGGTCCGGAGCGCGCACACTGGGGTACCGACATCACGCGCCTGCTCGGCCATGGCCTCACCTGGACCGACACCATCGAGCAGTTCACGAAGCACTTCAGCTTCAGCGAAGAAGAACTCGAATGGATCATGGGCAAGGGAATCTGCAAGGTGCTCGACTGGGACATCCCGGCCGACGCCGAGACCGTGGGTGCCGGCGCGAAGGCGGAGACCGCCTGACGTGAGCGAGCAGAAGTATGACGGCGGCGAGCTGCTGATCGAGGCGTTTGATGATCTGGGCGTTGACGTCATCTTCTGCTCGTCCGGTTCGGAGTGGGCGCCCGCCTGGGAGGCCCTCGCGCGCCGCCAGGCAGACGGCGTCCCCACTCCGCGCTACATCGATCTGATGCACGAGACCGTGGCCGTGGGCATGGCCACCGGCTACGGTCTCGTGACCCGTCGCGTGCAGGCGGTTCTGCTGCACGCGACCCCCGGCCTCTTGCAGGGGTCGATGGCTGTGCACGGCGCGCTGCTGGCGGGCGTGGGCATGGTCGTCACCTCCTCGGAGTCCACGACCTACGGCGACGGACCCGGGCAGGATCCGGGTGGCCAGTGGTACCGCAACCTCTCGATCGTCGGGGGCACCCACCCTGTCGCCGCCCCCTGGAGCAAGTGGTCGAATCAGGCCGCGTCCGTTCACACGCTCTACGAGTTCGTGAAGCGCGCGGGCGAGATGGCAGCGCGTCAGCCCACCGGACCGGTGTACATGAACCTGCCGCTGGAGGTGCTGCTCGAAGACGCCCAACGCCCCGAGGGCGGCAAGAAGGTCGTCGCCCGCGGGCGGCGCGTGAGCGTGCCCGAGGACATCGCGGCGGTCGCCGACCTCCTCGCCGGCGCGAAGAACCCGGTGATCATCACCGAAACCGCCGGGCGTGAGCAGGGCGGATTCGAGGCGCTGACCGCGCTCGCCGAGGATCTCGGTATCGCCGTGATCGAACCGACATCCACGGTGTGCGCGAACATCTCCAAGTCCAGCCCGGCCTACATCGGCAACGACGTCGAGAAGATCATCGACGAGGCCGATGTCATCCTGCTGATCAACGCACGCGCGCCCTACTACCCGCCGAGCAGGCGACCGGCGAAGGCGACCACGGTCGTCATCGACGAGATGCCGCAGCGACCGCACGTGGTGTACCAGGTGCTCAACGCCGACATGTACCTCGAGGGGGCGCTGCCCGAGACCCTCGCGGCGCTGCGGTCCGCCGCGCTCGAGCGCACGGATGCCGCACTGATCGCCGAGCGCCAGGCGGCGACCACGATCGCGCACGAGGCGTTCACGACGCAGACCGAGGCCCTCGAGGCGAAGGCACTTGCCGTCACCGATGTGATCGACCCGATCGCGCTGTCGGTGAAGCTGCGGGAGATCGTCCGCGTCGAGGATGCCACGGTGGTCGATGAGACCATCACGCACGGCCGCCTTGTGCAGCGTCACATCGGGTGGGAGCGTCCGGACGGCTTCTTCTACGTTCAGGGCGGGCTCGGTCAGGGCATCGCCGTGGCGCTCGGCGTGAAGCTCGCGGTGCAGGACGGATTCGTCCTCTACACCGTCGGCGACGGCGCGTTCCTCTACAACCCGATCGTCCAGTCGCTGATGGCGGCGAAGGACACCGACACCCCCGCACTCATCGTCATCTACAACAACAAGAAGTACCTGTCGATGAAGATGAACCACCTGCGGTTCTACCCGCAGGGCTCGGCCGTGCAGACGGACAACCACCTCGGCGTCGACCTGTCCACGCAGCCGGCCCTGAGCGAATTCGCGGCGCCGTTCGACATGTACCACGCCGAGGTCGACGACCCGGCAGAACTGGACCGGGTGCTCGCCGAAGCGGTCGCTGCGGTCAAGGGCGGCACCACCGCCGTCCTGAACGTCGCAGTCTCGCGCTGATACCTGGCGGGGACCGATCCGCGCGGATCGGTCCCCGCGCTCACATACCCGTCAAGGAGGACACATGCCCACCACCGTCTCCCCCGAGGCCTTCGAGGCCTTCGCCCGCGACATCTTCATCGCCAAGGGCCTCTCGCCGGAGGACTCCACCGCGCTCGCGCACTCGTTCGTCTGGGCGAGCCTGCGCGGCATCGACTCGCACGGCATCGCACGGGTGCCGCGCTATGTCGAGATGTTCGAGAACGGCATCGCAAACCCTGAGGCCACCATCACGATCGATGACACCCGCCCCGGCACCGCGATCGTGGACGCCGACTTCGCCCCGGGTCCCATCGCGCTGACGCGCGCGGCGAACCTCGCCGTCGAGAAGGCCAAGACCCAGGGCGTGGCGATCGTCTCGGTGCGCAACACCGTCCACACCGGTGCGATCGGCTACTACGCCTCCCTCGTCGCCGAGCAGGGACTGGTCGGCATCGGCATCGCCGCCGGCTCGCCGATGATGTCGTACACCGGCGCTGTCGGGGCATCCGTCGCGACCAGCCCGCTGGCCATCGGCGTTCCCGCCGGCGAGGGGCGCCCCACGGTGCTCCTGGACATGGCGACCTCGCTCATTGCAATGGGTAAGATCGCCGACGCCAAGCGCAAGGGCATCGCCCTTCCCGAGGGAGCGGCGACGACGGCCGATGGCACGCCGACCACCGACCCCGAGATCGCCAAGGTCCCGACTCCGCTCGGCGGCGCCAAGGGATCCGGCCTCTCCCTCATGTTCGAGCTGCTCACGAGCGTGCTCGTGACTGCGCCGATCCTCACGCCGTACCACGCCGGCACCAAGAAGCACCGCCAGAACGCGACGCTGATCGTCGTGGACCCCTCGGCCTTCGGCGACGTGACCGAGTTCGTCGCGAATGTGGATGCGACGGTGGACACGATCCACGCCCTGCCCAAGGCCGACGGCGTCGAGGAGATCTTCGTCCCCGGTGAGCGCAGCTCCGCGGCGGCCGTGAAGCGCGCCGAGGGCGGCATCCCCGTCGGCGACAAGCTCTGGAACGAGCTCGTCGCCCTCGCCGACGCGCTGGACGTCACCGTTCCCGCGGTGAGCTGACATGGCGCACCGCTGGCAGCTGCCGACGTACGGCGGCATCGACGCACTGGAACTCGTCGAGGTCGAGGTTCCCGAACCCGCACCCGGCCAGGTCACGATCGCCCTGTCCGCGGTCGGGGTGAACCCCTCCGACTACAAGACCCTGGGTGGCGGCTGGAATGCGGACGAATCTCTGCTTCCGCTGCCGGTCGGCCAGGAGGCCGTCGGGGTCATCGCCGCGGTCGGTGCCGACACCGAGATCGCCACGGGTCCCGTCGCGGTCGGTGACCGGGTCGTCGCCTTCAAGATCACCGGCGCCTTCGCGGAGCTGGTGACCGTCTCGGCGGCGGATGTCTTCGCGCTGCCGGACACGGTCGAGGATGTCGAGGCGGCAGGTCTGCTGCACGTCGGCGTCGTCGCGGCCGAGCTGCTCGCCCTCTCGGGCGCGACCGAGGGCCAGACCCTGCTGGTGCACGGCGCGTCGGGATCGGTGGGGGTCCTCGTCGTTCAGCTGGCCCGCCGCGCCGGCATCCGCGTCATCGGCACCGCGTCCGAGGCCAACCAGGGCAAGATCCGCGAGTTCGGTGCCGAGCCGGTCGTCTACGGTGAGGGGCTGGCCGACCGGGTGCGCGCTCTCGCGCCTGAGGGTGTAGATGCCGCCGTCGACGCGGTCGGGAGCGACGAGTCGCTTCCGGTGTCGCTGGAGCTCGTCGGCGACCCCAGCCGGGTCGCGACACTCGCTCCGGGCCCCGCGGCCAAGGAGGCAGGGGTCAAAATCTCGGCGGGAATGATGCCGGCCAGCATCCAGTTCCGCATGCCGCAGCGCGCTGTGATCCTGGACCTCGCGGCCCGTGGTGATCTGGTGCTGCCGATCGCGCGCACCTTTCCCCTCGCCGAGGCGAAGGAGGCCCTGCGCTTCGTCTCCTCCGGCCACCCCGGCGGCAAGGTCGTCTTGACGGTCTGAACGGACCGACGACAACGGGCTCGCCTCCGCGTGGAGGCGAGCCCGTTGCGTTGCCGCGGGGAGCGAGTCGCGTCAGCGACCGCCCATCTGGTCTTCGGCGGTGAGGTGCTCGACGGTCTTGCCGGTGTCGGCGAACGTGCGGGTGACGTAGGCGCCGGGGTAGATCCACAGGATGCGCATCGGCGCATCGCCGGTGTTCTGGTAGCGGTGGAAGACGTTCGCGGGGACGTACGCGGTGTCATCCTTCACGAGGTCGCGATGGATGAGGCCCTCTTCCGGGTCGTGGACCTCGACGAAGCCCGCGCCCTCGAGGATCAGCACCTGCTCGCCGCAGTTGTGCGAGTGTAGCGGTGCTCCGGCGCCGACGGGGTACACGCTGATGCCGGTGGTCACCTCGTTCGTGCCGCCGGCGGTGTCCTTGGTGATCAGCGGCCACGTCTTCACGGCGCCGCCGCGGTCGAGAACCTCGATCTCTTCGAATATGCGGACTGTCGTCATCGTCATGCCTCCTGGGGGTCGGTGGTGGGGCCTGTTGCCTGCCGCAGCGCCGAGTCCACGGCGGCGAGGGTCTTGTGATCGGCGAAGATCAGGGCATCGCGGATGCTGCGCCCGGGCGTGTAGAGCGCGTTGTTCTTCACCGCGTTGCCGAGGAAGCGGTTCGCGTGTCCCGCCAGCAGACCGAAGAACGCCGCGCTCGCGGTGGGGTTGTCGGCAAGGTCGGCCATCGAGGAGTCGAGCGTGACCGGGGGTGTCGGCAGAGGAGTCGGAGCGGCGCAGACCCATTCGTGGCGCCCGGAACCCACCTCGTGCCGCTCGCCGGTGGGGAGGATCACCTCGGCCGTCGTGTTGGCGGGGACAAGGGCGTGGACGTGGAGGAGGTCACCGCTGCGCCGCCACCCTGCTTCGGCACGCCCGTACGGGGTCTCATGTGCGGCTCGCGCGTGATCGAGCCGCGACAGCGGGTGCGGTGCGATGCGCAGGCGCCGGTATCCCGGCTCAGCCGCGGCGAGGCCGGCGACGGTGTCGTGCAGCCACGACCCGACCGAGCCGAGGGCGACGTGGTTGAACGAGATCATCTCGCCCGGATTGAGCGAGCCATCCGGCCGCAGCCCGTCCCAGCGCTCCCAGACGGTCGTCGCGCCCACCGAGACCGGGTAGAGCCATGAGGGCGCCTCGGTCTGGAAGAGGAGTCGCTCGGCGGTGTCGATGTGGCCGGTCGCCGTCAGGGCGGGTGCGACCATCGCGGTGCCGATCAGTCCGGTCGCGATCCGGTAGCCGTCGCGGCGCACCACGTAGGCGAGGCGATCGCCGACACGCTGTCGGAGCGCCGGGTCATCGATCAGCTCAAACGCGATCGCGATCGAGTAGGCGGTCTGCGTGTCGTTCATCATGCGGCCGGACTCGCTCACGAATGCCCGGACGAACGCGGCCCGCCCGTCGGCCGCCGCCGCGCGGTACCGGTCGGCATCCGTCTTCTCGCCGAGCTCCCCCGCGATGTCGGCTGTCAGCTGAGCGGTGCGGGCGAGATAGGCGGTCGCGACGAGATCGGTGTCGGTGCGCCCGCGCGCCGGGGCGTTGGGTGGGGCGTTCGGATCGAGCCAGTCGGCCAGCTGACGCCCCGTCGTCCACAGCCCCTCCGGGTCGCGCTGGGCGAGTTCGACCTCCATCCAGGCGCGGATGCCGGGGTAGAACTCGGTGAGCAGGGAGCGGTCGCCCGAGCTGTCCGCGAGCACCAGGGGGATGATCGTGATCGCGTCGCCCCAGGCGGCGATCGGTCCGCGATCGGCGAAGTCGGGGACGACGTCGGGAGCGAACAGCGGTACCACCCCGCCGAGGCGGTCCTGCTCGATCCGCAGGTCGCGCAGCCACGACCGCAGGAACGCGTGGCAGTCGTAGAGGAAGTCGGCCGTGGGAGCGAACAGCTGCGTATCGCCCGTCCACCCGAGGCGCTCGTCGCGCTGCGGGCAGTCCTGCGGAACAGCGAGGTAGTTGCCCCGCAGGGTCCACACGATGTTCTCGTGGAAGCGGTTGAGCGCGGCATCCGAGCTCTCGAACCAGCCGGTGCGCCGCAGGTCGCTGCCGAGGATCACCGCCTCGACGGCGGCCGGGTCGAACTCGCCGGGCCACCCGTCGATGTCGACGTAGCGGAAGCCGTGGAAGGTGAAGCGCGGCTCGAAGGACTCTGCCGCGCCGGTGCCCGCCAGTGTGAAGACATCGACCTGTGAGGCCTCGCGCAGGGGACGGCGTGCCAGCTCACCCTCATCGAGCACTTCGGCGTGCCGCACGGTGATCGTCGTGCCGGCGGGGCCGGAGACCGTCAAGCGCAGGCGTCCCACGAGGTTCTGGCCGAAGTCCAGCAGGACGCGGCCCGACGGCGTCGTCGAGATCGCAACCGGCGCGAGGCCCCCGGTGCGGCGCACGGGCGGTGCCATGCGGGGCTCAAGTCCCGAGACATCATCGTCGGTGATGAGTGCCGGCATCCAGGTCGAGTCGTCGAAGGACGGCATCTGCCAGCCGGCGGGGGCACGTCGAGCATCGACCTGCTCTCCCTCGTAGATGCCGCTGGCGACGATCTGGCCCTCGCCGGAGGTGCGCCAGGTCTCGTCGGTGGGGACGATCTCGCGGGAGCCGTCGCCGTAGTCGAGGATCAGCTGGCCGACGAGTCGGGGCTGATCGCCGTGGAACCGCACCCGGCCCCGCACCGGGTGGTACTTCTCTGTGAACCACCCGCCACCCAGGTGCGCCGACAGGACGTTCTCTCCGGCCGAGAGGAGAGAGGTGACATCCGCGCTCTCGTACACCAGACGGCTCTGATAGGTCGTCCACCCGGGGGTGAGGATCGCATCGTTCGCGGCCGCGCCGTTGACCGCCATGTCCACGACGCCGAGGGCGCTCCAGTAGAGCGTGGCCGCCCGCAGTCCCTCGCGGACGGTGAGCGATCGACGAAGCAGGACCGGCTGGGCATCGGCGGTCGGCTGGGCCTGCCCGATCGGCAGTCCCGCCCACTCAGGGGCGATGGCCGACCAGACGGCCAGCGGCGCACTCCACCCCGTCACCCGGCCATCGGTGGCAGCCGCGCGGACGGTGACCTCTCTGCGCTGTGCGGGCTCGAGCGGTGCGAACGGCCACGCGACGAAGAGCGAGTCGGCCCCCTCGATGCGGTGGATGTCGTCGCCGCTGCGGACCTCGGCCCAGGACTGCTCCCATGCGGGCTCGTCGGCCTCGACGATCCAGGACAGGCGCGGAGCCGGCACGGCGACGTCGGCGGAATCCGATCTCAGCTCGACGGTGAGCGATGCAATTCGTGCAGACACCATCTCACGCTAGGTGTTCGGGCGATTCGGTGGGTGCACGCTAACGTTGCCCGCCGGGCGGGCGTTTCGCGCGGCATCCGCTCGTAGTCTCCGACGTGAGAACACTCATTCAGGAGGCACCCGTGCGCGTTGGCACCATTCCGCTCGAGACCATGGTCGGCAAGCAGCGAGAGCTCGCCGACCGCATCATCGCCAAGCGCGGCAAGATCGGGGGACCCTTCAAAGTCTGGCTCAACAGCCCCGAACTCTGCGACCGGGTGGAGGCTCTGGGTGCCTTCGTGCGGTTCGAGTGCAGCATGCCCGAACGCGTGCGCGAGTACGCCCTGCTGGTCGCCGCCCGCTACTTCGACGCGCAGTACTCCTGGATGTCGCACGTCGACCACGCCATCGAGACCGGAGTGCCGGCCGATGCGGTTCGGGCCCTGGCCGCGTGGGAGGATCCGGACTTCGGCGAGGATGTCGAGCTGCGGGTGTTCCACGACTTCGCGGTCGAGCTGCTGAGCACCCACTTCGTGTCGGATGAGACCTACGCGCGCATGTCCGAGGTCTTCACCGACGAGCAGCTGGTGGATGCCATCGGACTGCTCGGCAACTACACGCTGCTCTCGATGTGCCTGAACACCTTCCAGGTGGACCTCAATCCCGACAAGCCGGCGCCTTTCGCCGACGTCGCGGGCTACGGCAAGAGCTAGTCGGTCTCGGCGGCCTGGCAGTAGTCGCAGGTCTCGTCATCGCAGAACCAGACGTCGTCGAGCATCGGCGATGCCTGGGTGGTGTTGATTGCGGTTGTGCTCATCGCGTGCTCCTTCCGGGATGCTGGGGACAATGTTCGCCCCCGACGCGGGTGTGGACAATGCGCTTTCGTGCATCCGAAGGTGGAGCGTCGCTCACGCCTCATCCATCGGCGCGATCACGCGGAGATTGTGAGAATCCACGACGAGAACGCAGTTTCTTGTGTGGAGGAGTCACTATGCGGCCGGCGCGCGACACGGCTAGCGTGCATCACAAGTTTCAGATGCCTGAAAAGAGGATGCGATGGTGAAGGCACGCTCGCGCCCCCACGTGCGCGACTTCCATGACGACGATCTCGACGGGATCGTGCGCCTCTGGCAGGCGGCCGACGCCGGTGCCGACAGCCCGGTGTACTCGCTCGCCGAGGTGATCGCCTCGTGCCGTGAGGACCACGCCACCGTTGCGGTGCACGGCGACACGGTCGTCGGTGTTGCCGTGGGTCGGGCGGCCCACGCCCAAGGGTGGCTCGTGTTCTTCGCGGTCGATCTCGTGTTCTTCGCGGTCGACGAGCACGGCGATGCCACGGCCATCGGCGGTGAGCTGCTCGATGCGCTGGAGCGACGGATGGCGCCGCTGGGCCTCGGCAAGCTCTCGGCACTGGTGTCCGGCGAATCGGATCGTGCCGCGGGGCTGCTGGCCAACGGCTTCGAGGAACGCCATCACCTGCGCTATTTCGAGCGACAGATGCCTGTCCAGCGCCGCGAGCTGGATCTGCTCAAGGAGGTCGGTGGCCGCATCCTGCCGCGCAATCTCTGGGGATCCGTGGCCGGCATGCGCCACGAGAAGGCGCTTCTCGAAGAGCGCCTGGTCGCACCCCTGTCGCAGCCCGATCTGGCAGCGCGGTTCGGGGTCGTCCCGCCCCGTGCGGTAATGCTGTTCGGCCCTCCCGGCACCGGGAAGACGACGTTCGCGCGCGCGATCGCGTCACGCCTGGACTGGCCCTTCGTCGAGCTGTTCCCCTCGCGCCTCGGCGACCCGCGTGGGGGAATGGCGCACGCACTGCGCGAATCGTTCGCGACGATCTCGGAACTCGAACACGCCGTCGTGTTCATCGACGAGGTCGAAGAGATCGCCTCGCGCCGCGGGGGTGATCCGCCGTCGCCGACGCAGGGAGTGACCAACGAACTGCTGAAAGTGGTTGCGGAGTTCCGTGACCGACCGGGTCGGCTGCTGATCTGCGCGACGAACTTCATCCGGGCACTGGATGCCGCCTTCCTGCGCCACGGGCGTTTCGACTACGTGCTGCCGATCGGTCTGCCCGATGCCGAGGCGCGCGCCGCGATCTGGACGAAGTACGTTCCCGACGACGCGCTCGCGCGGCTGGATGTCGCGGAGTTGGTCTCTGCCAGCGAGGGGCTGACGCCCGCCGACATCGAGTACGCGGCGCGGCGGGCATCGCAGGATGCGCTGGGCCGCGCACTGCGCACGGGGGAGGAGTCGACCCTGCAGTCCGAGGACTACATCACTGCGCTGGCATCCACTCGGGCGACCGTCTCGGCCGAGGTCGCCGAGGCCTTCACGCAGGACATCGCGACCCTCGCCCGTCTGTGATGGGGCGAGGGTCGCGCGAGCCCTCTGCCAGAGCGGTCAGTCCTTGCGGTAGGCGGTGCGCGCGAACTCGTTGTAGGGCGCCGGCTGCACGGTCGCGCCGATGCGGGGCAGACCCAGGTCGGCGTCGGATGCGGTGCCGTGACCGGGGTGATCTCCCCAGACGACCTCGACGCGCGTGCCGGGAGTCGCGTACTCCTCCGCGATCAGCGAGAGCGCCAGCACGCGATCCAGCGGAGCGATGCGTCCTGCCTGGAAGGTCGTTCCGACGAGCGTTCCGTCGACCTCGATGCGCTGGCGCCCGTAGTTGTTGAGGTAGTCACCCGGGGCACCGAGCGCCTCCGAGGCATCCAACTCGAGCGTGACCTTCGTGCGCAGCGGGCCATTCTTGGCGGCGATCAGCGCGTCACGTCCGATGAAGTCGTGATCCAGGGACACCGAGCGCCCGTAGCCGAGCTCCCAGGGGGAGGTGTAGTAGTCGGTGATGTCGTCGGAGTAGAAGCTGCCGTAGAGCGGGTTCTGCCCCTCGTAGGTGAACAGTCCCAGCTGTGCGCGGTATTCGGCGAGTTCGGGATCGGTGAAGATCGCCGGTGTAGGCGTGGGGATCCAGCCCGACTCGATGCCATTCGTCGCATACGACAGCGCGCCGACATGGCTGATGCCGAACTCGGCGCCGGCCGCGAACAGCGCGTCCTTGACGGCGTCGTGGTCGGCGTACGAGCCGATGAACTCGTAGCCGGGCTGGCCGGCCATGCCGTGCCGCAGCGCGCGGAAGCGGGCGCCGGCGAGCTCGACCTCGGTGGTGTGGAAGAACTTCGTCGTCGGGAGGGGGCCGCCGAAGGCCTTCTCGACGACGGCGAGGGCGGCGGGGCCCTGCACCTGGAGGCGGAACAGGCGGGGGTCGCCCGGGGTGAAGGACCGGTCGGGGTCGGTCTCGATCTCGACGTCGTATCCGCCGCTCTTCGCGTGATACGCGACCCAGTTCTGTGCGCCGGGCACGCCTGAGAGTACGAAGGATTCCTCGCCGTCACGCAGCAGGATGCCGTCGGTGATGAGGTTGCCGTTGTACGACACAGGGACGAACTGCTTGGCCTGCCCGATGGCGCAGCCCGGAATGTTGTTGGCGCTCACGTCCGAGAGAAGTCGCGCGGCATCCGGGCCCCGGAGGAACGTATCGGACATGTGGTACGACAGGTCCGACACGGTCACCTCGGTGCGCCAGGCAGCCTGCTCGGCGCCCCACCCGGCGTACTCGTCCTCGACGATCGGGGGCTTCCAGGGCGGTGCGCCCGGCTTCCAGAGCAGATCGACGGCCGATCCCGCCTGGTCGATGCCCTGCTGCAGGCTGACGAACTCCCATGCCATGTCCGGCTCCTTTGCCTTCGGGTATGGCGCACCGCCGTCGGTGCGTCCTCAGCAATATAAGTCAGCTGAAATAGTTTTCGCTAGCTGATTCTTGGGATCGTGCCGTCTGAACGAGCAGGGCGGCCTGCGTGCGGGATGCGAGGTCGAGCTTGGTCAGGACGTTGCTCACGTGAGTGCGCGCCGTGCGCTCGGTGATGTCCAACCGGTCGGCGATCTGCTGATTCGTTAGTGCCGCCCCCAGCAGTGCCAACACCTCGCGCTCCCTCGGTGACAGTCGACCCAGGCGGAGATCGAGGTCGGCATCGCGCGCCGGGGAGACGGCAGTGCCCAGCTCGAGCGCGCGCGCCGCGACATCCGCCACCGAACGCAGGTACGCGAGCAGGCGCTCTGTCAGTGCCGCCCCCGGCGCGAGATAACAGTTGATGACCCCGGCATGCGCCACGGCTGGCGCGATCGGTGTGGCCACGTAGTCCGACCACGAGATCTCGCGCAGATAGGGATGCAGCGGTGCCCAGCGACGGTCGGTGAGCATGCGGTCACGACGGCCGCGTACGACGCGCTGCCCTGAGGCGTGAGGGTCGTCGAAGGTGACCAGCACCGCGCCGCGGGTTCGGCAGTCACGCAACCGGTCGGCGAATGCCGGATCGTCGCGGAACCCTGCGGACCCCAGTGCGCGCACGGCCTCTGTCGGTGGGGCTGCCACGACGACCTGCGCGCCCGCGATGGGACCCGCCAGGGTGAGAGACGACGCCAGTGCCGTCAGCAGCTGCTGCACACCCCTACCCTAGGCAGATCGACCCGATCAGCCCAGGCTCGCGACATCCACGCGCCTGCCGTCCGGGATGAACGGCAGTGCCGTGACCACGGCCCTGACCGTGCGCTGGGGCGTTCCCGGACGACCCCACAGCACCTCGACCGTCGTCCCCGGTGCCGCGTGCTCGGGCGCGAGCGCCGCGAACGAGATGACTTTGCGCAGGAACGGGCTGTAGGTGCGCCCGCTCGCGACCCCGACATCGTCCCCGGCGACCTGCACGCGGTCGAACGCCGGGCCCGAGAAGCGCGGCAGTGTCATCTGATCGGCGGGTTCGTCGTCGAAGAGCGAAGCGAAGACGCCCTGCACATCCGCGGTGTCCCAGATCAGGCCGACGAAGGCGCGGGATGTCTCCGCGTGGGCTTCGAGTGCGGACCGGCCGAGGTAGTCATCCTCTTTCGCGCGGGCTCGTGCGGTCCAGCCGAGTTCGCTCGGCCGCCGGAAGAAATCGGTGACGGCGGTGGGCTCGAAGCTGCCGGTGGGCCGGCCATGACGGAACTGCCACGGGGAACCGGGCGTCACGATCGACGACGGCAGGTAGTCCAGGCCGTTGGTGGCGATTCCGGCCTCGACGTGCTGATTCGACATCGCCTGGAAGCCGAGCTGGAGGAGCCTGAACGGCGCACCGGCCTCGACGACCGCCTGCCACACGTGGTTGCCATCGCCGGTTACTCCGTGCAGTTCGTAACCGAGCTGGCCCGAGATCCCCGTGCGCAGCACGCGGAGGGGGACGCCTGCCAGCGTCAGTTCCCGACTGCGGTTGAATGCGATGTCGCGCAGCGGCGCGCTGGTCAGCGTCTCGAGCACGGCGAGCGAAGCCGGGCCCTGGATGCCGAAAATGAATCGATCGGGAGTGATGTCCTCGGTCTTGAGGTCCCACTCGCCCTGGCCCGCCTGCCACAGCAGCCAATCGCCCGAGCCCGCGGTGAAGATGAACGCCTCTTCGGCGACGCGCAGCAAGATGCCTTCCATGGCGACATACCCGTTCTCGTCGAGCTGCACGTGGTGCTTGATCTGGCCGATCTCGAACCGGCTCAGATCGTTCATGCCGAGCCACGACAGGAAGCGCAACGCATCCGCGCCGCTCACCCGAATCTTGGCGAGTGGCGACCAGTCGCCGATGTAGGCGGTGTCGTGGTGGGCGCGCGCCTCGGCGAAGGTGTTCGTGAACTCGGTCGCCAGGAACATCGGTCCGAACCGCATGTGCGTGCTCGACACGGCTGTCGCGTCTTGCGCGGCCGCCGCAGGGCTGAAGTACGCGGGGCGCTCGGTGATGAAGGCACCGTGCGGTGCGGCCTTGAAGTCCTCGTACGTGCGGCGTTGGTCGTCGGCGAAGCTCATTCGCGGTCTCCTCGGGTGGGGGCGGCGACGCTCCGATGCGGCGCCGTACTCCCCCGTTCTATCCGCGAGTGCGGTGCCGTGGATGCATCCTGGGTGTGCGTTCCCGACCGCGACGAATGACGTAGTCGGGAACGCACCGCCAGCGCGAGTCCGGATGCCTACGACAGCGCCAGACAGCGCGTCAGCGCCTCTCGCAGGGCGGCCGCGGGGTCATCCGCGACGTCGGCGTGGCGCCACGCGACGTGCTGGTCGGGACGCACGAGGATCGCGCCCTGCTCGCCGATCTCACTCACGCGTGACCAATCGCCGTACAGGTCGGCGACGTCTCCACCCGGGCCGATCCGGTGGACGGCGAGTGGGATGCCGCGCTCGGCCGCGACGGCACGGGCGGCTTCCACCCACCGGGCACCGCGGGCACGCGTCAGCAGGGTGAACTGCTCGGGGCCGCAGAGGTCCAGCGTCGAGATGCGGTGACCGGAGCGCTCGACCCAGCAGTGCGGCACCCGCGCGCCCGGCCGGCTGGAGGGCGAGTAGTGCAGCAGCGGGTCGAGCGTCACCTGTGCGGTGGGGCTCCCGTCCGGGGCGACGGCCGTCGACGAGTACACCTGATTCATCTCGGTGCCATGGGCGTGGTACGAGAACCGCTTGTCTTGCTTCGCCGCTTCGAACGTGGCGCGACGCTGCTCGCCGGCATCCGAGTCCTCGAACAGCACATCGAACTGGGCCTGGCGCTCGGCAGGACTCGCCTTCGGGTCCACGCCGAGCGCGCGCACGACATCCGGGTTCTGATGCCAGCCGGCCAGGGCTCGGTCGACGACGTTCTTGCCGACCGGCTGCCGCTCGTTTGTATACGTGTTGAGCAGTGCCGGGTCGGCACCCCAGCGCAGCACGGCCGCGATCTTCCAGACCAGGTTGAACGAGTCCTGGATGCAGGTGTTGCCGCCCAGGCCGTTCATGGGTGGATGCCGGTGCACGGCGTCGCCGACGCAGAGCACCCGCTCGCTCTGAAAGCGCTGCGCGACGACGTGGTTGATCATCCACGGGTACATGCCCTTGATCGTGATCTCGACCTCGTCGTCCTGGACCACTTCGCGGACGGCCGCGATCAGCTCCTCTTCGCTGAGCGAGCGCACGCTCTCGCCGAGGTGCACGAACCCGATGATCCATTCGTGCCAGGGACGCACCATCCGCAGCATCGCGTTTCCGACCGAGCCCTCGCGGCCGGGTTGGAAGATCCAGAAGATCGAGCCCGGGCGGTCGGCGAGGTGACGCGAGAGGTCGGCCTCGAAGTGGACGTTGAGCGCGGGGGCGAGCCCGGCGGTCCCCTCGAAGGGGAGTCCGATCGCCTCGGCGACGGGGCTCTGCCCGCCGTCGGCCCCGATGACGTACTTCGAGCGGACGGTGAACTCTTCGCCCGTGATGCGGTCGCGCAGCGTGGTCATCACGCCCTCGGCATCCTGCTCCAGACCGACGAACTCGGTGCGGTAGCGCACGGTGACGCCGAGCCGCATCGCCTCCCCGATGAGGATCGGCTCGAAGCGGTCCTGCGGAAGATCGCAGCCGTGACCCGGGCTGTGCGCGTACTCGCCCGCGCGGGTCGGGTCGCCGCCCCAGCTCCACAGGCGCCCGAACTCGAGCCCGTTGACAGCTGTCATCATGACGTGATTGGCCATCAGTTCACCCGGGGATGCCGCGGCCTCGCACGCCTGCTCGAGACCGACGGCGCGCATGACCTCCATGGTGCGCTGGTTGACGATGTGGGCGCGGGGGGAGTTCGCGACCCACGGCGCACGGCTGATCACCATCGCGTCGATGCCGTGCCGGCCGAGCAGCACTCCGGCGGTCGCGCCGGCAAGGCCTGCGCCGACGACGAGCACCTCGGTTTCGATCTGGTTCATGATGGCAACACCTTCGTTTCATCGATCCGGTAATTTGTCATGCAAACATACGCATATTGCGGAAGGGGTGAGCATGAGCGCTGCGCACGATGAGCGTGCACGTCTGTTCGGCGAGGTTGCCGACATGATCGTCGACATCGCACGAGAGGTGAGATTGCGCGGTGCCGTCGACGCTCCCGGCGTCCCGCTCAACCAGACCCACAGCCAGGTGATGCGCTTCGTCCACGCCCACCCGGGCGAGGCGGGCTCGGCGATTGCGCGCGCGATCGGCATCAAGCGCAGCAACGTGAGTGCCGCACTGCAGGAGCTGCGCGACCTCGGCTACGTCACGCTCGAACGATCGACGACGGATGCACGCGCGATGCAGGTGTTCCCGACCGCCCTGGCCGAGCAGACAGTGGCGTCGCTGCGCGGGCGCTGGGGGGACCTGCTCGGGCAGGCCTGGGAGCGCGCGCCGGGTGACCTCGATGATCTCGTCCGCGCGCGGGAGACCCTGACCGCCCTCATGGCGGGGCTGCGAGGCATCCGCGACGAGTGATCGCGCCGGTGGAGCCATCCCGCACCGTCTGCAAGCACATCCTGCACTCGCGCGTGCGTGAGAGGTCGCAGAATACGAGGACGCGTTCGCACGATGCCGTGCGCCACGAAAGGACTCTCCCGTGACTGATACCCCCGTGACAGACACCCGCGCGACAGACGCTCCCCGACCCAACGTGCTTGTCATCCTGGCCGACGATCTGGGCTACTCCGATCTGGGCAGCTACGGCGGCGAGATCCCGACACCGAACCTCGACCGCCTCGCCGCCCGTGGCGTGCGGATGTCGAGCTTCTACGCGAACCCGAAATGCAGCCCGACGCGGGCATCCCTCATGACAGGTCGCTATTCGCACGAGGTCGGGATCGGCGTGCTGACCCGACCGCTCGGCTATCGCGGGTCGTTGGACGTCGACGTGCCGACGATCGCGAACGTCCTGCATGACCAGGGCTACTTCACGAGTATCACCGGCAAGTGGCATCTCTCGAGCGACGTCAGCGCACCCAACGAGACCTGGCCTACCAGGCGCGGCTTCGAGGACTTCTTCGGCATCGTGACGGGCGGCACCAGCTATTTCAACCCGCAGGCGTTCTACCGCGGCGAAGAGCCCGTGCAGGTGGATGCCGCAGACGACGCCTTCTATCTGACGCACGCGTTCACCGAGCACGCGCAGGAGGTCATCGCTTCGGCGGCAGGCCAGGACCGCCCCTTCTTCCTCTACCTCGCCTACACCGCCCCGCACTGGCCGCTGCAGGCCCCCGCCGCAGACATCGCGGCGCAGCAGGGGCGCTATGCCGGCGGCTGGGACCAGGCCCGCATCGCGCGTGAACAGCGTCAGGCGGACCTGGGACTCTTTCCCCGCCCCTTCGAGCCGGCTCCCCGCGACGCCGAAGAGCCTTCGTGGGCCGACGCCGAGAACTCGGAGTGGCAGCAGCGGCGCATGGAGGTCTACGCGGCTCAGGTCGGGGTGATGGATCGGGGGATCGGTCAGATCCTCGGCCAGCTCGAGGCCGCCGGAACCCTGGATGACACCCTCATCCTGTTCTTGTCCGACAACGGTGCCGAGGCGGCCGAGTTTCGTCCCGGGCAGACGTTCAATCCGCTCGTCACACCGGAGACCACCCGAGGTGGGGAGCAGTCCGCCATGGGGAACCGCCCGGAGGTCATGCCTGGTGCCGAGAGTACCTTCCAGAGCTACGGGCGCCCGTGGGCGAACCTGTCGAACACGCCCTTCCGTTTCTACAAGTCGTGGGTGCACGAGGGTGGCATCGCAACGCCGCTGATCGCTTCGTGGCCCGCGGGCGGACTGGACGGCGGGGGGATCATCCACGAGCCGGGGCATGTCATCGACCTCATGCCGACGATCGCGGCGGCCACGGGTGCGCAGCGCCCCGACGTCTTCGCCGGCGCAGATCTGCTAGGGGCTTTGCGTGGTCGCGGCCTCGACGAGCGCGACATCTGCTGGGAGCACATCGGCAACGGTGCGATCCGTCGCGGGGACTGGAAGCTGGTGTGCGAGAACGAGCGCGACTGGGAGCTCTACGACATGTCGGTCGACCGTGCCGAGCAGAACGACCTCGCTGCGTCCCATCCCGACCTCGTGGCCGAGCTCTCGACCGCGTGGAAGACCTGGGCCGACTCGCACGGAGTCATCCCGTTCGATGAGCTGCAGCGCATGTTCGTCGAGCGGGGATTGCCCGCCTGGCAGGCGAAGTCGTGATGTCGGCATCACGACGAAGCGTTCTTTCGGCGTGCATGCACGGGCGTCACATCGTGCACAGTTAGGTTGCGTGCGCGGGTCTGGGTCACAGCAAACGGCCTGGGTAACGTCAAAGCACCACCCGCTCCACCCAATGGGTGTCCATCACAGGGCCGAGCGTTGAGCTCGACCTGACGCAAGGAGGCGTCATGACAGCGAAGTCAACAATTCTGAAGGCGATGGTGCCGCTGGCCGTCGCCGGGATGCTGCTCGTCGGCTGTTCCGGTGGCAGCACACCGGCTCCGACCGAGACATCCACCGCACAGCCGCCGAGCGAGCCCACCGGCACGCTCCGCATCAACTGGGGCAACGCACCCACCAGCTGGGCACCCGGTGCTCGTACAGAGTTCGGTCTGATGGCCGTTCCGTACGAGACCCTCGTACTGCTCAGCGAGGACTACGAGATTCTCCCGAACCTGGCCACCGACTGGGAGCAGGGCGCGAAGGATCTCACCCTGACCCTGCGTGATGACGTGACCTTCCACGACGGCACGCCTTTCAACGCCGAGGCCGTCAAAGCGAACATCGAGTACGTGCGCGACAACCCCGGCGCCTACTCGGGCCCGCTGCAGGCGGTCGCGTCGGTCGACATCGTCGACGAGTTCACCGCGAAGATCAACTTCAAGTTCCCGGCGCCGTCATTCCTGACCATGCTGACGCGCAACAACGTGCTGATCGCCAGCCCCGCGGCCCTCGCGGACGGCTCGATCGTCAACGCCCCCGTCGGGACCGGCCCCTGGAAGTACGACACCGCCAACTCCGTGGACGGCACTAAGTACGCCTTCACCCTCAACGAGGACTACTGGGGCGACATGGTGTACTTCGAGAACGTCGAGGTGTACTCGATCGCCGATGACACGTCCGCCGTCGGTGCGCTCGTCAATGGCGAGATCGACGTCACAGATGTCGAGGATGAGCAGGTCGCGCGGGTGGAGAGCACTGCGAACCTCTCGAGTTACAACTACCCGTCGCTGCGCAACAACGTCGTCTTCTTCGATCGTGCACCGGGTGGTGTCTTCGGCGATGTCGAGGTGCGCCAGGCGGTCTGTTCGGCGCTGGATGTCGAGGCGCTCATCGAGTACGGCCAGAACATCTACGACGCCCCGCAGCAGCACTTCCTCGAGGGAGAGCCCGGCTACAACCCCGAGATCATCGGTTACCCCACCGACCTCGAGGCCGGTCAGGAGCTGCTCGGCAGCAACACTGTGGCGGCAGCGTTCCCGTCGGCACCCTTCCTCAAGTCGCAGCTCGAGGTCTACGCAGACCAGATGAGCCAGCTCGAGGGTGTCGATATCACGGTCCAGGAGCTCGCAATCCCCGACTTCCAGTCGACCTGGAACAGCGGACAGTACGCGCTGGGCGTCGGATCCAACAACGAGATCACGCCCTACGACTGGTACGCGAGCTGGTTCGCCGCGGGTGCGCGTCAGAACCCCTCCGGCTACGAGAGCCCTGAGCTCAAGGCCGCAGCTGACGCCGCGATCGCGGCCGGCTCGTCCGACGAGGCCGATGCGCTGTGGGCCGAGGTCATGAAGGTCATCATCGATGACGAGGCGCTCGCGTGCGGCTTCTCGGTGCCGGGACAGGTGATCGGCTACGACAACGAGACGGTTGCAGGCATCGAACAGGATGTCCACTTCCCGTACATCGTCAACATGATCAACTACCGCACGGCCTTCCCGGTCGTCGCAGCGGAGTGACACCCCGCATCGCCCCGGCAGGATCGCGAGAACCAACCTGCCGGGGCGATGCATCCTCGCGCAGCGTGCGGGAGGATCAGCAAGACCACGCAATGAGGCAGGACAGAGAGGGACACCATGCGGACACGCGCTACTGAGAAGGGACGCGTGCGATGCTGAAGCTCATCGGCTATCGCGTGCTCCTCGCGATCCCGCAGTTGCTCATCCTGTCTCTGCTCGTCTTCCTTCTCACCTACATGGTTCCGGGAAGCGTCGCGGCAGCCATCCTCGGTGACGCGGCAGCGACCCCGGAGGCGATCGCCGAGATCGAGGAACAGCTCGGCCTGAACCGTCCCATCTGGGAGCGCCTCGCTGACTACTACGTCGCCCTCTTCCACGGCGATCTCGGCACCTCGATCATCTCGGGGCAGGCGGTCGCCGACATGATCGCGGCGCGTATCCCGGCGACACTTTCACTGGTCGGCGGCGGGCTCCTGTTCGCGATCCTCTTCGGAGTGAGCGCCGGTATCTTTGCCGGCGTCCGCGCCGGTCAGGTCCGCGACCGCGCCGTGACGGGCTTCACGGCCGTCATTCAATCGGTTCCTGAGTTCTGGGTCGGTCTGATCCTGGTGCTCGTGTTCGTCATCCAGCTCGGGTGGTTCCCCGTGGTCGCCTGGACTCCGCCGAACCAGGACGCCGGTGCCTGGTTGTGGGGCCTTCTGCTCCCGGCGATCGCGCTCGGCGCGGGGGCCTTCGCCCTGATCGCCCGTCAGACCCGTACCGCCGTGGCCGACTCGCTCGCGTCGAAGTACGTCGAGATGCTCACCGCCGCCGGCGTGTCCCGCGGTCGGATCGTCTGGAAGTACGCCCTCAAGAACGCCATGGTCCCGGTGCTCGCGGCCTCGGGTCTGGCGGTTGGAATCCTCATCGGCACGAGCCTGGTGATGGAGCGCGTGTTCTCATTCCCCGGGCTGGGCAGCCTGATGCTCGGCAGCGCACTGAGCAAGGACTTCCCCGTCGTCCAGGGCATCGCGTTGACCATCGCGATCATCGTGATCGTGGTGAACCTCGTCATCGACATTCTCTACGGCGTCATCAACCCGAAAGCACGACCCGCATGAGCACCCCAGACACCATTACCGTCAAGTCGCTCGCGACGAAGAAGGAGCGTCCCCCGAAGTCCAACGCCGCGCGCGTCGTCGGTCGGATGCTTCGTCAACCGCTCACGATGGTCGCCCTCGGATGGGTGCTGCTCGTTGTGCTGTCTGCGATCTTCGCCGACCTCATCGCACCATATGACCCCACCGACAACGACTTCGCCGTGTTGTTGCAGGGTCCCTCGGCAGAGCACTGGCTCGGCACCGACGACAATGGTCGCGACGTCCTCAGCCGCATTCTTTTCGGTTCGCGCATCGCCCTGCTCGTCGGCTTCGGTTCCGTCATGGTCGCCATGATCATCGGTGTGCCGCTCGGACTTCTCCTCGGGTTCCGCGGCCGCTGGTGGGATCGCATCGGAACGAGATTCATCGACATCTTCGACGCGCTTCCCGGCATCGTGATCGCGTTCGCGATCATCGCGATCCTCGGTCGGGGACTGTTTTCGATCATGCTGGCTATCGGCATCATGTTCTCGATGAACTTCGCGCGGATGACGCGAGCGGTCACGCTGGCCGAACGCAACAAGATGTACGTCGATGCGGCGCAGGTGAGCGGTCTCCGAGAAAGTGCGATCGTCTTCAAACAAGTACTCCCCAACTTGGCGGGCCCGATCATCGTGCAGGCGGCGATCCTCACCGGCACCGCGATCATCATCGAATCCGCGCTGAGTTTCCTCGGAATCGGACTCGAATCCTCCATACCGTCCTGGGGCGGGTTGCTGGGTGTGGCGGCCGGCTATCAGGCTGTGCAGCCCTTCCTCGCGTTCCCTCCGGGTGTGGCGATCATCCTGACGGTGCTCTCGTTCAACCTGATCGGCGACGGCCTGAACGAGGCTCTCACCGGGCGTCGCCGCAGCCGCAAGGTCAGCCGCAAAGAGCGGGCTCAGCGGGCAGCGGACGAGGCTGCCGCGGCCGCGACGGTGGCGGCATCCGAGCCCGCGGCGGATCCCGAGTACATCCTTGAGGCTCGCGACGTGAGCGTCATGTTGGAGGAACCGACAGGTGACATCCCCCTGATCAAGGACGTGAGTCTCTCGGTCGAGCGCGGCGAGGTCGTGGGGATCGTCGGCGAGTCGGGGTCCGGTAAGTCGACGTTCGCCCGCGCCATCCTCGGCATCCTGCCCCCGGGCACACACCTCGGATCCGGCGAGATCGTTCTTGACGGAGAGAACATCGCCCACCGCGCGGAGAAGCAGCTGCGAGGTGTCCGCGGTCCCGTGATGGCCGCCGTCTTCCAGGACCCTATGGCGGCGCTCTCCCCGGTGCACACCGTGGGAACCCAGCTGTGCGAGCCGCTGCGCGCACACTTCGGCATGGACAACAAGGCCGCGCGGGAACGTGCCGCGGAGCTGCTGGACAGAGTCGGTGTGCAGAACGCCGAGTCCCGGCTAGATGACTACCCCCACCAGTTCTCGGGTGGCATGGCGCAGCGCGTCGGCATTGCGATCGCGCTCGCGGCCCAACCCAAGCTGTTGATCGCGGACGAGGCGACCTCGGCGCTCGACGTGACGACCCAGGCCCAGGTGCTCGATCTGCTACTGGAACTGAAGGATGAGTTCAACATGGGCATCATCCTGATCACGCACGACATGGGAGTGGTCGCCGAGGCGTGTGACCGAGCTGCTGTGTTGTACCGCGGTGAGATGGTCGAGGTCACCGAGAGTGTCGAGGAGCTCTTCGACGCTCCGAAGCACCCGTACACCGCCTCGCTGCTCGCGGCGCGCGAGCGACGACCCCGGCACGATCGTCATCCCCAGGAGGCTTCGCGATGAGCACGACCGTCACCGACGCCGTGGGTGCTCCGGTGTTCGCACACGGGGCGGACCCGCTCTTGCGGGTCGAGAACGTCTCGATCAGCTACGATGCGCCGCAGCTGTTCCGCCGCTCGAAGCACAAGCACGTCGTGACGGACGTCAGCTTCGACATCTATCCAGGCGAGACCTTCGGTCTGGTCGGCGAGAGCGGGTCGGGAAAATCCACGACAGGGCGTGCCATTCTGCGACTGCTGGAACCGACGACCGGCAGGATCACGTTCGATGGCACGGATGTCACGGCGTTCGGTCGGCACACGCCGCTGTCGTATCGGCGTGACGTGCAGGCGGTCTTCCAGGATCCGTCGATGTCTCTCAACCCGCGTCAGCCGGTGTCGATGGCAGTGACCGCGGCCCTGCAGCGGCATGGTGTCTCGAGTCGGCGCGAGCGTGAGCGACGTGCAGCAGAGCTGTTCGGTCATGTCGGCCTGACGGCTGCGCATCTGCAGCGCTACCCCTTCGAACTGTCGGGCGGGCAGCAGCAACGCGTCGCGATCGCACGCTCACTGGCGCTGAACCCCCGGTTGGTGGTCTGTGATGAGGCGTTGAGCGCGCTGGATCTGACGACGCAGAACCAGATCCTCAATCTGCTCGTCGATCTGCAGATCGAGACCGGTGTGAGCTACCTCTTCATCGGTCACAACCTCGAGATGGTGCGATACATCTCCGACCGCATCGCCGTGATGCGTCTGGGGGAGATTGTCGAAATGGCTGAGGCGGATCAGCTCTTCACCCACCCCCAGCACCCGTATACGCGCCGCCTGCTCGGAGCAACCCCGGCGCAGCATCCTGCGGGCCGCGAGGAGCGCCGCGCGCGACGCCACGAGTTCCGCGTCATCCGCGATCTGGGTAGCGACGTCGCCGAGCGCTGACGGTCGGTCAGTGTCGACGAGACCCCCATCGATTCGGGTGGGGGTCTCGTGCTTTCTGGACTGGGTCGTTTCAGTTCTTGACAAACTATGATGATCTCTACAATGTTTGTAGTTAAGTGAAATAATCCCGATGTGCGGAGTTGCGCATCGTAGGAAGGACGTAGACATGCCCTCTCTCGGAGATGAGATCCAGGCGGCCGGTGGCCCCCTCGCGCTCCTGCGCAGCTCGCGCTCGGGCTCATATGTGTTCCCGGTGAAGCCCGAGTTCACGAACTGGCGCGACGAGCAGGAGTCGTGGCGCACCAGTGCCGCGCTCATGGACCTCTCTCTCCACATGCCCGATCTGATCGTGGAAGGTCCCGATGTCTTTCGACTGCTCGAGCACATCGGGGCGAACAGCTTCCGCGGGTTCGGTCCGATGAAGGCCAAGCAGTTGGTCGCCGTCGGCTACGACGGCAACATGATCGGTGACGCGATTCTCTTCTGCCTGGGTGAGCAGCTCGTACGGATCGTCGGCCGCCCACCGGCGCTGAACTGGGTGCAGTTCCACGCCGAGACCGGTGACTGGGATGTGACGGTGCGCAAGGATGAGCGCGCGATCATGAACCCCGAGGGTCGTGAGCTCTACCGACTGCAGTTGCAGGGGCCGACGGCGGACAAGATCTTCGAGAAGGTCAACGGTGGTCCGATGCCGGAGATCAAGTTCTTCCACATGGGCACCTTCAAGATCGGCCAGTACACGACCACCGCGCTG
This sequence comes from Microbacterium sediminicola, assembly GCF_039531125.1. Classification (NCBI taxonomy): domain Bacteria; kingdom Bacillati; phylum Actinomycetota; class Actinomycetes; order Micrococcales; family Microbacteriaceae; genus Microbacterium; species Microbacterium sediminicola. Next base: position 651,559 of record NZ_BAAAPL010000002.1, read on the forward strand.
AACCACCGCATGTCGGGGTTCCCGGGGCTGGAGTTCTTCGGTCCTTACGAGGAGCTCGAGGGTGTGCGCAACACGCTGCTGGAGGCCGGTGCCGAGTACGGCATTACCCAGATCGGTGGCCGGGCCTACGCATCCGTCGCCACCGAGTCGGGCTGGATCGCCAACACCCTACCCGCCGTGTACTCGCAGCCGGAGATGCAGAGCTTTCGCGAGTGGCAGAGCGCGCGATCATTCGAGGCCAACCTTGCGCTGGCGGGAAGCTTCGTGTCGGACGACATCGAGGACTACTACGTGACCCCGTGGGACCTCGGATACAGCCACATTGCGAAGTTCGACCACGACTTCATCGGTCGTGATGCGCTGGAAGCGCGCATCAGCGACGAGCACCGGCGCAAGGTGTGGATCGAGTGGGATCGCGAGGACGTCGAGCGCATCTGGGGCAGCATGTACAACCCTGGGGCTGAGCGCTTCAAGTACCTCGAGACACCGATGTCGACGTACACCGCCTGCCAGTTCGACCGCATCGAGAAGGACGGCGAGCACGTCGGCAACATGAACCTCTCGGTGTACTCGTCCAACACTCGCTCGTGGATCTCGTTGGGTTCTCTCGACGCCGCCGTGCAGCCCGGCGACCGTGTGCAGCTGATCTGGGGTGAGCCCGATGGTGGATCCAGCCGGTTCTACGAGAAGCACACGCAGACGACCGTGAACGCGACGGTGATGGAGCGGCCGTTCCTCGACAGCACCGAAGGGTCGAGCAACCACTGATCGTGGCGCGCATTCAGGGGCCTCGCCGTCGAGCGGCGGGGCCCCTGTACGTCTGCCGCGTACACTCGTGCACGGTGCCCGCGCCGCCGCGGCACCGTGAGGAGTGCAGTCCGTGGATCGACTCGTCGTGATGAAGACCTTCGTCACCGTGGCCAAGTCGTCGAGCTTTAGCGCCGCTGCGCGTGAACTCGCGATCTCCGGATCGCTCGTCTCACGTCACGTCGCCGATCTCGAGCGCCAGATCGGCGTCCGCCTGGTCAACCGCACCGCGCGCTCGGTGAGTCTGACCGACACCGGCACCGAGTACGCCGAGTTCGCAGCGCGGATCCTGGGCGAGATCGACGAGCAGGACCGCTCGCTCTCCCACTCCCAGGAAGTCGCCGAAGGCACCCTGTCGATCATCTGCCCGAAGTGGATCGGAACTCTCGAGGTCGGCGATGCGATCGCGGCCTTCGCGATCGAGCACCCGAAGATCCGCGTCCGGTTCGAGCTCGGCGGAATGAGTGACCGCAACTACGACTTCCTCGAGCGCGGCTACGACGTCGCATTCCACACCCGCGACCTGCGGGACTCGAACGTGCTGCTGCGACGTGTTTCGGAGCTGCCGTTCGTGCTCGCGGCATCGAAGGACTACGTCGCCAGGCACGGCGCACCCGCGAACATCGCCGAGCTGCGGGAGCACGAGTGCGTCATGCACCCCAACGATCCGGTCTGGCGGCTCGGTGAGGCCGAGCACACGATCCACTACAAAGTGCAGGATCCTGCGGTGGTGGCCAATTCGTACCTCGTGATCGAGAAGCTCGTCGAAACCGGGTGCGGCATCGCGCTGATCCCGCGCCGGCCCGCGCAGGAGCGGCTGGAGGCCGGTGAACTGGTCGAGATCCTCCCGGACTCGCCGCCGCCGGCTCGTGCGTTGTACGTCGTGCACGGTCCCGGGGGGCGCACTCCCGAGCGGGTGCGGGTCTTCCTGGAGTTCATGACGACGTGGTTCCGCAATCGCGAGGCGTGACCTGACCTGGCCCGTCGTGACCTGACCTGGCCCGTCGTGACCGGGTCGTGCCGCTCGTGCATGCATAGCTGAACGCCGCAGCCCCTTGCCTCACCGCGATGGTGATGCTTCGATAATTATCGAAGAGCAAGGAGGCTCCATGAGCGTGAGCGACGACGGCGACCAGCGCGACACGATGTTCGTCGCGCTCGCGGCGACGCTCGTGGATGTCACCCGCGAGATGCGACTGAGCGCATCGCACACGAATCCGGTCTTCCCGCTCACGCAGACCCAGAGCCAGGTCATGCACTTCGTGCACCAGAACCCCGGGTGCGCTCCTTCCGAGATCGCCGATGCGAACGGTTTGCAGCGCACCAACGTCAGCGCCGCTCTGAGGGAGCTCAAGGAGCGCGGCTACGTCACGTCCGAGCGCAGCGTCGACGACGGGCGCGGCATCCGCATCCACTCGACCGTTCTCGCCGACACCAACATCGCGCGGCTGCGACGTGCGTGGGGTGAGCACCTCGCCGACGCGTGGGGCGGTCGCGACGCCGACGGGCTCGCATCCGCCCTGCGCACTCTCGAGAGCATCCGCGATGCACTCGGTGCACGCCGCGCAACGAAAGACTTCGCCCCCGAGACTGCCGCGACGCGGACCGCTTCGTGAGACTCGACACCGACCGACAGAAACACAGGCCATGAGCATCGAACGCATCGAATCCGTCGTCTACGGCGTCGACGACCTCGACGAGGTCACCCGCTTCTTCCAGGACTTCGGGCTGGAGCTGGTCGAGCGCACGCCGGATGTCAGCACTTTGACCACCCAGGTCGGACAGCGGCTCGTGCTCAAGCGCGTCGGCGACCCGACGCTGCCGACTTCGCCCGAGGAAGGCCCCGGTATCAAGGAGGTCATCTGGGGCGTCGACACCGCCGAGGCGATGGATGCGCTGGTCGCAGATCTCCGCACCGACCGGGAGGTCGTCGTCGAAGGCGGCATCGCCCACACGTACGACGAGACCGGGTTCGGCATCGGCCTCATGGTCACCCATCCCGAGAACCTGAACTTCGACGTGCGCAAGTACAACAGTCGCGGACGTGTCGAGCGGTGGAACGAGTCGCACGGACCGATTCCCGACATCCGACCGATCCGCGTGTGCCATGTCGCCATGAACATCCCCAAGGAGGGGCGGCACGAGGCGGTCAACTTCTATCTCGATCGCCTGAACTTCCGCGCGACCGATGTCGTGAAGCCCATGGGTGTGTTCATGCAGATCGAGGGCGACGACGACCAGCACAACTTCCTGCTGTGCCACCGCCCCGACCGCGCCGGAACGAACCACACCTCATGGGAGGTCTCCGGCTTCGACGACGTCATCGAGGGCGGCAACCACATGATCGAGAAGGGCTGGCGGGAAGCCCGTCGCCTCGGCCGCCACACCGTCGGTTCGAACGTCTTCCGCTTCATCCACTGCCCCGCCGGGGGACGGGTCGAGTACGCCGCCGACATGGACCGCGTCGATGACAGCTACGGCCCCAACATCCACGAACAGACTCCGCCGCACCACATCTGGGTACTCGAGACGAACCGCGACTCCCGCGTCCCCAACACCTCGGAAGGATCCGCGCTCGCATGACCATCACCTCTCCCACCCTTTCCGAGGCCGCTGACACCTACGCGAAGGCACGGCTCGGCCTCTACATCGACGGTGCCTGGCGCGACGGCGCCGCGGGGCGCTCGTTCGACATCATCAACCCCGCAACCGAGGAAGTCCTCGGCCAGGTCGCCCGCGCCGAGGAGAGCGACATCGCCGAGGCCCTGGCCGCCGCTGAGCGCGCCTTCCCCGCCTGGCGCGACACCTCTGCGTTTGAGCGTGCGCGCATCCTGAACAAGACTGTGGCGCTGCTGCGCGAGCGGGCCCCCGAGATCGGTCGTCTCATGGCCATCGAGCAGGGCAAGCCTCTGAAGGATGCCGTGATGGAGGTCGTGCGCGTGTCGGGCACCCTCGAGTGGTGTGCGCAGGAGACCCGACGTCTGTACGGGCGCATCATCCCGACCGACGTCGACACGAGCCTCACCGTGCGCTACGAGCCGGTCGGCGTCGTCGGTGCGATCGTCCCGTGGAACTTCCCCGCCGGATCCCCCATGCGCAAGATGTCGGCGGCCATCGCGGCTGGCTGCTCGCTGGTCATCAAGGCCTCGCAGGAGGTGCCCGCCACCGTGTGTGCGCTGGCCCAGGCCTTCCACGATGCCGGTCTTCCCGCCGGCGTCCTGAACCTGGTGTTCGGACGCGGCGCCGAGACCGCCCACCAGCTGATCGACGCCCCGCAGACCCGGCTGATCGCCTTCACCGGCTCGGTTCCGGTCGGCAAGGAGCTGGCCGCTCGGGCCGGCGGCCTCATGAAGCCGACGATCATGGAGCTCGGCGGGCACGCCCCCGTCATCGTCTGCGCCGACGCCGATCCGATCCTCGCCGCGCGCCGGGCGTCTGCCGCCAAGTGGGCCAACGCCGGTCAGGTGTGCACCTCGCCCAGCCGCTTCTTCGTGCACGAGAGCATCGTCGAGGAGTTCACCGCCGAGATGGTGCGCCAGGCCGAGGCCCTCACGATCGGCGACCCGCTCGAGACCGGCGTCACGATGGGTCCCCTCATCAACGCGAAGCGTGTCGAGTCGATCAGCCACCTCGTCGACGACGCGGTCGCCCACGGCGCCACCGTCGCCTACGGCGGGGAGCGCATCGGCGAGAGCGGCTACTACTACGCGCCGACGATCCTCACGAACGTGCCGATGGACGCCGAGGTGATGTTCGAGGAACCCTTCGGCCCGATCGCGCCCATCACCTCCTTCACCGACCTCGATGAGGCCATCGCTGCTGCCAACGACCTGCCCTTCGGGCTCGCCGCCTACGGCTTCACCGAGTCGGCGGCGACCGCCGACAAGCTCGTGCGCGGCTTCGAGGCCGGCATCCTCTCCATCAACCACTGCGGTGGCTCGGTCACCGAAGCACCGTCCGGCGGTGTGAAGGAGAGCGGCATCGGACGCGAAAGCGGACCCGAGGGCGTCCAGGCTTACCTGATCACCAAGCGCATCTCGCACAAGCTGCGCTGACCCTGAAACACGAACCGAGACGGACGACACGATGAGGTACGCACGCTGCGAGATCGAGGGACGCGAGTTCTTCGGTGTCGTCGACGGCGACCGGATCCACGAGATCGCCGGTCCGCTGTTCGGCGAGCGACGTCTGACGGGTGCCGATCACGCGCTCGCGGATGTCACGCTGCTGCCTCCGGTCATGCCGCCGACGTTCTACGCCGCGGGCTTCAACTACAAGGCCCACAACCGGCACCATGAGGAACTCGGGTACGACCCGGTCAAGGTCGGCCCTCACCCCGAGGTCGGCTACCGCGCGCAGAGCGCGTTGATCGCGCACGGCGAGGCGATCGTCAAGCCGGACGACGTCGAAGGGCGCTTCGAGACCGAGGCGGAGGTCGTCGCGGTGATCGGTGCGACCATGCGCCACGTCACGCGCGAGGAGGCGATCGCCGGCGTCTTCGGCTGGACGATCGGCAACGACGTCAGTGCGCGCACCTGGCAGCACGCCGATCGCACGTTCTGGCGCGCCAAGAACGCCGACACGTTCAAGCCGATGGGTCCGTGGATCGAGACGGACATCGATCCGATGACCGCCACCACGACGGTGCGCCGCAACGGCGAGATCGACGCGCAGTTCGCCACCGGCGACATGATCTTCGATCCGTACGACTTCATCGTGGAGATCACGAAGTACATCACACTTCGTCCGGGCGACGTCCTCTGGATGGGCGCGGACGGCAACACCCCCATGGCAGTGGGCGATGTCATCGACATCGAAATCTCCGGCATCGGAACACTCACCAACACCGTCGTAGCCGAGAGGCGCGACATCGACACCGTCGTAGCAGAGCGCTACGAGTCAGACCCCGTCGGCGCCGTCGCCGGCACTCAGAAAGGAAACGGACGATGACCACCGTTGACGCCACCCCCGACACGGATGCCGGCCCTCGACAGGTCGAGAAGGGCTTCGCGCTTCCGGCGCCGAAGTTCGACGATCAGGGTCGCAGCATGGAGCCGAAGTACATCCACCACGTGAACTTTCCGACCACCAACATCGACCGCACGGTCGAGTGGTACACCAAGGTCTTCGGCCTCAAGCGCGTCATGCCCAAGAGCAACTCGCGCGTGGTGCTCATGACCAAGGGCCGCTTCGACCTGCACTTCACGCCGGTCGAGGAGATGGACCGCATGGCGCCCTACCACTTCGCCATGGAGGTCGAGGACTGGGAGGGCTTCATGGGGCACCTCGACGCCCTCGGCATCCGTCACACCCGCGAGGTGGCGCGCCCCGAGAACCAGTCGAAGTTCTGCTACATCCACGACCCCGACCACACGATGATCGAGCTCGTGTTCCACGGCAAGCGCCCCGACTGAGCGCGAATCGACACTTCCACACCCACCCCGGGTGCGAGCGATCGCGCCCGAAAACAGCAAGGATGCTCAATGCCCACTGTGGTCAACAACGGCACCTCGATCTACTACGAGGTGCACGGCGAGGGCTCGCCGATCCTGCTCGTGCACGGTTCCGGCGGTCACCACGCGGCGTGGTGGCAGCAGGTCGCGGCGTTGCGAGACCAGCACACCATCGTCACGATCGACCTGCGCGGGTTCGGCAACTCCGACCCCGATGAGTCCTTCGACAGCCTCAACTTCCCCGGCGACATCCGTGCGGTGATCGAGGATGCCGATCTCACCGACCTGGTGCTGCTCGGCCAGTCGATCGGTGCCGCCGCAGCCCTCAAGGCCGCGCTGCAGGTGCCCGAGCGGGTGCGCGGTGTCATCCTCGCCCACTCGCTGGGTGGCATCGACCACCCCGAGATCACGCCGCTGGTCAAGGCAGACCGTGCGGAGGCCGAGAAGCTCCCGGTCATCGACCGCCTCCTCACCAAAGCCTTCCGCGCGGACGACCCCGCCAAGACGTTCCTGTTCACGCAGATGGGAACCTTCAACAAGGCGCGGATGCAGGACCTGCGCAACCTCGCCAGCGACGGCCCCACGATCGAGGGGGTGGCCGCGGCCGGCATCTCGATCGCGTTCCTGGCCGGTGAGAAGGATGCCGTCCTCAGCCCCGCCACGGTGACCAAGGCGCACGAGCTCATCGAGGGCTCGCTGCTGGAGGTCGTCCCCGGTGCGCCCCACTCCATGTATTGGGAGCGTCCCGACCTGTTCAACGCCGCTGTGAAGAAGCTCGTCGACGAGCTGGGAGGAAAGTGATCATGCCGAAGAACGTCATGCAGGAAGACGCCGAGAAGATCATGGCCGTCGCTGAGCGCGAAGCGCTGCGTCTGGGCAAGGGCCTGAGCATCGCGGTCGTCGACTCGGGAGGGTTCATCGTCAGCATCCGTCGCTTCGACGGCGCTCGCCCGATGACCCCGATGATCGCACTGTCGAAGGCCTACACGTCGGCGGTCATGCAGCGCCCGAGCGCGATGCTCAAGCCGTGGTCGAACTCCGACCCCGCCTTCTTCAGCCAGGTCTCGACAATGGGGCACTTCCCGATCGTCGCGACCGGCGGCGGGGTCACCCTCAAGCGCGACGGCGAGTTCATCGGCGGTGTCGGCGTCTCCGGCGGCACCCCGCAGGAGGACGAGGCGCTCGCCCAGGCCCTGCTCACCGAGCTCGGCTACGACACCGATTTCGCCGAATGGGCCGGTGCCAAGGGCGCCGCCGACGGCAAGCACTGAGAGGGAGCCGACGATGGCAAACTACTTCGCCTACCGCATCGACAATCATGGCGGCGCGGTCCGGCCCAAGCTGCTGCAGCAAGCGCGTGACCAGCTGCGCGCCGGTGAGATCACCGCGGACGAGCTCGCCGCGATCGAGGACGAGCAGATCCAGGAGTGGATCACCACGCAGCGCCACCTGACGCTGTCGTGCCTCTCGGACGGCGGCTACCGCAACGGCGACTACCGCAGCCCCGTCCTCTGGAATGTCCAGGGTTTCACCCGGGCGCAGGGACAGATGAGCGACGCCGGATTCGGCACCTGGATCGTCGACGGCCCGCTCAAGCTCAAGAGCCCGATCGCCGCAGACGCGGCGTCGTTCATGCTCGAGCACACGGGCTTCCCCGTGAAGGTCAACCTGCCCTCGCCCGCTCACATCGCGGCGCAGTGCTACGACGAGCTGAAGACGGTGCGGGCCTACCCCGGTGCCGCAGCCCTGGGAGACGCGCTCGCGGAGCTGATGGTCGAGGAGATCGAGCACCTGTTCGAACTCGGTGTGAAATTCATCCAGTTCGACAACCCCGACTACTCGGCCTACCTCGTCGGGCGTGACAATCCGCTGCTGACGTTCGACGAGGCCGTGCAGATCGACAACGCGGTGATCGCGGGGCTCGAGAAGGAGGAAGACCAGAAGGTCGCCCTCGCCACCGGCTGGGGAGACAACCTGGACGGCGACGTCGACTACGCCCGCGTGGAGAAGCTGTTCGCCACCTCGTACGACAAGTTCACGGTGCCCTTCCACAACGAGGCCGCCGTCGCACAGGACCTGCCGCGCTACGTTCCCGAGGGCAAGCAGGTGTCGCTCGGCATCGTCGATGCGACCACCCCCGCGCTCGAAGACATCGACACCGTCGTGAAGCGCATCGAGGATGTCATCGACGTCCACGACTACGACGCGATCGGGCTGCTTCCGCAGCGCCCGTTCCAGGCGGCGCACTACCAGCCGGCCGCCCTCACCCAGGAAGAGCAGCGCAAGAAGCTCGAGCAGGTCGAGATCTTCGCCACCATGATCTGGGGGAACGAGGCGTGAGCTCCGAGGCTGTGTCGGCTGCCGCCACGACCGCCGTCACGGTGGTCGCGCGGCTCCACCCGGCACCTGAGAACCTCGAGCAGGCGATCGCCGCGATCGCCGCGGCCGTGGACGGCATCCGCGCCGAGGAGGGCTGCGAGCAGTACGCGCCCCACCTGGCCGATGACGGAACGATCGTCATCGTCGAGCGCTGGAGCTCGCGGGAGGCACTGGCGGCGCACGACACCGGCAGCGCCGTGCAGGTGCTACGCGACGGAGTGAAGGGACTGATGGCTGCGCCGACCGAGGTCACGATCGCTGTCGCCTTCTGAAACTGTCGGCGCGCGCTGACTACTTCGCGGACGGCCCGAGGGGCATCGGGTGCCGGTTAGGCTCCCGATGTCCCTCTTGCTGTCCGAAAGGAACGACGTGTCGCACGCGCTGTTCGAGCCCCTGACTCTGCGCGGAGTCGAAGCCCGCAACCGTATCTGGATCCCGCCGATGTGTCAGTACATGGTCGATGCGCAGGACGGGGTCCCGACCGACTGGCATCTGATGCACCTGGGCTCCCTCGCTCGGGGCGGCGCCGGAGTGGTCATGGCCGAGGCGACCGGAGTCGCTCCCGAAGGGCGTATCAGCCCGCAGGATCTCGGGCTCTGGAACGACGACCAGGCTGCGGCGTTCGCACGCATAACGTCCTTCATACACACGCAGGGCGCGCTCGCCGCCATCCAGCTCGCCCACGCCGGCCGCAAGGCATCCACCTGGCGGGGATGGGGGGAGCGGCCCGAAGGGAATGTTCCGGTCGAGCACGGCGGCTGGCAGCCGGTGGGTGCGTCACCCATCGCGTTCACCGGTCTCGCCGAACCGCGCGAGCTCACGGTCCACGAACTGCCCGGAATCGTCGAGGCCTTCGCGGCGGCGGCGCGGCGCGCTATCGCCGCGGGCTTCGACATCCTCGAGATCCACGCCGCCCACGGCTACCTGCTGCACAGCTTCCTCTCGCCGCTGTCCAATCAGCGCACCGATGCCTACGGGGGTTCGCTCGAGAATCGCTCGCGCCTGCTGATCGAGATTGTGGATGCCGTGCGGGCCGCGATCGGTGACGACATCCCGCTGCTGGTTCGGGTCTCGGCGACGGACTGGGCCGAGGGCGGATGGGATCTGCCGCAGACCGTGGAACTGAGCCACATGCTGCGCGAACACTCGGTCGACATGATCGATGTGTCCAGCGGCGGCAACATCCTGCACGTCAAGATTCCCGTCGGACCCGGCTATCAGCTGGCGTTCGCCACGGCGATCCGTGAGGCCAGCGGGCTTCCGGTGTCGACGGTCGGCATGATCGACGAGCCCTTCCAGGCTGAGCAGATCGTGGCCCTCGAGCAGGCGGATGTCGTGATGGTCGGTCGTGAAACACTGCGGGACCCGAACTTCCCGATCCGCGCCGCTGACGCGCTCCGCTACCGGATGTCGTACAAGCCCGGACCCTACGAGCGCGCGTACCGCTGAGGCATCCGCTTGCTGCTGTTGCCGGCGGCGTCAGCGCCTCTTCGGCTGCGGCGGGTGGGGGATGTAGCGGGGGACGAATCGCCAGAAGCCGATCGCGCCGAACAGGCCGATCGCGCCGATCACGGCTGTGGCGACCGGAAGGCTCGCGAGGGCGGTGACCCCCGCGATCAGCAGGGGGGATGCCGCGCCCCCCGCATCTGTGAGCAGACGCCACGAGCCGAGGAACGGTGCGGGGTTGTCGGGTGGGGCGACATCCGCCCCGATCGTCATCAGGATGCCGGACGAGACGCCGTTGCCGATACCGACGATGACGGCGGCGACGATGAACCAGCCGATGGCGCCCGACAGATTGTGCGTGAAAGCGAGCCCCGCGAAGGCGCCGCCCATGAGGACCATCGAGGGCACGGCCGCCCAGACCCGACCCCAGCGGTCCATGACCTGGCCGCTCGTGTAGAAGAGTGCGAACTCCAGGGCTCCGGTGATGCCGACGATCAGCGCGATCGCCTCGGCATCCAGCATGAGCGAGACGCCCCACAGCGGCAGCAGGTACACGCGGGCCTGGCGCACCGCTGACAGGGTCGCCGTCGTCAGCCCCAAGCGCGCGAGGACGCCGCGGAACTGCCACATCGTCCGGAAAACGCCGCGCTCCTCGGGGAGCGGAATGCTGCCGGTCGTCGACTCGCCGGTGTCGTCGGCGACGTCGTCCTCGATGCGCGGTCGCTTGTCGGTCGGCAGGGCCCCCTCGGAGCGGAGCTCTTCCTCGGGGTCTCGCCCCACCAACACCAGCAGGATGAGCGCCGCCAGCATCGCGATGAAGAACCACACCGTCGCCGACTCGCCGCCGAAGACGGTGAGAAGCACCGCGGAGACGAACGGGCCGACGAACATCCCCAGGCGGAAGGAGCCGCCGAGCACCGACAGTGCTCGCGCTCGGTAGGCCAATGGCACGCGCGTGGTCATGAAGGCATGGCGGGCCAGCCCGAACGCCGAGGCGCACAATCCGATACCGAACACGGCGACCGCCAGCACCGCGAGGTTCGGTGCGAACAGGATGCCGAAACCGCCCGCGAGCGCGAGGACACCGGCGATCGCCATCGTGTAGCGCTCTCCGATGCGTGTGACGATCCAGCCTGCGGGGAGGTTGCCGATCATGCGTGCCACCACGATCACCGAGGCGATGAGTGCCGCCTGGGCCACGCTCGCGCCCTGCGCGGCGGCGATGACCGGCAGCAGCGGCAGTAACGCTCCCTCGCCGAGGCCGAACAGCAACGTCGGACCGTAAATCATCGGCGCGAAGCGCAGCAGCATTCGCCGGGTGCCTGGGTCGAGCGAAGCGGAGCTGGAGCCGGGCGATGTCATACGTCGACGGTATCGAGAACCTCGCGTGCCCAGGCCACGCCCACCGCGGCCGGTAGCTGCCGGGTCATCACATCGTGCTCGCCGAACGGCCCGACCCGCTCGGCACCGAGGCCCGTCAGGAGGGCGTCGAACTGCTTTGCGCCGCGGTTGTAGCGCTCGTCGTACGAGGTATCGCCGAGCCCGAACATCGCATAGCGCACCCCCGAGAGGTCCGGTCCGATCTCCAGCAGATCGTCGTGGAGGAACTGCGCAAAGCCGGGGAGCTCTCCGCCGCCGTGCGTCGCGCACGCGATGAGATACAGCGGCTCCGGGGTGAAGACGTCGGGGGCGGCATCCGCCATGTTGACGATCTCGACGTCGAGGTCGCGGAACTCCCTCTGAATACCTTTCGCGACATCTTCGGCATTGCCCGATTCGGTTCCGTACAGGACGACGATGTGCATGTCTCGACGCTACTCCGGCTACGCCGTGGCGGCGTCGATGTAGTGCTGCAGGACGTAGTCGGCGATCGACATCGCCGAGGTGGCGGCGGGAGAGGGAGCGTTGCGCAGCAGCGTCACCGGGCCCACCTGGTCCACGGCGAAGTCGTCCAGCAGCTCACCGCCGCGCCCCCACGCCTGCGCGCGCACACCCGCCGCGCTCTTGTGCGTGAGATCGGACATCTTCAGCTCGGGGATGAACCGACGGGCCTTCTGGAAGTACAGCGGCTTGATCAAAGAGCCGCTGATCTCGTCGACGCCCATCCGCCAGTGCTGCTTCGCAAGCGAGCCCGCACCCGGCCAGCGCAATGAGTCCCAGGTGTCCTTGGGTGAGATCTTCAGCCATTTGTAGCCCTCGCGCGCCAGCGCGGGCACGGCGTTGGGGCCGACGTGGACATTGTCGTAGACGCCTCGGGTGAAGTGGACACCCAGGAAGGGGAACCGGGGATCGGGAACGGGGTAGATCATGCCCTTGACCAGATCCGTGCGCTCGTACGCCATCTCCCAGTACTCTCCGCGGAACGGGAGGATCTTCGGTGAGGGATCCGCGCCGACGAGCTTCGCGACCACATCCGACTGCAGCCCGGCGCACACGATGACCTTGTCGAACACGTCATCCGAGACCGGGGTGACGATGCGGACCGTGCCGTTCTCGAGTTCGATGGCGGTCACCTCGTGCCCGAGGCGCACGTCGCCCCCGTGTCCGCGGACATCCTGGGCCATCGCCTCTGTGATGCTCGCGTAGTCGACCACAGCCGTATGGGGGGAGTGGACCGCCGCGACACCGGCGACATGGGGCTCGATCTCGCGCAGGCGCTCGACGTCGTCGATGCGGGTGAGGTCGGGGACGCCGTTCTCACGTGAACGGCGTTCGATCTCATTGAGCGCGTCGAGTTCGCTCTCATCCACGGCGACGACGAGCTTTCCCACTTCACGGAAGGGGAGGCCTTTCTCCTCGCAGAACTCGCGGGTGGCGATGCGGCCGGCGGTGCACAGCGTCGCCTTGAGCGAGCCGGGCTTGTAGTAAAGCCCCGCGTGCACGACGCCGGAGTTGTGCCCGGTCTGGTGGGACGCCAGGCGCAGCTCCTTCTCGAAGACGGTCACCTCGTCGCCTCGTGAAGACATGGCGCGGGCCAGGGCGATCCCGACGATCCCGCCGCCGACGATCCCGACACGTGTAGCCATCAGCGGCTCCTCACCGCAACGGTCTTCACACGCGTGTAGAACTCGAGAGCCACGGATCCCTGCTCCTTGAACGCCGAACCAGACTCCTTGAACCCGCCGAACGGCTGGTGGATGTCCCACCCGCTGGTCGGCTGGTTGACCGACACCTGTCCGGTGTCAACGGCATCGATGAAGCGGAAGGCGGCATCGAGGCTCCCCGTGTAGATCGCACTGGACAGGCCGTATGCCGAGGCGTTCACGTAGTCGATCGCCTCATCCAGATCCTCGACCTCGATCATGCTGAGCACGGGGCCGAAGATCTCCTCGTTCCACAGGCTGTTGTCGGCATCCACCGTCAGCAGCACGGGTTGCACGAACGCGCCCGTGTCGGTCATGCCCTCGGCCAGGGGTGCGGTCGCTACGATCGTCGCCCCCTCGTCGAGCCCCGCCTGCACGCGCGAGGCGATGTCGGCCTGGGCAGAGCGGCTCACAACCGGGCCGATGTCCGTGCCCTCTGCGCCGCCAGCGCCGACGCGCAGGGCAGCGAGTCCCGCCGACACGCGGGCCCGCACCTCGTCGGCGATCGATCGCTGGACGATGAGGCGGCTGGTTGCGGTGCAGCGCTGCCCGGCCTGTCCGAATGCGCCGCCCATGAGGATGGGGGTGATCATGTCGAGGTCGGCGTCCGCCATGACGACGGCGGCGTTCTTGCCCCCCATCTCGGTCTGCACGCGCACGCCGGAGCCGGCGAGCTTGCGCTGCAGGCCGAGGCCCACGCTCGTGGACCCGGTGAAGGACACGGCCGCGAGGCGGCTGTCCGTCGTCAGCAGGTCGCCGATCTCGGAGCCGCGGCCGGTGACGGTTCCCAGCACCCCTTCGGGGATGCCGGCGCGGTGCAGGATCTGGGCGAGTTTCAGGGTGATCAGCGGTGTCTCGGTCGCCGGCTTGATGACGACGGCGTTGCCGGCGATGAGCGCCGGGGCCATCTTTCGCGCCGGGGTCAGCAGCGGATCGTTCCACGGTGTGACCAGCAGGACGACACCGATCGGCTCGCGCACGTACATCGCGAAGGTGCTCGGGCGGGCATCCGGGATGACGGTGCCGAAGCCTTCGCGTCCCATCCCGCCGTAGTACTCGAAGAACTCAGCGGCCTTGCCGACTTCTCCCGTCGCCTCGGCGCGGGTCTTCCCCATCTCGCTCACGATGAGCTCGGCGAGCTCTGCGGCCTCGGCGCGGATCAACGCGGCGGCATCCAGCAGCACGCGGCCTCGGGCGATCGGCCCGGTCGAACGCCACGTCTTCGCTCCGGCCACCGCGGCGTCGAGGACGACGTCCACATCGGCTGCGCCCATCGCGGGGACATGTCCGATGACGGAGTAGTCCGCGGGGTTGAGGACCGGGATCGGGTCGCCGGAACCTTCGGTGGTCAGCCGGCCGCCGACGAGATTGGCTTCGACAGTGATGCTCACAACGCCTCCTGGTTGCGGCTCGAGCGCCAAGGCGGCAGCGCCCGAGCCGCGTCCTTCCAGCTTCGCCTGCGGCACGGCCGGCGGCAACGCGCGGACTGCGTCAATCGCGCAAGCCTAGGTTGCGCGATCCGTTCTCGGCGCCGAGTTGCACCTCGCTTAGCCGAGTTGCACCTCGCTTAGCCGAGTTGCACCTCGCTTAGCCGAGTTGCACCTCGCTCAGCCGAGTTGCACCCCGCTCAGCTGGCGACGCGTGCGGCGATGTCGGTACGGAACTGTCCTCCCTGCAGGCCGATCAGTCCCAGGGCGGCGTAGGCGCGCGAGCGGGCATCGGCGAAGTCGACGCCCGTCGCCACGACGTTCAGCACACGACCCCCGGTGGCGATGAGCTTTCCGTCGCGGTCGGCCGTGGCGGCGTGGGCGACGTGTACGCCGTCCAGCGCGTCGGCGGCATCGATGCCGCTCAGCTCGCGGCCGGTGAGCGGGCCGGCGGGGTATCCCTCGCTCGCGAGAACGACGGTGACAGCCGCATCGGGTCGGAAGGTCGGATCGGGAAGGTCTTCGAGGTGTCCAGACGCCGCCGCCAGCAGCAGTTCGGAGAGCGGCTCGACCAAGCGCGGCAAGACGACCTGCGTCTCGGGGTCGCCGAAGCGGGCGTTGAACTCGATCACCTTGACCTCGCCCTCGGTCAGGATGAGCCCGGCGTACAGCAGCCCGATGAAGGGCGTGCCTTCGGCATCCAGCTGCCGGATGACGGGTTCTGCGATCGTGCGACGGACCAGCTCGACGAACGCGGCCTCCGAGCCGAAGTCCTCGGCCAGCCACGGCAATGGGGAGTAGGCACCCATGCCGCCGGTGTTCGGTCCGGCGTCACCGTCGAGCAGGCGCTTGAAGTCCTGTGCGGGGCTCAGCGGTACGACGCGGTCGCCGTCGCTGATGAAGAAGAGTGAGACCTCGGGGCCGGACAGGAACTCTTCGACGAGCACGGGACCGGACGGGAGGTAGGCCTCGGCGTGGGCGAGCGCGGCATCCAGCTCGCTTGTGACGATCACGCCCTTGCCTGCGGCCAGGCCATCGGCCTTCACGACGTAGGGGGCGCCGTACTCCTCGAGGGCGGCGGACACCTGTGCGAGGGTCGCTGCTCGCGCCGCGCGACCGGTGGGGACTCCCGCGGCCTCCATGACTCGCTTTGCGAACGCCTTGGACCCTTCGAGCTGTGCGGCGGCCTTGCCGGGTCCGAAGACCGGGATGCCGCGCTCGCGCAGCGCATCGGCGACGCCGGCCACCAGCGGCGCCTCCGGGCCGATGACCACAAGGTCCACGAGGTGCGTGTTGGCGTAGTCGGCAACCGCGACGGGATCGGACTCGGCCAGATCCACGATCGTCGCGACCTGCGCGATGCCCGCGTTGCCGGGGGCGGCGAGGATCTCGTGCGCGGCCTCTTCGCCGCGCAGGGACAGGATGATCGCGTGCTCACGGGCACCCGAACCGAGGACCAGGATCTTCACCCCGCCAGCCTACCCAGCACGCTTGTCTCAGGTGCGGCCGGGCGTGGGGTGGATGCCGCGACCGCCGTAGCCTGGAGGGGTGCCACCGAAGATCACGACAGAGGCGGGACGGGCGGCGCTTGCGGCCGTCGACGCCGGGAGCGCCGGGCGCGCCGACACGGCCACCGCCGTGCGGTATCTGCTGCAACTGTTGGTCGAGAAGGCGCCGGGGGGAACGGTCGAGGTGCGAGTTCCCCCGTTCGGTGCGGTGCAGGTGATCGAGGGCCCGCGCCACACTCGCGGTACTCCCCCGAATGTCGTCGAAATGGATGCCGCGACCTGGCTCGCACTCGCGCGCGGCGCGCAGACGTGGGCGGCTGCGGTCGCGGCCGGAGGCGTGCACGCGTCGGGAACCCGAGCCGATGTCTCGGACCTGCTGCCTCTGCACCCGTAGCGCGAATCGGCTCGACGCGGGGAACGCTAGCGGCGCGGGACGACGATCCCGATACCGGTGTGCGGATGGGTGAGGATGTCCACCGCCTGCCCGTATACATGCTCGACCCGCTCGGCGGTGATGACCTCGGCCGGCGTACCCGTTGCCACGACACGTCCGCGCGAGAGCAGGGTTGCTCGGTCGGCGTAGGCGAGAGCCGCGTTCAGGTCGTGCACGACGAGCGCCACCGCGGCGCCGGCGCGCGCGCGGTCACGGGCGATGCGCAGCACATCCTCCTGGTGGCGCAGGTCCAGCGCCGCGGTGGGTTCGTCCAGCAGCAGGATGCCGACATCCTGCGCCAGCACGCGCGCCAGCGCCACACGTGCGCGCTCGCCGCCCGAGAGTGAGCGCACGACGCGTGTGCGCAGCGGCGCGATGTCGGTCGCCGCCAGCGCCGCGTCGACGAGCTCGTCGTCGGCATCCTCCCTGGGCGTGCGCGCCCAGGGTGCGCGACCCATCCGCACGACCTCCTCGACGGTGAACGCGAACGCCACGTCGTTGTGCTGCAGTAGCACGGCGCGCTCTCGGGCGAGGGATCGGGGGTGGAAGTCAGCAACCGCCCGTCCGTCCAGCTCGACCGTCCCTGCGCTTGTGTCGAGGTCACCGGCGAGCGTTCCGAACAGCGTCGACTTCCCGGCACCGTTCGGACCGAGGAGGGCATGGACTTCGCCGGTGTGGAGATCGAGGTCAGCATTCTCGAGGATCGGCTCGGGCGCGGCATCCGGGTGAACGGTGACCCCCCGGGCTCGCAGCCGGACGCTCATGCCCACCCTCCCGCGCTCTTACGGGCTAGCAGCAGCAGCCAGAGGAAGAAGGGCCCGCCGATGAGCGAGGTCAGCATGCCGATCGGAAGGTCCGCGAGCGGGATTGCGGTGCGTGCGACGAGGTCGGCGAGTTCGATGAGCAGTGCACCCCCGAGCGCGCTGGTGATGACCAGCGGCAGATGCGCCGGCCCGATCGCCATCCGCAACAGGTGGGGAATGACGAGGCCGACGAAGGCGATGATCCCGGCGAAGGCGACGGCGGCACACACCAGCAGGGCCACCGTGATGATGACGACCACGCGAAGCGCCTCCACGCGCACGCCGAGGTGGCGCGCGGTGCGCTCGCCGAGGGCGAAGAGATCGAGCTGGCGCGCGACGGCGAGCGCGACGACGGATCCGATGACGACGAGCGGCGCGACGAGAAGGATGTTCTGCCACAGTGCACCGTTGAGGCTGCCGAGCTGCCAGAAGACGATCTGCTCGCGCGTGGATGTCGTGCCGAGGAAGGTGAGAAGTGCCAGACCCGCTCCCGCGATGGCGTTGATCGCGATGCCTGTGAGTAGCAGTGTCACCACTTCTGTTCTTCCGCCGGATCGGCTGATCAGGTACACCGCGAACACCGCGATCAGGCCTCCGGCAAACGCGAACAGCGGCGTCGTCCACGCGCCGAGGGTGACCAGACCGAACGTGATGCTCGCGGCCGCGCCCAGGGCGGCTCCCGACGAGACGCCGACGACGCCGGCGTCGGCAAGGGGGTTTCCGAAGATCGCCTGCATCAGCACTCCGGACACAGCCAGTGCCCACCCGACAAGAAGCCCCAGCACGATGCGCGGCAGACGGATGTCGAGGACGACGCCGCTGGCGGCATCCGCCGTCGGTGCCCAGTCGGTGTGGACCCCGACCGACTGGAGGAGAACCCCGATGACCTCGCTCGGCGCGAGCGGATACTGACCCGAACCGAGTGAGACGACGACCGTCACGACCAGCGCGACGACGAGGAGCGCGGTGACGACGACGAAGCGGGATGCCCGGGCGCGCGAGGGGACCGGGACGACGACCTCCTCGCTCACGAGGTCGGCACGCTGCTCGTAGCGGGCGCGGGGGCCTCAGTCGGAACGGGGGAGTCCGCGGGGGCGTAGAGGGCGCGTGCGATCGCGAGGATGATCTCGGCGGAGCGGGGGCCGAAGGAGAGGATCTGGGTGTCGGCCATGTCGATGATCCGCTCGTTCTGTCCCGCGGGGGTCTGCAGGAGCGCCGGGATGCGCTCGAGAAGCCCGGTCACGCCGCCCACGGACTCGAGGCCGAGGGTCATCATCACAATGACATCGGGTTGCGCGGCCACGAGCGCTTCGGCTGTCATGGGCTTCATGCCTTCCCAACCGATCTCCCCGGCGACGTCTATGCCGCCGACGGCATCTATCAGCGAGTCGGCGCCGGAGTCGCTGCCGAAGATGTAGTAGATGTTCGCGTTGCCGCGCACGTAGAGGAACAGCATCCGTGCTTTGTCCTCAGTGGCGGCGGGGGCGACCCGCGCGATCTGCTCAGCGGCCGCGGCGATGTCGGCATCCACTTGGGTGATCAGCGCCTCGCCGCGAGAGTCGACGCCGAGCGCCTGCGCGATCTCTGCGATCAGGTCGTCCGTCGTGTCGAGGGTGTGTTCCGAGGAGATGACGACCACCGGGATACCGGCGTCCCGGAGCTGTTGGCGAACTTCCTTCGGGCCGAGGGTCGTATCGGTGAGGACGACCGTGGGTGCGAGCTCGAGGATGGCCTCCGCGTTCAGAGTGTGGCCGGCGTTGGTCACGACGGGAAGATCTTCGGTCCCCTCGAAGCCGGTCGAGGCGTCGCGACCGACGACATTGTCGCCAAGACCCAGCGCGAACACGGTCGCCGCGATCGTCCCCGAGATGTCGATCGGCAGGATGCGACTGATGTCGGTGATCTCGACCTCGGTGCCCTCGGAATCGGTCACGGTGACAGGCAGCTCGGCAGCGGTGGAGTCCGCCGTGACGGTGATGCCGTTGGATGCCAGGCACGCGGTCGACTGTCCGGTCGCCGTGCGCACATCCGGAACGAGATCGAGCGTGTCGAGCGGCTGAGCCGCGTAGGGACAGGTCACATCGACCTCGGAGGCTGACGCAATGGTGCAACCGGTGAGTACTCCCAGGGAGACAGCGGCCAGGGCGAGTGCCGCTGAAGCGCGCACGAGGACTGATCGGTAGTTAGGCAAGGCAAACCTCAAGTTTGACGTCGAGCGGATCCGTGCCGTAGCGTCGATCCGGCTCCAGATTCTTAAGGTGACCCTAACCTTACCTGGATCGTCGAACAAACCGCGCTCTGCTCTTTCCCTCCCGGAGAATTCGTGCCTGATCCCGCCGTGTCCACAGCATCCTCCCGCTACCGTTCGTTGCTTGCGTCTCTGCTTGCGGCCCTGCTCGTCCTCGCTGGTCTGGTGGGAGTGCAGCCCGCGGCCGCCGCCACGGCGGAGGTCTCGGCCGCGACCATGGCGTGGGGTTTCAAGGAGTCCTTCCGCAGCTACGTCGTGGGCCCCATTGCCAACGGATCGATCAGCACGTCGGGCAACGCCTCGCAACCGGGTGGCGGCTCCAACGCTTTCCAATGGGTGTCCGGCGCAGGCGAGTTCGACACCGACACTTCGGTCGTTGCGGTCTCGTATACCGGAGCCGTCCAGTTCAGTGGACATGAGGGTGCGCTCGACATCACATTGGCAAACCCGCGCATCGTCCTGAACGACACCGAGCGCACGCTGTACATGGACGTGATCACGCCCTCGGGGACGACGGCGGGTGTGGCATTCGCGACCGTCGGCGCCGGGGAGCCCTCCGTGGATAGCGGGGTGGCGACCTGGACCTCGGTTCCGACGACGATGGCCGCGGGCGGGGCGGCATTCTTCGGGTCCTACGGGTACACCGAAGGCACGGCGCTTGACCCGCTGAGTTTCACCGTTCCGTTCGCCGTGCCCGCAGCTGCCACCTCGACGGCACTCGCCGTGTCCCCCGAGGCGACCGCCGAAGCGGGAGACCCGGTCACGCTGACTGCGACGGTGACCCCCGCCGGGACGGGCACCGTCGAATTCTTCGACGGTGAGACCTCGCTGGGTACGCAGGAGGTTGTAGAGGGTTCCGCCGCTCTCGCCGTGTCCACCCTGGCCGAGGGAGAGCACTCCCTCACCGCGACGTTCACCCCGGCCGACAGCGCCGCGTTCCTCGGCTCCTCGTCGTCGGCTACCGCCTACACCATCACGCCTGCCGTGATCGTTCCCGAAGGTGCATCCGAGACCACCCTGACGATCGCTCCCGATGCGCGGGCACTGCTGGGGGCTGAGGTCACGATGACGGCCACCGTCGTCGCGGTGGATTCCGAGGAGACACCCGCGGGAAGCGTGGAGTTCTTCGTGACCGCCGCGGGCTCGTCTGAGCCGGTGTCGCTCGGAGCGGTTGCGGCGGTCGATGGTGTTGCGGTTCTTGTGACTAGCGGTTTGGCTGCCGGCGGCTACGGCGTGCGCGCCGTGTTCACCTCGAGCAACGGCTTCGACGGATCTGAGGGCACCTACCAGGTACAGCAGCGTCAGGGTGCGTCGATGGTCTGGGTGGACGGTTCCTACGGGATCGTCGATACGTCTACGCCCGAGCCGTATGTGCCGGGGGTGGATGCGGTGACGACATCGGGCGCGACCGCATCGTGGGATTGGTCGGCCTACGCATCGGGCTGGACCAAGGTGGCCAGCGGGGATGTCGCTGTCGTCGACGGGTCGTTCGCGCTCTCGAATGGTGTGGTGACGTCGGACGCGGGCGGCGCGGTGGTGCAGTTCACCGGCACGATGCGCGTGGAGGCCTACGCGACCTTCTACCCGCCGAATGGTGTGTGGATCGAGCTGGTCGACCCGGCGCTCCACGTGAACGCGGACGGTTCCGGCGTGTGGGTCGCGGGTATGCGCACGGGCACCAACGCGTACGACCCGAGCGCGATGGCGACGCCGACGGTCGTGGCGACCTTCGGAGCGTCCGATATCGCGATCGGTCACGCCGGCGCGACGTCGGTGGCGTTCGACTACGCGGGAACGACAGCCGCGGGCACGTGGTCGGGTGAGTACACGGATGCCTGGACCAACGCATTCGTGTGGCAGGTTCCGTCGTCGATCCAGGCGTTCTACTACTCCTCTGGCGCCAGCGGTGACGTGAACAAGCCGGCCTCGGCGTTGAACATCGACTTCACCTGGCCCGCACCGGGGTCGCAGACGACGCTGTCGGTCGCCCCGGAGACGCGCGCGTTGCTCGGGGAGGACGTGACCTTGACGGCCGCGGTCTCCGCAACGGACACCGACGAGGTGCCGGCCGGTTCGGTGGAGTTCTTCGCGACGGCTGCGGGTTCGTCTGAGGCGGTGTCGTTGGGCACGGTCCAGGTTGTTGATGGCGAAGCCGTGTTGTCGACGGATGAGTTGGCTGCGGGTGGGTGGTCGTTCGCGGCTGAGTTCACCTCGAGTAACGGGTTTGCTCCGTCGGAGAGCTGGGCGACGGAGAACTACGGGATTGTGGATACGTCGACGCCGGTGGTGTGTGAGGTTGCCGCGGATGCGGTGACGTCGACGGGTGCGAGTGCGTCGTGGGCGTTCTCGGAGTATTCGTATGCCGGGTACATGCCGTGGGCGAAGACCGCGGGTGGTTCGGTGTCTGTGGATGGCACGTCGTTCGCGTTCGCGGACGGCACGGTGTCTGCGGGTGCTGACTGCGCGGTGGTGAGCTTTGACGGGTGGTTCCAGATCGAGCCGCACACCGGGTTCTGGGTGAGGTTCGCTGACCCGGTGCTGACGGTTGGCGCGGACGGGTCGGGTGTGTGGTCGGCGACGGTCACGACCTCGGATGACGCGACCGGTCAGGACCTGGTGTTCGCGACGTTCTCGGGCGCCGAGGTCGGTGGCCCGGGTGAGAGCGTGGACACGCAGATCGCGTTCGCATATGACGACACGACGGCGCTGGGAACGTGGAACGCATCGTACGCGAACGCGTGGCCGAACGGGTTCGTGCTCGCTGCTCCCGCCGCGATCCAGGCGTACTTTTACCAGACCAGTGGCTCGGATGGGAACCTTCGCAAGCCCCCGGCACCGCTGGACCTGACCTTCGACTGGCCCGCCGTGAGCGAGACCTCGCTGAGCATCTCGCCCGAGACGCGTGCTGTGCTCGGAGACGAGGTGTCGCTGACGGCGACGGTGAGCCCCATCACGGCCGAAGGCAGTGTGGAGTTCTTCGCGACGGCTGCGGGTTCGTCTGAGGCGGTGTCGTTGGGCACGGTCCAGGTTGTTGATGGCGAAGCCGTGTTGTCGACGGATGAGTTGGCTGCGGGTGGGTGGTCGTTCGCGGCTGAGTTCACCTCGAGTAACGGGTTTGCTCCGTCGGAGAGCTGGGCGACGGAGAACTACGGGATTGTGGATACGTCGACGCCGGTGGTGTGTGAGGTTGCCGCGGATGCGGTGACGTCGACGGGTGCGAGTGCGTCGTGGGCGTTCTCGGAGTATTCGTATGCCGGGTACATGCCGTGGGCGAAGACCGCGGGTGGTTCGGTGTCTGTGGATGGCACGTCGTTCGCGTTCGCGGACGGCACGGTGTCTGCGGGTGCTGACTGCGCGGTGGTGAGCTTTGACGGGTGGTTCCAGATCGAGCCGCACACCGGGTTCTGGGTGAGGTTCGCTGACCCGGTGCTGACGGTTGGCGCGGACGGGTCGGGTGTGTGGTCGGCGACGGTCACGACCTCGGATGACGCGACCGGTCAGGACCTGGTGTTCGCGACGTTCTCGGGCGCCGAGGTCGGTGGCCCGGGTGAGAGCGTGGACACGCAGATCGCGTTCGCATATGACGACACGACGGCGCTGGGAACGTGGAACGCATCGTACGCGAACGCGTGGCCGAACGGGTTCGTGCTCGCTGCTCCCGCCGCGATCCAGGCGTACTTTTACCAGACCAGTGGCTCGGATGGGAACCTTCGCAAGCCCCCGGCACCGCTGGACCTGACCTTCGACTGGCCCGCCGTGACGGCCACCAGTGTGGCGATCGAGCCGGAGACCCGCGCGGAGCTGGGTGAGGACGTGACGATCAGCGCGACCGTCACAAGCGAGGACACCGATGCCGCACCGCAGGGCGAGGTCGAGTTCTTTGCCACCGCGGTAGGCACGTCCGAAGCGACGTCGCTCGGAACGGTCGAGCTCATCGACGGCGCCGCATCGCTCACGACGGCATCGCTGACCGCGGGTGGGCACTTCATCAGTGCGACCTTCGTGCCGGCATCCGGGGCCTGGGTGGAATCCGAGGCGAGCTACCAGACGCAGCAGCGTCAGGGCGCTTCGACGGTGTGGGTGGACGCCGCGTACGGCATCGTCGACCTGTCCGCACCCGCGCAGTGTGTGACCGGACCGAATGCCCAGACATCGACCGGCGCCACGGCGACCTGGGACTGGTCGGCGTACTCGTCCGGGTGGACGAAGATTGCGAGCGGAAACGTGACGGTCGCCGACGGGACCTTCACGCTGACCGAGGGCGTCGTCACCGCTGACGCGAACTGCGCGATCGTCGAGTTCACCGGAACCCTCCGCACGGAGGCATACGCCAACTTCTTCCCGCCGAACGGGCAATGGGTCGAGCTCGTCGATCCGACGCTGTATGTGAGTGCCGATGGCTCGGGCACGTGGGTGGCCGGCGTGCGCACGGGCGTGAACACGTACGACGACTCGGCAGAGGCCCCGCGCACCGTGGTTGCGACGTTCTCCGGCGCGGATGTCGAAGGTGCGGGCACAACGGTCGACACGGACATCGACTTCGACTACACCGACACGACCGCCGCGGGGACGTGGTCGGGCACGTACGACGACGCGTGGTCGAACGCGTTCGTGTGGCTCGTGCCGTCCTCCATCCAGGCGTTCTACTACTCGTCGGGTGCGAGCGGGGACGCGAACAAGCCGGCCTCGCCGCTCGGCGTGAACTTCACCTGGCCGAACGTCGCCGTGATCGACGGCGGCGGCTCATCGACCGATGACGATGTCGCTGCCGGGTCGATGTCGTGGGGCGTCAAGTCCTCGTTCGTGAGCTATGTCACCGGGCCGATTGCCGATGGCAGCATCACTTTGCGCAGCGGCGCGACGTACGCGAACGGTGTCTTCCAGTTCGGTCAGGCATCAGGATCGACCTACGACTCGGCGACGGGCCTGGGTAACACGAGCTACACCGGGTCGGTGCAGTTCTGGGGTCACGCGGGTGAGCTGAACCTGACGTTTGCGAACCCCGAGGTGCGCATCACGTCCGCGAACTCGGCGCAGTTGTGGGTGACCTCGAACGGCAGCCGTGTGCAGCTGGGTGTCATCTCGCTCTCGTCCGGTCAGAAGTCGGAGTCGAACGGGGCAGTCACCTATGCGAACGCCCCGGTGACTCTCACCTCGGCGGGGGCGGCGGCCTTCGGTGGGTTCTACTCGACGGGCACTGCGCTCGACCCGATCACGTTCACGATCGGCTCGACCGCAACTGCCGCGCCGTCGGGATCGACGGGAACCGTGGCCGCGGCATCCACGACGACAACGACGACAGAAGAGCTGCCCGCGACACCGCCGGCGACCACGGGAATCGAGGTCGACGACGACGAGGCGCTCGAAAGCGGCGGCACCTTCACGGCGCAGGCGAGTGGCTTCCAGCCGAACGAGCAGGGCGTGCAGGTCGTCGTGTATTCGACCCCGATCCTGCTCGGCGAGGCCACGGCCGATGCCGACGGAGTCGTGACGTGGACGGGAGCGCTGCCCGCGACCCTCGAGGATGGTGCGCACACGCTCACCTTCCAGGGCTCGGTCGACCGGGGTATCGAGTTCACCCTCACCCGCGCCGTCGTGAGCGGGGGCTGCACCGTCGAGGGTGCGACCCTGTCCTGGGGCTTCAAAGAGTCCTTCCGCGTCTACATCGAAGGCATCGCCGCCGGCGGCTGGGAGCTGACCGATGTCGAGTACGTCTACCCGGACTACGTCTGGACTGACGGCACCGGAGCGGTCGACACCGAGACGATGACGGGCCTGGTCACCTATGGCGGCACGATTCGCTTCACTGGTCACGAGGGCGCACTCGACACGACGATCTCGAACGCGCAGATCGAGTTGGCCGGAGACGTCGGATACGTGGTCGTCGATG
Source organism: Microbacterium sediminicola (assembly GCF_039531125.1). Classification (NCBI taxonomy): domain Bacteria; kingdom Bacillati; phylum Actinomycetota; class Actinomycetes; order Micrococcales; family Microbacteriaceae; genus Microbacterium; species Microbacterium sediminicola. The sequence continues at coordinate 677,036 of NZ_BAAAPL010000002.1, forward strand.
TCACGGGCGAGACGCAGGACGGTGACGCGGTCGCCGACACCAATGTGCGATTCGCACAGTTCTCGCTCGAGGCCCTGCAGACCGTAGACGGCGTACTCGTGCTCGACGGCGCCGAGTCGGTGCTGACGGATGCGGGGGCGGCAGCGTTCGGTACCTACGAAGCGGGCGAAGCGCTCGACCCCGTGTCGTTCTCGATTCCGTTGCCGACGGACTGTGTCACGGCTGAGGACGACGCCGAGGTCATCGCGACCCCTGAGGCGACACCCACCGAGGACGCCGGGCAACCTGCCTCTTCGGATGCGTCGATCTGGTGGTGGATCATCGGTGGCCTGGTTCTGCTGGCTGCGATCATCCTGGTCTGGATGTTGCTCTCCCGCCGCCGCGGGACCGGCTCGGAGGACTGAGTCCGCCGGTAGCCGCTGAACACGGTTGCTGACGCTGTAGGGGTCTCGGGCGAATGCCCGAGACCCCTACAGCGGTCGAGGTGGCAGGCATTCCCGCGATCGTGAACGCCTGATCCTCGGTTCTGCGCTGTGGCTCAGCGAAGTCGGGCGCGTGGCCTGCCGTGCGCCGTTAGCACGCACGACGGGTTGCCGTGGGGAGTGACGCAGCGGTTGTGGGCGAGTGAGGAGGTCAGCGCCGGCGGCCGAGGAGTCCGCTCGCGAAGAGCGTCGCTCCGCCCGCGCACACGAGCGTCAACATCCCGAGCGAAGCCACGAGGGCCCCGGCCGACAGGACGAGGTGGCGGTTGTCTGCCGCTGTCGTCACGACGCGAGAGAGGCGCCGGACGATGATCACTTCATCGGGCGCGGCGGCGCTCGGCACGAGCGCAACATCCGCGCTGAGCAGGATCGGACCCGGGGGCAACACCACGTTCTGGCTGACGGTGACCGCTGAGGATGCGTCGCCGGATCCCGCCTGGCTGGGGACCGCGCAGTCTTCGTTCGCGCAGATGGTGAGGGGGAGGGGTGGTTTGCGGGGTTGGATGCTGCCGGCGGTTCCTGCGGTGGTGTACCAGTAGGAGCTTTGGCCGGTGTCGAGTTGGAAGGTGAGGAAGCTTTCGGGGAAGGCACCCCACCAGGGTTCGTTGTCGGTGGTGGGTTCGGGTTGGGGGTTTCGTCCGTCGATGGTGTCGGGGACGGTGATGCCGAGGTAGTCGGGGGTGACGGTGAGGCCGGCGGCGGTGACGGTGACGTCGGTGAGGGTGGCGATGGTGATCTCGCGGGGGGTGAGGGCGCCCCAGACGGAGGTGTCGTTCATGTCGGCGGCGTAGCCGGTTGCGGTGACGGTGACGGTTCCGGTGCCGTCGGGGTTGACGATGAGGTGTGGGTTGGAGGCGGACCAGTAGGTCATGCCGCCGTAGTAGGCGACGGTGAAGGAGCCGTCCCAGGTGATGTCGGCGGTTCCTGTGGTGGGGTCGAGGGTGCCGGTGCCGCCGGTGATGCGGATGCGGGTTTGGGTGTAGCTGTCGGTGGCGCTGGTGGTTTTGCCGTTGACGGAGGTGCCGTCGGGGGTGGTGCAGCGGGTGTCCCAGGTGGGGGTTGTCAGGTCGGTGCCGTCGGCGGTGGGGCGCACGATGGTGGTGTTGCCGTCTTGGGTTCGGTAGAAACCGTCTGCGTGGGTCCAGACGCGTGCGGAGCCGGTGTCGCCGGCGATCCCGGCGGAGAGAAAGTTGCAGCCACCGAAGTAGGCACCGCCGTTGGACTCGTTGTTGATGCCCCAGTCGAACACTGCCCCCGAAGCATCCACCACACCCACATCGACGGGAGGATCCACTGTGCCGCTCGGAGAGGAACCGGTCACCGTGAGTGTTGCCGATTCTGATGTGACTTCTCCGAGCGTGTTGGACACAACGACCCGGTAACGCCGTTGATCGAGGTCGGCAGTGACGTCGAGGACGAGCTGCGGGCCAGCTGCTGCCTCCTCGACCAGGAGCCAGACCTCATCCATCGAATCCGCGGGCACCGCGTACTCCCACCGGTAGTGCAGATCGGTGCCCGTTGCGGCAACCGTGAACGAGGCAGTCTCTCCTGCGGGGATTTCTGTGGACTGCGGTGAGGTGACGATGCTCGGCGCGACCTCGATGGGGTCGTCGTCCGAGAAGGAGATGGTGAGGGGGAGGGGTGGTTTGCGGGGTTGGATGCTGCCGGCGGTTCCTGCGGTGGTGTACCAGTAGGAGCTTTGGCCGGTGTCGAGTTGGAAGGTGAGGAAGCTTTCGGGGAAGGCACCCCACCAGGGTTCGTTGTCGGTGGTGGGTTCGGGTTGGGGGTTTCGTCCGTCGATGGTGTCGGGGACGGTGATGCCGAGGTAGTCGGGGGTGACGGTGAGGCCGGCGGCGGTGACGGTGACGTCGGTGAGGGTGGCGATGGTGATCTCGCGGGGGGTGAGGGCGCCCCAGACGGAGGTGTCGTTCATGTCGGCGGCGTAGCCGGTTGCGGTGACGGTGACGGTTCCGGTGCCGTCGGGGTTGACGATGAGGTGTGGGTTGGAGGCGGACCAGTAGGTCATGCCGCCGTAGTAGGCGACGGTGAAGGAGCCGTCCCAGGTGATGTCGGCGGTTCCTGTGGTGGGGTCGAGGGTGCCGGTGCCGCCGGTGATGCGGATGCGGGTTTGGGTGTAGCTGTCGGTGGCGCTGGTGGTTTTGCCGTTGACGGAGGTGCCGTCGGGGGTGGTGCAGCGGGTGTCCCAGGTGGGGGTTGTCAGGTCGGTGCCGTCGGCGGTGGGGCGCACGATGGTGGTGTTGCCGTCTTGGGTTCGGTAGAAACCGTCTGCGTGGGTCCAGACGCGTGCGGAGCCGGTGTCGCCGGCGATCCCGGCGGAGAGAAAGTTGCAGCCACCGAAGTAGGCACCGCCGTTGGACTCGTTGTTGATGCCCCAGTCGAACACTGCCCCCGAAGCATCCACCACACCCACATCGACGGGGTCGGCAGCGGAAGCGCCGGGCGCTCCTGAGAGCAGGAGGGTCGCGATGAGAGTCGCGGTGAGCGTGCCCCACCGCCCTGGAGCCGACCTCATGCGGCCGGCGGCGGAGTCGAGTCGGTCGCGCGGCGAGATCGTCGCCTGCTCGAGAGCACCGCCCACACTAAGAACGCCATGGATGCGATGGCGAGAATGCCGATACCCCCCGCGCTCCAGAGCAGGATGGGTACCAGCGGATCCTCTTCGGCTGCCGCGGTCGCCTCGACCGTTTCCTCTTCGACGACGATCGTCGTCTGCGCGGGCTCGGGTGTCGCCACGGGCGCTGCTTCGACCGCTTCTTCGTCTTCTCCGTACAGGTCTTGGAACGTGATGGGGGTGAAGGTTTCGTTGTTCGCGTTGACGACACCGTGCGCACCGACGGTGATGATCCCGCACTGCACCTGCAGGCAGTCCACCTGCGTGGCGTTGCCGTCTCGGTCGAGTGCGGTGAACTGTGCGCCGGGGATGCTGAGCACCGTCGACCAGCTGCCGTCAGAAGAGAGGGTGCCTCCGTTGGCCGCATACTCCGTCGAACTGCCCGGGAAAGAGACGAACGCCACGTAGCCGGTCGGGTTGGTCTCGTCGTCGGGCACATAGCGGTAGGTCGTCCCCGTTGAGCCGCCCTGGCTCGGCGCCCATCCGGACCCCGCAACCCATCCGAACATGACGTAAATCCCGCCGAACCCGTTCTGGATCGACTGGAAGCCCGACCCTGAAACCCGCAGCTGGGTGAGGTACGTCGGATCTGCCACGTACGTCAGCTCGGGATAACCCTCGACACTCACGGACACCGACGCCGCGGCGTAGGCGGGAGAGGCTGGCGAAACGAGTCCGATCGTCACGGCAAGGCCAAGGGCGAGCGCGCCCCACGTGCGGGTCAGGGAACGTCTCATTCGAATCCGCTCTGTTCGGGGGCGTAGATGGCACGAGCGAGGGCTTCGACGACATCCGCCGAGCGTGGTCCGAAGCTCAAGATCTCGTAGTCGCTCATGTCGACGATGCGGCGGTGCTCGCCGGCGGGAGTCTGTGCAATGGCGGGGATCGACTCCAACAGCCCGTCGATCCCGCCGACCGATTCGAGGCCCTTCGTCATCATGAGGAGGAGATCGGGCTCCGCTGCCACGATGGCTTCGGCCGTCATCGGGCGCATGCCCTGCCACCCGATCTCCGTCGCGACGTCGATGCCGCCGAGGCTCGTGATGAGAGAGTCGACGCCCGTGCCCTCGCCGAAGAGGTAGTAGACCCCGGCTCCGCCGCGCACGTAGAAGAACATGATGCGAACTCGATCGGTTGCATCGGCGGGGGTGATCGCCGCGATCTGGGACTCCACCTCGGCCAGATCCGCTTCGACGCGATCGGCGAGCTCCTCGCCCTGGGCGGGTACCCCCAGCGCGGCGGCCACGTCAGTGATGATGTCGCGACTGTTCTCAAGGCTGCGTTCGGGCGTCACGATCACGACCGGGATGCCGATCTCGCGCATCTGCAAGACGACATCCCACGGACCGATGGAGGTATCGGTGATGATGACCGAGGGGTCAAGCTCGAGGATCGCCTCGGCATTCAACTCATGGCCGTTCTGTGTCACGAGGGGCAGATCCGCAGCCTCGGCGAAACCGGTGGACGTGTCCCGCCCGACGAGATTCTCGCCCAGCCCGAGACCGTAGACCGTCGCCGCGAGCGAACCATAGATGTCGAGGGCAAGGATCCGACTTGTGTCTGTCACCGTGACTTCCGTCCCCTGGTTGTCGGTGACGGTGACGGGAAGCGTCGACGCGGCCTCGGAGGCCACCGGCGTGACGGTCTGGGATGCGAGGCACGCCGTCGACGGCCCGTCGTACGAGCGTGGATCCGTGAGTGTGGCGAGCTCCGACAGTGCGAGATCGGTGTTCTTGCACATGCCCTCGGTAGACGATTCGTCCGCCGACAACGTGCACCCAGAGAGGACGAGCACCGACGTGAGAAGGACAGCGAGAGCGCTGGAGAGGCGAAGTGATGTGTGCATGGGCGTGAGGGAGGTCAAGCTGTAAATTAGTTAAGGCTTACCTAATTTCTATCTTGACAAGTAAGGATAGGCAACCCTTAGTCTGCTGGGGATACGCACATGATCGTGGCGCCCGTACGGCCGCGTTCCGTCCTCAGGAGACACAGTGAACCCCGACTCACCGAAGCGAAATCGCTGGCGCGCACTCGTTGCCGCAGCCACGTCTCTCGCGCTGACCGCCGCCGGAGCGGCGCTCGCGCCGGCGGCTACTGCTGCGACCGAGCCCGCTGTGACGACCACCGCCGCAGAACCGACCGCCGTCGACGGAGTGACCCTCGATTGGGCTCTCAACGCTGAAACCGGTGGCGGAGCGTACTTCGGCGGCTGCAACTTCTTGTCTGCCGGCATCGCCGGTGACACCGGCAGTTCACGGGTGTGGGCCGAGGCAGACGGCTTCTACCAGACCCATGTGGGCAACACGACGATCGTGAAGCCGACCGCAGACGGAACAGATCTGGCGCAGCCTACGTGGGCGACGAAGTGCCAGACGCCGTCGGGAACCGCGGTGACGACGTCTGCGGGCAGCACCTCCGAGACGCGCGTGCAGATCGCGAACGGTGCAGGCTCTGTCGATGTCGCGGCAGGCACGGCGCAGATCGAGTGGGAGGGCGCCTTCACCGTCGCCTTCTACGGCGGTATGACCTATTGGAGCGCGTCGAATCCGGTGCTGACAGTGAACAGCGATGGGTCGGGAACGCTGACGGCGACGGCATCCGGTTATGGCGCAGACATGAACGACACCAGTAAGTGGCTGACGCTCGAGCCGCGCACCATCACGCTCGCGACGCTGTCTGGCGTCGAGATCGATGAGGACGGGTTCACCATCTCTCCCGACTACGTGGGCGTCAGCATCGAGACGACGGCGGGCGCGCAAGTTACGACAGGTGACAACTGGGGATCGTTCCCTCAGAGCTTCGTCGACTTCCAGGTGCTTACGGGACAGTCCTCGTACTGGTATTCGTCGGGCGGTGCTGCGGACGCGAAGAAGGTTGCCGCCCCGCTTACCGTCGACTGGGTGGTGCCCGTCGTCGAGGAGCCGACCGAGATCGAAGTCGAGGGCGCTCAGCTCGAGTGGGCCTACAGCGGATACGCGCAGACGGGCGTCTTTGGCCCCTGGCGCATGTGGACCGAAGGAACCGGAGTGACGATCGCCGACTTCGGTCTCGATCACGTCACGGGCAATGAGGCAGACGCGACGACGATGGTCACCGGAGCACGCTTCGACGGTGGAGTGGGAACACTCGACGCCGAGACCGGCGCGGGGACCATCACGTGGCCCGACACCGGCGCATGGGTGATCAACGCCTACCCCGACGGGTTCGGCGCACCCGATGAGACGCTGTCTGCGCCGATCCTCACGATCAACGAGGACGGGTCCGGGACGCTAAGCTTCGTGGCCTTCATCCCTGAGCACCTCGACTACATGCACGGCGATGAGCCCATGCCCGATGTGGGGCCGGACCGCGTGGTCGTGGCGACCTTCTCGTCCGTGTCGTTCGTCGACGGTGTCCTTCACGTGACTCCTGACTTCGCCGGACGCGAGTACGACGCCCCCGACAACCTCGGCGCCTGGCAGACGTGTGACGGTGCGGGCGGATCGTGGCCTGCCTCGTGGATCAACTTCGTGACCGACTCGGTCAAGGCGCACTACTACACGACGTCATGCTTGGGGCTGAACATGACCAAGCCTCCCTACGCGTTCACGGTGTCGACGGTGGCCAGCGACGTCACCATCACGCAGCAGCCCACCGGGCTCGCGCTCGACGCCGGTGCGGCTGGTACTGTCCAGGTCGCCTTCGACGGCAACCCTTCCCCCGCCATCGCCTGGCAGAAGCAGGACGGTGAGCAGTGGACGACGATCGAGGGTCTGACGGCATCGACGTGGGACATCGCGGCGGCAACGATCGATGACATCGGCACCTACCGCGTCGTCTTGACCGGTGGTTCCACCTCTGTCATCTCCGAGACGTTCACGATCGAGGTGGACGCAGAGGCGCCGACGGTCACGACGCCGACGGTATCGAGTGTCGAATACGCGCCCGGTGAGACCGTCGACCTGCGCACGACGCCGACCGGAAAGCCGACTCCGGCCCTCCAGTGGCAGCGCAGCGACGACAACGGCGAGACCTGGATCGATGTTCCTGATGCGACCGAGTGGCGATTCACGTTCGCCGCGGCGCTGGCAGACAACGGTGCGATCTTCCGGGTCGTTGCGGACAACGGTGTGGGTGACCCCGTTGTCACCGAGTCTTCGGCAGCGCTCGTCGTTGCCGAGAACAACGTGGTGATCACCGAGCAGCCCACGAGCTTCGTCGCTCCCTCAGACAAGGTCTCCGGATCCGACAGTGTTCGATTCCAAGTGGAAGCTGGGCTCGAGCGGGAAGTCGAGGGCGTCACGCCAACCTTCACCTACCAGTGGCAGCGTTTCAATGCCTCGACCAGCGAGTGGGACGACATCAGTGGGTCCGCGGGACGGCGGTACTACTACTCGCTCGATACGGACGAGCCTGAGAACAACGGTGCCCGCTTGCGGGTGACGGTCTCGCGTGGTGAATCGAGTGTCACGAGCAACGAGGTCACCCTGACGATCATCGAGGGACTTGCTCCCCGGCTGAACGGCACCACCTACCCGACGCTCGAGGCGGGTGTCGAGGCGACACTGGAGACGACGCTCCTCAACAGCCCGACTCCCGAGCCGAGCTACCAGTGGTTCCGCAGCGACGACGACGGTGAGACCTGGACCGAGGTCGTGGGCGAAACCGGTACCGCGCTGACCTTCACGCCGACGCTCGACGACGACGGAGTGCGCTTCGAAGTGCGCGCAGACAACGGCGTGCCCGCGTCGGAGATCGTCGACGACGGCGAGCCCTACTCGACCGCGCGGACGTTCGTGTTCGTGGTGACGGTCGCAGAGGTCGGCGTGCCGACCATCACGACCCAGCCCGATGACACGCGCATGACGGTCTTCGCCGATGAGCTGCGCCAGTTCGCCTACGCGACGCTGGCCGCCAAGGGCCTCCCGGCGGTGTCGTATCAGTGGCAGGTGTCGACCGATGGCGGCGGGAACTGGACCGACGTCGAAGGACAGGTCTTCACGACCCTCACAGTCACCAACCCGACGGCAGAGCAGAACGGTTCGCTGTACCGCGCGAAGGTGTACAACGACGAGGGGGAGGTCTTCTCCGATGTCGTCGAGCTGACGACGGTGGTTGCCGACGGGATTGCCGCGATGGTCTTCCCCGATCCGATCACGACGGATGCGGAGCGCCTGTACATCACCGGGGCGAACTTCCCCATGGTGGATGACGCGTGGCTTTCCCTGGACTTTGCGGTGTTCGAAGCCGACGATGTGACAGCGGGCGTGCGGCCCGACCCGGCCCTGGCCGTGTCGACGGTCAGCGGCACGAGCGCGACCATCGTGCGTATCGGCGAGGGGTCGTTCTCAGGGTCCTTCGTCACTCCGCTCAGCGCGTTCGACCCCGAGAAGGCCTATGTCCTTGCCATCTACGCCGACGACGAGTCCGTGCGTGATCTGGACCTCATCGTGCCGCTCATGATCGAGGGACAGTCGCTCCCCGCGATCGACGAGCAGCCGACATCGACCGGGGTGTACTCGGGCGCCAGTGCGGAACTGTCCGTCGTCGCGTCCGGAACACCCGCGGTCAGCTATCGGTGGCAGGTCCTCGACGGCGAAGAGTGGACGGATGTTGCCGACGCGACGTCTTCGACGCTCACTCTGTCGGAGGCCAGTGCATCGGCGACCTACCGGGTCGTCGTCGCCAATGGCCTGGGAGAGGTCGTCTCGGACGAGGCGACGGTCGCAGTCGTCGAGCCGCAGCAGGTGACCGGCGCGCAGCTCGAGTGGGCGTACAGCCAGTACGCACAATCGGGTGTGTTCGGCGCCTGGTGGCAGGAGGTCTCGGGAGCCAACGTTGCTCTAGCTGCCATCGACGCCGCCCAGGCAACGGGGGACCCGACTCTGGCGGGAACGGTCTACACCGGGGTCCGCTTCGACGGCGGGGTGGGTGAGATCAACCCCGTGACGGGAGCAGGAACCATCACCTGGTCGACCGGAACGTGGACGTTGAACGCCTACAAGCCGGCGTACGATTTCGCGCCGGACGAGGTCATCTCCAACCCCGTTCTCACGATCGCCGAGGACGGCACCGGAACGCTGACGGTGGATGCCTACCTCGGTGAGCACATCGACTTCATGTCCGGGACGTACGACATCATCCCTGAGACCGCCCCCGAGCGCGTCGTGATCGCAACGTTCTCGAACGTCTCGGTCGTCGACGGGGTGATCACCATCGCTCCCGACTTCACGGGCCGCGAACCTGTCATCCCCGAGGGACTGAGTCCCTGGAACTCGTGCGACGGCGTCGGCGGCTCGTGGCCGCAGGAATGGCTCGATTTCGTTCCCGGTACCGTGATGGCCCATTACTACACGACCAGCTGCTCGGGATTGAATCTGCGCAAGCCTCCGCTGCAGGTCGTGGTGACGACCGTCGCGACCGCGCCGGCGATCGTGTCGAACCCCTCCTCCACGAACGCCGTGCCGGGCACTGAGGTCACGTTCGAGGCTGCGGTCGCCGGAAACCCGAACCCTGCTGTCCAGTGGCAGCGGAGCGTCGATGACGGTCTCACATGGACCGACATCGAGGGTGCCACGGGCACGGAGTACACCACCGTGGTGGACGAAGCGTCGTACAGCACACTCGTGCGAATCACCGCCGGGGACGTGGTGAGCGACGCCGCCACGGTCGGCCGTGACGCGCGACCAGTCATCCGTACTCAGCCGGTCAACACCCAGGCGGTCCCGGGAGATGACGCGACGTTGTTCGTCGAAGCATTCAGTGGGCTCGAGGTGACCTATGTGTGGCAGGAGTACGACGCCTCGGCACGGACCTGGAACGACGTGGCTGACAGTGATTCACCGTCGCTGACTCTCACCGATGTCGTGCTCGATGACAACAACCGTCGGTTCCGCGTGGTGGTGAGTAACACGGCAGGCTCCATCACGTCCACGTCGCGGTACGTGTACGTGCAGGAGGCCGTTGCGCCCACCATCACCGAGAACCCGACCGACCAGGTCGCGGTGGAAGGCGGACCGGTCACCTTCACGACGTACGCGAGCGGCTACCCGGCTCCCGTCTACCAGCTTGAGCGGCTGGGCGCCGGCGGCGAGTGGACAGCGGTCGGCGAGCCAGTGTCGTCGAACCCGGGTCTCTCGTCGGTATCCGTTGACGACGACGGCGCAACCTTCCGGGTTCTGGCGATCGGGCACTCCTCGACCGAGCCGGCCGTTACCGGCACTGTCACCCTCTCGGTCGCCACGCTGGACGGCCTGACCCTGACGGCTGTCACCGACCCTGCTTCGCTGACTGCGAGCAGCGCCTACCTGCAGTTCGCCGTCGGGGGCTACCAGGGACTCAGTACTCTCCGAGCGATTGCCTTCATGGTGCTGCCACTGGACGTGTGGCAAGCCCGCGATGGGCTTATCGGCCAGGACTACCGCGCGCTGGGCGAGTACAACGTGCTCGGGCCGGTCGACCTCACGGCAGCTGGCGGGTACGGCAAGGCGGCGATCAACCTGAACGAGGATGACATCGACACCGATACCGTCTATGTGCTCGCGTCCATGTACATCGATGCGAACGGGCTGATCAGCGCGAACCTCGATGCTGACAACGCGATCATCCTGGATGTCGCAGGTCAGTCGGCCCCCGCGTTCACAACGCAGCCGGCATCCGTCGGTGTGATCGAGGGCACGGACGTCGCGCTCGCTGCGGAGGTCACGGGATACCCCGTGCCGACGCTGCAGTGGCAGCAGAGCTCCGATGGAGTGAGCTGGTCGGACATCGACGGCGAGACGGGCGCAAGCCTGGAGATCTCGGATGTGTCCGCGACCCTCTCGTACCGACTGGTTGCGACGAGTGCGTTGGGCACCGCGGAGAGCGAGGTCGCCACGGTGACGTCGCTGCCGCAGCCGCAGGTCACCGTGTCGAAGACGCAGAACCTGGATGCCGACGGCGAGATCGTGACCGTCACCGGAACCGGATTCCTCGCGAACCCGTCCGCGACGACCGCGACGCGACCCCCGCTCGCGGGCAGCTTCGGTGGCGTGTACGTCGTGTTCGGCACGTTCGCCGAGAACTGGCAGCCGAGCACCGGCGGTTCCGGGCGCACCGTCCTCGCCTCGAAGTGGGTCGTCGACGCGGCTGACGTCGACACGATCGGCGGCGCCGCCGCAGGTGCTGTCGCGATCAACCCCGACGGTTCGTTCGAGGTTCAGATCGAGGTCGCGTCCGGCGCCGTCGACAAGGACGGCTCCTACGGCATCTACACGTACGCCGCCGGCGGCGCCGTCTACGCACCGTTCGAGACGGCGACGCCCGTCACGATCGTCGAGAGCGCCCCGTCGGTCTCGACGCAGCCGAGCGATGTGGTCGCACCGGTGAGCCCGGCGACGGGTGATGCGGTCGCGCAATTCTCGATCGCCGCGACTGGTGAGCCGATGCCCTCGGTGCAGTGGCAGCGTCTCGTCGATGGTGAGTGGACCGACATCACGGACGAGACGGCGAACACGCTGGCAGTCTCGTACAGCGCGGCGGACGATGGAGCGCAGTTCCGTGCCGTGGCATCCAACGGTCTTGGCTCGGCGACATCTGATGCCGCGGTCCTGACCGTCGGGGAGCGTCCCCAGGTCACGGTGACCGCGCCGTCGTCCATCGTGCAGGGCAAAGCCCTCACGATCGATGCCGACGTCTCGGGCACCGCGACCGTGTTGCAGTGGCAGGTGCGGGCGCCGGGTGAGACGCAGTGGCAGGACATCGTCGGAGCCGATGCGACGACACTCGAGGTCGCCGCAGCGGATGTCCGCAACGGGCAGGCTTATCGCCTGGTCGTGTCGGGTCCGATTCCGCAGATCCCCAGTGGAGCCGTCGAGGATGTCGTTTCGGCGACGGTCCTCGTGGCCCTGGCAGCCCCGTCCGGCGAACCGACGGATGTTCCTGACAGCGAGCTCGGTGAGCCCGGTGGTGTGAGCGGGACCGAGACAGCGGAGGGAACCTACAAGATCCAGGTCGGCGAGCAGTACGCCGGACAGTACGTCGGTGTGTGGGTGCACTCGACGCCGCAGAATCTGGGCTGGTTCCTGGTGGACGCCTCCGGCGCGATCTCGGTGACGATCCCTGCCGATCTTGAGGTCGGCGATCACCGGATCGTGGTGGTGGATTCCAGCGGTGCGCTGATCGGGACGCTGGCCATCACCGTCGAAGCGGACGGCACCGTGTCTGTGCTCTCGAGCACCGGCGGTACCGCCCCGATCGGCGGCTTGATCGTGGCTGCGCTCATGGTGGTTCTTGGCGCAGCCCTGATCATCCGACGCCGTCAGCCGGAGTACGTGGAGGGCTCCGCGACGCGCTGATACGGGTGATCGCCCTTCGGGGCCCCGGCTCACGCCGGGGCCCCGAAGCTCGTTCAGCGAGTTCATCGGCGCGGGGATGGGACAATAGAACCCATGGCCCCCGAAAGCGCAGACCACATCGAGCAGGTGACGGTGCGTCGCAGCCCCAAGTACGGCGTGTTCCTCGTCCTGGGAGCAGCCCTGGGGCTGGTTGTGGCGATGGTCCTCACCTTCTTGTTCAACGGCACCGACCAGGTGAGCGCCAATACGGGTCTCGTCTACTCGCAGATGCAGGTGTTCGGTTTCCTGTTGCTGATTTGCGCGCCCGCCGGCATCGCGCTGGGCGGCGCGGTCGCGCTCATCTTCGACCGCTACTACTCTCACCGCACGCACACTGTGGATGCCGATCACGCGCGCATCCACACCGCCGACTGACCCCGCGCCGGTAGGCTGGTCCGGTGGAATCACCCAATCCATATGCGGTCGCGGGCGTCGACACCGAAGCCGGCGACCTCGCCGTCGAACTGATGAAGGCGGCGGTGGGGCGTACCCACGGTCCCGAGGTGATCGGCGGGGTGGGCGGGTTCGCCGGTCTGTTCGATGCCTCGGCCCTGCGCGACTACGCGCACCCGTTGCTGGCGACCAGCACCGACGGCGTGGGCACGAAGGTCGCGATCGCGCAGGCGATCGACAAGCACGACACGATCGGCCAAGACCTCGTCGGCATGGTCGTGGACGACATCGTCGTGGTGGGTGCGCGCCCGCTGTTCATGACGGACTACATCGCCTGCGGGAAGGTCGTACCCCAGCGCATCGCCGACATCGTCGCCGGCATCGCTCACGGCTGCGCCGAGACGGGCACGGCGCTCGTCGGCGGCGAGACCGCCGAGCACCCGGGCTTGCTCGGCGTCGACGACTATGACGTCGCGGGCGCGGCCACTGGGGTCGTCGAGGCCGGTGCGGTGCTCGGTGCCGATCGTGTCCGCACCGGCGATGTCGTCCTCGCCCTCGCCTCGAGCGGCCTGCACTCCAACGGCTACTCGCTCGTGCGCCACATCCTCTCCGAGGCGGGCATCGGCTACCGCGATGACGCCCCCGAGCTCGGCTCCTCCTGGGGCGAGGCTCTCCTCGAGCCGACGCGCTTGTACACCCAGCCGCTGCTGCGTCTGATCGACCGGCTCGACGGCGGCGTGCACTCGCTGAGCCACGTCACCGGCGGCGGTATCGCAGCGAATCTGGCGCGCGTCCTCCCCGCTGGCACGTGGGTCGAGGTGGACCGTTCTACCTGGATGCCGCCCGCGGTGTTCCAGTCGCTCGCGGAGCGCGGCGGACTGGCGCTGACCGACACCGAGGGCACGTGGAACCTCGGCATCGGCTTCCTCGCGGTCGTCGATGCCGCGCAGGCGCACGATGCGACGGCCGCACTGAGGGCCGGCGGCATTCCCACTTGGCAGGTCGGCGTCGTCGGTGACGGCCCACTCCCCGCCGGCGAGTTCTCGCAGGGCGCCAAGGGCGTCGACGGCGGTGCTGTGCGACTGGTCGGCTCCTATGCCGACGGGGCACGATGAGCGGGCGCTGCGCCCGGAACGGAGTTCGGTAGCACCCATGTGCGGAATCGTCGGCGTGGTCGGGCAGGGACTCGCGAACCAGGAGATCTACGACGCGCTGCTGCTGCTGCAGCATCGCGGGCAGGACTCCACGGGCATCGCGACGGCAGAGCCCACCGGCGTCTTCCACATCGCGAAGGCGCGGGGGCAGGTGCGAGAGGCCTTCCGCACCCGCGACATGCGCGCGCTGCTCGGCAACATCGGTCTCGGGCACGTCCGGTATGCGACCAAGGGCACGGCATCCAGCGAGGAAGAGGCGCAGCCGTTCTACGTGAACGCGCCGTACGGCATCGTCCTGGTGCACAACGGCAACCTCACCAACACGCGCGAATTGACCAGTGAGCTCTTCCACAAGGACCGCCGCCACCTCAACACGAGTTCCGACACCGAACTGCTGGTGAACGTCCTCGCCAACGAGCTCCAGGCCACGGTGTCGGGGCTGGATCTCACCCCCGACGAGCTCTTCGATGCGGTCGCCCGCGTCCATGAGCGGGTCGAGGGCTCGTATGCGGCAATCGCCTTGATCGCCGGTCACGGGCTGCTCGCGTTCCGCGACCCGTTCGGCATCCGCCCGCTGATCCTCGGTACGCGAAAGGCGGCGGACGGCAGCTACGAGTGGATCGTCGCCTCCGAGTCCCTGGTTCTCGAGAACGGCGAGTTCGAGGTCGTCCGCGAGGTCATGCCCGGTGAGGCCGTCTTCATCGATCTGGACGGGAGGCTCCATACCCGACAGTGCGCCACCGACCCGAAGTTGGTGCCCTGCTCGTTCGAGTACGTCTACCTCGCACGGCCCGACTCGATCATGAACGGCATCTCGGTCTACGAGGCGCGGCTGCGGATGGGTGAGCGCCTCGCCCGCACGATCGCGAAGTACACGCCCGAGGACTCGATCGACGTCGTCATGCCGATTCCGGACTCGGCCCGTCCCTCTGCCATGGAAGTCGCGCGCGTCCTCGGTGTCGAATACCGCGAAGGTTTCTACAAGAACCGCTATGTCGGGCGGACCTTCATCATGCCGGGACAGGCGGCGCGCAAGAAGAGCGTGCGCCAGAAGCTCAACGCGATGTCGAGTGAATTCAAGGGCAAGAACGTCCTGCTCATCGACGACTCGATCGTGCGCGGCACCACCTCGAAGCAGATCATCCAGATGGCACGGGATGCCGGTGCCAAGAGCGTCACTTTCGCCTCGGCGGCCCCGCCCGTCCGCTTCCCGCACGTGTACGGCATCAACATGCCCACCCGTCACGAGCTCGTCGCGCATGACCGCAGCATCCCCGAGATCGCCGAGGAACTGGGAGCCGACTACGTCGTCTACCAAGAGGTCGAAGATCTCAAGGCCGCGATCCTGGAGGGCTCGGACGTCGAGGACCTCGACATGAGCTGCTTCGACGGGCGTTACGTCACCGGCACCGTCTCGGACGAGTACCTCGCGTGGGTCGAGGGGTCGCAGGAGTCCTGAACATCCCCTCTCCTCCGGGGGCACGTACGCTGGATCAGTGAGTCATCCCCCTGCCCGCCCGCTGTGGCAGGGGCGCACCCTCGCGGTGGTAGGCGTCATCGCCGTCGCCTTCTCGTTGCGCAGCGCTGTCGCCGCGCTCTCACCGATCGTCACCCACATCGACGGCGACATCGGCCTGCCTGCGGCCGTCGTGGGTCTGATCGGCACGGTGCCGCCCGTGTGCTACGCCGTGTTCGGCATCCTCACCCCGCTCATGGAGCGGAAAGTCGGTCTCGAGCGACTGCTGATGCTGGCCCTGGTGATCATGACGCTTGGGCAGGTCGTTCGCGTGATCTCACCGTCCGCGCTCATGCTGCTGCTCGGGACGATCGTCACGTTCGCGGGGGTCGGTGTGGCCAACGTGCTTCTGCCTCCGATTGTGAAGACGTACTTCTCGGACCGCATCGGGATGATGACGGCGGTGTCCACGACCGTGATGTCCATCTCCTCGTTCATCCCTCCGCTGATCGCGGTTCCGGTCTCGGACGCCGCGACCTGGCGTCTGTCACTCGCGCTGTGGGCCGGCGCGGCAGCTGTCGCACTTGTGCCGTGGATCGTTCTCGCGGCGCGCGCGAAAGCCGCCCACGCCGGTGTGCAGGCCGCCAGCCCCGCGGCACTCGGGCGGATGTTCCGACTGCCGCTGGCGTGGGGCTTGGTGGCGACCTTCACCGCGACCAGCTCTCTCGCGTACACCGTGTTCGCGTGGCTGCCGCAGATCCTCGTCGATCTGGCCGGGGTGAGGGCCGTCGAAGCGGGCGCGATGCTCTCGCTCTTTGCCGTGATGGGATTCCCCACCGCGGTACTCGTGCCGATGGTGGTCGCGCGGTTCGGTTCGCGATCCCTGCCTGCGCTGTACGTTGTGGGGATCGTCTCCGGCTTTCTCGGGCTGGCCGGGCTCGGGTTCGCGCCGAGTGCAGCGCCCTGGCTCTGGGTCGGGCTGCTGGGGGCTGCTCCGCTCTTCTTCCCGCTGACGTTCGTGCTGCTCAGCCTGCGCACGCGGACGTCGTCGACGAGCGTTGCTCTCAGCGGGTTCGTGCAGAGTGTCGGCTACGGGGTCGCGGCGTTGTTCCCGCTGACGATCGGCATTCTGCACGAAGGCACCCGCTCGTGGGACATCGCCCTGATCCTGTTGGCCGTCGGCGTGAGCTTCGGAATCGTGGGATTCTTCCTCGTCAGAGGACCGCAGAAGATCGAGGATCAGTGGGAGGCGCGCCATGGCGCGTGGTGACCGCCTCGGCCGGGCTCGCAGCGAAGGATCCGATCAGGCGGATTCGTCGAGTTCTTCGTCGTCGTCGAACTCGTCCGCCCACTTGTCGACGTAGAGGTCCTCGTCCGACGGGTGCCCAAGCTCACGCTCGAGCGCGGCGTAGTTGACGCTCGGGCTGTACGACTTGAGTTCACGGGCGATCTTCGTGTGCTTCGCCTTCTGACGGCCACGCCCCATGCGAGACCCCCTCATTTCTGACCCGCGGACCGACGGGCAATGCGCACCGTGAGGCCCGTGCTTTCACGTATCCGGCCTATCGCCGGGAAGAGTAGCATTCAGACTACCACGGAGCCCCCTCACGCCCCGGCGGTTGTGTAGCCTGGGGTCCGCACAGCGAGGAGGCGGAGCACATGCCCGACGAACGGCCGAACACCACCAACCCCCCGTTGGACATCGAAGCGATGCAGGGGGCTGTGATCGTCGGCGTCATCCCCGACCAGAGTTCGCGCGTGCTCAAGGAAGCCGCCAAGTATGCCGGGCTGCTGAAAGCCCCGCTGGTTGTCGCGCACGTCGATGTCACGCGCTTCGTCACGTACGAGGACCCCGACGGCTACGTCCACACCGCTCCGATCGACGTGAATATCGCCCCGGGGGAGACGGACTTCGAGGCGATCGAAGCGGGCGTGGCCCGGATGCTCGATGGCTCCGGACTCACCTGGCAGGTGCACGAGCTGGTCGGCGACCCCGCGCTCGCGATCAAGCACTTGGCGGATCAGGTGGATGCTCCGCTGCTGGTCGTCGGCACCCGCAAGCGCGGCCTCGGCGAGTCGATCCGCGAATTCTTCACCGGGTCCGTTGCCGCGCGCCTTGCGCATCGGCAGGCGCGCTCCGTTCTCGTCGTGCCGCTGGGAGAACCAGCCGGTGACGAGGAAGAGCTCTGGCCCGCCTGAGCCTCAGTCGACGTCGCTCCGGGTGCGTCAGCCGCGGAGGCTGAGCGACAGTGTGCGCGTCGCATCCTCCAGCTGCCGTTCGAGGTCGGCGACGACATCCGCGGTCAGCGAGCCGCCGCGGGCGACGTATGTGCGAAGGTCCGCGCGGACGCGACCGCGGAAGTCGTTGATGACGACATCGGCACGGCGCAGTTGCTCCCGCGACCGCGCCTTCTCGTCATCCGGCGGAGGCTCCGCCGACGTGGGCGCGGTGCGCGTGGTGCCGGCCGCCGCGAGGTCGGCGCGCAGACTTCTCATCGCCTCGGCGACAGATCCGCGCACTTCCTCGGCGATCAGGCGGATGGAGTCGGTCAGACCCGCCTCGATTCCCACCAGGTCGTCGGCGCGACGCGCCAGCTCGTCTCGGCCCGCGTCGGTGATCGCGTAGACCGTCTTGCGCCCGTCCACGGACTTGGACACCAGACCCTCCTCTTCGAGCTTGGCCAGTCGCGGGTAGATCGTCCCGGCGCTCGGGGTGTACGTCCCACCGGTGCGGTCGGACAGCGCCTGCATGATGTCGTAGCCGTGTCGCGGTTCCTCGGCCAGCAGGTGCAGCAGGTAGAGCCGCAGATCACCGTGCGAGAAGACGGGGCTCATTCCCACTCCGCATCGCCGGCGGTGGTCGGGACCGTGTGCACTGCTTCACGGCGTAGCACCGTCGCATCTCCCGAGACGGAGTTCACCCGGACGTCGACGAACGAGCCGTTGAGGACGCCCGAGGACCCGGCGAAGTTCGTGGTGCCCGATCCGGTCCGGTCGAAGCCGTCGACCGTCACCCTCCCGCCGACGCTGCGCATCACGAAGTTGGCCGGAAGGCCTTCTTCGATACGGATCGTCGAGTCACCGCTCACCGTGTTGGTCGAGAGCGTGTGGGGGGTGCCGGCTGTGTCGACGAGCATCGCCCCCGACACGGTGTCGATGGACGCGGTCGAGATCGTCCCCGTCGCAGCGATGTCGCCCGAGACGCTGTTCACCGACAGTGCGCCGGTGAGATCGCGCACTTGTACGTCCCCCGACACGGCGTTCACCGACAGGTCGCCGACCATGCCGTCGACGATGATGTCACCCGAGACGGTGTTCAGGCGCGCGTCGGCCACGAGGCCGCTGATCAGGGCGCCTGCGCTCACGACGCCGAGGGTCAGCGCGAGCGTGCGGGGGATCGCCACGCTGATCTCGGCCTTCGGGCCGCCGCTGCCGAAGTTGCTGAACACCTGCAGGAAGTTGTCCCAGCGAAACTGTGGGTGGTTGATATCGACGGCGCCACCGAAAGCCTCGATCCGCAGATCCTTGCCGGTCACCTCGTGCACCTCGATGCGGATCCCGGGTTCGTCGCGAGCGACGACATCTATCTGCCCGCCGATCAGTCCGATTTTGAGCGAAGCCACGTCGTCCAGATCGATGACGCGGGTTTCACCGGGGTGGATCAGCCACTTCTCCGGGGTCATGGGAGTCCCTCTCGTGAGTCGAACGCGATATAACGCGAGTTCAGTGTAACGCGATATAACGCGATCTGCAATCGAGGTCGGCTGTGGTTCTTGACATTGACGCGACGTCAACTTTTACCGTGGACTCACAACACAGACACAGGAGGCGCTATGGCCGAGTGGACGATCCATGAGGTGGTGAGGCGGGCGGGGACGACATCCCGCACGCTGCGCCACTACGACGCGATCGGCATCCTCTCGCCGACTCGGACGGGCGCCGGAGGTGTGCGGTTCTACGACGACGCCGCCCTCGTGCGCTTCCAGCGGATTCTTCTGCTCAGAGAGCTCGGCATCGGGTTGCCCATGATCGCCGACATTCTCGACGCGCAGCTCGATCAGGTCGGGGCACTGCGCACCCACGTGGGATGGCTCCTGCGGGAAAGAGAGCGCCTCGACCGGCAGATCGCCGCCGTCGAGTCCACCATCACGAGATGGGAAGAAGGAAGAGAAATGCATCAGGACATGTTTGACGGATTCGACCACACCGTGCACAAGGATGAGGTCGAGCAGCGCTGGGGGAAGAACGCCTATGCGCAATCCGACCGCTGGTGGCGCGAGATGGGCGCCGATGAGCGGTCGAAGTGGGAGGCAGATTCGACGCGCCTCATCGCCGACTGGGTCGCCGCCGCCGAACGCGGCACCGAGCCCGCTTCCGAAGAGGCCCAGGACCTCGCCCGACGGCAGGTGGCATGGCTGCGCGGCATCCCGGGGACTCCGGCGCAGCAGGGGCCGGAGGCGCTCGCCGCCTATGTGCGAGGCCTCGCCGAGATGTATGTAGCCGATCCGCGCTTCGCCGCGACCTATGCGACGGCTGCCGGTGGCAGCGGCGGGGCCGAGTTCGTCGCCGCTGCGCTGAGGTGGTTCGCCGACGAGAACCTCTGATTGTGCGGGTCGTGGTCGGCAAGGGGGCGTCGGAGGTGGAGCGGTAGCCTGAACCGGTGTCGGGTACAGGTCTGTCTGGGACTCGCGTGCTGCTCGTGTTCGCGGGCGGGACGGTCGGATCCGCCGTGCGCATTGCACTGCAGGCACTCATCGACCCGGTCGTGCCCTGGCTTGCCCTCCCGCTCGTCAATGTCCTCGGGTCGTTCCTCCTCGGCGTGACCGTCGCGCTCGCCTCGAAGCGTGTGCCCGAGCGCGCGGCTGTCATGAGTGCGTTCTGGGGCACGGGCATGATGGGCGGGTTCACCACCTATTCCGCGCTCGCGGTCTTCTCCCTCGACCCGGCCGCGCTGCCGGTGTCCGCGCTCACGGTCGTCGCGGGACTCGGGGCAGCGGTCGCGGGCCTGATGCTCGCGCGTCCCCGGAAAGCGCGCGCATGAACGTCGGCCTGTTCGTGCTCGCCGCTGTCGCGGGAGGTGTCGGCGCGGCGGTGCGCTACGTCCTCGACAACCTGCTCACCCGTGTGGTCCGTGCGCCCTGGGGCATCTTCGTCATCAACGTCTGCGGATCATTCCTGCTCGGGGTGCTCACCGGCTTTCAGGTGGGGGAGGGGGTTGCGCTCGTTGTCGGGGCGGGTCTCCTGGGCGGTTTCACGACCTTTAGCGCGGTATCGGTGACCTCGGTACTCCTCTCGGAGGAACAGCGCACAGGCCTGGCGCTCATGAACGTGCTGGGTACCTTCATCGTCGCCGTGGGTGCCGCGTGGGGCGGGCTCGCGCTCGGCCAGGCGATCGTCTGAGCGCAGATCGTCGGGATATCCCCCGCAGTGACCGTGCGAGGATGGGACCGATACGTTCGCGTATCGTCCGGCCGCACCGCTCACAGCAAGGGTCCCCGTGTCGAATCTCGCCGTCCTGAGTCTGAAGAACCGCGCGCTGATCGCCCTCGTGACGATCGTCGCAGCACTCTTCGGGTCGCTCGCCTTCAGTTCACTCAAGCAGGAGCTCATCCCCTCGATCGAGTTCCCCGCGCTCATCGTGGTGTCCACGTATCCCGGCGCCTCGCCCGAGGTCGTCAGCAACGACGTGTCGACGCCGATCGAGAGCGCTATTCAGGCGGTTCCCGGGCTCGAGTCGACCACGGCGACGAGCACCACGAATGCGTCGATCGTGCAGGCATCCTTCGCCTACGGCACCGACCTCGCCACCGCCGAACAGAAGATGACGCAGGCGATCAACCGCCTCAGCGACCTGCCTGACGGGGTCGAACCGACCATCATCGCCGCGAGCATCGACGACTTCCCCGTCATCCAGATCGCCGTCACCGGCTACGACGACCCGGAGGCGATCCAGGCTCAGCTGGAGTCCACCGTCATTCCCGACATCGAGGACGTCGACGGGGTCAACGCCGCCGAGATCGTCGGCGGCGCGGGCCAGCGCATCACCATCACCCCCGACCAGGAGGCGCTCGCCGCGAACGGTTACTCGCAGCAGGCGATCACGGACGCCCTCGAGCAGAACGGCGTGCTCTTCCCGGGCGGCTCGATCACCGAGAACGATCAGACACTCACGGTGCAGACCGGCGTCAAGCTGACCTCCGTCGAGGAGGTGGCGAACCTACCGCTCGTGCCGAGCGATGCGACGCAGTTCCAGGCGGGCACCGTCACCGTGGGCGACGTCGCCACGGTGGAGCAGGGGCAGGACCCGGTCGCGAGCGAGTCGCGCGTCAACGGCGACCCCGCGATCACGATCGCGATCACCAAGCTCCCGGCGGCCAACACCGTCGATGTCTCCCGCGCGGTCGTGGACCTCTTGCCCTCGCTCGAGGAGAGCATGCCCGGTGTCACGTTCACGGTCGTGTTCGACCAGGCCCCCTACATCGAGCAGTCGATCGAGACCCTCGCGGTGGAAGGCGGTTTCGGCCTGATGTTCGCCGTGCTCGTCATCCTGGTCTTCCTGCTGTCGGTGCGGGCGACCCTGGTCACCGCGATTTCGATCCCGACGAGCGTTCTGATCACCTTCATCGGACTGCAGGCGTTCGGCTACTCGCTGAACATCCTGACCCTCGGTGCCCTCACGATCTCGATCGGGCGCGTCGTTGATGACTCGATCGTGGTCATCGAGAACATCAGGCGCCACTATGTCGGCAACGCCGACAAGATGAGCTCCATCATCCGCGCGGTCAAAGAGGTCGGGACCGCGATTTCGTCCTCGACGATCACGACGGTCGCGGTCTTCCTGCCGATCGCCTTCGTCGGGGATGTCACGGGCGAGCTGTTCCGCCCCTTCGCGCTGACGGTGACGATCGCCATGCTCGCGTCGCTGTTCGTGGCCCTCACGATCGTGCCGGTGCTGGCCTACTGGTTCCTCAAGCCCGGCAAGCCCGTGCTCGACGATGCCGGTCGCGAGATCGACCCCGAAGACCCCGAGGCGCCTCTCTCGGCGCTGCAGCGCGGCTACGTCCCCATCCTGCGCTGGACCCTCAAGCACTCCTGGGCCACGCTCGGACTCGCGGTCCTCGTTCTGGTGGGCACTGTCGCTGTCGCACCGCTGATGAAGACCAACTTCCTCGGCGACTCCGGTCAGAACACGTTCACGATGACGCAGTCGATCGGCGAGGCGCCGAGCCTGGCGGCCGAGTCCGCCGCAGCCGAGCCCGTCGAACAGGCGCTGCTCGGAATCGAGGGCATCGAGACGGTGCAGGTCTCGATCGGTACGAGCGGCAATGCGCTGCAGGATGCCTTCTCCGGCGGTGGCGGCGGCATCACGTACTCGGTCACGACCGACCCGGATGTCGACCAGGTCGAGCTGCGTGCCGAGGTGCAGACCGTGATCGACGACCTCGGCGATGCCGGGGAGATCACGATCTCCTCCGGCAACGGCGGGTTCGGCTCCTCCGACATCGAGGTGAGCGTCACCGCGCCCGATGCTGCGACGTTGCGGGAGGCAACCGACGACCTGACCGCGAGTCTGTCGGGTCTGGACGAGGTCAGTCAGGTCACGAACAACCTCTCCGCCTCGCTGCCCTATATCGAGATCGTCGTCGACCGCGACAAGGCCGCTTCCGTCGGTCTGTCCGAAGTCGCCGTCGGCGCGCTGGTCTACAACACGATGCAGCCGCAGAGCATCGGCACGGTCGAGGTCGAGGGGACCGGGCTCACGGTCTATCTCGCGGCATCCGACCCGCCTGCCACGATCGACGAGCTCCGCCAGCTGCCCATCATCACTGCGCAGGGCCCGATGCCGCTCGAGGATCTCGCGACCGTCGCAGAGACCGAGGGCCCGACATCCATCACCACCGAGCGCGGGCAGCGCACGTCGACGATCACGGTGACCCCCGCGACCGACGACCTCACCGCCGCCACCGCCGCCGTCACCCAGGCCATCGACGACACCACGATCCCGGCCGCCGCGGACGCGAGCCTCGGGGGCGTGTCCGCAGATCAGACCGAGGCGTTCTCGCAGCTCGGGCTTGCGATGCTCGCCGCCATTCTGATCGTCTACGTCGTCATGGTCGCGACCTTCAAATCGCTGCGTCAACCGCTGCTGCTGCTGATCTCGGTGCCGTTCGCGGCGACCGGCGCGATCCTGCTGCAGGTGGTCACCGGTGTGCCGCTGGGTGTGGCATCCCTCATCGGTGTGCTGATGCTCATCGGCATCGTGGTCACCAACGCGATCGTCCTGGTGGACCTCGTGAACCAGTACCGCGAGAAGGGCCTCAGCGCCCACGACGCGACCCTGACCGGTGGCGCTCGACGTCTGCGGCCGATCCTCATGACGGCGCTGGCGACGATCTTCGCGCTGACGCCGATGGGCCTCGGGATCACCGGACACGGTGGATTCATCTCGCAGCCGTTGGCGATCGTCGTGATCGGAGGCCTCATCTCGTCGACCGTGCTGACCCTGCTGGTGCTCCCCACCCTCTACAACCTCGTCGAGGGTGCGAAGGAGCGCCGGGCTGCGAAGCGCGCAGCGCGCGGGGGCGGCGCGGTGACGGCGGAACCCGCGCTCGCGATTGCAGGCGCGGGAGCCGGCAACGCCGCCGTGAGCGCGGTCGTCGACGAGAGCGGCCAGCCGCTGACCCGCCGCCAGATCCGCGAGGCGGCGACCGGGCCGGTCGCGGTCATCCCGCCGGTCGCGTCTGAGCCTGAGCCTGAGTCGGAGTCTGAGCCCGCGTCTGAGCCCGAGTCGGAGTCGGAGTCGGAGCCGGAGACCGCCCTTACTCAGGCTGAGAGTGAGGCGGCGAGTGACGCGAACTCGACGCAGGACGCGGGGCTGGCGGCTGAATCCGACCGTACTCAGGCTGAGCTGGAGGAATCCAGCGAGGATTCCGCACAAAACGGCGACGGCGAGACCCGGCAGCCTGAGTAAGTGCCGCGTGCGCCGGTGGTAGCGCGGCCATTACACGCGGGCGCGCTGTGGCGACGACGCGCGTTCAGCCTGAGTAAGTGACGCCCCAGCTCACCGTCCAGCTCTCGCCGGGGGCGAGCCAGCGCAGTCCCCGGCCCGAGTTGAAGGCGTCGGGGACGGCGCTCATCGGCTCGATCGCCACGGCGAGCGGGCGGTTGGGGTAGCGGTCGGTCGTGAAGACCTGCGCGTAGTCCATCCCCTCGCCCTGCCACAGCGTGACGGTGCGGCCATCCGGTGCGCGCAAGTGGTGGCGCAGGATGCCGTCGGCGTCGCGCTCCAGGTCGGTGTAGGTCGTGTTGAGATCGACGTCGCCCAGACGCGCGCCCCGACGGAGGTCCGTGGACGCATCCACCGGCACCTCGCCGACAGGGAGTAACTGGTCGTCGATCGTGATCACGCGCGCCCCCGGAGAGGTGAGGACGAGGTCTTCGGTCGGCACGTCGCCGACGGTGAAGTACGGGTGGGTCCCCACGGCGACGGGTGCGGCATCCGCACCGACGTTCGTGATGACGTGCGTCACCTCGATGCCGTCGGATGTCAGCGCGTAGGTCACCGTGGTGTCGAGCTGGAACGGGTAGCCGGATTGTGGGAACACCGTGGCCGCGAGGGTGAGCCGGTCAGAAGCCTTCTCGGCGACCGTGTAGGGCATGAAGCGCAGCAGGCCGTGCGAGGCGGAGGTGTAGGCGGGATCCGTGATCCACAGCTGGTAGCTCTTGCCGTCGTGCGACCACTTGCCGTCGCGGATGCGGTTCGGCCAGGGGACCAGTACGGTGCCGGATGCCGCCGGTGCGGGCATCCCGAGCGGGTAGGGCGCGATCGCATCCACACCGTCGACCGTCAGACCGCGGATCGTCGCCCCCACCTGCGTGAGGTGCGCGCTCACCCGACCGTCCGCGCTCGTCAGGTAGTACTGCTCGCCCGTCGGCTCGTGCACCATGACTCTCCTCGCTCGTGACCCGTCTCCACCCTAGGCCGCGCGCCGAACCCACACGTTGCGTGCGAACCCACACGTTGCTGACGTCATGAACGTGTGGATTCGCAACGAGTGTGTGGGTTCGGCGGGGTGGGGGCGCGCGGGCGGATGCCGTGAGGGGCGGATTCACAGGTGAGGCCTGTACAGTGGGAAGGTCGGCTCGGGACACCGCCATGTGTGGCGGATGGGTTTGTGAGTCCTAGGGGCCGATGGTGAGCGCCGATCGGCGCACATTCCCATCACATGAATGGCCCCGGCCGACGGTAGTCCGGGTTGGACCGCGCGCACTGATCGCGGTCGCTGTTCTCGTGCGCAGAGAACCCAGAAGGACATACCCATGCCCAAGAACAAGAAGCCCGCCGGCGGTCGCGCCGCGAAGAACTTCGAGCCGCGCTACGGCGCCAAGACCTCGTTCCAGGACCGCAAGCGCCGTCCGGGCGAGGCCTCGGCCGGCAAGCCCGGCAGCAAGAGCCCGAGCCACCGCGGATACCGCGCGGATGCCGCCGAGGGAGCCCCCAAGCGTCGCTGGACCGCGCAGGAGAAGGCCGGTCGTGATGAGGCGCGCGGCAT
Organism: Microbacterium sediminicola; assembly: GCF_039531125.1. Lineage (NCBI taxonomy): Bacteria > Bacillati > Actinomycetota > Actinomycetes > Micrococcales > Microbacteriaceae > Microbacterium > Microbacterium sediminicola. The sequence goes on from NZ_BAAAPL010000002.1 coordinate 703,059, forward strand.
CCGCACGCACGCCCGCACCGACCGCCGCGATGACCGTCCGGCCCGCGACGAGCGTCGCTGGGAGGACCGTCCGGCCCGCAGCGAGCGCCCCTCGTACGGCGACCGTCCTCGTCGTGATGACCGCCCGGCGCGCGACGACCGCCCCGCCTACAACGATCGCCGTCGCGATGACCGCACTCCCCGCTCGGGTCGTGACGAGGACCGTCGCGCTCGCGCCTGGGACGACCGCGCCCCGCGGGGTGACCGCCCGTCGTACGGCGGCGCACGCCGTGACGACCGTGCCGGCGGGTACAACCGTGACGACCGTCCTCGTCGTGATGACCGCGCTGGCGGGTACAACCGTGACGACCGCCCGCGCCGGGATGCCGACCGTGGCGCCCGCTCGTGGGAGGACCGTCCTGCCCGCCGTGATGACCGTGCCGGTGGGTACAACCGTGACGACCGTCCTCGTCGTGATGACCGCGACCGCAGCTTCTCTCGGGACGACCGTCCCCGTCGTGATGACCGTGCCGGTGGGTACAACCGCGACGATCGCCCCCGTGGCGGCTACAACCGTGATGACCGTCCTCGTCGCGACGACCGGGCGGGTGGCTACAACCGCGATGACCGCCCGCGCCGCAACGACCGCGACGACCGTCCGGGGCGCTCCGACTGGAACGCCGCGCCCGCGCGCTCGGCTGCGCAGGAGGCGCAGGTGGATGTCGTCCACGAGCGCCTGCAGGCAGAGGCCGTCCAGGCCGACGTCGTCGCCGACGTGACCTTCGCCGACCTGGGGCTCGGTCAGAACATCGTCCGTGCGCTCGCCGACATGGGTGCGGCCACCCCGTTCCCGATCCAGGCCGCCACGGTCGCGCCGATCCTCGAGGGTCGCGACGTCCTCGCCCGCGGTCGCACGGGCTCCGGCAAGACCATCGCCTTCGGCGCCCCGCTCGTCGAGAGCATCCTGCGCCTGCAGGCCGGCACCAAGCGCGAGTACGGGCGTTCGCCGAAGGCGCTCGTTCTGGCTCCGACCCGTGAGCTCGCTCTCCAGATCGACCGCACGATCCAGCCGATCGCCCGCAGCGTGGGCCTGTTCACCACCCAGATCTACGGCGGCGTGCCCCAGGCTCGCCAGGTCGGTGCGCTCAAGAAGGGCGTCGACATCATCATCGGCACCCCGGGCCGTATCGAGGACCTCGTGGAGCAGGGCAAGCTCGACCTCTCTGAGGTGCGCATCGCCGTGCTGGATGAGGCCGACCACATGTGTGAGCTCGGATTCCTCGAGCCTGTCCAGCGGATCCTGCGCCTCACCGCGGACGGTAGCCAGAAGCTCCTCTTCTCGGCCACCCTCGACCGCGAGGTCGCAGCGTTGGTGGATGAATTCCTCGTCGAGCCCGCCGTCTACGAGGTCGCCGGCGAAGACCAAGACTCGGGCACGATCGATCACCGCGTGCTCGTGATCGACCACCGCGACAAGGCCGAGATCCTCGAGTCGCTCGTCGACCGCGGGGGCAAGACGCTCGTCTTCGCCCGCACCCGCGCCTACGCCGAGATGCTCTCCGAGCAGTTCGATGACGCCGGCATCCCGGCGCTCGCCCTGCACGGTGACCTCAACCAGGCCAAGCGCACGCGCAACCTCGAGAAGCTCACCTCGGGCCGCGTCCGCGTGCTCGTCGCCACGGATGTCGCCGCGCGCGGCATCCACGTCGACGAGATCGACCTGGTCATCCAGGCTGACGCCCCCGACGAGTACAAGACGTACCTGCACCGCTCGGGCCGCACCGGCCGCGCCGGTCGTTCGGGCACCGTGGTGACCCTCATCACGCGCCAGCGCCGCCGTCGCATGACCGAGCTGCTGGACCGTGCCGAGATCGAGGCTCCGTTCGACGAGGTGCGCCTGGGCGACGATCTGCTCGAAGAGCTCGCCGGTCGCCAGCTCGCCGACGTCGACGCCTGAGACGACACCGACGCCTGACGCTCAGAACAGCATCGCCGCGGCATCCGCTCGCGCCGCTCTCCCCCGGGAAGTGGTGACGACGGATGCCGCGGCTTTTCGCGCGGCAAGGCCAGGAACGGGCTCGCGCGGAGGCGCCTCGGTCTCGGCGTGTCCGTCGAGGCCGTGCACGCGCAGCAAGGGACGAACCCGCTTCGCGAGCCACGAGCGATACGGTTTCGGGGTGTAGGAGGATGCGCCCGGGTAGAGCCCGCGATACGCCCCCACGAGCTCCGGATGCTCGCGCTCGAGCCAGTGGAGGAACCACTGCTTCGCGCCCGGCCGCAGATGGAGTGCGCCGAACACGACGCGGGTCGCACCTGCGACCTTGATCGCGCCGAGCGCGTGGTCGATGGCCGCGACCGAGTCTGTGAGGTGCGGAAGGATCGGCATCAGGAACACGGTGACCGAGAATCCGGCCTCGGATGCCGCCCGCACCGTCTCGAGCCGCGCCGCAGCGCTCGGAGTGCCGGGCTCGAGGGAACGCTGCAGGGCGTCATCGAAGATCGCCACCGACATCGCGAGAGAGACGTCCACTTGCCCTGCGGCCTCACGCAGCAGCGGGAGATCGCGGCGCAGCAGCGTTCCCTTCGTGAGGATCGAGAACGGGGTGCCGGCATCGGCCAGCGTCTGGATGATTCCCGGCATCAGACGGTAGCGGCCCTCCGCCCGCTGGTACGGGTCGGTGTTGGTGCCGAGCATGACCGGGTCGGCAACCCAGGACGGCCGAGCCAGCTCGGTTCGAAGCACCTCGGCGACGTTGACCTTGACGACGATCTGCGAGTCGAAGTCGCGCCCGGTATCCAGATCGAGATACTCGTGAGTCCCTCTGGCGAAACAGTATGTGCACGCATGGCTGCAGCCCCGATAGGGGTTGATCGTCCAGTCGAACGGCATCGCGGAGGCGCCGGGGACCTGGTTGAGGGCGCTCTTGCAGAGCACCTCGTGGAAGGTCATGCCGGCGAACTCGGGGGTGGTCACGGAGCGGACGAATCCGCCGAGGTGCTCCATCCCCGGGAGGGTGGAGTCATCGGTCGCACCCAGCGCCTGCCCGTTCCATCTCATGCACGCTAGTCGAACAGAAAAACGAATGTTAAGTCAATACAGAGTGGCAAAAATAGAACGAAGAGACGTAGATGGAGGCATCCCACAACCTTGGCACCGCGTCTCGCCATCGATGACGCTCAATCCCACATGCGGTGCTCGCGTCGGTCGATGAGCGGGCATAGAATCACGGCGGCAACGAGGCAAGGGAGGACGCGCAATGGAACGCGACATCTACGACGAGGACCACGAGGCATTCCGCGACGTGGTCAAGGAGTTCGTCAAGCGGTACGTGACGAACGAGGCCCGCGAGAAGTGGGATGCCGAGGGTGAGGTCGACCGTGCGACGATGCTCGCAGCCGGCGAGTCGGGCCTCATCGGACTCTCGGTTCCCGAGGAGTTCGGCGGAGCCGGGATGCTGCAGGACTACCGCTTCCGGGCCGTCGTCAACGAAGAGGTCATCGCCGCGGGAGCCGGTTCCCTCGCGGGCGCATTCGGCATCCAGGATGACCTGGCCGTTCCCTACCTCGTGCACATGGGCACGCAGGAGCAGAAGGAGAAGTGGCTCCCGGGCATGGCGACCGGTGAGATCCTCGGCGCCCTCGCGATGACCGAGCCCGGCGCCGGCAGCGACCTGCGCGGTGTCAAGACGACCGCCAAGAAGGTCGACGGAGGCTACATCGTCAATGGCGCGAAGACCTTCATCTCCAGCGGCAAGACCGCCGACATCATCGTCACCTTCGTCAAGACCGGTGAAGGCAACCGCCCGGATGCCTTCAGCCTGCTGATCATCGAGAACGGCATGGAGGGCTTCGACCACGGCAAGAAGCTGCACAAGATGGGCTTCCAGGGGCACGACACCGCCGAGCTCAGCTTCAGCGACGTGTTCGTGCCCGAGGGCAACCTCATCGGCGGCAAGGAAGGCCTCGGCTTCATCCAGCTCATGATGAACCTGCCCCTCGAGCGCCTCTCGATCGGCGTTGCCGGCGCTGCGGCCGCTGCTGCTGCGCTGGAGTGGACGGTCGCCTACACGAAGGACCGCGAGGCCTTCGGCGAGCGGATCATCGACTTCCAGAACACTCGCTTCCAGCTCGCGGATGTCGCCACCACCGTCGACGCGCTGTGGGCGTACATCGACCGGGCGCTGCTGGCCTACAAGGACGGAAAGCTCTCGGCCGAAGAGGCTGCGAAGGTCAAGTTCTGGGCCACCGAGCGCGAGTGGGAGGTGCTCGACACCTGCGTACAACTGCATGGCGGGTACGGCTACATCACCGAGTATCCGATCGCCCGCGCGTTCCTGGATGCCCGCGTCCACCGCATCTACGGCGGCACCAACGAGATCATGCGCGAGATCGTCGGTCGCCAGATCGCCGGCAAGCGCTGACGGTTCTTCTCGCTACCGTTCTTCCGGTGCCGTGTCCCGTGGCCCCGGCGCCCGCCTCGCCAGCCGCGCGACGCCCGCGTGGCGGAGTCGGTCGGCGATGAGGATGCCGAGGGCGACACCGGCGAGGCAGCTGACGAGAGTGAGCGCGAAGAACCCGATCTGGGCCGCGAGGGGAATCGTCCACAGGTTGAAGTACGCCGCCGAAAGGACCGGGTACACAACCGCGACCACCACGGCGCCGGCGTAGTACTGCCATGTGCGCCAGTGGCGGTAGAGGACCACGAGGAACGGAAGCTCGGCGAAGAACGACCACCACAAGCTGGTGCCGAGGTAGGCGAAGGCGACCAATCCGGCCATCAGGCCGACGAGGAGCCCTGCGAGGGGGCGTTCCAGCAGGCGCAGCCCGATCACGGCGGGCGTCAGCCATAGGCCGGCCAGCGCGACGGAGTAGAACTGCGTCGTCGCGAACAGCAGGGATGACACCCACGCCGCGCTCCAGAAGAGCACGCCGCCTGCCACCCCGATTGCCGCACACGTCAGCAGGTAGATCGTGGAGACGCGGCTCACGAGCGGTCACCGTCCTCGGCGGCGACGGATCGTGATGCCTCGGGTCGCTGGGACTTCGGGGTGGGTGAAGCCGACCCGACGCGCCAGTACCCGATGAAGCTGATCGCGTTCTTGTCGACGCCGCGCTCGACGAGCCAGCGGCGCGCGGCGGTGGGAAGAGACTGCTCGCCCACGATGAACGCGTGGATATCGACCAGGCTCGGTGGCGACTCGGCGAGCGCGGCCAGCACCGCTGTTCCGGGATGCGCACGGGCTGCGCGAACGACCCAGCGCACCTCGACACCAGCGGGATGGTCGAACTCGAGCGCATCCGCGGGGTCGGCCACCTCGATGAGTGCGGTCCCGATGGCGGAATCCGGCAGTGACGCGCACACCCCTGCGAGCGCGGGGAGCCCGGACTCGTCGGCCACGAGCAGAACCCGTTCGACGCCGCGCGCCGGGTTGAAACCGAGCCCCTCGTCGATGATGACGACGCTATCGCCGACCTCGCAGGTCTCGGCCCATCGCGAAGCAGGACCCGCGGTTCCGTCGGCGACGGAACCGTGCAGCACGAAATCCACATCGATCTCCGGCCCTCCGGAGGGACCCGCGGCTCGGTAGGCGCGCACCGTGTAGTTGCGCATGACCGGGCGCACGCCGTCCGGAATGCGGAGGTACGTGAGGTAGCCGAACAGCTTGTTGGCCTTTGCGGGAATGCGGTCGAGTCCGTCATCGCCGCCCAGGGGCAGGAAGATCCGGAACCACTGGTCGTACCCGAGGGGACGGAACTTCTCGATCTCCGCACCCCCCAGCGTGATGCGCTGCCAGTGGGGGCTCACGCGTTCAGTGCGGAGCACGCGGAGGTGGATGAGGTCTTGGATCTGCGGTTTCACAAGTGCGCCGGCGCGGGCCATCGGGATCCTTTCGTGAGGGAGAACGGGTCAGCCGAGACCCCAGGGGAACAGCAGAGTGAACAGGGTCGCGGAGACGGCCCAGAATGCGAGAACGAAAACGATGTCGCGCGCACGGAACGGCACCAGATGGCGCTCCGTGCGCTCGCGGTGTGCGCCGAAGGCGCGGGCATCCATGGCCAGGGCGACGCGCTCGGCGTGACGGATGGCGCCCGCCAGGAGCGGGACGACGTACCCGAACCAGCGCCGGAGCGCGGCGATCGGGCCGCGACCTCGATGGGCGCCACGCACGCGGTGAGCCTGTCGGATGATCTCCAGCTCGTACCCGAAACGGGGCACGAACCGGAACGCCGCGAGCGCCGTGTAGCCGACACGGTAGGGCACGCGGAGTTGCTGGACCAACGAGCGCGCGAGGTCGGGACCCGTGGTGCTGAGCCCAGCGATCAGCGACAGAGCGAGGATCGCGGCCAGACGCAGGCCGGTGGCGAACCCGACCAGCAGGGCACCGGAGTAGAGGGTGTACCCGCCAACCGAGAACACCGGGGCGGTGGTGTCGACGAGGTCGGCATCCGTCCACAGTGAGAACCCGAGGCCCAGCACGAGCGCGACGCCGGGGACGAGGAGCCCGAGCAGCATCGCCAGGCGAGCGGATGCCGCGACCCCGACGATGAGGACGAGATAGGCCAGGGCGAGGAACGCGAGCGGCGTCGCCAGGTCACGGGCGAAGACGAGGAGCACGATCGCCGGTACAGGGGCGGCGATCTTGGCGAGCGGGTTCAGGCGGTGCAGGAAGCGCCAGGGGGCGGCATCCACGCGATCGAGGTACGGGTCGAGGACTGTCGTGCTCACGCGGTCCCTCCCGGCAGGTCGGACAAGCGCGCGATACCAGCCAGCCCGGGGTGCTCGGTCAGGCCGGACAGAGCGCTGGTCAGCGGCGGGGTGCGCAACGCGCCGCGCGCGAGGAGTTCCGCATCGGCGAAGACCTCCGCTGTCGGTCCGTCGCCGACGATCCGCCCGTCGTCGACCACGACCACGCGACGGGCGTGATCGGCGACCAGCTGCATGTCGTGGGTGACCACGATGATCGTGGTTCCCTCGTCGTTCAGCTCGCTGAGCAAGGTGAGCAGTTCTTCGGCGCGTGCGTGGTCCTGTCCGAAGGTGGGCTCGTCGAGCGCCAGCACAGGAGCCCCGGCGACGAGCGCCGTCCCGACCGAGAGGCGCCGCTTCTGACCGCCCGACAGCAGGTAGGGATGGACGTGTTGGCGATCCGCGAGACCGAACCGTGCGAGGATCGCGCCCGCTCGCCCGCGCACCTGCTCGTCGTCCAGCCCCTGCCGGCGCAATCCGTGTGCGACCTCGTCGAAGACCGTGTGTGCGATGAACTGATGTTCGGGGTTCTGGAACACGAAGCCGATGTGGGCAGACAGCTGCCGGTCGTCGGCGCGCGCGACATCCATGCCACCCACGTGCACGGCGCCTTTCGGCGGTCGAAGCACCCCGGCCATCGACTGCAGGAGCGTGGTCTTGCCCGCGCCGTTCGCGCCGACGATCGCGACGAACTCCCCGCGGGCAACCTCGAGCGACACATCCTGCAGGACGGTCGTCTTCTTGCGGCGAAGGCTGAGATGGCGGATGTCGATGAGCGGCGCTTCGAGGCCGGCGGCGCGACCGGCACCGGCGCCCCGCGGGAGCGTAGGAGAAATCGCCGGGGTAGGACTCTGGAGCGGCGTGTCGGTCCTACCCTCGCGATATCTCCTACCTTCGCGAGGTGCCGTGCCGGTGGCGGCTGCGGCGGGCGCCGGGTCAGGGGAGGATGTCTGACCCGGCGCTTCGCGCGCGAGGGCGTCTCGCAACTCGTCGGGTGTCAGAGGGAGCGGGTCGAGTGCGTAGCCGGCGCCGCGCAGTCGGAGCGCGGCCAGGGTCGACACCGGCAACCACACGCCCAGCTCGTGCAACTCTCCCGCGCGACCTCGGAGGATGTCGTCCACACCGCCGTCGGCGATGACGACGCCGTCATGATCGAGGACGACGACGCGGTTGACGAAGCCGATCGCGGCATCGAGATTGTGCTCGATGAGCACGATGGCCCGATCACCCGCAGCGACCAGATCGTCCAGCGCGGCGTAGACATCCTCGATTCCTGCGGGGTCCAGGTTCGCGGTCGGCTCATCCAACACGAGGACCGGCGAACCCATCGCGAGGGCGCACGCGATCGCGAGGCGCTGGCGCCCGCCGCCCGAGAGTCGGTCGGGGTTCTCGCCGCGTCGTTCCCACAACCCGACGCGTCGCAGGGCGTCTTCGCTGCGGCGCAAGACCGTCTCGACCGGCAGTCGCAGGTTCTCGGGACCGAACGCGACCTCATCCAACAGCGTCCCGGTGACGAGCTGCGCGTCGGGATCCTGGAAGACCATGCCGACGCCCGTGGACAGCTGTGCCACGGTGTGGGTAGCGGTGTCGCGCCCGCCCACCTCGATCCTCCCGTCCAGTGTCGCGGGGATGGCATGGGGGATGAGTCCGTTCATCGCGAGCGAGAGGGTCGACTTGCCAGACCCGCTGGGGCCCAGCAGCAGCACGACATCGCCCGCGGTGACCGTGAACGACACGTGGGCGGGAACTCGGGTGTCTTCACCCTCGTGCATGATGCCGACCTCGTGCAGGCGCAACAGGGGTGCCGCCGACGCATCGTGTGCGTGGCCGGCGTCAGGGGCGGGCAGAGTCATGGATCCTCGGGAAGTTAGTCTTCCCTAACCTAAACGACTTGTCAGCGCCGGGCGACACCCGCTCGTCGGAGCCCCGCGCCGATCGCAAGGCCGACGGCCGTCCAGGCGATCGGTCCGAGGAAGGAGAGGGCCAGGTACGTGATCTGCGCCCACACCGGGAGTGAGGACAGGTGCGCGGCGAAAAAAACCGCCACCGCAACGAGGACGCCGATGACGGCGGCCGAGATGAAGAAGCGCCACGCCTGCCAGACGCGATAGCGCGTGAGGGCGGCGACGACCTCCTGGATGCCGCCGAACAGCAGCGCGGTGCCGAAGAACTGCAGCAGGTACGGCGGTGCGATCGCGGCCGAGACGAGCGCTGCGATGAGGTGGGTCATCAGAGCGACCCACGGCAGACGGAGTGCCTCTTGGGCGATGATGCCGGGCAGCACATGGACACCGAGCATGAATCCGTAGACGATCGGCAGCGTCGCGAGCACCGGAATCGCGAGCCATCCCTCGATGCCACCGAGGACGCCGGCTGCGACGCCGATCGCGGCGCAGGTCAGCAGAACACGCGTCGAGAGCACGGCCGATCGGGTCACCCACTCAGCGTAGTGGCGATGCGGAATGTCGCGGCCGGGGGCGCCGGAGGAAATCGTCGGGTGCGCGGTCCGTCACAGGCGCCGTCGCCGGCGAGTCAGGCGAACCGCCGGCAGAGGAGGGGCCGGGATCCGCTCGGGACCGTGCCCGACGATGTGCCCGAAGCGCTCGGCAGCCGCCTCCCAGGCGTCGCGGGCCGTGACGATCTCTTCGTGCGAACGGCCCACGAAGTTCCACCACATGATGATGTCTTCCCCGAACGGCTCGCCGCCGAGGAGGAACACGGTCGCCCCCGCCGTGCTCGAGAGCGTCACGTGCTCGCGTCCGCGTCCGAGGTAGAGGAGATGCTCGGCATCCAGCGGGGTGGATGCCACCTCCGCGGTCCCCGCAACGAGGAGCAGGGCATGCTCCCACTCGGCGCGCAGCGGGACCGTGGCCTGCGCACCGGCCTCGAGAGTGAGCTCGGCGCCGACGATCGGGGTGTAGACGGTCGCCGGAGAGGCGACGCCGTCGAGCTCGCCCAGAACGACGGTGGCCCGCGCGCCGTGATCGAGCGCGAGTTCGGGCAGGGCGGTGACCTGCTCGAACGCGGGGTTGCCGTGCCGCCGCGCCTCGGGGAGCGCGACCCACAGCTGCAGGGCGTCCAGGGGGATGTCCGCCTCCCCGACCGAGTACTCCGAGTGCGCGATCCCGGCACCGGCGGTCATGAGGTTGAGCGTGCCGCGGCGGACGACGATGTCGCTGCCGAGAGTGTCGCGGTGGCGGACCTCACCGGCGAACGGCCAGGTCACCGTCTGCAGCCCGATATGCGGATGCGGGTCGACGCGCATCGTCGTGACCTGCGGGCCGAACCGGTCCAGGAAGCACCACGCGCCGACCATCGGCAGGTCGCGCTGGGGTAGCGCGCGACGCACCGGCATCGCTCGGATGCCGCCCAGGGGCACCTCGCGCAGTTCGAGAGCGTCCAGGCGCGGGCCGGGAGAGAGCGCGGCGTTCCCGCGCTCTTCGTCCCCCGCGTCCAGACGCGTCATCACTCGGTTGCGGCCGCGTCGGCCCAGTGGATGTCGAGCCCCGGGATCTCATGGGACTGGAGGTAGCGCACCACGAACGAGCACGTGGGCACGACGGTCTCGCCGCGGGCTGCGGCATCGGTCATCGCGCCGCGCACGAGGATCGAGCCGAGGCCTTGTCCACCGAAGGCCTTGTCGATTTCGGTGTGCGGGTAGACGAAGCGGCCCTCGTCATCTGCAACGAACTCGGTGAAGCCGGCGAGCGCACCTCCCACGTGGATCTCGTAGCGGCTGTCGGCGTCGTTGCGCACGACTTCGGGGGTGGTGTCGGTGGCGGTCATCGCAGTCCTCTCGTCGCAGGTCCCAACGTAGGCGCGCGCGGTTCTGTTCCGCCACGGTCTGTCGGAGGGTGCCGGTAGCGTGGCGGCATGGACTCTCGCCCCCTGGATGTACTGCGCGAGGTCTACGGGTACGACGCGTTCCGCGGCGACCAGGCGGCGATCGTCGACCATGTCGTGGCCGGCGGCGACGCGATCGTGCTGATGCCCACCGGCGGCGGCAAGAGCGTCACCTATCAGGTCCCGGCGCTCGTGCGCGGGGGGACGGGGCTGGTGGTCTCGCCGCTGATCGCCCTCATGCATGACCAGGTGCAGGCGCTGCGTGCCAACGGCGTGCGGGCCGCGTACCTCAACTCGACGCTGTCCGCCCCCGAGCGCGCGGAGGTCGAGCGCGCCTACGTCGCCGGTGAGCTCGACCTCATCTACATCGCCCCCGAGCGTCTCTCGAATCCGGCCGTGACCGGATTGCTGCAGCGTGGGCGACTGAGCGTGATCGCGATCGACGAGGCCCACTGCGTCTCTCAGTGGGGGCACGACTTCCGACCCGACTACCTCGCCCTCGGTGACCTGGTCGAGCGCTTCCCCGGGGTGCCGCGCATGGCGCTCACGGCGACTGCGACGCGGGCGACCCATCGCGAAATCACCGACCGCCTGCGGATGCCCGCGGCCCGCCACTTCGTCGCCAGTTTCGACCGCCCGAACATCCAGTACCGGATCGAGCCGAAGGCCGACGCACGGCGCCAGCTCGTCGCGTTCCTGCGGCAGCAGCCTTCGGGATCCTCGGGCATCGTTTACGCCCTCAGCCGTAAGAGCGTCGAGCAGACGGCGGAGTATCTGCGCGCCCAGGGCTTCGACGCCTTGCCGTACCACGCGGGCCTCGAGGCGGGCATGCGCGCGGACCACCAGCAGCGGTTCCTCCGCGAGGACGGGATCGTCATGGTTGCGACGATCGCGTTCGGCATGGGGATCGACAAGCCCGACGTGCGTTTCGTCGCCCATATCGATCTGCCGAAGTCGGTCGAGGGCTACTACCAGGAGACCGGGCGCGCCGGGCGGGACGGCGAGCCCGCGGTCGCGTGGATGGCCTACGGGCTCTCGGATGTCGTGCAGCAGCGGCGCCTCATCGACGGCGGCGAGGGAGACCTCGCCCACAGGAGGCGCCAGCATGCGCACCTGGATGCCATGCTCGCTCTGTGCGAGACGGTGTCGTGTCGTCGGCAGAATCTGCTCGAGTACTTCGGTGAGGCATCCGGCGCCTGCGGCAACTGCGACACCTGTCTCACCCCGCCCGAGACCTGGGACGGATTGGTGGCCTCACAGAAGTTGCTGTCGACGATCGTGCGGCTCAAGCGTGAGCGCAACCAGGCCTACGGAGCCGGGCAACTCATCGACATCCTGCGCGGAGCGCAGACCGACCGCATCCGGCAGCTCGGGCACGACACCCTCGCGACCTACGGGATCGGTGCCGACTTGTCGGACCAGGATTGGCGCAGCGTGATCCGTCAGCTCCTCGCGCGCGGCATCCTCGTCGCCCAGGGGGAATACGGCACCCTCGCGCTCGGGGAGCCCGCCGGGGAGGTGCTGCGCGGAGAGGCCGCCGTGCCGCTGCGCAAGGACGTGATCGGCCGCACCGGCGGCTCGTCACGCACTCGCCGCACCGCGACCTCGGATGCCGTCGCCGAGGGAGATCGCGAGATGTTCGAGGCTCTGCGCGCCTGGCGCGCCGAGGCTGCTCGGGAGCAGGGCGTCCCCGCCTACGTCGTCTTCGGCGATACCACCCTGCGCGCGCTCGCCGAGCTGCGTCCGGCATCCGCCGAGCAGCTCGATGGCATCACCGGCATCGGAGCGAAGAAGAAGGGCGCCTACGGCGCCGCGGTTCTCGCCGTCATCGCCGCCGGTGCGCCGGGAGCCTGAGCGACGTGTCGATCGTCGTGATGGGGGTCTCCGCCGTCGGCAAGTCGTCGGTCGGCGTTGCGTTGGCGGCGCTGCTCGGCATGCCTTTCGTCGACGGCGACGACCTGCACCCGCCCGCCAATGTCGCCAAGATGTCGGCGGGGATCGCGCTGACGGACGCGGACCGATGGCCGTGGTTGGGCGCCGTGGCGGAGTGTCTTCGAGACGACGGTGACCTCGTGATGGCGTGCTCAGCCTTGACGCGTGCCTATCGAGACCGCATTCGCGACGGCGCGCCGCAGACCGCGTTCATCGATCTCTGGGGAGAGCCCCACCTCCTGGCGGCACGTGCCGCGGCGCGTGCCGATCACTTCATGCCGGCGTCGCTGCTGGAATCCCAACTCGCGATCTATGAGCCGCTGGGCACCGACGAGCTCGGCATCCGCCTGGATGTCTCCGCTGACCCGCCCACACTCGCCCGCGCCGCAGCCGAATGGTTCGGCCGTCGCGATGCTTCGTCGAACTCGGCCTGTCGATAGGCGACAACCGGCTGCGTCGACGTCGGCCCGTGAGATTGTGGATGCCGCCCAACCGAGTTGGCCGAGGTTTGTGGCACTCCTACGGTATGGGTGACGTAATTCGGTTCCCTCTGTGAGGTCATTCCATGGTCGACGCTGCTGTCCGTCCCGTTGAAGCGGAAAGCTCCGCACCCCGTGTCGATGTGCCCGCTGTCACCAGCCTGCTGCTGGGGACGTGGGCCACCACGCGTCTGGAGGCGCGAGAGGTGATCAAGGATCCCGCGTTCTGGCAGGTCAACGGACTCACCGTCGCTGAGCACCGTGAGCGAGTGCTGACCCAGATGCACCTGCTCGTCGAGAACAACGGCTCTCGTCGCGCTTTCCCCAAGAAGTACGGCGGGTTCGAAGACAACGGCGCGAACCTCGCCGGCTTCGAGGAGCTCGTGCTCGCCGACCCGAGCCTGCAGATCAAGTCCGGTGTGCAGTGGGGCCTGTTCGGTTCCGCGATCTATCAGCTCGGCACCGAGAAGCACCATGACAAGTGGCTTCCCGCCGTCATCTCCCTCGATCTGCCGGGTGCCTTCGCGATGACCGAGACCGGCCACGGCTCGGATGTCGCGGCCATCGGCACGACCGCGACCTATGACCCTGCGACCGAAGAGTTCGTCATCCACACCCCGTTCCGGGGGGCCTGGAAGGATTACCTCGGCAACGCCGCGCTGCACGGCAAGGCTGCGACCGTGTTCGCGCAGCTGATCACCGGCGGCGTCAACTACGGCGTGCACTGCTTTTTCGTGCCGCTGCGCGACGAGAACGGCGAGTTCCTCCCCGGCATCGGCGGCGAGGACGACGGCGTCAAGGGTGGCCTCAACGGCATCGACAACGGGCGCCTGCACTTCACGAACGTCCGCGTTCCCCGTGAGAACCTGCTCAACCGTTACGGAGACGTGGCCGCCGACGGCACGTACACGAGTCCGATCGACAGCCCCGGCCGCCGGTTCTTCACGATGCTCGGTGCGCTCGTGCAGGGCCGTGTCTCGCTCGACGGCGCTGCGACGTGGGCATCGGCCCTCGCCCTGAACATCGCGGTCACCTATGCCAACCAGCGCCGCCAGTTCGACAACGGCGCCGGCGAGGTCGTGCTGCTGGACTACGGCAAGCATCAGCGGCGACTGCTGCCTCGTCTCGCCCAGGTGTACGCCCAGGCGTTCGCGCACGACGAGCTGCTCAAGAAGTTCGATGGCGTCTTCGGCGGGACCACCGACACCCCCGAGGAGCGCGAGGATCTCGAGACCCTCGCCGCCGCCCTGAAGTCGCTGTCGACCTGGAATGCCCTGGACATCATCCAGGAGGCGCGTGAAGCGTGCGGAGGTTCGGGTTTCCTCGCCGAAAACCGTCTTACCGGCCTGCGGTCCGACCTCGACATCTACGTCACCTTCGAGGGCGACAACAATGTGCTGCTGCAGCTGGTCGGCAAGCGCCTGCTGTCGGACTACGCGAAGCAGTTCAAGGGCAAGGACGCCGCGGCCCTTGCCCGCTACGCGGTGGGACAGACCGCCGGCAATGTCTTCCATGGTGCCGGCCTTCGTCAGATCGGTCAGGTCGTGACCGATCTCGGCTCGACCGCCCGGGCGGTCGAGCGGGGCCTTCGCGCGGACCAGCAGCACGAACTGCTCGCCGGGCGCGTGCAGCAGATGGTCGCCGATGTCGCCGGGCGCCTGCGCGCGGCATCCAAGATGTCCAAGGCTGAGGGTGCCGAGCGTTTCAACGACAACCAGGCCGAGCTCATCGAGGCCGCTCGTGCGCACGCCGAGCTGCTGCAGTGGGAGGCGTTCACAGATGCCGTCGGCCGTGCCGAGGATGAGGGCACACGACAGGTCCTGACGTGGCTGCGCGACCTGTTCGGGCTCACCCTGATCGAGAAGCATCTGTCGTGGTATCTCATCAACGGGCGTCTGTCGACACAGCGCGCCGCCGCCGTCTCGCGCTACATCGACCGCCTCGTGAAGCGTCTGCGCCCCCATGCCCAGGACCTCGTCGATGCGTTCGGCCACGCGCCCGAGCATGTGCGTGCCCCGATCGCCTCGGGGGCAGAGCAGGCTCGGCAGGACGAAGCCGCCGCGCACTACGCTGCGCTCGCCGCCTCCGGCGAGGCCCCGATCTCGGAGAAGGTCGCCAAGAAGAAGTGATGCGGACGATGTCGGTGGTCGCGCCTAGTGTGAGGCTGTGACCACCGACCTCGTCCGCGGCGATGACGACCTTCTGCGATGCGGGTGGGTCGGAGCCGACCTCGAGTACTGCCGGTACCACGACGAGGAGTGGGGTCGGCCGCTCCACGGCGATCGGGCACTGTTCGAGAAGCTGAGTCTCGAGGGCTTTCAGGCGGGTCTGTCGTGGATCACGATCCTGCGCAAGCGGCCGCGCTTCCGCGAGGCGTTCGATGGCTTCGTTCCCCAGAGGGTCGCGGCCTTCGGACCGGACGACGTCGAGCGGCTGATGCGCGATGCCGGCATCGTCCGCAACCGCGCCAAGATCGAGGCGACGATCTCCAATGCCGCGCTGGTGTCGGAGATGGCGGACGGTGAGCTCGACGCGCTGCTGTGGTCTTTCGCGCCGCCGCCGCGTTCTGACCGGTTGTCCTCGCTGTCCGCCGTCCCCGCGGTCACCGCCGAGTCGGAAGCCCTCAGCAAGACCCTCCGAAAGTGTGGATTCCGGTTCGTGGGACCGACGACGATGTACGCCCTGATGCAATCCAGCGGCATGGTCGATGACCACGTCGTCGGGTGTGTGCGCGCGATTCAGGCCTGATCGATGAGGCCTGTGTGACCGGCGTCAGTGAGTGTGCCGACCTCGTGGTCGACCACCTTCACGATCACTCCCCGTCGGCGAAGCTCGGCAAGTGTGCGCACCTCTTCGGGGATGTCGCGGCCGAGCGCGTGGACGGTGGCGACCGCCACGACATCGCCGCGCTCGAGGTGACCGAACAGACGCGTCAAACGGGCCTCCCACGACTCGAGGGTCTCGGGTGAGGGATGCCGAAATCCGTCGATGGGGACACCGAAGCGTGCGAGCACGGAACGCTGTTCGACGACCGAGGGCATGTCGTCACGCGAGACGACGATTCCCACGAGCCGGGCGTCCGTCGGGCGGGCGCGCCACCACTGGTCGTCCTGCTGTGTCATGCCTGATCCCCCGCGCTGATTCCGTCACGTGAATATTACCGGCGCTGCGAGGTTGACAGGGCGTTCAATCGGAGCCTTCGAGTCGGATCTCCAGGCTCAGCTGTGTGGCATCCAGCTCGGTGAGGGCCCGCCGCAGGGAAGCGCTGCCGAACGTGCCATCGGAGCTCAAGGAGATCAACCGGGCTCGACGGGTGCGCACCAGGGCCAGTCGCAACTCGATGATGTCGTTGGCCTCGTCATCATCCATGTCCGACAGACGCAGGTAGCGGGGGGCGACTCGGCGAGCGAACTCGGCGGCGAACGGTGTTCCATCCCGGCGCGACAATGATCCGAGCGCGAGCGCGTGCTCCACGCTGCGATCCAGTTCGCGCTCGATCTGTTCGTGTTCCGACCCAACGAGGTGGCTGTCCTCACCGTCGCGGAGGTTGAGCATACGCACCACCACGGGAAGCGTGAGCCCCTGCAACATGAGGCTCGAGAGCGCGACCACGAAGGCGACGAAGATCAGGAAGTGCCGGAACGGGGCGTCCTCCGGGAGTGTTTGTGCTGCCGCGAGGGTCACGACCCCGCGCATGCCGCCCCAGACGATCACCGTGCCGTGCTTCCAGCCGAGGTGCGACGCGCGGTAGTAGTCCAGATCGGCGAACATGCGCGCGAGCCGCCGCCGCAGAACGCCCGTGCGGCGGCTGCCGGTGTGCTCGTGTGCGTCGATGCGTTCGGCGAACTCGTTGAGTCGATGTCGGCGGCGAGGATGCGCGCGCAGGCTCTGCACGCGCAGCAGGAGCGTCACGAAGCCAGTCCTCACCAGCAGCAGAATCCCGAGGGCAGCTGCCGCGACGGCGAGACCGTGTGCCAGGCCGAACTGCCCCGTCGCCGTCCCCGTGACGATCTCGCTCATCTCCAGGCCCATGACCAGGAAGACCCCGCCTTCGAGCAGCAGTTCGACCGTGCGCCAGGTGGCGTGGTCGGACATCCGCTGCTCGGGCGTGAACCATCGCGCTGCCCCCTGCCCGGTCACGATGCCGGCGACCACGGCGGCGACCAGCCCGGAGCCGCCGATGGCCTCGGTGGGGATGTAGGCGACGAACGGGACCACGAACCCGACCGCGGTCGAGGTCGCCGAGCCTCGCAGCCACGATCGCACCCGGAGATTCAGGAAGCCGGCGAGACCGCCGACGATGATCGCGGCGATGACCGCCCACGCGAACTCGCCGACCGCGCTGAATGCCGTCGACGTACCCGCGGCCGAGAGGGAGAACGCTGCTACCGCCGTCTTGAGGATCACGAGCGAACTGGCATCGTTGAGCAGGCTCTCTCCCTCGAGCATTGTGGTCACGCGGCGGGAGACACCGAGCCGTTTGGCGACGGCGGTCGCCACTGCATCGGTGGGGCTCAGGATGGCACCGAGTGCGATCGCCAGCGGAAGTCCGAGACCCGGAATGACGATCAGGAAGAAGCCCCCGAGCGTGATCGAGCTCACGAACACGAGGACCACGGCCAGACCCGCAATGGGCACGAAGTCGCGGCGGAACTCCACGGCGGGCAGGGACACGGCCGCCGAGTACAGCAGGGGCGGCAGGACGCCGGCGAGGATCCATTCGGGGTTGACGGCGACGGTCGGGATGAAGGGGAGATAGCTGGCCAGGATCCCGATGCCGACGAGGATGAGCGGGCCCGCGACCTTGAGACGGGGCGCGATCGTGGCCGTCGCGGCGATGATGAGCACGCCGAGGATGCCGAACAGGATCCCCTCGAAGGCCGACATCACACCCCCAGCTCTGTCACCGCGTCACGCTCGGCGACCAGCTCGGCGACCGAGGCGTCGATGCGGCTCCGTGCCCGAGGGGCGAGCGCCAGCCCCTCGATGACGCGGTACCCCGTGCCGTCGGAGCGCACCGGGAACGAACAGACCAGACCCTCGGGTACGCCGTACTCCCCGTGGGAGGCGACGGCGGCCGAGGTCCAGGTCGTGCCGCTGACATCGTCGCGGACGTGCGCGATGATCGCGTCGGCGGCTGAGGCGGCCGACGACGATCCGCGCACCGTGATGATCTCCGCTCCGCGCCCGGCGACGCGGGGGATGAAGTCCTCGTCGAGCCACCGCTGCGCGGCTTCGACCCCGCCGAGCGTCTCCTCGAGCGCGTCACGGACAGGTCGTCCGCCCACGGTCGCGTGATCGATGTCGGGGAACTGGGTCGCCGAGTGATTGCCCCAGACGGTGACGCCCGCGAACTCGTCGACCGGGCGTGGGAGCCGTGCCGCCAGCTGAGCGAGAGCGCGATTGTGGTCGAGGCGGGTGAGGGCGCTGAAGCGGTCGGCCGGGACGCCGTGAGCCGCGGATGACGCGATCCACGCGTTGGTGTTGGCGGGATTTCCCACGACGACAGCGCGCACATCGGGGGCTGCGGATGCCGCGATCGCCGCCCCCTGCGGGCCGAAGATCGAGGCGTTGGCGCTGAGCAGGTCAGCGCGCTCCATGCCGGGGCCGCGCGGGCGTGCGCCGACCAGAAGCGCGAACCGGCTCCCGTCGAACCCGGTGCGTGGGTCGTCGGTCACATCGACCGCGCGCAGCAGCGGGAAGGCGCAGTCGCTCAGCTCGAGCGCGACGCCTTCGGCGGCTCGCATTCCCTGGGGGATCTCGAGCAACCGCAGCCGGACCGGTTGATCGGGGCCCAGCATGTCGCCGGCGGCGATCCGGAACAGCAGGGAGTAGGCGATCTGCCCACCCGCGCCGGTGACGGTGACCGTCGAGGCCTGCTGCGGTGCACCCGCGCTCAAGGGTGCGGGAGTGTCACTGCCCATGGCCCCGAGCGTAGCGCTCGAGGCCCGCAATCGGAGCGCTGCCCGCCAGGCAGCGGGCTACGGGATGAGTGAGAGTTCGCGCAGCTTCGCCTCGACGTCGGCGTTCGACGGCTCGACGTGGTGCGTCGCATCCGGATACAGAACGACAGGGATGTTGGAGCGCCCCGAGATGTCGCGGGCGACATCGGCTGCCGCCGGGTCGGCCTCCAAATCGACGTACTCGTACGCGACGCCGAGCTCGTCGAGCTGGGACTTGGTGCGCCGGCAGTCGCGGCACCACTGCGCGCCGAACATCGTCAGGGTGGCGGGAGTCTCAGAAGTCATACGCCCAGCGTAAGTCGCGCGCGAGGCCGTGCGGGCCGTCGGTGGGCACTGTGTAAGCGCTATGTGTTTGGATCGATCGCTGTTGCCCCGGGGTCCGATCCTGCCAACATGATGCGTATGCAGCTCTCCGTCATCGTGCCGACGTACAACGAGGCGCCGAACGTCGCCGAGCTGGTCGCGCGCATCTCCGAGGCGACGCGCGACATTCAGGCGGAGATCGTGTTCGTCGATGACAGCACCGACGCGACACCCGAGGTGATCACGGAAGTCGCGCGCACAGCCTCGCTTCCGGTTCGTCTCGTTCATCGCGACATTGCGACGGGGGGCCTGGGTGGCGCGGTCGTCGTCGGATTCGATGCGGCGACGGCAGATGTCTGCATCGTGATGGACGGTGACCTGCAGCATCCGCCCGAGGACATCCCGCGGCTGTGGGACCGGTATTCGCGGGGGGATGTCGACGTCGTCGTCGCCTCGCGCTACGACGGCGAAGGAAGCAACGGGGGCCTGTCCGGGGTCTCGCGCGTCGCCGTTTCGCGCACGGCGACGGCTCTCACCAAGGCGATGTTCCCCGGCAAGCTACGCGGGGTCAGCGACCCGATGACCGGCTTCTTCCTCGTCGACCGTCGTGTGCTCGACATCCCCCGTCTGAACCCCCGCGGATTCAAGATCCTGCTCGAGATCCTCGCCCGATCGAACGCCAGGGTCGCGGAGGTGCCGTTCCAGTTCGCGGGACGTCACGCGGGGGAGTCGAAGGCCTCGGCGCGCCAGGGGGTCTGGTTCCTGTGGCACCTGGCGCTGCTGCGATTCGGAAAGATGTCGCTGTTCGCCGTCATCGGTGCCCTCGGCGCCGTCGCCAACATCGTCATCGTGTGGGCACTCACCCGCCTGGGGATGGACGACATCCCGGCGATGGTCATCGCTGCCGAGACGACCATCATCGGCAACTTCCTGCTGCAGGAACGCTTCGTGTTCCAGGACGTCAAGCAGGAGGCGTCCGGGGTGTGGAGTCGGTTTGCGAAGTCTTTCGCCTTCAACAACGCCGAGGCGTTGGTACGCATCCCGCTGACGGCGATGCTGGTCTCGACGTGGCACATATCGGTCGTCATCGCCACCGCTCTGACTCTGGCGCTCGCCTTCATCGCCCGCTTCCTCTTCCACGCCCTCGTCGTCTATGCGCCGCGTCGCCGCAAGGTCAGCGCAGCCAATCGCGACCTGCTGGACAAAATCGACGAGCAGATCATGGCGCCGGGCGAGCTCTGAGTCGGGCGCCGCAGGGGCTCACCGATACGCATCCACCCGCTGGCCGTTGATGATCCTGCCCCGGGCGTGCTGAGAGGAGGTCACCTTTCCCGGCGCGCGCCGAGGTGACCGCGCTTCTTCGCGCCAGAGAGCAGGATTGTATGCATGCAGGTCGTCCCGACGGTGGAAGTTGTGGCCGCCGTCATCCGGGACGGTGAGCGGGTGCTGGTGTGCCGTCGCGCCCCGCACATCGGTCAGTCCGGTCGGTGGGAGTTTCCGGGGGGCAAGGTCGAGCACGAGGAGGACCCCGTCGAGGCGCTCGTGCGTGAGATCCGCGAAGAGCTGGATGTCGACATCCGCGTCACCGGACACATCACCACCGACGACACCCACGTCGGGGATCGGATCATTCGTCTGGCCTGCTACGAGGCTGTGTTGATCGGTTCGCACCCGACGGGCAGCACCGACCACGATGCGCTCGAGTGGCTGCGGGAGAACGAGCTGGATGACCGCCGCTGGGCCGAACCCGATATCCCGGTGATCGCGCTGCTGCGCGCGCGAGCGTAGCCGCGTATTACTGGTGGAGCTGCCCGTGTTGCAGCGCGCCGTCGGTAACGACCGCCGCCAACGAGATGCGGCGACTGTCCAGGTATGTGAGGTGCAGGTCGACCGGCTGATGCTGCTGGTTGAAGTACAGGGTCTCGCGTACGAGAAGGGGTGTCGCTTCGTCGATGTCCAGGAGTCGCGCGGTGCGCGTGTCGACGTTGGTGGCCTCGATGACGACGCGGATGTCGCCCGGCGCTTCTCCGTGTATCCGGCGGTACCAGCTGATGTCGTCGGGTGACAGGAGAGGTCGGTCCTGCTCGAGCGCCTCCGCGCGCTGGTGACCGTACCGGCAGAAGAGGCCGACCGTGCGACCGCCGACGCGCACCAGGAACTCCGACATGTGCAGGGGTTCGGTCGATCCGCCCAGGCGCGCCGAAAGGTAGGGCGTGGGGGGGACGCGTCGGTTCTCGATGAGCAGAAGTGCGCCGGCGATTCCGATGCCGGGCCCGATGCACTCGAACACGGGGAACGACTGAATCTGGGAGACGACGACGGTGCCCACGCCGGGACGGCGCTCGACCAGGCCATCGGCGCCGAGCTGCTGCAGGGCGAGGCGGACGGCGTTGCGACTGGTCTTCAAGTCGTCGATCAGTTGGAGCTCATCGAGCCTGCTGTGGGCGGGCAGGGCCCCCGAACGGATCGCGGAGCGCAGTAGCGTGTACACGCGACGGGGCGACTGCTGGAGGGCGTGTCCATTGCGGAGCCTGTCGCCCAGCAGACTCGAGATGTGTTCATCGTCCGCCGCCGCGACACTGATCGACGCGTTCATCCCTACCCTTTCGGCCGTCCATTCAGCCAATCACGCGCGGATTTCGGGCGGGTGACAGCGGGGGCGTGACAAGATTTCGGGCCCCTGTGCATTCTCAGCTCCGCCGTGTGAGCGGGTTGGGCAGAGCGGCGACGGCGATCAGGCCCGCCACGCCGACCACCAGGCACGCGGCGAACACCGCGCGGATTCCTCCCAGTTCTCCGCTTTCGCCGGCGCTTGCAAAAGCGAGGACGACTCCGAACGCGGAAAGGCAGATGACGGTGATGACGCTGCGGAGGAACAGGATGAGGGCCGATCCCACGGACAGATCCTCGGGGCGCAGGTAGCGCTGGCCGGTCGCGACGATCTGTTGGGTGACCGCGCCGACCCCCAGGCTGACCGTCGCTCCGGCACAGACGACCAGGACCAGAGGAGTGTCCTCCTGAATCAGCGTGAGCACCGCGTAGCCCACCACGATCGCCAGGACGCCGAAGAGGAGCAGGCCCTTGTCGCGGCCGGTGCGCGAGACAAGCCACCCCACCGCGAGCGACGAGGTGAAGGTCGCGGCCGACAGCGGAATCAGGAGCAGTCCGGTCTCGCCGGCCGTGAGTCCGCGCACGTCCTGCAGGTACATCGCGAGATACACCGACGTACCGAACGCGGCCACCCCGGCGACCCCCGAGCAGATGAGAACCTTCACGAGGTTGCGGTTCTTCAGCAGTGCGGGAGGGACCAACGGAGCGGAGGCCCGTCTCTCTGCGATGACTGCACCCGCGATGAGCGCGACCGCAATGATCCCCGTGATGATCCCCGCAGCGCCGACAGGCGGATGCAGGAACGTGAGCCAGACCATGATCGCAGTCACCGCGACGGCAATCATCACGGTCCCGAGGACGTCGAACGGTCCTCGACGGTGGGCGTCGAGATGGACCGGCGGAGCCCAGAGCCAGACCATGAGGAACGCGACGATCGCGAGGGGCGCGGTCGAGAAGAACACCCAGCGCCATCCGCCAAGGTCGACGACCACTCCTCCCAGAGCAGGCGCGATCACCGCCGCGACGGACATGACAGACCCGATCGCCCCGAAATACTTGGGACGCTCCTGAGGAGTGGTCATTCGCGTCACGATCAGCTGCACCAGCGTGACGATTCCTCCCGCGCCGGCGCCGATGAGGGCGCGACAGGCCACGATCATCCACGGATCGAACGCCGCTCCCGCGCCCACCGACCCGAAAAAATACACCGTCAGCGAGATCATGAGGAGTCGCGTCGGCGAATAGCGTTCGGCCAGGCGACCCCATACCGGTGTCGTCACAGCCAGCAGCAGCAGCGAGGTCGTGACGATCCAGGTGTATTGCGTGGCGGTGCCGTGGAGGTCGGCGATGATCTGGGGCAGGCCGGTGAGAACCATCGTGTTCGACGCCATCGCGAAGAACAGCGAGAGCAGCAGCGCGGTCATCGCCGGCCAGCGCCTGCGGGGCGCAGAGCTCGCGTCGATGTGGCTCGGGTGCTGCGAGGATCTCATGGTTCCGGGCTGCAACGCCCGGGCCGTCATGCGCCCTTGAAGTTCTCGCGCATGGTCTTGCCGGTGTACTCCGTGCGGAACAGGCCACGGCGCTGCAGCACCGGAATGACCTCGTCGACGAACCGTTCGATCCCCGCCGGTACGCCCGACCGCGGCGCGATCATGAACCCACCGTTCGCCCCGCTGGCGTGGAACGCCTCTTCCATGTAGTCGGCGATCTGCTCGGGTGTCCCGATGTATTCCGCACCGTACACCAGCCATTCGCGCGCGTACTCGCGAATCGTCGTCGTCGGAGTCGAGTTCGTCATCGCCATGTCCAAGTAGCCCCAGTTGGGTGCGACACCGGCCCCCCGCACTTCGGCGATCACGTCGTGGACGTAGGCGTCGGGGTCGATCGGGTAGCCGTCAAGCCCCCACCACTGGCTGAGGAAGACGTGCAGGAGCCGATCGGAGTACTGCTCGCGCAGCTTCTCGCGAATCTCCTTCTCCTCGGCAGGACCTGACACGACGTCGAACGATCCCGCCCAGACGATTCCGACATCCCTCGGGTCGCGCCCGACTTCGCGGCACTTCTCGTCGAGGCGCGCGCGGTGCTTCGCCTTGCCGTCGTGACCATTGGCGCCGGCGAATTGGAGGTCGGCGTAGGTGGCGGCCAAACGCATCCCCGAGTCGGACTGTCCGGCCATCACCTGCATGGGGCGCCCCTGCGGGGACGGCGCGACGGGAAGCGGTCCCATCACCTTGAAGTGCTCGCCCTCGTGGTCGATGCGATGGACCTTGGACGCGTCGGCGACGATTCCCGTTTCCTGATCCCACACCATCGCGTCCGGCTCGACCGAGTCGAACAGTTTGCTGAGCACCTGCTGGAACTCATCGGCTCGTTCGTAGCGCCACTCGTGGTCGGGGATCGAGTCGTACCCGTAGTTCTGGCCCTCCTGCGGGAATCCGCTGACGACGGCATTGAACGCCACTCGGCCGCGGGTGACGTGGTCGAGGCTGGCCATCATCCTCGCGGTGTGGAACGGGTGGTTGTAGGTCATCGACATCGTCGTGACGAAGCCGAGTCTCTCGGTGACGGTCGACATGGCAGCGACCATCGGGATCGGATCATGGCGAGGCCATGCGACACCGAGCTCGACGGTGTCCTTCATCGACCCATTGACCATGGGGGTTCCCGCCACGTCCGCGAAGAACCCGCCATCGAACAGACCGCGCTCGAGAATGCGCGCGATGTCGAGGTAGAGGGCCGGGTCACCGTACTTCGCGTAGCCGGACCACGAGCCCGGGTAACGCCACTTGGCGTTGGAGTGGATGAGGGAGAGGTCGCAGATCAGGCGGATGTGCTTTTGTTCCGAGGACACAGGAGGCTCCGATTTCGTGGGTGGATCAGTGTTCGTGCTTGCGGTTCCAGCGCAGGACGAAGTGGGCGACGAGTTTGACGACGAGGTCGAAGACGACGCCGAACAGGGAAAGCAGGGTGATGATGCCGAAGAGCCCCGCCATGTCGTACGTGGACGTGTACATCTGGACGAGCGTGCCGAGACCGACGCTCGTTCCCGAGCCGAGCAGCTCCGCGAGGACGGCGCCGGTCAGACACAGGACGAAGCTGGCTTCGAAGGCCGCGAACAGGTAAGGCAGTGATCGGTACAGGCGCAGGTGTCGGAAACGCTGCCACCTGGTGGCGTGGGACACGCGCATGAGCTCTTCTTCTTCGCTCGTCGTGCTGCGAAGACCCTGGTACATGTTCACCATGACGGGGAAGAAGGTGAACGTCGCGATGAGAACGACCTTCGACCAGATGCCGAAGCCGAACCAGACGATGAACAGCGGCGTGAGAGCGACCTTGGGGATGGCCTGGAATGCGACGACGTACGGATTGACGAGGCGATAGAGCAGCTTCGACTCTGAGAGGACGACGGCGATCGCGATGCCGATCGCCGCGCCGATCGCGAAGCCGTATATCGCTTCCTGGAAGGTCACCCACGTGGCGGCCCACACGACCGGGGAACTGATCTGCACAGCGAGGGCCTCGAGCACCGGGAGAGGTGCCGGCACCAGCAGCGGATCGACGCCGGAGACGACGATGAACCCCTGCCACAGCAGCAACGCGACCAGGATGTAGGCAAGTGCGATGCCGACGCGGCGCAGCACGATCAGCGTTCCACGCGCGAACGAAGCCGCCGGGCGGGCGAGGGCGAGAGGGAGTGAGGCGCTCCGCTCGATGACGTCTGCCATTTCGGATCCTTTCGTGCTCAGTGGTTGATGTGGACGCGGAGTTCGCTGGTGAGTCTTGTGAACTCCGGCAGCGAGCGCGTAGATGTGCCGCGCGGACGAGGCAGCTCATTCGTGATGTCGGCAACGATCCGTCCCGGGCGCGGTGACATCACGAGCACACGGTCGGAGAGGTACACCGCCTCGGCGATGTCGTGGGTGATGAACAACACCGTCGCCCCGGTGTCGCGCCAGATCGAGAGGAGCTCGTCGTGCATGTGTTCGCGGGTGATGGCATCCAGAGCGCCGAACGGCTCGTCCATCAGGATGACGGCCGGCTCGGTGATCAGCGACCGGGCGATGGCAACGCGCTGCCTCATTCCGCCAGAGAGCTCACTCGGATACTTCTCTCCGAGGCTTGCCAGCTTCACTGTGTTCAGCAGTTCCTCGACGCGACGGTCGATGTCCGTTTTGCGTGCGTGACGTCGTCCCATGAGCGCGGGGAGCGCGATGTTCTTGGCGACGGTGTACCACTCCAGCAGAGACGGGGTCTGGAAGGCGATCCCGACCTTTCGACTCGGTCCCTTGACTTCGTCTCCGCCGATCGTCACCGAGCCGGTGCTCGGTGCGACCAGGCCCGCGATGATCCGCAGGAGGGTGGATTTTCCGCATCCCGACGGGCCGAGCACAGAGACGAACTGGCCCGTCGGGATGTACAGCGAGGTGGGGTCCACTGCGCGGATCGATGTCTTGTCCCGGGTGGCGAACTCCATGCTGACGTCTGTCAGCTCGATCGATCCCGCGAACTCATCGGCCGTCGTGTCACCCGCCGGTGCATAGGTCAGGCTCACTGCTGCTCCACGATGGCGTCGTGGTCGAAGTCGTTGGCGGCCTCGATCTGGTCGGTGACGAAGAACCATTCGGGCAACACTTCGCCGGTGGGGGCGATCATGCCGGTTTCGATGAAGTAGTCGATCTGGTTTTCCCAGCGGCCAGCGGTCTGGATGCCCCAGAGGTAGTCGTCGTCGTGGTCGGGGACGTCCATCGAGATCAGCGTGGTCTCGAGGATCGCGAGATCATCCGCCATCGCCGTCTCGGTGTCGGCGCCGGGGAGCGGGGCGCGCTCGGGGTACGCATCCCAGAAGATCTGAACGGCACTCTCCGGGTAGCGCTTGAGGTACACCGTCGACTTGGCCAGTGCGCGGGAGACACCCTCGATGAGCTCGGGGTTTTCGTCGACGATGGCGTCGGTGGTCATGATGCCGATTCCATCCATGGTCGACGCCCACTCGTTCCCCTCGAGGATGCGCGTCGGATAGCCAGCCAGCGCCCACGAGGTGTAGAGACCGGGCCAGTACAGCACAGCGTCGACCTCGCCGGTCTCCAATGCCTGCATGGGCGTCGAACCATAGCCGGTCGCAATGAATGAGACGTCGTCCAGTGTCAGCCCATAGGGCTCGAGGGAGCGGGCGACGTAGGCGTCGGCATAGGGGCCGATACCCCAGGTGCCGATGACGGCACCCTCGAGCTCGCCCACCGACGTCAGGTCGGACTCTTCGAGGACGGCGAGCGCGATGTTGAGGTCGGGGATCAGGTTGTAGATGATCTTGGTGCCGACAGCGTCCCCGTTGCCGGCGAACAGGGACTCGGACGGCGAGGACATGATGAAGTCTGCCTGCCCGCTGAGCAGAGATTGGAACAGTCCCTCCGCTGCGGCATCGACCGTCATGTCGATGCACTCATCAGCGAAGTAGCCGAGTTCGTCAGCGAGAATCCCGTAGGGAATGTACGAGACATCGAGGTCCGCAGTTCCGATGACGAGGTGTGCCGGTGTCATCTCCTCACACTGGCTCGCGTCGGTCTCTGCCGTGGTGCCGCTGCAGCCGGCGAGCGCGATCGCGCCGACGACCGCCAACCCGGCGGCCACCGGCCGCCGCCATCTGCTGCTGTTGAGTCCGTTCATGCGAAGCACCTTCCCTGTGTGTCTTGGCCCGCCGTGGGGTCCATGAAGTCGTGACGAGGAAGTTAGCTGTGCCGACTCGCTGAGGAGGTTGCGCCGTATTGCGGGACCGTTACGCCGTCGCCGCGCGAGCCCTGGGTGTGGAGAATTACGCGCGGTTGGCGCAGGTCAGGGCGCTGTTACGCCGTCCGCTCCTCTCCAGTGCCGTGGTTCCGCCGGGCGGTCGAGCACGGTTCCGAGCAGATGAACGCCGCTCACGTTCCTCGACGAGGGTGGGCGGCGGGGCGCCCCGAACGCGGGAGAGTCCGGTGCGAGTGTCTTACTTCTTGGGCTGGTGGGCCAGCCCGTCCCAGTCCACCTCGAGGTGCGAAGGATCGTGGCGGGAGATGCGGGCCGACAGGCGCGTACCGACCCGGGGCCAGTACTTCTTGCTCGTGACCACCGCGGTCTCGACGCGCGTGTCGGGGATGCCGGGGGTGTCGGTGACGACGGTGAGTGCGCACTCCTGGTAGCGCCCTCGTCGCTCGGGATCGGCCGCCTCGACGATCACCACATGTCCCGGGATCGCGTCGGCCAGCGGGTCGCGCGTGAACTTCTCGAGCATCTCGGCCGCTTCTTCGACCCAGGGTTCCTGTGTGGGATCCATGCCCGAAGCCTAGTCGGCGGGCTCGGTCATTCCGGGCGTCGTATGGTGCGCGACGTAGACTGGCGCGGTTGTCCGCGGTGGCGTGCGCTGCTGCCGCATCAGAAGAACGAAGGCCTCATGCCCTATTCCGCCGCAGGCCTCGCCTACCGCGAGGCGCGCGATTTCCTGCTCGAGAACTCCCACGATCTGGATGCCGCGCACGCCGGCTTCACCTGGCCGGATGTCGGCGACCACTTCAACTGGGCCGTGGACTGGTTCGACGCGATCGCCGAGGGCAACGACACCCTCGCGCTGCGTGTCGTCGAGGAAGACGGCACCGAGGCCTCCCGCACCTATGAGCAGATGCGGGTGCGCTCCAACCAGGTTGCGAACTGGATGAGTTCGATCGGCGTCGGCCGGGGTGACGCCGTCATGCTCATGATCGACAACCGCGTCGAGCTCTGGGAGGCGATGCTCGCGATCATGAAGATCGGCGCGGTCATCCTGCCGACCTCCGTCGTGCTCAGCGCCGAGGACCTCGCCGAGCGTCTCGATCGCGCCGAGGTTCGCGCCGTCATCGCAGACCCTGCCGATGCCGCAAAGTTCGATGAGATCGGCGTCGACCTCATCCGCATCGGCGTCGGCGACGCCCCTGCCGGCTGGCACCGGTTCGGTGACGCGGATGCCGCATCGGATGCCCTCCCCGGCGTCGTGGTCGATTCGACCGACGCGTCGATCATCTACTTCACCTCCGGGACGACCTCCCGCCCCAAGATGGTCGAGCACACCCATCTCTCGTATCCGGTCGGGCATCTCTCGACGATGTACTGGATCGGTGTGCGGCCCGGAGACGTGCACATGACCATCTCGGCGCCGGGATGGGGCAAGCACGCGTGGAGCCTGTTCTTCGCGCCGTGGATCGCCGAGGCCACGGTCTTCGTCTACAACTACCGCCGCTTCGACGCGGTCGCGCTCGTCGATCAGCTCGACCAGGCCGGCGTGAACACCTTCTGCGCGCCGCCGACCGTGTGGCGGATGCTGATCCAGGCGGACCTTGAGCGCAAGCCCCGGGGCATGCGGGAACTGCTCGGCGCAGGTGAGCCCCTGAACCCCGAGGTCATTTCGACCATCCAGCGGTGGTGGGGACTGCCGATCCGCGACGGCTATGGCCAGACCGAGCTGACCGCCGTCATCGGCAACGCGCCCGGCACCGCCATCAAGGCCGGCTCCATGGGGCACCCTCTGCCCGGCGTCGAGGTCGTGCTGATCGACCCGGTCACCGGCGAGGTCGCCGAGGAGGGCGAGATCTGCCTGCCGACCACCCCCGTGCGCCCCCTGAACCTCACGCCCGGGTACATCGGCGAGCCGGACCGCACCGCGAAGGTCGAGCACGACGGGTTTTACCACACGAGTGATGTCGCCGTGCGGGATGCGGACGGCTATCTGACCTTCGTCGGACGTACCGACGACGTGTTCAAGGCGAGTGACTTCAAGGTCTCGCCCTTCGAGGTGGAATCGATCCTGCTCGAGCACCCGGCTGTCGCCGAGGCGGGCGTCGTCGGCGCGCCCGACCCGCTGCGGCTGAACGTCGTGAAGGCGTACGTGCACCTCGCGAGCGGGGTGGCCTCCGACGCGGAGACCGCGCGCAGTATCCTCGCGCACGCCCGCGAGCACATGCCGCCGTACATGCGCGTGCGCCGGGTGGAGTTCGCCGAGTTGCCGAAGACGATCTCCGGGAAGATCCGCCGGGTCGAGCTGCGTGAGCGGGAGGTGGAGCTCGCGGACGCGCGCATCGACACGGAGTTCCGTGAGGCGGATTTCCCCGATCTGAAGGCGTAGCCGCACTCGATCCGAAGGCGTCGCCGCGCCGCTCCCACCCGTTCACCTCGCTCTGGAAGAATGCGGAGCCGATCGGGGAGGAACCATGACCGACGCATCGCCCTTGCGCCGGGGCCACGCCGCACCCCCTGCCCGCACACTGCTGGATGTGTTGCGCGCGACGACGGCGGCGAACCCGGATGCGTCTGCGCTCGAGGACGCCGACGGGGCTCTCAGCTACCGCGAGACCCTCGCGCACGCGATCGAGCTGGCGGCGCGTCTGCGCGAGGCGGGCGTGCGACGCGGCGACCGGGTCGGCATCCGCATGACCTCCGGCACGCGCGCGCTCTACCTCGGCATCCTCGGTATCCTCACCGCCGGCGCCGCCTACGTGCCGGTCGATGCCGACGACCCCGAAGAGCGTGCCGCGCTGGTGTTCGGCGAGGCGGGCGTGGTCGGAGTTCTGACCGACGCAGGCTTCCGGCGAGCGGACGGTACCGAGCCGGCGCCTGTGCTCAGCGAAGACACCCCGCATCCCAACACCGCGTCGCTGCCGATCATCGAGGCGCCCCGTCTCGACGACGACGCCTGGATCATCTTCACGTCCGGATCGACCGGGACGCCGAAAGGCGTTGCCGTGCAACACCGATCGGCCGCCGCGTTCGTGGATGCCGAGGCCCGACTGTTCTTGCAGGATGAGCCCCTCGGCCCCGGCGACCGCGTGCTCGCGGGGCTGTCGGTCGCGTTCGATGCCTCATGCGAGGAGATGTGGCTGGCCTGGAGGTCGGGGGCCTGCCTCGTGCCCGCTCCACGCGCTCTCGTTCGCACCGGGATGGATCTCGGCCCGTGGCTCGTCGCTCGAGGAATCACCGTGGTCTCCACCGTTCCGACCCTCGCCGCGCTGTGGCCGGCAGACACCGTCGAGAACGTGCGCCTCCTGATCTTCGGCGGCGAAGCCTGTCCGCCCGAGCTGGCCGCGCGTCTGGCCCAGCCTGGGCGCGAAGTCTGGAACACCTACGGCCCGACCGAGGCGACCGTGGTCGCGTGTGCAGCGCTCATGGACGGCACCCCGCCGATCCGGATCGGCCTGCCGTTGGACGGCTGGGACCTGGCGGTCGTGGATGCCGACGGCCACGAGGTCGGTGAGGGTGAGGTCGGTGAGCTCGTGATCGGTGGCGTCGGACTCGCGCGCTACCTCGATGCTGAGAAGGATGCGCAGAAATACGCGCCCCACGCCGGTCTCGGCTGGGAGCGGGCCTATCGCAGCGGTGATCTTGTGCGTGCCGACTCGGAGGGACTCGTCTTTCAGGGGCGCGCGGACGATCAGGTCAAGGTCGGCGGTCGCCGCATCGAGCTGGGGGAGATCGAGGCCGCACTGCAGGGGCTGGATGCCGTCTCCGCGGCGGCGGTCGCCGTACGCGAGACCGATGCCGGGGTCGCAGTCCTCGTCGGGTATCTGACGGTCACGGATGACTTCGATCGCGCGATGGCGCTGGTGCGCCTGCGTGAAGAGCTCCCCGCCGCCCTGGTGCCGATGCTCGCGATCATGGACGAGCTGCCCGTGCGGGTCTCGGGCAAAGTCGACAAGGCCGCCCTGCCGTGGCCGTTGCCGCTCGACGGCACCGGAGTCGCGGCATCCGCGCTCGACCCGTCCGTGCGCGAACTCGCCGAACTGTGGACTCGGGTGCTCGGTACCCCGATCGACGACGAAGACGCCAACTTCTTCGACCTCGGGGGCGGCTCGCTCACCGCCGCGCAGCTGGTCAGCGGCATCCGCGAGCGTGTCCCCGAATTCACCGTTGCCGACGTCTACGAGCACCCGCGGCTGGGGGCGATGGCGGAGTTCGTCGCCGAGCGGGGGTGGGATCAGCGCGCCGACGAGACCCCGCGCGAGTTCCACCGTGCCGTCCCCACCCCGCGCCGGATGCAGATCTGGCAGAGCATCCTCGGAGTGCCGCTGGCGATCCTCGGAGGTGCCCGGTGGATCGCTGCGATCCTCGCGGTCGGATGGCTCGCGCACCTGGTCCCCGGCTTCGATGTCCTCCCGACCGCGCCGCTGTGGTTCGTGGTCATCGCGCTCGTGCTGTTCGCCACGCCCTTCGGGCGGATGGCGATCGCGGTGATCATCGCCCGGGCGCTGCTGACCGGTGTGGAGGCCGGGGACCATCCGCGCGGCGGTGGGGTGCACCTGCGACTCTGGCTTGCTGAGCAGGCAGCCCACCAGGTCGGCGCCGCGAGCCTCGCGGGGGCACCCTGGATCGGTCTCTACGCGCGGGCCCTGGGTGCGCGCATCGCCCGCGGCGTCGAACTGCACACGCTGCCTCCCATCACCGGCATGCTCACCATCGGCAAGGGCGCTGCCATCGAGCCCGAGGTCGACCTGTCGGGGTGGTGGATCGACGGTGACATCCTGCGCCTGGGCGGGGTGCGCATCGGTGCCGGCGCCACGGTCGGTGCCCGCAGCACCCTCGCCCCGGGAGCGCGGGTCGGGAAGGGCGCGGAGATCGCCCCCGGCTCTTCTGTCTTCGGCCGCGTGCCCGCCGGGCAGCTCTGGGCGGGTTCGCCCGCCGTGCGGGTCGGCCGGGCGCGCGGCTGGTGGCCGCAGACACGCCCGGAGTCCAGCCGTGGGTGGGTTTGGGCGTTCGCCGCGTCCTCGATCGGACTCTCGCTCCTGCCCGTGCTCGGTGTCGGCATCGGCGTGCTCATCGTGTTGAGCGCGATCCGGGGCGCGCCCACGCTCGGCACGGCGTTCGGCATCGCGATGCTGACTCTGCTACCTGCGACGATCGTGGCGGGCGTGGCCATCGCGGGGCTCGTGGTGGGTGCGGTCAGACTTCTCGCGATCGGGATGACGCCCGGCACCTACGCCGTGCGCAGCCGTGTCGGCTGGCAGGCGTGGAGCACGGAACGCGTTCTGGACCTGTCGCGCACCCTGCTCTTCCCGCTGTACTCGAGCCTGTTCACCCCGGTCTGGCTGCGGATGCTGGGTGCCACGGTCGGACGCAACGTCGAGGCATCCACGGTGTTATTGCTGCCGAAGATGACCACCATTCGCGACGGAGCCTTCCTCGCGGATGACACGCTCGTGGCCGGGTACGAGCTCGGTGGTGGCTGGATGCGCTTGGCCGAGGTCGAGATCGGGCGACGCGCCTTCCTCGGCAATTCCGGCATGGCCGTGGCCGGCCACGGCGTGCCCCGCGATGCATTGGTGGCGGTGCTCTCGGCGGCTCCACGCAAGTCGAAGCCGGGCTCATCGTGGTTGGGTTCACCCGCGATGCGGCTGCAGCGCACGGTCGACGAGGCAGAGCTCGAGCGCACCTATCAGCCCAGAGCCGGCCTGAAGGTCGCCCGGGCGCTGTGGGAGCTGTGCCGGTTCGTTCCGGTGCTGGTCGGCGCCGCCCTCGGCGTCGGCGTCGTCGCAGCTCTGTCGGGCCTGCTCGTCGCGGTCGGCCCGGGATGGACCTGGGTGCTCTCCGGGCCGGTGCTGGTGATCGCCGGTGCCCTCGCCGCCGGCGTGAGCACCGCGGCGAAGTGGGCGCTCGTGGGGCGCATCCGTGTCGGAGAGCACCCGCTGTGGTCGTCTTTCGTGTGGCGGACCGAGGTGTCGGACACGTTCGTCGAGATGGTCGCCGCTCCCTGGTTCGCCAATTCCGCCGCCGGCACCCCCGCCCTGGCCCTCTGGCTGCGCAGCCTCGGGGCGAAGATCGGACACGGCGTGTGGATCGAGACGTACTGGCTGCCGGAGGCCGACCTCGCCCGGCTCGATGACGGCGCCACGGTCAATCGCGGATGTGTGGTTCAGACGCATCTGTTCCATGATCGGATCATGCGTCTCGACCAGGTCCACCTCGCTGCCGGAGCAACGCTCGGCCCCCACAGCGTCGTCCTCCCGGCGGCATCCATCGGCGCCCACTCCACTGTGGGACCGGCATCCCTCGTCATGCGCGGAGAGACGGTGCCCGAGGGGACGCGGTGGAGTGGCAATCCGATCGGCCCGTGGCGCGCGGTGAAGACGCGGCGCTATCAGGCACGCGCGGGGGCGGGTCACTGATGCCCGACTCGTATTTCCCCGACAGCGGAGACGAGTCCTACGGGGTCACCCGCTACACGCTCGACATCGCCTACCGGGTGGCGACGAATCGGCTCGATGGCGTCGCGAAGATCGATGCGGTCGCCCACGCGCCGCTGAAGAAGATCCGTCTCGATCTGGCAGGTCTGCAGGTCTCCCGGGTGCGGGTCGACGGGGCCAAGCCCGCCAAGTACACGCACCGTGGCGCCGTCCTCACCATCACGCCGACCAGCCCGATCTCAGACGGGGCTGAGTTTCGAGTGCGGGTCGAGTACTCCGGAAAGCCCGGACCGCGGCGAAGCCCCTTCGGGCCGGTCGGGTGGGAGGAACTCGGCGACGGCATCGCTGTCGCAGCACAGCCCACGGGGGCGCCGACGTGGTATCCGTGCAACGACCGCCCCTCCGACAAGGCACGCTACGACATCACCGTCACCACGGATGCCGACTACGAGGTGATCGCCACCGGTCGACGTGTCGAGCAGAAGAAGGTCGGCTCCCAGCAACGCTGGCGATTCGTCGAGCAGCATCCGACCCCCACCTACCTCACCGCACTGCACATCGGGCGCTACGCGTCGACACGCGTCTCGCTCGCCGGGGTGCCGGGGACGATCTTCCATCCCGCGCAGGAGGGACGTGCGGTGCGCAGGGCGTTCGGGGGGATGGGCGCGATGATGGCCCTGTTCGCCGAAAGCTTCGGTGCGTACCCGTTCGGGTCGTACACGGTGGTGGTGACACCCGACCACCTCGAGATCCCGCTCGAGGCGCAGGGGATGGCGACCTTCGGCGTCAATCACACCGATCCGGCGTGGGAGCGGCTCATCGCCCACGAGCTTGCCCACCAGTGGTTCGGCAACAGCGTAGGTGTGGCGGACTGGAAGGACATTTGGCTCAACGAGGGGTTCGCGTGCTACGCCGAGTGGCTGTGGGCCGATCATCGCGGGCGTCAACCCGTCGACGAATCCGTCCGCGACCACTACAGCGCGCTAAAGGAGGTCTCGCACCCGCTCGCTGACCCCGGACGTGCCCAGATGTTCGATGACTGGGTGTACAAGCGCGGCGCCATCACGCTGCACGCGCTCCGGGCCACGATCGGTGATCGGGACTTCTTCGCGCTGCTGCACGCCTGGACGCACGAATACCGGGAGAGCACCGCGACGACGGCTGATTTCATTGCACTCGCCGAAGAGGTCTCGGGGTGCTCGCTCGCGACGCTCTTCGACGCGTGGCTTACGGAGCTGACGCTGCCGCCGCTGCCCCGCCTTCCGCGCACGTGACGATCACATCGTCCGGTACTCCGGCGATGCACGGGGAGGTCAGGGCGTAGTCCACGCCCTCCAGCTCGGCGGCGGTGCCCTCAACCCGGACCCGTCCAGGGTCGACGCGCAGGCCCCGCCCGTCGGCTTTGAGGACCGCCTCGATCTGTGTCCATCGCTCGATCGCGACATCCTGTCCGGTGCCGAGGAGCCGAGCGATGTCCCGCGTGCGCGTCGCGGGCTGGCTGCGTGGCTCGGCGTCGATGCCGACCGGCCGTTCGTCGCTGACGACGGCAATCGCCAACCCTGCGGCGTGGGTGAGGCTCGCCCACAGGGGACGGGAGGCCCCGGTGACCAGCGGTGCGCCGTGCGCCCGTCCGCAGTCGGTGCAGGGCGCGCTACGGACGACGATGGGTGCACCGTGATCGAGGGTGACCCTGTGCGCAAGGTCGACGAGCAGATGCCGTGATGCGGCGTCCCCACGGCCGGCCGCGGCCGCCGTACCGAACTCGATTCCCACGGACCCTCCGCTCGCGTGCCCCTTCGAGAGGCTAGCGCGGGACTGATCCGGCTACGAGAACGTCGCGTCCAGCGCGGCGCGCAGGTCGGCGATGAGATCGTCGGTGTCTTCGAGTCCGACGGACAGGCGCAGGTGGCCGAGCCGCCGGAACGGTTCCGGATAGGTCGCCACCCGGGGGCCGTCCGTTCCCGTATGGACGATGAGCGAGTCGTCGTGGCCGAGGGAGAACCCCGAGGTGATCAGGCGCAGGTTCGCGACGAACCGGTTCTGCGTGTCGGGGTCGCCGTCGACGGCGAGCGCCATCATCGCGCCGAAGCCCCTCCCGGCGAACTGCGTCGCGGCGAGCTCGTGCTGCGGATGCGACGGCAGGCCCGGGTAGAAGAGATAGGCGACCCGCGGGTCGCCCTCGAGCGCAGCGGCGACGGCGTGTGCGGAGGTCAGATGCTGGCGAAGGCGCAACGGCAGGGTCACCGAGCCGCGGACGATCTGCCACGCATTGAACGGCGAGATCACGCCGCCGACATCCACCATGGCGTCTGCTTTGATCGGCCCGATCAGCTCGGAGCGGCCGATCACCGCACCGCCCATCGCGTCGCCGTGTCCGTTGATGTACTTCGTCAGAGAGTGGACCACGAGGTCGGCACCGTCGGAGAGGGGGCGGTAGAACGGGGGTGGTGTGAACGTCGAGTCGACCATCAGCAGCGCGTCCGCCTCGTGTGCGAGCGCGGCCAGCGCCGCGATGTCGGCGACCTTGGTGGTGGGATTGGCGATGGGTTCCACGCAGAGTAGGCGCGTCTCAGGCCTCAGGGCGGCACGGACGGCATCCAGATTCGACATGTCGACGAATGTGGCCGCGAGCCCGTAGCGCGCGGGCAACAGCTCCGACCACAGGCGCCACGTCGCCTCGTAGGTGACATCGCTCACGAGGACGTGATCGCCACGCCGTACGTGGGTGAAGAAGACAGCGTGGAGGGCGGCGACACCGCTGGCCAGGGTCACGGCCTCCTCACCGTCCTCGAGTGCCGCGAGCTTCTCCTCGAGGGCGACCTGGTTCACGCCGGAGTTGCGCGTGTACAGTCCGGGCGCCGTCGCCGACCAGCTGATGTCGCTGGGGTCTTCCGGCAGCTCGAACGAGTTCGCCATGACCAGCGGGGTGCGCAGCGCCCGAGTGCTGTCCATGGTCTTGCCCGCGTGAACGGCGGCGCTCAGGTCGCCGAGGGTGCCGGCATCCATGCGATCGGGACGGTCGGTCATGGCTCAGCGCGCGATCGAGAGGACCATGTGGGCGCCGGTGGTCGGGTTCGCCGTCCACTTGTGAGGAATGTGCGAGGGATGTGTGAGGGCATCCCCGGCGGCCAGATCCCAGGCGCCCTCGCCGTCGACCTCGACGGTGAGCTGACCGCTCAGGACGGTGAGAGTGAGAATTCCCGGTGAGGAGAACCACTCCCCGAGGTCTTCACCCGGACTGACGTCGTACTCGACCACTTCGAGGTGCGGATGGGCGCTGAGAACCACTCCGGTGGCGGAGTTTGCGGAGTCCGCCACCGGAAGTCGTCGGCCTTCCCCGTGTCGGAGGTACGAAACCGTGCCGGTCGCGGGGTGCCGGGCAGCATCCTCGGCGGGCATGAGGGTCGTCGGGGCGACGCCCAGCGCACCGGCGATGCGGTACAGCGTGGACAGTGACGGAGCCGACTGCCCCCGCTCCACGAGGCTCAGGAACGGCTGGCTGACCCCGCTCGAGCGCGCGAGGGCGCGCATGGACATGCCAGCCGCCTCACGTGCCTCCCGCAGACGCGCGCCGAGGTCTTCCGACAGTGCCGCGTCCTTCTCCGGGGTCGGTGTGCTCACGTGGCCGAGGGTACGCGGAACGTGGCGCCCGGGTGCGAATCGGGAAGGCGAGAGCCGCCGCCGGTGAGCATTTCTCGCAGAGTGCCGCGACGCGGTTCCTCGGGGAGGATGCCGCGCTCGCGCAGCAGCGGCATCACCTCGTGCAGGAACGGCCGGTAGGCTTCGACACCGCCGGCGCCGTGGTCGAAGAGGAATCCGTCCACGTCGGTGCCCTCGACGATCTCGACGATCTCGTCGGCGACCTGCTCGGGGGTGCCGGTGACCTTGTATCCGCCCATCGTGTCGCGGAGGTGGTCCATCACCTCGCCGACGGTGAGGTTCGGGTCCTGGTACTGCTTGAGCAGCGACTGCCCGACCTCGGTTTTCACCTCGGCCAGCGAGATCGCCGGGTCGAACTGCAGCAGATCCACACCACTCCAGCCGAGGAACAGGGCTGCCATCGCCTCGCGAGTGGGGGTGGTGGTGAGGGCCCGGCGCTTCTCCTGGGCTTCCTCGGCGGTGTCGGCGACGATCACCGAGAGGTTGTTCACGATGTTCACGTCGCCGCCGTCGCGTCCTGCCAGGCGCGCGCGCTCGCGCAGGTCGGCGACGAGCGCGGCTCCCGCCTCGATCGTGCGCTCCTGGATGAAGATGCACTCCGCGATGCGCGCGGCGAAGTTGCGCCCACGGGGCGAGGCGCCGGCCTGGAACAGGGTGGGGGTGCGCTGCGGCGACGGGGGGATCGGGTAGTAGCCGTCGAGAGCGAAGTACTCGCCCTGATAGTGCACCTCGTGGAGGCGGTCTTGGTCGACCATGGTGCGCGTGGCCTTGTCCATCACCAGCGCGCCGTCCTCCCACGAGCCCTCCCAGAGCTTCATGGACAGATCGACGAACTCGTCGGCGCGGGCATAGCGCTCGTCGTGGGGGATGACACCGTTGCCACCGAGCAGCTTCATCGTC
This sequence comes from Microbacterium sediminicola, assembly GCF_039531125.1. NCBI lineage: Bacteria > Bacillati > Actinomycetota > Actinomycetes > Micrococcales > Microbacteriaceae > Microbacterium > Microbacterium sediminicola. The sequence continues at coordinate 741,646 of NZ_BAAAPL010000002.1, forward strand.
GCCTGTGCGTTGTCGGAGGTCACGATGTTCCAGCCGATGCGGCCGTTCGTGAGATGGTCGACCGTGGAGAAGCGGCGAGCGTTCGTGAAGGGGCGCTCGGCAGTGGTGGATGTCGTGACGACGTAGCCCAAGCGATCGGTCACCGCGGCAAGGCCCGTGACGATCGAGAGCGGCTCCATGACGGGGAACTGCACGCCCTCGCGGATCGCGGTGGGGCTGGCCACGCCGTTGTCGTCCATCGGGTATCCCAGCGCCTCGGCGAAGAAGAGGAAGTCGAATCCGCCGTCTTCGAGCTCGCGGGCGAGCTGTTGCCAGCTGGCGAGGTCGGTGAAGCGCTCAGGATGAGCGTCGGGGTGACTCCAGGCGTTCGTCAGGAACGTGGGGGCCATGATCTCGAAAGCTCCGAGGACGATCTGCTTCGGCACGGGGTCTCCTCCGGGTGAGTGATTAGTAGAAGTTATCACCCACCTGTTTCGTTCGCGTGAACGTTGGAGTCAGACATCCTCGTCTGTCGGTTGCGGGAGGAGGCACGCGTCGCCCTCGCACGCCATCGCGGCGCCGCCGATCAGCGTGAGCGCCGGTGTCGTGCCGGTCGGTTCAGGTGTGCTCATGCCGGGACCTTTTCGCCGGCGACCTGCTCCAGCACCTGGACGAAGGTCTCGCTCGGCTGGGCGCCTGAGACCCCGTATTTGTCCTCGAAGACGTAGAAGGGCACACCTTGGATGCCGTACGCGGCCGCCTGCGCGACATCCGCTTTGACGGCGGCGGTGTATTCGCCCGACTCGAGTGCGCGGGTCACCTCTGCGCGATCGAAGCCGAGCCCCGAGGCGAGGTCGGCGAGGTCGGCGACCCGGCCGACGTGCTCTCCGTCGACGAAGTAGGCCTTGAGTAGCGCTTCCTTCATTTCGGCCTGGCGGCCCTTCGCCTTCGCAAAGTGCAGCAGCTCGTGCGCCTTGATGGTGTTGGTCTGGTGGATGTGGTCGTAATCGTAGGACAGGCCCTCATCGGCGGCGATGTCGGTGATATTCGCGAGCATCTCGGCTACCTGCGCGGGCGAGATGCCCTTGCGCTCGGCGAGGTACTGCACCGGGGTTCCCTCGTAGTCGACCGGGGTGTCGGGTGCGAGCTCGAAGGAGTGGTACTCGATCTCGACCGGGATGCCGGAGGCGGCGACGGCCTTCTCGAAGCGGCGCTTGCCGATGTAGCACCACGGGCACTGCACATCGGACCAGACATCGACCTTGACGGGGGCGGCATGGGACGGGGTGGGGGAAGTCTCAGTCACTCCCGTTCCAACCCCCTCGCGGGAACCGGTATTCCACCGGCGCCGAGGACGCTCAGGTCGACGACCCGGTTTTCCACCCGCGGGCGACGGCGGCGGCATCCTTGGTGAGACCGGCGCCGAGCATCATGCCGATCGCAATCGCCGCGAGCGAGACGAACGTCTGCACCAGCGTGTCGGCCGCTCCCGACGCACCCGCTGTCGCTTCGCCGACGCCGATGAAACCCATTGCGCCGGGAACGAGCAGCCAATACGCACACGTGAGCATCACGGCGCGGGGTGGCGCGGAGCGCAGGCGACCTGCCAGTTGCACGGCGGGGATGACGAGCAGCGCCCCGACCAGTCCCGAGAGCTCTGCGCCGAGGAGCAGATTGCCGAGCAGCTGTGCGGCGTAGGCGACGACCAGCGCGTAGGCGATCCACAGGAGTGACCGGCGGGGCGCGACCGCGTAGAGGTAGTAGCCGATGCTCACGAATGCGATTCCCAGCCATGGCGCCCACGCCCCCAGGTGGGCTGGGTTCGCGGCGGTCGTTCCCGAGCTGTCGGCGACGGTGAGTCCGGCGAAGACCCCGAAGGCAAGAAGGCCCAGTCGAGCGATCCCGTAGACCATGCGGCTGGCGCCGGCGATGACTTCTCCGGCGGTCAGCTCGACGGCGGCGATCGTCAGGGTGAGGCCCGGCAGGAAGGAGACCAGAGCCGGGGCGACCAGACGCAGCACATCGTCGGGAACGAGTGGGGTGGCAAGCAGCGAGACCGCCACCGTGACGGCGAAGGCTGTGGCCACCGGAAGGATGAGAGCCAGGGTGGGGAAGCGCGTGCCGATGCGCGCGATGATTCCGACCGCGATCCCCAGAATGACGTACACCGGGATCGCCTCGAGCGTGGGATTGAGGACGAGGCCGAATCCAACCGTCAGGAGGGCATAGCCGAGCACCCGTACAGCCGCCCCGAAACGCGGCGGGGTCGTACCCCCTTCCGTGACCTGCGCCAGGACCTCGGCGGGCGAGGGGCGCTCCTCGTACGCGCGGCGGACGATCTGCTCGAGCGCTCCCGCCTGATCAAGTCGGAGCGGATCGCGCGAGACGGCGAACGTCGACATGTGCGAGGGCACTGTGCTCGTGTCCTCGATCATCACGAGAGTGGGCAGGACGATCACCCGCAGGTCGGTTCGGCCATATCTGCCCGCCAGGTCGAGCAGCGTATCGCGCACATCACTCGTGGCCTGCGACGCGGCGAGGAGCGCGGCACCGACCTCTCCGAGCATCTCTGGCAGCCCCTCGGCAGTGGGAGGTACCACCGGTTGGGCGGGGCGGCGGAAGGCGCTCAACGCACCGCGGATGCGGTCGAGGAGTCGAGGTGTGCGCGCCATCCGGTTCTTCTCCTCGCTGTGTGCCGCTGCTCTCTTGAACGCTAGCGCGCGGTGGGCGCTGGTCTTGCTCACCGTGGGCCCGCGAGTGTTGCCCGTGGGCAAAACGAAACCCCCGCGATGTAGAAGCTACGCGAGGGTTCCTGGGGTGACTGTAACGATCACCCTTGTGGCTCCGACCGGCATCGATCCGGTGACCTTTCGATTTTCAGTCGAACGCTCTACCAACTGAGCTACAGAGCCGCGTGGCATCCGAGAATGCCACGCCCGAAAACGAAAAGCCCTCCGAGAAGGGCTTGTCGCTCGGAGCGACCCTGACGGGACTTGAACCCGCGACCTCCGCCGTGACAGGGCGGCACGCTAACCAACTGCGCTACAGGGCCATGTGTGTGTTTCCACATGAGTATTTAGTTGTGTGGTGACCCCAACGGGATTCGAACCCGTGCTACCGCCGTGAAAGGGCGGCGTCCTAGGCCACTAAACGATGGGGCCGGATGTCGAAACTCCAGTGTCCAGAGGACTCCGGCGCTCACGCTTACCGACGCTCAAGCATACGCAATCCCTGGCGGATACGCCAATCGACGCTGGACCCCGGGAGCGCCCACCGTCAGTCGACACGAATTGCCTCGCGGATCCACTCAGCTCTCGCTACCTTCGGACCATGCCGACCCCCAGCCCGGAGCGTTTTCGCGCGTCACCGTCATGGGTGTGGGGGCGGGTCGCGCGGCGGATGCGATTGTTGCGGCATCCGCGTGTCGTGGTTTCGAATGCTGCACCCGAGTGGGTCGTCGAGAACAACGTTGCGGTCCCCACGCGAGACGGCGCGAATCTGCGGGTGAACGTCTATCGCCCCACCGGGACCGAGCCGGTACCGGTGATCCTCTCTGCCCACCCGTATGGGAAGGACGCCATCCCGGCGAACACGCGCAGCGGGCGGGGGATCAACCGCCAGTACCGCATCATGCCGCAGCCCGAGACGGTGCATTGTTCGGCCTGGACCGGATGGGAGGCTCCCGACCCCGCGTTCTGGGTGCCGCGGGGGTACGCCGTCATCAACGCCGATGCCCGTGGCGCCGGAGCCTCCGACGGCACGGGGGAGCTGTTCAGCGCCCAGGAGGCCGACGACTACGAGGACCTGATCTCGTGGGCGGGAACGCAGCCATGGTCGACAGGCAAAGTCGGCCTGGAGGGGGTCTCCTACCTCGCGCTCTCGCAGTATGGCGTCGCCTCCCGCAATCCGGAGCACCTGGCGGCGATCTGCCCGTGGGAAGGCTTCACCGACCTGTACCGCGACTTCGTGTGGCCTGGCGGGGTGCGGGAGAACGGCTTCTCGGTGATGTGGGCGGTGCTCACCTCGCGCGCGGCACGGCTCACACCGCCCCTTCGTCGCGCGCTCGCCGCTCACCCGACGCGTGATGCGTGGTACCGCGAGCGCACGCCCGAGATCGAGAAGATCGCGGTGCCGATGTTGGTGTGCGGCAGCTTCTCGGATCACAACCTGCACTCGCGCGGGTCGTTCGAGGCTTTCCGCCGGGTAGGTGAGGCGGCGGCCGATCCCGCACCGAAGTGGCTGTACACGCACCGCGGGGGCAAGTGGTCCACCTACTACGGGCAGGAGGCCGCGCAGGTGCGTGCACGGTTCTTCGATCACACCCTGCGCGGCCTCGACAACGGATGGGACGCGCTGCCGTCGGTACGGCTGGCCGTGCACGAGACGGGGGCCGCGCCGGCCGCCGTGAGCGGTGAGGCCTCCTGGCCGCCGGCGGGGCTCACCGTGCGCGAGCTGTGCTTGGATGTCGCGAGCGGCACCCTGTCGGAAGGATCCGTCCTCACCCCCGCCGCGTCGCGACTCAGGTTGCGCGGGCCCGGACTGGAGTGGCGCTGGAGGCTCGCGGAGGACACCGACATCATCGGGCCCGCTGCCCTGCGACTGTTCCTCAGTGTGGAGGGGTGCCCGGACCTCAGTCTTTTCGTGGGCCTGCGCAAGATCAGCGCCGGACAGGTCGTTCCTTTCGAGGGCTCGTTCGGGTTCGATCGAGCGTGGATGTCCTACGGGTGGCAGCGTGCGGGCTACCGCGCGCCGGACCCCAACCTGGCGACGCCGCTGCTCCCGGTCCACCGCTTCGACGACCTCACGCGACTGAGCCCCGGGGATGTCGTTCCCGTCGACATCGAGTTGCGCGAGCACGCGACCCGGATGCGTGCCGGCGACGAGCTGCGCCTCGTGGTGCGCGGGAAGTGGCACCACAGCCGCAACCCCTTCACGGGCCAGTTCCCGGCGGGCTACCGCGCGCAGCGCCGCGGCGCTGCCGTCATCCACACCGGTCCCGACAACCCTGCGCTGTTGCGCGTGCTCACGCGGCCCACACCCGGCGAGGATGCCGCAGCGGGGGACCCTTGGCTCGGTTGAGGAACCGACACCCCGCACGTACATCAACCTTCATCCCGAGGTTCGGGGTTAGCCTGGTGCAGTCCGTGTGTGAAGGAGGTGCCGGTGGACTCTCATTCGAACCCCGAAGAGTGTGACTGTGCACCCTCCGAGCGGGAGAAGAAGCTGATCGAGCGAGAGCGCCGGCTGGTCCTTCCCGAGATCTCGCGCCGCCGCGCACTCGGTTTCGGTGCCCTCGGCGGGCTGTTGCTGGCGGGCGGAGCGACGACGTTCGCCGTTGCTCCGGCGTTCGCAGAGAGCTACCCGAGTTGGGAAGACGTCGAGGCGGCGAAGGCCAGCGAGGCGGCGAAAGCCGCCGAAGTCACCAAGATCGAGGGCCTCATCAACACCCTCACCGCCGAGGTCGCGGCCGCACAGGCAGAGGCTCAGCGCACCTCCGACGAGTTCTACGAGGCGCAGCAGGCCTTCTTCGATGCCGCCAAGCGGGCAGACGACCTGCAGGCCCAAGCCGATGAGCAGGCGGCGCTTGCCCTGGAGTCTGCGCAGAAGGCGGGGCGTATCGCCGCCCAGCTCTACCGCGACGGCGGAGACGACACCGCTTTGGAACTGTTCTTCTCAGGTTCCGCGGCCACAGCCGACGATCTGCTCGCGCGCCTGGGCACGATGGACAAGCTGCTCGAGCGCAACCAGACCGTGTACGCGGAGGCGGTCACCGCCCGCGACACCGCCCAGAGCCTCAGCGATCAGGCAGAGGCCGCGCGCGCCGAGCGGGACCGACTGCAGCAAGAGGCCGAGGCCAAGATGGTCGCGGCGCAGGAAGCGGCCGTCGCCGCGCAGACGGCGCTCGACAACCAGAACGCACACCTCGACGATCTCGAAGCCCAGCTCGCTGCGCTCAAGGACGACACTGCGGCAACCGTCGCCGGCTACGAGGCGGGTGTCGAAGCGCGACGCAAGGCGGCAGAGGCGGCGGCAGCCGCGGCGGCGGCGGCGGCAGCGAAGGCCGCTGAGGAAGCAGCCAACAACGGCGGCGGCGTCGTCAGCAGCTCCGGATGGTGCCGACCCTCGGGCGGATGGCGCTCGGCCGGCTACGGGCCGCGCACGGTCATCTGCTCGGGCGGGTACTGCACCAACCCCTTCCACTACGGCGTCGACCTCGCCAGTGGGTGGCGCACTCCGATCTATGCTGCGCAGACCGGCCAGGTCACCTACGCCGGCTGGAACGGCAGCTACGGCAACTACATCCGCATCGACCATGGTGGCGGTATCGGCACGGGCTACGCCCACATCGACAACGGCGCTCTGTACGTCGGCTACGGGTCATGGGTGGGGGCCGGTCAGGTGATCGCCGGGGTCGGAACGACCGGCGCCAGCACCGGCTACCACCTGCACTTCGAGGTCTACCAGAACGGGTACCCGATCAACCCGATCGACTACCTCGCCGCGCGCGGCGTCTCCGTCTGACCTGTCACTGCCGAAACGATGAAGCCGCGGCATCCTTTCGGGATACCGCGGCTTCTCTGCGTCTGATCAGCGGGTGCTGGGGGACGCGCCCTCGCCCTGCGTGGCGGTCTGGCCCTCGTGCTCCTCGAAGCGCGTGAAAGCTTCGGCGACCAGGCGCTCGGCCTCGGCGGCGTTGGCCCACTCGTCGACCTTGACCCACTTGTTCGGCTCGAGGTCCTTGTAGTGCTCGAAGAAGTGCGCGATCTCCTTCTTCGTGTACTCGGCGATGTCCTCGACATCCTGGATGTGCGCCCAACGGGGGTCCTTGGCCAAAACGGCCACCACCTTGTCGTCGCCGCCGGCTTCATCGCTCATCTTGAGCACGCCGACCGGGCGTACCGAAGCGACGATCCCGGGGTAGAGGTCGCGATCGAGCAGCACGAGCACGTCGAGCGGGTCGCCGTCTTCGCCGAGGGTGTTCTCGAAGAAGCCGTAGTTCGCGGGGTAACCGAACACGGTGTAGAGGATGCGGTCGAGGAAGACCCGGCCGGTGCCGTGGTCGACCTCGTACTTCACGCGGCTGCCGCGCGGAATCTCGATGACGGCGTCGTACGCGCCCATGCTGTGTGCTCCTTGATCGGTGAGAATGCCGCGCACCAGCCTAGTCGCCCCAGTATCGGCGCATCCCCCTGCCGTACTCAGGCTAGGTGCGCGCCGGTGCGGACAGAACCCGTGGCTTTCTGGGCGTGGCGGGTGCTCCGCGTCGCTGCCAGCCTGAGTACGGCGGCGGTGCGGGGACGGAGCGGACGTGGCCGGGTAGCGTATGGGCGTGGATGTCAGACCCGGCCTGGATCCGGCCGTCGCCGAGGTGCGGCGAGCTGTGCGTGAGGGTCTGCGGACCGTCGCCGACGGCACGACGGTCGTGCTCGGGGTCTCGGGTGGAGCGGACTCCCTCGCCCTTGCCGCCGCCGCAGCGTTCGAAGCGCCCAAGCGCGGGATCCGCGCGGTGGCGGTGATCGTCGACCACGGGCTGCAGGAGGGGTCCGCGGATGTCGGGGCCGTCGCCTGCGCCCAGGTCGAGGCGCTGGGGCTCGAGGCCGAGGTCGTGCGGGTGGAGGTCGCCGCGGACGGTGGCCCGGAGGCCGCCGCGCGCGAGGCCCGCTATACCGCCCTGGCCGCGGCCGCCCACGAGCACGGTGCCGTCGTGATCCTCACCGCCCATACCCTCGACGATCAGGCAGAAACCGTGCTGCTGGGCCTCGCGCGTGGTTCGGGCAGCGGCAGTCTGCAGGGCATCGCTCCCGAGAGCACGCGCGGAGACGGCTCCCGGATGCTGCGCCCCCTGCTCGACGTTCGTCGACGCACCACGCGCGCCGCGTGCGCCGCGCAAGATCTCACCCCGTGGGACGACCCGCACAACACCGACCCCCGGTTCACGCGCGTCCGCGTGCGCGCATCGGTGTTGCCCACGCTCGAGCGCGAGCTCGGCCCCGGCGTCGCGGAGGCCCTCGCGCGCACCGCGGCCCAGGTGCGCGAGGATGCCGAGGCCTTCGCCGAAATGATCGACGAGACGATCGAGGACATCGTCGAGCCTGCCGAGGCCGGCATCGCGGTGTCGGTTCCGGCGCTCGCCGCCAACCCACCGGCGTTGCGCCACCGGATCATCCGGCACGTCGTGGCCGCCGAGTTCGGCGAGAGCCTCACCCGCACCCAGACCCTCGAGGTCGCGCGCCTGGTCACCGACTGGCACGGCCAGGGTCCGATCGACCTGCCATCGTGTCGCGCCGCTCGCACCGCGGGCCTCATCGTCTTCACCGCGCGCTGACAGCCGACCTCGCGGACACGCGATCGCGCCGCCTACAGTGGAACCCATGCGTGCCGCCGATGTTGAAGCAGATCTCACCCGCGTCCTGGTGACCGAGGAGGAGATCCGCGCCAAGCTCGACGAGATTGCGACACAGGTCGCCGTCGACTACGCGGGCAAGGATCTGCTGCTGGTCGGCGTCCTCAAGGGCGCCGTGATGGTGATGGCCGACTTCGCCCGTGCGCTCCCCATCCACTCGACGATGGACTGGATGGCCGTCTCCTCCTACGGTGCGGGCACCAAATCCAGCGGCGTCGTCCAGATCCGCAAAGACCTGGACGTCGATCTGCACGGCAAGCACGTGCTCATCGTGGAGGACATCATCGACTCGGGCCTCACCCTCAGCTGGTTGCTGTCGAACTTCGCCTCGCGCGGTGCCGAGTCGATCGAGATCTTCGCCCTGTTCCGCAAGCCTGAGGCGGCGCGCGTCGTGATCGACTGCAAGTACGTCGGCTTCGACATCCCGAACGAGTTCGTCGTCGGCTATGGCCTGGACTACGCCGAGAAGTACCGCAACTTGCGGGACGTGGCGATCCTCGCCCCGCACGTCTACAGCTGATCGCCGGGCGGCCCTCGGTACGCCGTGGGCGAATGCACAGAAGTCGCATAGCCGGGCCGGGGTAGCCTGAGACGACCATGGATGTGAAGAAGCTCACCCGTAACCCCCTGCTCTACATCGCGCTTGTCGCGGTGCTGCTGATCATCGGGTTCACGCTCGTATCGAGCCTGGGTGGGGCCAAGCAGATCACCACCGAAGAGGGTCTGAACCTGCTGGCCGGCAACACCGTCACTCAGGTGACGAACACCGATGGCGAACAGCGCGTCGACATGACGCTGTCGACCGCCTACGACGGCTCGACTGACGTGCAGTTCTACTACGTGGCGGCGCGCGCTGGCGAGGTCGTGGATGCCATCAACGCGGCCAACCCCGCGGATGGCTACAACGACGTCGTGCCCCGCGCGACGTGGTTCGACGGCTTCCTTTCCCTCTTCCTTCCGATCCTGCTGCTGGGTCTGCTCTTCTGGTTCCTGCTCTCCTCCGCCCAAGGCGGCGGCAGCAAGGTCATGCAGTTCGGCCGCTCGCGCGCCAAACTCGTCACCAAGGAGACCCCGACCGTCACCTTCGAAGACGTCGCAGGCTCGGATGAGGCGATCGAAGAGCTGCAGGAGATCAAGGACTTCCTGAAAGACCCGGCCAAGTTCCAGGCCGTCGGTGCCCGCATCCCGAAGGGCGTGCTGCTCTACGGTCCTCCCGGAACCGGTAAGACGCTGCTCGCGCGCGCCGTCGCCGGCGAGGCGGGCGTCCCCTTCTACTCGATCTCGGGTTCGGACTTCGTCGAGATGTTCGTCGGCGTCGGCGCGAGCCGGGTGCGTGACCTGTTCAACCAGGCCAAGGAGAGCGCCCCGGCGATCATCTTCATCGATGAGATCGACGCGGTCGGTCGTCACCGCGGCGCCGGTATGGGCGGCGGCCACGACGAGCGCGAGCAGACACTGAACCAGATGCTCGTCGAGATGGACGGGTTCGACCCCAAGGCGAACGTCATCGTCATCGCGGCGACCAACCGCCCCGACATCCTGGACCCGGCCCTGCTTCGTCCGGGTCGCTTCGACCGTCAGATCGGCGTTGACGCACCCGACCTGCAGGGACGCAAGCGGATCCTCGAGGTGCACGGCCGTGGCAAGCCGCTGGCGGACGGTGTCGACCTCGAGGTCGTCGCCCGCAAGACCCCCGGTTTCACCGGTGCCGATCTCGCCAACGTGCTGAACGAGGCGGCGTTGCTGACCGCACGCTCCAACGCGCAGCTGATCGACAACCGCGCCCTCGATGAGGCCATCGACCGGGTCATGGCCGGACCCCAGCGCCGTACCCGCGTGATGAAGGACAAGGAGAAGCTCATCACCGCCTACCACGAGGGCGGCCATGCCCTCGCCGCTGCGGCGATGAACTACACCGACCCCGTCACCAAGGTGACGATCCTGCCGCGCGGCCGCGCCCTCGGCTACACGATGGTGCTCCCGCTGGATGACAAGTACTCGGTCACCCGCAACGAGCTGCAGGATCAGCTCACCTACGCGATGGGTGGTCGTGTCGCCGAGGAGATCGTGTTCCACGACCCGACCACCGGCGCCTCGAACGACATCGAGAAGGCCACCAACATCGCTCGAAAGATGGTCACCGAGTACGGCATGACCACCGATGTCGGCCCCGTCAAGCTCGGTCAGGGCTCGGGCGAGGTCTTCATGGGGCGCGACATGGGTCACGGCCGCGACTACAGCGAGCGCGTCGCCGACCGCGTCGACAACGAAGTGCGCTCGCTCATCGAGCAGGCGCACAACGAGGCCTACGAGGTCATCAACAACAACCGCGACATCCTCGACACGCTCGCCCGAACGCTTCTGGAAGAGGAAACCCTCGACCACCTCCAGCTCGAAGAGATCTTTAGGGACGTCAAGAAGCTGCCCGAGCGCCCGCAGTGGCTCTCGAGCGAGCAGCGACCCGTGTCACCGCTTCCCCCCGTCGATGTGCCTCGTCGTCCCGCTCCCGCAGGTGTCGCCGCGGCCACCGAGGACACGTCCGCCGCGGCAACGGCTCCGACGCGGCAGCCCGGCTCTCAGGCACGGCCCGCGACCGCGTAGGCTCGGCGCGTGGCCGTTGATCGAACACGCGTAGCAGAGCTGGTGCGCGAACTGTTGGTGGCGATCGGGGAGGACCCCGATCGTCCCGGTGTCAAGCTCACCCCGCAGCGGGTCGCGGATGCCTATGCGGAGTTCTTCGACGGCATCGATCAGGACCCCGGGGCCCCTCTCGCCCACACCATCTCGGTGACGCGCGGTCCGGCACCCGACACGCTTCCCTCCGGTGCGGTCATGCTGCGAGACATCCACTTCCGCTCGATCTGCGAGCACCACCTGCTCCCGTTCCGAGGCTTCGCGCACGTCGCATATCTCCCGAACGAGAAGGTCGTGGGACTCGGGGCGCTCCCCAAGGTGATCGACATCCTCGCGGCTCGCCCACAGGTGCAGGAACGTCTGACCGAGCAGATCGCCGACGCGATCGCCGAGGCCCTTGACCCGCGCGGGGTGCTGGTGGTCATGGATGCCTCGCACGAGTGCGTCACCGCCCGCGGAGGTCGTCAGCCCAGCGCCTCGACTCTCACCGTCGCCGCCCGCGGCGAGCTCGCCGAGCCCACCGCGCGCGCGGAGCTCGTCGCACTGATCGGGGCCGGTGGGCAATGAACACCCTCATCATGGGGATCGTCAATGTGACCCCCGACTCTTTCAGCGACGGTGGACGCTACCTCGATCCCGACGCCGCCATCGCGCAGGGCAGGCAGCTGCGGACGGACGGGGCCGACATCCTCGACATCGGCGGCGAGTCCACCCGTCCGGGAGCCGAGCGCGTCTCTGCCAGCACCGAACGCGACCGGGTGGTGCCCGTCATCCGGGCGCTCGCCCATGAGGGAGCGCGGATCAGCATCGACACGCTGAACGCCTCGACGGCGCTGGCCGCCGTCGAATCGGGGGCATCGATCGTCAACGACGTGTCAGGTGGGCTGGCCGATCCCGCCATGCTCACCGCGGTCGCGCAGACCGAGGCGACGATCATCCTCGGCCACTGGCGCGGGCCCTCGTCCGACATGTACGCGCGCGCCGAATACACGGATGTCGGGGCCGAGGTCGTCGACGAGCTCGCCGCGCGCGTGAGTGCGGCCGCCGCTGCGGGCATCCCGCGGGAGCGGATCGTCGTGGATCCCGGCATCGGGTTCGGCAAGGTCCCCGCGCAGAACTGGGCGGTCCTGGCCTCCCTGCCCGTGCTCGTGCAGCAGGGTGTCCCGGTGCTGCTCGGCACCAGCCGAAAGAAGTTCCTCGCCGCTGCCCTCGAAGGCGCGGGCGAGGTGACCGAGTCCCGTCGGGACCTCGCCACCGCCGTCACCAGCGCGCTCGCCGCGCAGGCCGGCGTGTGGGGGGTGCGCGTGCACGATGTCGCGACCACCCGGGACGCGCTGCGCGTCGCCGAACTCTGGAAGAAGGGCGGGCAGGATGCCGCTGAGTGATGAGATCCGCCTCACCGGACTGCGGGTGTACGGGTACCACGGCGCGATGGAGCACGAGCGTCTGACCGGCCAGGAGTTCGTGATCGACCTGGCGATGTCGACCAACACCCGTCGCGCCGGCCGCACGGACGCGCTCGAGGACACCATCCACTACGGCGAGGTGGCCGACTCGGTCGCCGTCGTCGTCGCCGGCGAGCCGGTCAACCTCATCGAGGCGCTCGCGCACCGCATCGCCGACGTCGTGCTCGCTTTCGATGGCGTGCGCGCCGTCAGCGTGACCGTCCACAAGCCGCACGCCCCGATCGCCCAGAGCTTCAAGGACGTGTCCGTCACGGTCCACCGCAGCGCCCGATGAGTAGACGACTGGCCGACGGCTTCCCTGACGCCGGTGCGCGCGTGCGCGCCGACGACATCGCTGCAGTGGTGGCACTGGGTGCCAACCTGGGCGACCGTGCCGAGACGATGGCGGCTGCGGTCGCCGACCTGCGCCGACTGCCGCTGGTGTCCGAGGTGCGGATGTCGACCCCGATCGACTCGGTCGCGGTGAAGCCCAGCGGGCCCGACCCGGCTGCTCCCGCCTACCTCAACGCCGTCGCGATCGTCCACACGCGTCTGGCGCCGAGCGTGCTCCTTTCGTTCTTGCACGACATCGAGGAGCGCCACGGCAGGGTCCGCCGAGAGCGGTGGGGGGACCGCACCCTCGATCTGGACCTCATCTCGTACGCAGATGTCACAAGCGATGCACCCGAGCTGACCCTGCCGCACCCCCGGGCGGCCGAGCGGGACTTCGTCCTTGCGCCGTGGCTCGAGGTGGATCCCGCGGCCGTATTGCCCGGGCGAGGTGCCGTCGCGGACTTGCTGGCCGAAATCCGGGCGGCATCGTGAAACGCACGAGCGCCGGCATCTTGCTGACGATCGCGTTGCTGGCGGCGATCATCGGATTCTTCACCGATCAGCTCTTGGTCGTGACGGGGTATCCGTCCTTCACACCGCTGATCACGCTCCCCGTGCTGTTGGTGGCCCTCGGTGCCATCGTCATCGTCCTCGCCATCCCGATCCGCCGCGCCGCCCGGGGCGTGCACGGCGCGCGCGTCAATCCGTTCCGTGCCGTGCAGATCGCGATGCTGGCCAAGGCCTCGAGCATGCTCGGCGCGGGGGCGACCGGCTTCTCGCTGGGACTGGTTGTCTTCTTGCTGACCCGCCCGGTCATCCCCTCACTAGGCTCGATGGCAACGCAGGTGACCACCCTTGTCGCAGGTCTCATCCTGGTGGCGGCGGGCCTTGTCGCCGAGTACCTCTGCACCATCCGGAAGGACGATGATGACACTCCCCCCGGAGACGCCGATTCCGGACTCGGCGCCCGAGGACACTGAGCGCACCGACCCGACGTTCAGCCGCGTTCTCGAGCCGCGTTCACCCAACCGCCTCCCGCTCGGAGACGACACGTGGCATCAGCTGGCACGCCAGTATGTCTGGGTGCAGCTGATCTCGTCCGGCGTCCTGATCGTGCTGGTTGCGGTCGCGGCGGTCGTGCTCGCCGTCTTCGCCGGGTTCGCGCTGTCGTGGATTCCTGCCGGCATCGTCATCGTGCTGATCGGGATCACCATGGCGATCACTCCGCGCCAGGCGCGCGCCTACGGCTACCAGCTGCGTGAGGACGACCTCGTCTTCCGCAAGGGCATCCTGTGGCAGCGGGTCGTCGCCGTCCCCTACGGCCGCATGCAGCTGGTCGACATCACCCACGGACCGCTGGATCGCGGATTCGGCATCGCCCAGCTCAAGCTCGTCACCGCCGCCGCGGCGACCGGGGTGGTCATCCCCGGCCTCCCACAGGCCGCGGCCGAGACGCTGCGCGACACGCTCATCGCCGTCGCCGAATCCCGCCGGACCGGGCTGTGACCGACGACACGTCCTCGAGCGCCGCGGCATCCCCGCCACGGGCGGTGGCGTCGCTGAGTGACGGGGAGTGGCACCGCCTGCACCCGCTCACCCCGCTCCTGCGCGGAGGGCTGGTGCTCGTCATCGTGGGCGGCATCCTGATCGCCAACCTGCGGGAACGACTCGTCGAGGTCCTCGTCCCGTGGCTCTCGCCGGACTGGTCGGGCCCTGCCCCTGAAGATCCGATCGACTATGTGCTCTCCCACAATCTGGTCGCCATCGCCCTCCTGGTGGTGATCGGCGTGCTGGCCCTACTTGTGGTGGTGTTCTCCCTCAGCTGGCGCTTCCACACCTTCCGCATCACGGGGGAGGACGTCGAGGTGCGCAGCGGCGTCGTGTTCCGCACGCACCGGCGCGCGCCGCTGGACCGCGTGCAGGGGGTGAACCTCACCCGCCCGTTCATCGCGCGGCTGGTCGGCCTTGCCAAACTCGAGGTGGTCGGTGCGGGCAACGACGGCAACGTCAAGCTCGAGTACCTCGCCACCGCCCGCGCCGAAGAGGTACGTGCGGACATTCTGCGCCTGGCCTCGGGCAGGCGTCTTGCGCAGAAGCAGGCCGCCGCGCCGGAGACCCGCACCGCCGCGGTGAGTGCCGGCATCACGGGACTCATCGCCGGGCCCGAGGCTCCGGTGGATGAGCCGGAGTCGGTCGTCCACATCCCGGTCGGTCGGCTCGTGGCATCCAACGCGCTCAGCGGCACGACGATCGTGCTGCTCGTGGCGATCGCCGCGATCATCACGGGCGCGGTCACGACGACCGGCTGGCTGCTGTTCGTCATCTTGCCGACCATCATCGGTTTCGGCGCGTTCTGGGTGCGCACCGTCACCCGGTCGCTTCGCTACTCCATCGCCCCGACGCCCAGTGGCGTGCGCATCACCTACGGGCTGCTCACGACCGTCACCGAGATCATCCCGCCCGGTCGCATCCACGCGGTCGAGGTGCGCCAGCCGCTGATGTGGCGCCCGTTCGGGTGGTGGTCGATCCGCATCAACCGGATGTCGGGTCGCAGCTCCTCCGACGGCTCGAACGATCAGTTCGGCACCGTCCTGCCCGTGGGGGACCGCGCGGACGTCGCGCGGGTCCTCGGCCTGGTGTTGCCGGGCATCGCCGACGCCGAGGGGGAGCTCATCTTCGACCAGGGGGCGCTGGGGCCGACATCCGATGACCCCTACACGAACACCCCGCGCCGCGCGCGGCTGCTGCGACCGCTGTCGTGGCAGCGCAACGGGTACGTGCTGGGTGAGGGCGCGCTGCTGCTGCGCCGCGGGCGCATCTGGCGGTCGCTGGCGATCCTGCCCCTTGCGCGTCTGCAGAGCATCGGCATCTCGCAGGGGCCGCTGGCCCGCTCGCTGCGACTGGCGAACATCCGCGCGCACACCGTCGTCGGTCGTGTGTCCGGGTCGCTCCGGGCTCTGGACCGGGATGGCGCGCTGGATCTCTTCGCGAAGACCGAGGCGGCTGCATTGGTGGCCGCGGCATCCGACCACAGTCACCGCTGGGCGGGCGACGCATGAGTGATCGCCTGAAGGTCGGGATCATCGGCGCGGGCCGGGTGGGGCCGGTTCTCGGCGCCGCTCTCGCCGGTGCCGGCCACGAGGTCGTCGGCATCACACGTGGCTCCGACGACGACAGACTCGAGGCGATCCTGCCGGGCGTCGAGGTGTGCGAGGCGACCGACGTCGTCGCACGCAGCCAGCTCATCGTCATCGCCGTGCCGCACGACCAGCTCGAGGGGCTCGTTTCGGGACTGGCCGAAGTCGGGGCGTGGATGCCGGGGCAGCTCGTCCTGCACACCGATCCCGCGTTCGGCGTGGAGGTGCTCACGCCGGCGTTGATGAAGGGCGCGATCCCCCTCGCCATCCACCCGGCGATCACCTTCACGGGCGCCTCCATCGACCTGCGGGCGCTCGCCGGAGCCTTCGCGGCGGTGACCGCACCCGTCCCGGTCATGCCCATCGCGCAGGCGCTCGCGGTCGAGATCGGGTGTGAGCCTGTCATCGTGGCAGAGGCCGAGCGCCCGCGCTACGCCGAGGCGATCTCGACCGCCACCGAGTTCTCGCGCTCGATCATCGAGCAGTCCACCGAGCTGCTGCGTGCCGCCGGTGTCGCCGAGCCGGGGCGCTACCTCGAGGCGCTCGTGCACACGACCGTCGACCAGGCGCTCGCCGCGGGTGGAGAGACGCCGCCGGCCGGGTGAGGCCCGGCGGGCTCGCAGGCGCCCGCCGATAGACTGGGCGACGATTTTTAGGAGCCCCACACATGACTGAGACCCCCGCGCCGCAGGGAGCCCCCGCCGACACCGCCGAAGAAGACATCTTCGAGCAGAAGGCGGTGCGCCTGGGCAAGCGCGAGCGGCTGTTGGCCGAGCGGACGGATGCCGCCGGCGGCGCCTATCCGGTCAGTGTCCCGGTCACCGACACCATCGGTGCGCTGCGAGAGCGCTATGCGCACCTCGAGTCGGGCGAGGAAACCGAGGATGTGGCCGCTGTCGCCGGTCGCGTGGTGTTCAGCCGCAACACCGGCAAGCTCTGCTTCGCTTCGCTGCAGGCAGGCGATGGCAGCCGCATCCAGGCGATGGTGTCCCTCGCCGCGGTCGGCGAGGACTCGCTGCAGCGCTGGAAGGATCTCGTCGACCTCGGCGACCACGTCTTTGTGAGCGGTACGGTCATCTCCAGCCGCCGCGGTGAACTCTCGATCATGGTCTCGGACTGGCAGATCGCAGCCAAGGCCCTGCTGCCGCTGCCGAACATGTATGCCGAGCTCTCGGAGGAGAGTCGCGTGCGCAGCCGCTACCTCGACCTCATCGTCCGCGACCAGGCACGCGAGACGGTCGTCGCCCGCGCCACCGTCAACCGGAGTCTGCGCGACACCTTCGCGGCCCACGACTTCATCGAGGTGGAGACCCCGATGCTGCAGGTGCAGCACGGTGGGGCATCCGCGCGGCCCTTCGTCACGCACTCGAACGCCTTCGACACCGAGCTGTACCTGCGCATCGCGCCCGAGCTCTTCCTCAAGCGTGCCGTCGTCGGTGGCATCGACCGGCTGTTCGAGATCAACCGCAACTTCCGCAACGAGGGCGCCGACTCCACCCACAGCCCCGAGTTCGCGATGCTCGAGGCCTACCAGGCGTACTCGGACTACCACGGCATCGCCGACCTGACCCAGGAGCTCATCCAGAACGCGGCGATCGCGGTCGCCGGCTCCACGACCGTCACCTGGGCCGACGGTACGGTCTACGAGCTCGGCGGCCAGTGGGAGCGGCTGTCGATGTACGTCTCGCTGTCGGCGGCATCCGGGCGCACCATCACGCCGGAGACGTCGCTGGACGAGCTCCTGGCGCACGCCGCCGAAGTCGGGGTCGATGTGCCGAACAAGGTCGCCACCCACGGCAAGCTCGTGGAGGAGCTGTGGGAGCACTACGTCAAGCCGGGCCTGGACCGTCCCACCTTCGTCATGGACTTTCCGGTGGACACGAGCCCGCTCGTGCGCGAGCACCGCACAATTCCCGGCGTCGTCGAGAAGTGGGACCTGTATGTGCGCGGGTTCGAGCTGGCCACCGGCTACTCCGAGCTCGTCGACCCCGTCATCCAGCGTGAGCGCTTCGTCGAGCAGGCCAAGCTCGCCGCGCGCGGCGATGACGAAGCGATGCGCATCGACGAGGAGTTCCTGCGGGCGCTCGAGCACGGCATGCCCCCCACGGGCGGCATGGGCATGGGGATCGACCGCCTGCTCATGGCGATCACCGGGCTCGGCATCCGCGAGACGATCCTCTTCCCGCTCGTCAAATAGTCACGCGGCCGCGGGGTCGTCGTCGGTGTCGGTGCGACCGGTCTCGACCCCTTCTGTAGCATTGCCCACCTGGAACGCCCAGTCGGGAAGGTGCCCGGCCTGCACAAAGCTGAGCACGATCTCCGAGAGACCGTGCTCGGGTTCGATCTCGATCGCCTTCGTCGCGTAGATCCCGGCGTGCGTGGAACTGCCCAGGGCCCACGAGAGCCATCCGCAGACCGCCATCGGACCGGGGCGGGATTCGTCGGGAGCGAGGGAGGCGATGGTGCGGACCAGCGCGAGCGCGCGGGCCAACCGGTCCGGTGCCGGCTGCGGCCCCTCGCCCCACATCCGCATCGCGATTTCGGCCGGATAGTCGTCGCCGCCCTCCCACGCGAGCTGCGCCTCGGCGGCGACGTCTCCCGCGTCGAGCCCGTCCAGCCAGCAGATGAGCGCGATATCCCGCAGCGACGGGCGGCCGAGTGCCCATGCGGCGGTCGCGATCTCGAACGGGTCCAGCGTGTCCGGTTCGGCGCTGAGCAGACGGTCGAAGAACGACGGCACGTCCTGGAGGAAGCACGCGGCGGCGAGTGCGCGGGGGTCGATGCGTTCGGCACCGGCGATCGACGGCGTCTTCGCGCGCAGGAGGTCGATGGCTTCGCGCAGCGCCTCGATGGCCTGAGCGACAGTGGTGCGCAGCTCCGCCGATGCCGGCGGGAGATCCGCGCCCGACGCCTGGTCCCCCGCCGCAAGCGCGGGAACGCCGGGCAGGTCGTCGGTCGATGCGACCGCGCGCACGGCGCCGGGCTGCGCATACGACCCCCACCGGTCGCCGTGCACCCAGAGCGTGACGACGACGCGCACGCCGCAGGCGTCCGCACGCTGCTCGATCCTCTCGATGAGCGTCGGAGAGGGAAGATCCGACTCCGCGTAGATCACGATCGCGCACCCGTCCGCCTCGGGGATGCGACACACGAGCCCCAACATCGTCGCCGCGATCTCATCGATCGGAGCATCGTCCCGGGGAAGGTCGAGCCGCAGGGCGCCACGACTGCGGCCGCGGCGGAACGGGACCAGCACGATGCTCTCGCGCGGGACGAACCCGAGCATCCGTGGAACGAGCGAGAGGAAGTCGGCGCTTGACTGTGCTTTCACGACGGTGGTCATGCATCGAGGTTCGGCAGCGCGCGGTATCCGATCGCGAGCCGATCCTCCGCGCCGGGACAACCGCGCTCGCGGTCGACTTCGGGAGGAAGGAATCGCCGCGTATCCTGGAGGCATGGACGAATGGTGGGTCTCGGCGCTGTGGGCGATTCTGCCGACCATCGTCGTTCTCGGCCTCTTCTTCTACGTGCTGCGCAGTGCTGTCCGCGCGGACCGCAACGAGCGCCGCGCCTACGCCAAGATCGAGGCCGAAGAGCGCGCGAAGCGCGGGATGCCTCCGGCCACCGCCGCGTCCGAGTAGAGCTCGTGGTTCCCACTACGCTGGCTTCAGACGTAGTGGGCGGGGGAGTCGATGGATCTGGTTTCGTTGTCGACGTCGGGCGCGGTGGATGTCAACGTCGATTTCCCGGATGCAGCCGGCTGGTGGCTGCTGGCGGTCTTCGTCTTCGACATCACGGTGCGTGTCGCGGCGGTCATCATCGTGCCGCGCAACCGTCGTCCCACAGCAGCGATGGCGTGGCTGCTCGCGATCTACTTCATCCCTCTGGTGGGTGTATTGCTGTTCTGGCTCATCGGAACACCGCGCCTCCCCAAAAAGCGCCGCGATCATCAGGAGCAGATCAACCAGGCGTTGCGTGAGAACGGTGCGACCGTGTCGGTCGGGACGCTGCGGCCGGATGCTCCCAGCTGGTTCGACGGTCTGGTGGCGCTGAACACCAACCTCGGCGCGATGCCGCTGACCGGGGACAACCAGGCGACACTGATCTCGGAGTACCAGCAGAGCTTGGATGCCATGGCCGACGCGATCCGCGAGGCCAAGAACTACGTGCACGTCGAGTTCTACATCCTGCAGACGGATGCGTCCACCGACAACTTCTTCCGCGCACTCGAGGAAGTCGCGGCGCGGGGAGTGACCGTGCGTGTGCTGCTGGATCACTGGGCCAACCGGGGGAAGCCCTTCTACAAGAAGACCCTGCACAGACTGGACGCGATGGGCGCGCAGTGGCGGCTCATGCTCCCTGTGCTGCCGCTCAAGGGCAAGTGGCAGCGACCCGATCTGCGCAATCACCGCAAGCTGCTGGTTGTGGACGGCAACGTCGCGTTCGTGGGCTCCCAGAACGTCACCGACTCGACGTACAACCTCAAAAAGAACATCAAGCGCGGCCTGCATTGGGTCGATCTGATGGCGCGGGTCGAGGGGCCTGTGGTGTCGTCGGTGGACCTGGTCTTCATCTCGGATTGGTACAGCGAGACCGGCGAGATCCTCGCCGATCAGGTGGATCTTGAGAACGTCGCGTCCCTGGACGGGAATCTCGACTGCCAGATCGTCCCATCCGGGCCCGGGTTCGAGTACCAGAACAATCTCAAGCTGTTCATGAGCCTCCTGTTCGCGGCGCAGGAGAAGATCATCATCGTCAGTCCCTACTTTGTTCCCGAGGAGTCGCTGCTTGTCGCGCTGACCACGGCCTGCCAACGGGGCGTCCACGTCGAGCTGTTCGTCTCCGAGGAGGGCGACCAGGCGATGGTCTATCACGCGCAGCGCAGCTACTACGAGGCGCTGCTGCGGGCGGGCGTGACGATCTGGATGTACAAGAAGCCGTTCATCCTGCACTCCAAGAGTCTGACGATCGACGATGACGTCGCCGTGATCGGCTCGAGCAACATGGACATGCGATCCTTCGGCCTGAACCTCGAGGTCTCGATGATGGTGCGCGGTGAGGAATTCGTCGACGACATGCGCGCCGTCGAGGCTCAGTACCGCAGCCTCAGCCGCCAGCTCACGCTCGAGGAGTGGGAGAAGCAGCCGCTGCGCTCAACCGTCCTCGACAACCTCGCCCGTCTGACATCCGCACTGCAGTAGTCGCATCCGGCACAGCCACGCCGCAAAGGAGCCGCCCATGTCTCGCCGAATCCTTACCTCTCTCGCTGCCGCCGGCGTGCTCGCCCTCGGCCTGACCGGCTGCATCAGCGGTTCGGATGCGCCGTCCGGCCAACAGATCGACATCGAAGCGACCTGGCTCGATGACGGGCGCCTGATCGGGGTCGCCACCTCGGGCAGTAGCACCTGCATCCCCACCGCAGACAGCGCCGAGATCAACGACGCCGGGGATCTCGCCGTCACCTTCGTGGAGCCGGACGAGTCGACCCCCTGCACCGCCGACCTCGTCACCCGTATCACGCTGGTCACAGTGCCCGACGGCGTCGACCCGTCACAGGACCTGGAGATCTGGGTCACGAACGACGGCTACTACGGCAACGTCCTGCTTGCGGGTGTCGACGGTTTGGCAGGACCCGGGACGGAGACCGACTACCAGCCGAGTGCGGGCTGGTTCCAGCAGCAGGGGCAGTTCGGCATCCTCACCTGGGGTTCATCGGGATGCCCGCCCACGGTCGACACCGCGGAGGTGACCGCGCCCGGCGAGGTGACGGTCACGTTCGTCGACCCGCCCGCCGACCAGGCCTGCACGATGGACATGGCCCCGCGTACCACGACCGCCTTCGCCGACGGCCTGTCCGGCGAAACGGGCGTGCAGCTGATCCTCACCGGCGACTCGTTCGACACCACCATCACCATCAACGGCGCCAGCTCGTAGCATCCATCTCGCCCGGGTCCCGTTGGGCGGGAATCTCGCGGGCGTAGGAGATATCGCCACAACAGGATGGATGGTGGGCGTGTTGTCCTACCGCGGCGATTTCTCCTCCCTTCGCGAGAGGAGTTGCGGAGGTGGCATCGCGTGAAGAGCGGCGTGGATGCCGCGCCGCGACATCCGCGAGGTCGGATGTCTGCCCTGCCGTATGCCCCTGGCGAACACGGGCATACGGCTCTCGCGCCGTCGTTACTCTCGATGTACAGCGCCCGTCATGCGTTTCGTGCTCCTCCGGGAGGACCCGCGCCGGCCGAAGGAGTAGACGATGTTCGAGAGATTCACCGACCGTGCCCGTCGCGTGGTTGTGCTCGCCCAAGAAGAGGCGAAGATGCTCAACCACAACTACATCGGCACCGAGCACATCCTGCTGGGTCTGATCCACGAGGGTGAGGGCGTTGCAGCCAAGGCTCTCGAGTCGCTCGGCATCTCGCTGGATGCCGTCCGCGAGCAGGTCCAGGACATCATCGGTCAGGGTCAGCAGCAGCCCACCGGGCACATTCCCTTCACGCCGCGCGCGAAGAAGGTCCTCGAGCTGTCGTTGCGCGAGGCGCTGCAGCTCGGCCACAACTACATCGGCACCGAGCACATCCTGCTCGGCCTCATCCGCGAGGGCGAGGGCGTTGCCGCTCAGGTGCTCGTCAAGCTCGGCGCCGACCTCAACAAGGTGCGCCAGCAGGTCATCCAGTTGCTCTCGGGCTACCAGGGCAAGGAGCCCGCGGGCGTCGCGAGCGGTTCGGGCGAGCAAACCCAGGGCACCGCCCAGGGCGGTTCGCAGGTGCTGGATCAGTTCGGCCGCAACCTCACCCAGGCCGCGCGCGACAACAAGCTCGACCCGGTCATCGGTCGTGAGAAGGAGATCGAGCGGGTCATGCAGATCCTCTCGCGTCGCTCCAAGAACAACCCCGTGCTGATCGGTGAGCCCGGCGTAGGCAAGACCGCGGTCGTCGAGGGTCTTGCGCAGGCGATCGTGAAGGGCGATGTGCCCGAGACGCTGAAGGACAAGCAGCTCTACTCGCTCGACCTCGGCTCGCTGATCGCCGGCTCCCGCTACCGCGGTGACTTCGAAGAGCGTCTGAAGAAGGTCACCAAGGAGATCCGCACCCGCGGTGACATCATCGTCTTCATCGACGAGATCCACACGCTCGTCGGTGCGGGTGCCGCGGAGGGCGCGATCGACGCCGCATCCATCCTGAAGCCCCTGCTGGCGCGCGGTGAGCTGCAGACGATCGGTGCGACGACGCTCGATGAGTACCGCAAGCACTTCGAGAAGGATGCCGCGCTCGAGCGCCGCTTCCAGCCGATTCAGGTCGCAGAGCCGAGCCTGCCCCACGCGATCAACATCCTGAAGGGGCTGCGCGACCGCTACGAGGCGCACCACAAGGTGCAGATCACGGATGGCGCGATCGTGGCCGCCGCGAACCTTGCCGACCGCTACATCAGCGACCGGTTCTTGCCGGACAAGGCCATCGACCTGATCGACGAGGCCGGCGCCCGCCTGCGCCTGTCGATCCTGTCGAGCCCGCCACAGCTGCGCGAGTTCGACGAGAAGATCGCCAAGGTGCGCGAGCAGAAGGAAGCCGCGTCCGAAGAGCAGGACTTCGAGAAGGCCGCTGCCCTGCGCGACGAGGAGAAGAGCCTGCTCGCGGAGCGCCTGCGCCTCGAGAAGCAGTGGCGTGCCGGCGAGGTCTCCTCGCCCGCGGTCGTGGATGAGGGGCTGATCGCCGAGGTCCTCGCTCAGGCGACCGGCATCCCGGTGTTCAAGCTCACCGAGGAAGAGTCCAGCCGCCTCGTCTTCATGGAGAAGGCGCTGCACCAGCGCGTCATCGGCCAGGAAGAGGCGATCGCCGCCCTCTCCAAGACGATCCGTCGCCAGCGTGCGGGCCTCAAGGACCCGAAGCGCCCCTCGGGCTCGTTCATCTTCGCCGGCCCCACCGGTGTCGGAAAGACCGAGCTGGCCAAGGCGCTCGCCGAGTTCCTCTTCGACGACGAGGGTGCGCTGATCTCGCTCGACATGAGCGAGTTCGGCGAGAAGCACACCGTCTCGCGTCTGTTCGGTGCCCCTCCCGGCTTCGTCGGGTTCGAAGAGGGCGGCCAGCTCACCGAGAAGGTCCGCCGCAAGCCGTTCTCGGTGGTCCTGTTCGATGAGATCGAGAAGGCGCACCCCGACATCTTCAACTCGCTGCTGCAGATTCTTGAAGAGGGCCGTCTGACCGACGGTCAGGGGCGCATCGTCGACTTCAAGAACACCGTCATCATCATGACCACGAACCTCGGTTCGCAGGCCATCGCCGGCGGCCCGGTCGGGTTCCAGGTCGAGGGCGACACCTCCACGACGTACGACCGGATGAAGGGCAAGGTCAACGAAGAGCTCAAGCGCCACTTCAAGCCCGAGTTCCTCAACCGCGTCGACGACATCATCGTGTTCCCGCAGCTCGACAAGGATGAGCTCCGCCAGATCGTGGACCTGTTCACCAAGCGCCTGGGAGAGCGTCTGCTCGACCGTGACATGACGATCGAGCTGTCGCTGGCCGCCAAGGATCGCCTCATCGAGGTCGGGTTCGACCCGGCACTCGGGGCTCGCCCCCTGCGTCGCGCGATGCAGCACGAGATCGAGGATCACCTCAGTGAGAAGATCCTGCACGGCGAGCTCAACCCGGGCGACCACGTGAAGGTGGATGCCGTCGACGGTGAGTTCCTGTTCGAGCACGGTCCGCGCGGCGAGAAGGTCGCGGTGGGCGTGGTCACGGGCGGCGAGATCACCGCAACCCCCGACCTCACGATCACCTCGGACTGATCACGCGGTTCCCAGAGGGGGCGGATGCTTCGGCATCCGCCCCCTCTGCTGTCGGCACCGGTGGTTCTAGGCTGGGGGGATGACTGAGTTCACGGTGCGCGGCGCGCGCACGGCGGATGTGCGTGGCATCCAGGCGATGCTCGAGCCGTGGGTGCAGCGCCGGATCCTGCTCGGCAAGGACCTTGTCGTCCTCTTCGAATCGGTGCAGCAGTTCGTCGTGGCGGAGAACGCCGACGGTGAACTCGTCGGATGCGGTGCCCTGCACATCATGTGGGAGGACCTGGGCGAGGTGCGCACGCTGATCGTCGCCGAGGGCTGGCTGCACCGCGGCGTCGGTCGCGCGATCGTCGAGCAGCTGGAGCGCAACGCTCGCGAACTCGGTCTGACGCGCCTGTTCTGTCTCACCTTCGAGGTCGACTTCTTCACCGCTCGCGGGTTCACCCCGATCGGCGAGCAGGTTGTGGATCCGGACGTCTATACCCAGCTGATCCGCTCGCCTGACGAAGGCATCGCCGAGTTCCTCGACCTCGCGCATGTGAAACCGAATACGCTCGGCAACACGAGGATGCTCAAGATCCTGGACTGAGAGGCGTCGATGAAGACCATCTATTCGCGGGTGCGGACCGCGCTGGTGGTGGTCATCGTGGTGTCGTACTCCATTGCCGCCGTGGCAGGCATCCTGGTGTTGCTGGGTGGCTCAGAGGGCGAGTTCGTCTGGAAGATCCTTTCGACGACAGCGATCGTCGGTGCGTTCAGCGTGGCAACGCTCGCCTGCGTCGCGCTGTGGGGACGTGCCGCGCAGCTGTTCGGCGCGATCGGGGTTGCCGTCACGGTTGCGTCGGCGGCGCTCGCGATCACGCTGGTCTGGCTGGACCGCGATGCCGGTGAGACGGTGTCGCGCCTCCTCGTCACGGGCATCCTTCTCTCGGCGGCCTGGGCGCTGGCATCCCTCCTGCTGCTGCTCGTCACGCGGCAGCGTCCCGCCGTGCGATGGGGATTGGTCGCGACGCTTGCGGTCATCGCTGTGATGACCCTCATCGCCGTGCTGGGAGTGTGGTGGGACGATCTGTCCGGGTGGGAGGACTATCCGCGGATCCTCGGGGTGTTCGGCATCCTCGCGGCCCTTGGAGTCGTGGTCGTGCCGGTGCTCGCCCTGCTCATGCCGGACACCCCGCGAGAGAGTGCGGGTCTTCCGCCCGCGCTCGCCGCCCAGCTCACCGCTGCGGCCGCGCGCCGCGGGATCACGGTGGACGAGTTGGTCGCACCGGTTCTTGTGGAGCCGGCACCTGATCCAGGCCAGCCGACATAGGCTGGGGGTATGAGCTCACCGTCGCCGCGCCGCCGCCACTCCAAGGCGGTGTATCGGCGACGGCGGCTGCTGGTGCTGCTCGGTCTCGTCTTGCTGATTGTCGGCATCGTGTGGCTTGTGATCGCGCAGCCCTGGGCGAGTTCCGCGAGCCTGACGAGCGTTCCCGCCCCCAGCGCCTCGGCATCCGCGTCTCCGACGTCGTCGGCGACGCCTGCTGTCACGATGGATGTCGCCGCCCAACCCGAGGGGGATGAGGCAGCGGCCGAGCCCACCGCCACCGACAGCGCCGCGCCCGGGTGCACACGCAGCGATGTGGTCGTCGAACCGCTCACCGATCAGGACACCTACGCGTCGGGGCAGAACCCACAGCTGTCGATCCGTCTCACCAACACGAGCGACGCGGACTGCACGATCAACGTCGGAACGACCACGCAGGTGTTCACGATCACCAGTGGCGACGACACCTGGTGGCGCAGCACCGACTGTCAGAGTGAGCCGAGCGACATGATCGTCACGCTCGCCGCCGGCCAGTCGGTGACGAGCGCGACCCCACTCGAGTGGGACCGCACCCGGTCTTCCGTGGACACCTGCGACAGTGACAGCCGCCCGGTTGCGTCAGGGGGCGGTGCGTCGTACCACCTGTCGGTCGAGATCGGCGGTGTGCCCTCGGGCACCACCACGCAGTTCCTGCTCTACTGAGCCCCGCCCCTCGCCGAGTTGCACTTCGCCTCGCCGAGTTGCACCTCCTCTCGCCGAGTTGCAGCACGAGTCCCGCCCCGAACTACGCTTGGGGGATGGCCAGGCGCGACAAGAAGCCCCTTGAGTTCCGCAACACCTCCCTCGGGGATGCGCTGCAGACCCAGGACATGGCCGCCGTCGCCTTCGCCCTCCGCCACGGGCCGACCGTCGTGCCGCTCATGAAGCCCGGCCAGCGGGACAATCCGTTGGATGTCGGTGAGGTGTGGACCTTCCGCGACCCGAACACCGGACAGGTCGCGCTACTGCTGTTCAGCGATGCCGCGCACAAGCCGGCGACGCTGCCGCCGGCGGTCGCGCTCATGCCGTCCGCGAGCCTGCGGCAGTTCCTCGGGACGCACGGTGAGGAGATCACCACGGTGTTCTTCGATATCGCAGGCCCCCACCCCATGCAGGCGACGCCCGCCGACCTCATCGCCGCGCTCGACGCCTGAATCCGGTCAGGCGGGTGCGGATGCCTCCAGCACCGCGTTACCGATGACCTCCTGCGAGAACGGCACGGAGTACGCCATCAGAGCGCCCGCCTGCGCGTCGCGGAACACGCGTTGGATCGGCGAGGTCACCAGGTACGAGCCGCCGCCGCCGACCCGAACGGCTTCTGCGGCCGCCTTCTTGGCGAGCTCGTTGGCGAGCATCTTCGACTCGGTCGCCGCCGCCATCGCCTCGGTCGAACGCTGATCTGCCAGCCACGCGACCCGTTCGGCCAGCAGCAGGACCGCCTGGGTCTCGGTCCAGAGCAGGCCCGTTTCCATCTTCACCCACTGGGCGTCGGCGAGAGCGGGCGCGGGTCCCTTCTTCGTGTGCGCGGATGCCGTGAGCAGGTCGAGCGCCGATTCGGCGATGCCGAGTGAGAGGAACGCGAAGGCCACCGTGATGAGGTTGGCGTAGTCAATCGGCGGGATGCCGCACAGGCGGGAGGCCAGCAGCGGCGTCTCGGCGAACTCCACGGTGCGGCTGCGTGTGGCGCGCATCCCCATCGTCTCCTGGATCGGCGGGAAGGAGACGGTGTCATCGACGGTGACGCCGAAGAAGGCCGGGTTGCCGTCGACGCGCGAGTTCAGGAAGAAGTAGTCGGCAATCTCGGACCCCGAGATGAAGAGCTTGCGGCCCGTGAGCGCCCAGCCGGCGGCGGTGGGGGACGCATCCTGCTGAGAGGCGAGGAAGAGGTTTCCTCCCGCGGGCTCCGACAGGGCGTTGGCGAAGCGCTTGCCCGCCCGCAGCTCGGCGGCGAAGAACGCACCCTCTTCGGGGGACGACAGCGTCACCAGGGCGTGGGCCGCACCGATGTGCATGAGCCAGACCGTGGCGAGGGCCGGGTGGACGGTCGCGAGCGTCCGCACGATGTTGACCAGCGTCACGTACGAGAGCCCGTCTCCACCGTGCTCGACCGGGAGGAACGCCGCGTCGAGTCCGGTCGCGTGCAGCGCCTGGAGATGTTCGATCGGCAGTCGCGCGCCGGCATCGTCATCGGCGACGGTCGCGGCGAACTGCGGCGCGAGGCCCGCGACCGCATCCACCCATTGCTGTTCGGCGGCAGGGACGGTGAACGGTGTCGGGCGAGTGAACATTGCGGATCTCTTTCGGTCGAGGATCAGGCGTCGGGGGTGGCGTCGCCGGCGCGGTGCGCGTGTCCGCACACACCGGCATGTCCCGGCAGCAGCACATCGACGAACGACTGGGTCGTGGTGTCGATCAGGCCCCGCTCGGTCACGCCCAGGTCGGGCACGACGTACAGACCCACGAACGACAGGATGATGTACGGCGAGGGGATGGCGCAGCCGAGCGCGTGGGTCGCGCGGTGCGCCGCATCCAGATCTTTGGCGGTCTCTTCCCACGGCGCGGCGCTCATCATCCCGCCGACAGGGAGATCCACCCGTGCGATGACCTCGCCGTCGGCCACGGTGACGAACCCGCCGCCGGTGCGCGCCAGCTCCTGCACCGCGAGGGCCATGGATGCGTCGTCCGCGCCGACGACGGCGATGTTCATGTTCGGGCAGTTCATCGTGATGGCGATGGCGCCCTGCCG
Organism: Microbacterium sediminicola; assembly: GCF_039531125.1. Classification (NCBI taxonomy): domain Bacteria; kingdom Bacillati; phylum Actinomycetota; class Actinomycetes; order Micrococcales; family Microbacteriaceae; genus Microbacterium; species Microbacterium sediminicola. Next base: position 770,451 of record NZ_BAAAPL010000002.1, read on the forward strand.
CAGCCCGAAGCCGCGCACGAAGCCGATCCCGACCTCGCCGGAGGCGTGGTGGCGATCGACCACGGCGATCTTCAAGACATCGGTGTCGGCATCCGGCTGGACGAGGCCGCCATCGACAGCGAGAGTCGCCTCGAACTCGCGCTTGAAGTAGCCGTTGTACATCTCCATCGCCCGCACACACGCCTGCGTGGCGCCTGCGGGCGCGGCAACGGTGAACATGTCAGGGGTGATGTCGCCGACGTGGACGGTGCCCCGCACCCAGTCCGGCAGCGGGTCCGTGTTCTCGAACAGCGCGGCGCCGTCGCGCGCGACGACCGAGCCGGCAACGAGCACGGTGCTCGGCCGTGCGTCTGCGAGATCGGGGATGATCTGGATGTCGGCGAGTCGCGACGGCGCGAGAAGCCCGACCACCTGGTCGAGGCGGTAATGGTGCGCCGGGTGGATCGTAGCCATCCGGTAGGCCAGCTGCGGGTCGACGCCGAAGCGGATCGCCTGGCGTACGTGGTGGTCGATGTGGCCCTGCGTTGACAGGTCCCACGCGTGCTTGTCGTCGGCGCAGAAGCTGAGGCTGCGAAGGGCCGGGGCGATGGCATCCAGATCGGCGAACAGCGGCACGGTGTTGTCGACGAGCGAGGACCCCATGATCGTGACCATCGCGCCCAGGCGCGTGCGCTCGAGAACCTCGTCGATCGTGGCGGCGTTGTGGTCGTCACCGACGCCTGCGGCCAGATACCCCCAGAGCGACTCGTGGGTCTGCGCTGCGGTGTGCCCGGTGACGCGCTTTCCGGCTGCCAGCGCCTCCCGGAATCGGCCGGTCGAGCGCTCGCCGTAGTCGAACGGGTTACCCTCGCCCAGGGTCACGGTGTTGTCATCCCACAGGCGTGCGCGCACCGTCTCCTCGGGGATCACGGCGCCACCACGTTCGAGGATGTCGGAGGCCGGGGTGGTGGGGGAGACCTGCTGGAAGATGTGCAGCGGGGTGTCGGTGGACAGCAGGAAGTCCATACCGCGCGCACCCCAGACGTTCGCCGCGCCGTTCGGGTCGGTGAGGACCGTCGTGGTGCCGCGCGGCACCGACAGGCGCGCGAGCGCACCGGGGGTGAGGTTCGTGTACTCGATGTGCAGGTGGGCGTCGATGAAACCCGGGACGACATACGAGCCGGTGGCGTCGATCTCCTCCCCGGCCTCGGTGACGTGGCCCCAGGGGGTGAGGGTCGCGATGTGGCGTCCGGCGACCAGGATGTCGCGCTCAAGCCACTCCTCGGTGCCGGGGGACTGCGCAAGACCGCCGCGGATGATGACATCGGGCATTGTGTGCCCGGCGGCGACGGCGCGGATGTGCATGAGCTCCGCGGTCGTGGGGGTGAGGTCGGTCAGCATCGTCATGCGGTCACCTCTGCTGCGGTGGATGCTGTGACGACAGCCTCCAGCTCGGTCAGCAGGTCACGCTTCAGGTCGTCGTCGGCGAAGGAGGCCTCGAGAGAACGACGGGCGAACCCCACCATGTCGTCGTGGGAGAAGCCGAACTGGTCGGCGGCCACTGCCCAGTCGGCCTCGAGCGAGGTGCCCATCGGGGCAGGGTCGTCGGTGTTGAGCGTGACCCGTACGCCGGCCGCCAGCAGGCGCGGGAGCGGATGCGATGCCCAGCCGTCGTAGATGCCGAGGGTGATGTTGGATCGGGGACACACGCCCAGGCTGACGCCGTCCGCGATCAGGCGCGCGATGAGGGCGTCGTCCTCGATCGCCCGCACGCCGTGGTCGATGCGCTCGGCCTGCAGCAGGTCGATCGCATCCCACACGCCCTCCGGGCCGCTCGACTCCCCGGCATGGACCGTGCGATGAAGTCCCGCGCTCGCCGCGATCGCGAAGGCGTTCTGGAACTTCTCGCCCGTGCGGCCGGTGGTCTTCTCATCGCCGTCCACCGAGAGTGCGACGACCCGGCGCAGGGATGCGTCGGCCAGGCGCGCGACGGCGTCTTCGGCATCGGCCGCTGTCTGGCCGCGGAGCAGCGAATATGCGATGCCGACACGGCAGAGGCCGTCCTGTTCGGCTTCGTCGAACCCGGCGGACAGCGCATCCATCAGCGCGAGGTCGCGGCCCCGCCAGGCGTTCCAGTGGGTGGGGTTGACGATGACATCCGAGTACCGCACGCCGGACGCACTCTGGCGGGCGGCGAAGGCGTAGGCCACGCGGGCAGCCTGCTCCGGCGTGCGGACGAGGCCGCACTGCCAGTCGAGGAAGCGAAGGAAACCCGACAGTCCCGCCGAGCCGGTTCCCGTGCCGCCGCCGGTGGTGACCTCGGGAGTCTCGAAGTCCGTGTGGGTGGAGATGTCGAAGAGGGTTGCGGCCGGTCCCGGCAGGGCGACGCCGTTCTCCTTGGCGAGGGTGAGCAGGTCGATGAGCGAGAAGGTGCCCTCGAGATGGACGTGCACTTCTGCCTTCGGGAGCGCGCGGATCGTCTGCTCATCGATGCGTGCGGGCGCGATGCTCACGGTGGGCCTCCAGGGATGACTCTTCTCACGATAATCCTCCCCCCATACTTATCGACAAGTTGTGGACAAGCTCGCGGGTTCCCGTTACCTCGCGGTAACAGAGGCCTGACTTTTTGGCATGGGAGCACGCTGCGCTCACTGCGGGATCGTCGACTTGTCTACAAGGGGAGGGCTCATGTGGATCTGACGGAACCCGACGAGAGGTTTCTGCGCGAGGCCATGCGGGTTGCCGGGGCCGCTCGCGCCCACGAGGGCTTCTGGCACTCGTGGGCTGCGTGACTCAGCCGGCTCCGTGCCACGGGGGACGCACCGTCCGGACAAGTGAGTACGTGACGATATCGGGGTCGTGGTACTCGAGGCTGTGCAGCAGACGCCGGCCACTGGCCCCGATCCCGATGAGTTCCAGCGTCATCACGGGGGTTCCGACAGGGCGCTCGAACAACTCCGCCAACGCGTCGTCGAGCACAGCGACCCCGGGCGTGGTGACCTCCCACACGACCGGCTCGCCCCACAGGCGTGCCGCCAGCGCAAACACGGATTCGTTCTTCACGGGTGAGGCAGGTCCCGGGAGGGGAACGATGTCGGTGGCCACCAGGGACACGGCGCCGTCGGCGCGCCAGAGCTTCCGGACCTGGATGGCGGGAGCATTCTCGGGCATCTCCATGACCGCGGCCACGGTCGGACCGAGAGTCGTCGTCTCGGAGCTGAGCTCCTCGACCTCGGCGCGGTAGCCCAGGCGGTTCAGCAGATCGACGTGCTCGAATTGCTCCTCGAGGCGCACACTCAGCCGCAGCGCGATCGGGTCCACGGTGGTGACAGAGCCCTGGCGGCGACGGACGATGCCCTGCGCCTCGAGTTCGGACATCGCGTTGCGTAGCTGCTGCCTCGTGCAGGACAGGCGTGCGGTCAGGTCAAGCTCGCCCGGAAGCGGGGTGTGGGCGAGCGCGGCTTCTCGCACGAAGCGCAGGAGCCCGTGCAACACGCGCATCGCCTCGGGGTCCCCCGCGGGGCGAGGAAGAGGAAGGTAGGTGGTCACGGGAGGCCCTTCGAGGGCATGCTGTGCGCCCTGTCGAAGTCAACTTACAGGCCGAGAGGTCTGCCTAGAATGCCGGATTCGTCCGGATTTCCTCAGGTTCCCCGGATGTGTGGGACGGTGCTGCGGCCAGCGTGAGGCGGTTCAGCGCGGCGCGCAACGTACGCGCGGTGTCGTCCACGATCGCACGATAGCCCAGGCGCTGCGCCTCGGAGCGCCGGTGGGCGACCTGGGTGACGGGGCGGATCTCGCCCGCCAGGCTCAGTTCGCCGATCGCCGCCGTCCCGGGCGCGAGGGCATGATCGCGCAGGGAGTTGGCCACCGCGACGGCGATGGCAAGGTCAGCCGCCGGTTCGGCGAGCCGCACGCCGCCCACGGTGGAGACATACACGTCGTGGTCGCTGACACTGATCCCGGCTCGGCGTTCGAGCACCGCGAGCACCATCGCGACTCGCGATGCGTCCACACCGTTCACGACCCGACGCGGGTTCGGCGCCGAGGTCTTGATCGTCAGGGCCTGGACTTCGACCGGAAGTGCGCGTCGTCCCTCCATCGCGATCGTGACGCACGTGCCCGCAACCGGAGCGCCGGTGCCGAGGAACAGGCTGCTGGGATCGCTCACCTCGCGGATGCCGTCCCCGGCCATGTCGAAGCAGCCGACCTCGTCGGTGGGGCCGAAGCGGTTCTTGAGTGTCCGGACGAAACGCAGAGACGTCTGGCGGTCGCCTTCGAAATGGCACACCACGTCGACGAGGTGCTCGAGGAGTCGGGGCCCGGCGATGGAGCCGTCTTTGGTGACGTGGCCGACGATGATCACCGGCAGCCCGCGTTCCTTCGCGACCCGGATGAGCGTCGAGGCGACCTCGCGTACCTGTGTGGGCTGGCCGGCTGCACCGTCGTGGAGGGCCGAGGTGACGGTCTGCACCGAGTCGACGATGAGAAGGTCGGGTTGGACGGTGTCGACGTTGCCGAGGATCGTGGCGAGGTCGGTTTCGCTCGCGAGGTAGAGCTCGTCGTGCAGCGCCCCGGTGCGTTCGGCGCGCAGACGCACCTGCGCCACCGACTCCTCGGCGCTGGCGTAGAGGACGCGGTGACCGGCGCGCGCGGAGTTGACCGCGACATCCAACAAGAGGGTGGACTTGCCGACGCCGGGCTCACCGGAGAGCAGGATCGCTGCTCCGGGGACGAGACCCCCGCCCAGAACACGGTCGAACTCACCGATGCCGGTCGTCCGGCGGGGCGCTTCGGCAGCCGAGGCGCGCGTGATCGGTTGCGCGGCGCGCTCGCTTGTGGGGGCGGCGGACTCGACGAACCGCACGATTCCGGTCTGAGTGGCTGTCTCAACGACGGTTCCCCACTGTTGGCACTCGCCGCAGCGGCCGACCCACTTGACGGTGGACCACCCGCACTCGGTGCACGTGAACGCGGCGGCGGATGCGGGGCGTCGGGCCATGGGTTCAGGCTAGTCGCGGCATCCGACACCGCCGCCGCGACTCAGCGTAGTGACGCGGCGACCTCACGAAGGGCATCTGCGGAGCGCCGCAGGAGCCCCAGTTCCCCGGGGGAGAACTGCGTGCCGCGGATGGGGAAGGCGCCGCTCGCGTTCACGATCGACGGGACCGAGAGGGCGACGCCGTCGATGCCGTGGAAGTCCTTCAGCACCGTGCTCACCGGCAGCACGGCGTTCTCGTCGTTCAGGATCGCTTCGATGATGCGAGCGGAGGACAAGCCGATCGCGTAGTTGGTTGCGCCCTTGCCCTGGATGACCTTGTACGCGGCATCCCGCACATCGACGCTGATCGAGTCGAGCTCGTCGGCGGTCATCTTCGGGTGTCCCTCCGTCTCCCAATCGAGGATCGGCACGGTGCCGATCGTCGTCTGCGACCAGAGGGGGAACTCGGTGTCGCCGTGCTCGCCGATGATGTAGGCGTGCACGCTGGATGCTGCGACGCCGGCGCGCTGACCGAGCTTCCACCGCAGACGCGAAGTGTCGAGCACGGTGCCCGAGGCGAAGAGGCGTTCGGGGGGAAGTCCAGTCTCTTCCGTCGAGAGCACGGTGAGCACGTCGCACGGGTTGGTCACGATCACGTAGACGGCGTTCGGGGCCACTTCGAGCAGCTGCGGCATCATCTTGCGCATGATGCCGGCGTTGACCCCGGCCAGTTCGATGCGGCTCTGCCCGGGGTTCTGCTTCGCGCCCGCGGTGATGACGACGACGTGGGAGCCGGCGGCGACCGAAATGTCGCTGCCGCCGATGATGTCGCTCGTGCCGGTGAACTGCGTGCCGTGAGCAAGGTCGAGCACCTCGGCCTCAACCTTGGCCGTGTTGATGTCGTAGAGGGCGATGTGGCGCGCAGAGCCGCGGATGAGCGCCGCGTACGCGACGCTCGAGCCGACGCTGCCCGCGCCGACGACGGTGACTTTCGAGTTCTCGATCACGCTCATGAGGTCAGTATGGCGGGTGCGCGTGAACGATGGGCGACATCACCGTAGGACGCTCTCGTCGTGAGACGGTCAGGAGTAGGTGACCGCCGTGCCGTATGCGCAGACCTCGACACCACCGCTGTCGCCGTAGTCGTTGGTCTCGAAGCGGAAGGCGACCACCGCGTTCGCGCCCTTGGCCTCCGCCTCCTTCTGGAGGCGTGACAGTGCCTCGACGCGGGTCTCGTGCAAGAGCTCGGTGATGCCCTTCAGCTCGCCGCCGGCGAGAGCCTTGAAGGAGGCCCCGATATTGGAGCCGATGTGACGGGAGCGCACGGTGAGGCCGAAGACCTCGCCGTGCACGGCGGTGATGGTGTGCCCGGGAACATCATTGGTCGTAACGATCAGCATGGACTCAGTGTGTCAGGTCATGGCATTCGCGAGAAGCCGCATCAGGTTCGCCGGTGGCAGCGGGAGAGTCTTCCTCAGAGACTCCTCAGACGCTCGTCACGACGCGACGACGCTGGTCGGGAACCATCGTTGGGGCGCTCCACAAGGGCGCGCCCCAACGGAGGTTTTAACACCCATGAACACCCCTACAGGAACGGTCGTCGTCATCGGCGCGTCGATCGCCGGACTCTTGGCCGCCCGCGCCGCCAGCCGCCATGCCGAACAGGTGCTGATCCTTGAGCGGGACAGCCTCCCCAGCGACGCGATGCCCCGCCGGGGTGTGCCGCAGGGCGTACACGCACACATCCTGCTCGCCGACGGACAGGCGCGCATCGAGAAGTGGTTCCCCGGAATCACCGGGGAGCTCACACTCCGCGGAGCCGTGCCCGTTGAGGCGCGCGAGCTCGTCTGGCATCAGGGCGGTGGGTATCGACTGCCCAGTGCGGTGGACCTGCCGGTGCTCTCGGTCTCGCGCCCGGTGCTCGAAGACGCCCTCCGCTCTCGTGTGCGTGAGGATCTCCAGAACGTCGAGATCGTCGACGCCACGTCCGTGGACGGCCTGCTGTGCGACCGCGGCGCTGTGCGGGGCGTTCGCGCCGGCGACACCCGCTACCCGGCCGACCTCGTCATCGACTGCTCGGGCCGGACGACGCGGGCCTGGGCGATGCTTGATCAGGCCGGTTTTGCCGCGCCCGACACCGACGCGGTGCGCATCGACGTCGCCTACCGCACGCGGGTCATGCGGCGCCACCCCTCGATGTTCGATGAGGGGTGCGTCGTCTCGATCGCACCGCCGTCGCATCGCACCGGTCTCGGCGTGATGGTGCCGATCGAGCACGGGCAGTGGATGCTGACGGCGGCGTCCTTTCATGGCGACCCTGTCCCCGAGTCGGAGGACGCGTTCTCGGTGTGGGCGCAGACGCTACCGAGTGACGAGATCGCGCAGACCCTCGCCGCAGCCGAGCCGCAGGGCGATGTTGCGCGATTCGCGCTGCGCAGCAGCCGCAGGCGGCGGCCGGAGCGCCAGCGCGCACTTCCCTCGGGTTTCATCGCCATGGGCGATGCGCTGTGCAGCTTCAATCCGGTGTACGGACAGGGGATGACGGTCGCCGCGCGCGAGGCGCACCTGCTCAGCGAGCTGTTGGAGCGGTCATCGGTGGTCGCCCCGAAACTGCCGCGTCGGTTTTATCGCGCGGCCGCGCGTATCGTCGACGTGCCGTGGCGGCTGGCCGCCGCAGGCGACTTCGCCGACCCGCGCACGACGGGGGTGCGTCCTCGCGGAACGGGACTCGCATCCAGGTTCTTGGTGCGTGCCGTCCGAGCGGCGACGCGCGATGCCGTCGTGGCCCACGAGCTGACCCGTGTGCAGCACATGCTCGCGGGCCCCGGAGCCTTGCTGCGGCCGCTCACACTGCTGCGTCTGCTGTGGGCGTCGAGGGTGCACGCCGATGCCGCCTGGCGTGCCGGCGAGGGGATGTCGGTGTTCGACGAGCTGCTGGCGGGACGGGCCGACATGCTCTCCTACGGCGCGGTGAGTCGGGCGGTGCAGTGATGGTCGAGATTCTCGGGTGGATCGGCTCCGCCGTGATCGTCCTCTCGTTGACCCAGCGGAACGTCGTCCGGCTACGACAGCTGAACCTGATTGCGTGCATCGTCTTGACCGTCTTCAACGCGATGCTCGGCATTCCGTCGATGGTCGCGCTCAACGCCGTGCTCGTCGCCATCAATGGGTATCACCTGTGGGCTGAGTGGCGCCGGCGCCGGTCAGCTCGAGACATCGGCGAGGAAATCATCGATGTGAGCGAGGAAGCTCGGCCAGGCGGGCTCGTCCGCTCGTAACAGGTGGTTCGGGCTGTCGAGCACGACCAGGCGGCTGTCGGGAATGGATGTCGCCAGTTCGGCCGCCTGCGACAGCGGAACGCGGACATCGCCGCGCGAGTGCAGGATCAGGGTGGGGCACTGCACGCGTGTGGCGATGTCGGCGACGTCGATCGTCGCGAACGCCTCAAGGAAGCGCACGCCGTTCTCGGGGGAGGTCGTCTGCCGCTGGAACTCGATGAACTCCGACCACTCGTCCGGCGTGCCATCGGGGAGGAACTGCGACGCGAACACCCTCAGGAAACTGGGGTCCTGCTGCGCCCACCCCACCCGAGCCAGCTCGAGGTCGATCGCCGCGGCCGCGCGCTCCGCCTCTGTCGCCGCACGCACGAGCCGACCCTGCGAATAGGCGCCGGCGAGCACCAGCGCGCTGACGCGCTCCGGGTGGCGCACGGCGTAGGCGATGGCCACCGCACCTCCCTGTGAGACGCCGAGGAGGGGGAATCGTTCAAGCCCGAGGGTGTCGACGACGGTTTCGAGGTCGCGTACCCAATCCTCGAAGGTGAAGCTCTCGACCTCCCAGTCAGAGAGGCCGCAGCCTCGCTCGTCGTAGCGGACGAGCTGGCGCTCGGAGGCCAGTCCGAGGATCCAATGCGACCAGATGGCGGTCTGCCATTCGGCATCCAGATGGCTGATCCAGTTCGCCGCCTTCATCAGCACCGGTCCCGATCCGACGGTCGCATACGCGATGCGTGCGCCGTCGGCCGCCCGACAAAAGCGGATGTTCTGCGCCTCGGGGGACGGGATCTGCGGTGCTGATGGCGGCGTCGGGGAGAGCTCGGCGATGAACTGGTATCCACGGCCGTGGACCGTGCGGATGGCGCGCTGCTGAGAGCCGTCGTCACCGATCGCTGCACGAGCCGCGCGCATCGCCGTCGTGAGGGAGGCCTCGCTGACGAACTGGCTGCGCCAGATCGCGTCGATCAGTTCTTCCTTCGGGACCAGTCGATCGTGGCGCGCGACCAGATAGCAGAGCAGGTCGTAGACCCGTGGCTCCAGATGGACGGGCTCTGCGCCGCGACGCAGTTGGTGGCGAGCGCAGTCGAGTGTGTATTCCCCGAACCGGTAGACCTCGCCTCCCACCCGTCGAGGGTACCCATCTCTGGGGTCGGACGCGAGAAGTCCGCACATCCGGGCCGATTTCTCCACAGATCAGAGGTGTCGTAGACTGGCGGGCGGTGACGTGTCCGAGCGGCCGAAGGTGCAACTCTCGAAAAGTTGTGTAGGGTAACCCCCTACCGTGGGTTCAAATCCCACCGTCACCGCCAGAAAAACCCCTGTTGATCAGGGGTTTTTCCATTGATGGGACGCTGGCTGCCCACATCCTGCCCACGGTTTCGGGGGCGAGGGTGGCGATCAACCCCCGCTGTGTGTAAGTGCATTGCAGAATGGTCGATCCGCGAGAACCCCGGCATCACGGGGTGATCGGGATGTTCGGGCCGACCGGGTGGAGCATGTGGCGCACCTGCGCGGGGTGGTTCGTGTGGGCAAGTGCCCCACCGTACGTCGCGGGACCCGGAGCAGCGCTCAGGGTCCCGCAACCCGAATCAGCGATTGATCGGGTGGTGTCTTTACGCGGCGGCCCGACTCCGGTGTCGCCGCGCGGCGGGGACGGGCGGCTCGGTCTCACGGGGAGCGCCGATGGTATTGACGATTTCGCCGATCCCCTCGACCTCGATGCGTACGGTGTCTCCGGTCTGCAGCGGCCGGGGTGACAGTGTTCCTGTGCGCCCCCACATCTCTGCGAGGCATCCCTTGCCGGTGGTGCCCGAAGCAAGGATGTCGCCCGGAGCGACGCGAGAGTCGCGCGAGGCGTAGGCGATCATCTCCGGGAAGGTCCAGCCCATGTGCGTAAGGTTGTCCTGTCCGTAGAGGTCGCCGTTCACGTCGACACGCACGTTGAGGTCCAGGAACCCGTCCTCGGTCGTCCGGTCGGCGAACTCGTCGGCTGTCACGATCCACGGTCCGAGGGTCGACCCGAAGTCCTTCCCCTTGCAGGGTCCGAGGGAGACCCGCATCTCACGAGCTTGGAGATCGCGGGCGCTCCAGTCGTTGAAGATCGTGTAGCCGAAGATCTGCTGGGCTGCCCGTTCGACGGACATGTGCCGACCGTCGCTCTCCCGGACGGCACCGATGACGGCGGCGACCTCCAGTTCGAAGTCCAGCTCGCCGGTGTGGGGTGGGACGAGCGTTTCAGTCGGTCCGATCAGGGTGTGCGGGTTCGTGAAGTAGAACGTCGGGGCCTCGTACCAGGCATCCGACACCCGCGCCTCGGGGTCCGCACGCTTCACCATGCCCTCGACGTGCTCTTCGAAGGTCACGAAGTCGCGGACGCTGCCGGGGACGACCGGGGGAAGGAGGCGGACCGATCCGAGCGGGCGCCAGCTATCGCGCTCGTCACGCTCGATCAGCTCTCGTCCCATCGCGAGCGTCATGGGGAGCCCGGAATAGATCAGGACGTCCACCGGCTCTCCGCCCGGAAGCGGGATCACGTGCTCGTCATAGACGAAACCGGCTTCAACAACGCCGTCCAGGCGCTGCCATCGTGCGATGCGCATGAGGCTTCCTCCTACTTCGCTGTGCTCAGGTGTGCTGGGACGCGCAGGAGCCGCTCAGCGTTGCGGACGACATCGGCGGCGATCGGCTGCACCTCTTCGGTGGTGCCCGAGTCCCACCCGCGATAGTTCGTGCCGAACACGAGCCGCTCGGGGTTCGCAACAGATCGCAGGAGATCGAGAGCGGTCGGCGAATTCACGTGGGTGTCGAACCACAGCCGCTGGAATTGCTCGTCGAACTCCTCGACGGTGATCGGCGAACGGGGGAGGCTCGCGAACTTGCGCAGTCGCCCGTGCTGGAAGGCGATGCTGCCGCCGCCGTGGCTGACGTAGACATCCAGGTCGGGATGGCGCAGCAGCACCTTCCCGAAGATGAGAGAGGCGACCGCGAGCGTCTCCTCGTGCGGGTAGCCGAGTGTGACGTGCCAGTCGTTGCGGTCGAGTCGGGGGTCTCCGGCGGGTCCGTCCACGCCCGGGACTGTCGAGTGGACGAAGAGGGGCACGTCCAAGTCGACGCATGTCTGGTAGAGGTCGTCCATGTCGGGGTGGTCGAGTGCCGCACGCGCGTCGGTGCCGATGTATCCCCCGACGAGGCCGAGCTCACGAACCGAGTACTCGAGCTCGGCGATGGCCACGCTCATATCGACTGTGGGAAGCGCCGCGAAGCCGCGGAGCCGGTCCGGTCGCCCCGCGCTCCACTCCGACATGAGTGTGTTCGCCGAGCGCAGGAACGGCCCTGCCACCTCAGCCGGTGTGTGCGTGAACAGCCACAGCGGAGAGAGGGACGCCACTTGCAGATCGATGCCGTCGACATCGAGTGAGTCGACTCGGTAGTCGGGGGTCTCGGCGAGGCTCGACTTGGGTCCGATCGGCCAGTGGAAGCCTCCGGCGACGATCTCGTGCAGACCTTCTGCGACCTTGCGGATCTCCGGCCCCGCGTCCGCCGCCTTACCGAGGAGCTCGTCGAAGAACAGATGCGCGTGGACGTCGATCATGCGGAGACCTCCGGGTAGGCGTGAACAGCGCTCTGCGGGGGGAGCGGCCGGAACTTGTGTCCCCAGATCTCGCTGCGGTTGCCCCACTTGCGGTCAATGCGCCGCATCGTCCACGCGTCGTCGTCGTGGATGACGAGCGAATCTGCGCCGAACTCCAGATCGAAGCCGCTCGGCGTGCGCGTATAGAACGAGAGCTGCTCGTCGCCGGCGTGCCGTCCGAGGGTCGCACTGATTTCGTAGTCGCTGGCCAGCGCGAGGTCGTAGGCGCGACCGACGTCGTCGATATCGGTGCTCTCGACCATGATGTGATTCAGACCGAGCGACCCCGGGATCGCCCAGATGGCGAGGCTGTGGTGGCGGGGGTTGCACCGCAGGAATGCCATCGGCCCGATTCCGACATCGACGACGTCGCTGCACTTGAATCCGAGGATGTCTTCGTAGAAGTGGCTCGCGACGGCCATGTCGGGGACGATGAGCACGGCATGCCCGAGGCCCTGGTCGCCGGTGATGAACGAAGACGTCGCGCGCTGACCGCGGAACGTGCGATCGAGGTGCCCGGGCCCGTAGAACAGCTCTTGGCGGATGCCGAACGGATCCACGAACGATGCGAGCTCCGTCACGCACCTGGTATCCGCGAGCTCGGCCGGCTCCTCGACGACTTCCACGCCCTTTTCGCGCAGCTCAGAGATCACGGCCTCGTAGTCGGTGCGGTTGCTTGTTTCCCATCCCAGGTAGAGGATGCGGTCGTCCTCCCCCGGCGCGATTTCCATGCGATACATCCGGTCATCCCACCGAATGCGCACGGATCCAGACTCTTCGCGTGTGCACTCGAGGCCGAACACGTCGGTTGCGAACGCGGGCCACTCGTCGACTCGCGGTGTCTGGATTCCCACGTATCCGAGGCTATGGATTCGCGTCATGATGTTCTCCTGCCGTTGTGCGCGCGACGGCAAGCGGAGTCTCCGTCGACGCGATGCGCTGCCGCGCGGTCGGGCGCGGCATGTCATTTCACGTTAGGAACCCGAGGCCTATCGTGGAAATGGTTCTCGGCGATAGTCGCCATCACCAAACTGTTACGCTCCCCGGGACCCCAAGGAGGACATCGTGGTTGCCCGGCTGGAGTCGATCGATCTCAATCTGCTCGTTGCGCTCAACGCGCTGCTCGAAGAGCGTCACGTGACGAACGCGGGGGCGCGCCTGCATATCGGGCAGTCCGCGATGAGTGGTGTGCTGCGTCGCCTGCGGGGGTACTTCGGCGACGAGCTGCTCGTCCGAGTCGGAAACGAACTTCAGCTCACCCCGTTCGCCGAGAGTCTCGTGCCAGCCGCCCGGGCCGCGTACGACGCGGCGGGCGTCCTCTTTGCCGCGGGGGTCGAGTTCGACCCGCAGACGTCTGAGCGGGTCTTCAGCATCGCGTTGTCGGATTACACGCTGACCCGCGTCGGGGCAGCGCTCGTGCGGCGGCTCGAAGCAGACGCACCGAGAGCGCGGGTAGCGTTCGAGAGCTTGCCGACGACGTTCACGCGCGATCCGGACGGCGCCCTCATGCAATACGACGTGATGGTCCTGCCCGTCGAGTACCTTCCTGCGTACGCGAGTTCGTCGATGCCGCTCTTCGATGACGACTTCGTGGTTGTCATGTCTACGCACAGCCCCTTCGCGACGCGTGCCGAGCTGACTGTGGCTGATCTGAAGCGGTCTCCGCAGCTTCTTGCCGCGCTCGGTCCGCGCAACCAACTGCGCCCGCTGGCCGGCCTCGACGCGCATCGCAGCCTCGGCGACACCGACCCGTACGTGTCCGTGAGTTCCTACCTCGGAATGAGCCACCTGATCCGGGGGAGCCGCTATTGGGCACTCATGCCCCGTTCGCTCGCCGCCGTCACGTGCGCCACCGACGAGTTCATCGTGAAAGAGACGCCCTTCCCCAGCGAGCGCTTCACGGAACATGCGTTCTGGCACCCATCACGCGCCCGTGACGCCGGTCTCGCCTGGCTCCGTGGCCTGCTCGCGGACGTCACGTCGGAGCTGCGCGGGTAGTCGCTTGCTGATACCGCGTATCGCGGACAACCATTTCCTCTCGATACGGCCCGTCACCTCTAATCGAGGAGACCGGCTCGGATGCCCCCGAGCTGCGAGCTCAATGACGAGAGGGCGCCTGTGTTCGAGTACTTTCCCGGCAACTACGTGTGGAATCTCGCAGTCGTTGCGACCTTGAACAACGGTGGACGCATCGACGACGTCGATCGGGCGTGCCGACCGGTTCTCGAAGCGGCACGTCAGGGAGCTGACGCGGGTACGCAGAGCCTCTACGAAGCATGGGCGGCCGTCGCCGACCGCGTCGTCGCGGCCGCGGAAGCGGATGCAGTCGAGGGGAAGATCATCGGTGCGGGCGAGGGGTACTACCTCGGCAGCCTGTACACCTCGCAAGCCGAGAGACTGCAGTCTCCGGGATGGTCCGGTCGAAATGCCGCCTATCAGAAGTCCATCGATCTCCTCCTGCGGCACATGGAGCTTTCCGGTGCGCCGGTTGCGCTCGTCGAGGTGCCGTACGGAGGGGGCTCTCTTCCCGGATATCTGTATCGGGCACCGTCCGCGGACGGCGAGCCCGGCCCGATCATCATCGAGTGGAACGGTCTCGACAGCACCAAGGAGATGATGTACTACTCCGGGTTCCCGCAGGAGCTGGCCCGGCGGGGCATCTCCACCCTGATGGTCGATACCCCCGGGTCGGGCGAAGCGCTGCGGCTGCGCGGACTCCGGTCCCGGTTCGACACGGAGGTGTGGGCCGCGGCCTGCGTCGACTACCTCACCGCGCTGGGGGAATTCGATCCGGAGCGGATCGGTCTTGTCGGATGGTCGCTCGGCGGGTATTACGCGCCTCGGGCCGCCGCATATGAGAAGCGCATCAAGCTCGTCGTCTCGTGGGGCGCCAACTACGACTGGGGTGAGACTCAGCAGCGGCGCCGCCGCCGAGAGGGCGAGCATCCCGTCCCTCATTACTGGGACCACGTCCAGTGGGTCTGGGGGGCCAAGGACCTCGACGAGTTCTTCTCCCTCTCGAAGCGCGTGAGTCTGGACGGGGTGCTCGAGGAGATCGCCGTCCCGTACCTGATCACCCACGGGATCGCCGACCGGCAGATTCCCGTGGCGGACGCACACCGCTCGTACGCGGAGGCCGTCAACAGCCCCGACCGCGAGCTTCGGATCTTCACGCCCGAAGAGGGTGGCGTCGAACACATCGGGCTCGACAACTTCCCGCTCGTCTCGCAATTTACGGCCGATTGGATCGCTGCGCGCTTCACAAGCTGACGTCCAGGCCATCGGGCGCACACATGCCCGGTATCGCTCACCACTGTTTCCATCCCCCACAACCCCGTTCATAGATTGACGGGGATCCGCACCGCAGTAGATCGAAATCAAAGGAGATTCCGTGAATCGCACGATCCGCAAAAAGTCGCGAGCGCTCCTGCTCGCCGCGGGAGCAGCAGCTCTCGCACTGGTTATCAGCGCCTGTTCTTCCTCTGCAGCGCCTGATCAGAGCCCCACCACTGACGCTCCCGGCATCGACGCGGCCGCAGCGCTCCAGGCCGCATATGACGGAGTCGTCGGCGCACCTCCGACCGAAGCTGTGCCCGTCGCCGCCGACCAGACGGCCTGGGTCGTCTCGTGTGGTGAGATCTCGACGACGTGTGCCGCTCCCGCGGCCGGCGCCGTTGAAGCAGCAAGCGCAATCGGGTGGGAAGCGTCCGTGTGCGATGGTGAGCTGAACCCCGACGGCTGGTCGGCGTGCATCCGGCAGGGTATCGCCGCTGCGGCCGATGTGATCATCACGATCGGTCAGGACTGCGCGGCCGAGAGCGGCGCACTGCAGGAAGCCGCGACCGCCGGCATCACGACGATCAATGTCGGTGGCCTCGACTGTGAGGACCCGCTGTTCTCCGGCAATGTGCAGATGCTCGACGGCTACACCTATGACGACTACTGGATGAAGGTGGGAGAGCTTCAGGCAGACTGGCTGATCGGCCAGACGGACGGTGCCGTCAAGCTCCTCGCGATCGAGTTCAACGACACCCAGTGGGGACCGCTGATCACCGCGGGTCTGAACGCTCGCCTTGCCGACTGCGCCGACTGCGAGATCGTCGGGTCCGTGCAGCTCTCGAACGCTGACCTTGCCACTGGCGCGCTCTCGCAGAAGTTCTCGACGGCTCTGCTCCAGCACCCCGACGCGAACGCGGTCGCCATTCCCATCGATGGGTGGTTCCTCGCGGGCCTCGCCCAGGCGATCAACGCGTCCGGCCGAAGCGACGAGGTCAGTGTGATCGGCAACTTCGGATCGATTCCGAACTGGGAGATCATCCGCTCCAACGGCGGCCAGGACGCCACGGTCGCCAGTGCCGCCGAGTGGAACGGCTGGGCGGGAATCGACGCCGCCCTGCGCGTCCTTGCAGGGCAGGAGCTGCTTCCCGCCGGCATCGGTCTCCAGGTTGTCGACGCCGAGACGAACCTGCCCGACCCCGGTCAGCCCTTCGTCTACACACCGGCGATCGACTACCAGGCCGACTACCAGGCCGTCTGGGAGCAGTAAGCGATGACCACCGAGCGGCGCGGGACGGATCCCCGCGAGTTCGCCTTCAGCGCGCGCGGCGTATCGAAGACGTTCGGACATTTCCGAGCTCTCGTCGGTGCACACCTGACGGTTCGTCGGGGAACCGTTCACGCGCTGCTCGGTGGCAACGGTTCCGGCAAGTCCACGTTCATCAAGTGCCTCGCCGGCGTGTACGGGGCCGACGCCGGCGAGCTTTCCATCAAGGGCGAGACCCTCGATCTCGCCGCCGTCAGCCCCGACACAGCGCATGCGCTCGGTCTGCGATTCGTGCACCAGGATCTGGGGCTGTTCCCCCAGCTCTCGATCGCCGAGAACGTCGCTCTCGGACTCGGCTATCCCACACGGTGGACCGCTGTTCGGGAGAAGGCGCTGCAGCAGCACGCCCAGCGTCTCATCGACACCTTCGAGATCGACGCGCGTCCGACGACCCGGGTTGCGGACCTCAGGCCGAGTCAGCGCGCCATGCTCGCCATCGCTCGAGCCCTCGATGACGCGGAGTCATCCGACAGCATCCTGCTGCTCGATGAACCGACCGCTGCTCTCGGAGAGCACGACGCGCAGGATCTCATGCACGCGATCCGGCGCCGGGCGGACGAAGGGCAGACCATCGTGCTGGTCAGCCACCGGTTCAATGAGATCTCCGCCGTCGCCGACGACGTCACCGTCTTCCGCGACGGCCGGAACGCCGGCAGCGGTCCGATCGCCGACATGCCGCTCTCGCAGGTCGTGAGTCTCATGACCGGCGATGAGGCGCGCGAGATGCCCGCCTCCTACCTCGTGCACAGCCCCGGTCCCATCTCCCTTGCCGTCGACGGGCTGGATGTCGGCACGTGCCGCGACGCGTCGTTCGACGTCGGCACGGGCGAAGTGCTGGGATTTGCCGGGCTCGACGGCTCGGGACACAGCGACGCCCTGGCGGGACTGTTCGGCGCACTCTCCTCACGCGCCCGCGCGGTCACCCTCGAAGGAGCGGACTTCCGCCCACGCTCGCCCGAACAGGCGATGGCGCAGGGGGCAGCATTCATTCCCCAGGACCGTCACTCGGATGCCGCATTCGCGAACCTCTCGATCACCCAGAATCTGTCCGTCACGATCCTCGACCGGATCTGGAACGGCTTCGCCCTGTCGGGGAGTCGGGAGCACGAGGCTGCCGCGGACACGATCGATCGCTTCTCCATCCGCGCGGCGAGCGCGGAGGCACCCCTTGGAGTGCTGTCCGGGGGGAATCAGCAGAAGGTGATCCTCGGCCGCTGGCTGCAGCGCTCGCCGCGCCTTCTTCTGCTCGTCGAGCCGACGCAGGGGGTGGATGTCGTTGCGCGCCACGACATCTACACCAGCATCGCCGCCGCCGCACGAGCCGGTGCGACCGTGCTTGTTGCCTCGTCCGACGTCGACGAGCTTCTTGCGATCACTCATCGCATCGCCATCTTCCGCGGCGGACGTGTCGCGGCCGTTCTACCCACTGCGAGTGCAACTCGCGACGAGATCACCAACGCGATGTTGGCAGAGGAGTCAGTCGACGCATGACATCCACAACCGCAACACGAACCATCCCGGTGCAGCGCAGCAACTTCAGCGCACTGGGCGAGCGATACGGACTGCTGATCCTCCTGCTCGCGATGATCGCGTTCTTCTCCCTCCTGCCGGCGAGCTCGGGCGCATTCTTCACGACGGCGAACCTGTCTGTTGTCCTTGCCAACCAGTCCGTGGTGATGATCTGCGCGATCGCGGTGATGTTCCCGCTGATCACCGGCAACTTCGACTTCTCGATCGGCGCGAACACCGTCGCCTCGGCGATGGTGTGCGCAGCGCTCCAGGCGAATGTCGGCGCCCCCGTCATCGTCGCGATCGGCGCGGCCATCGCAACCGGCGCGCTCATCGGCCTTCTCAACGGCTGGCTCGTCTCCCGCCTCCACCTCGATGCCTTCATCACCACGCTCGGTGTCGCCACTGCGATCGCCGGTCTGGTGCAGTGGTACTCGGGCGGACTTCCGATCTACGGCATCGACGCCTCGATGATCACCTTCGGCTCCGGAACCTTCCTCGGGCTTCCCCTCGTGGTCTACGTCGTCGTGGTCGTCGCGGTCGTCGCGTGGTATCTCCTCACCTGGACCCCCTTCGGCCGTCGCCTCTACGCTCTCGGATCGAATCGGCGTGCGGCGGACCTCGTCGGCATCCACAGCAGCCGTCTCACGTTCGTGAGCTTCGTGATCGCGGGTGGCCTGGCCGGAGTGGCGGGAATCCTGCTCTCGGCCCGGACGGGCGGGGCCAACCCCGGCGCCGGCACGGAGTTCCTCTTCCCCGCGCTTGCGGCGGTGTTCCTCGGTGCGACCTCCATTCGCCCCGGCCGGTTCAACGTCGTCGGCACCGTTCTCGGTGTGCTGTTCGTCGCAGTGAGCGTCAGTGGGCTCACGCTGGCCGGGTCCCAGTCCTGGGTCGACTCCGTCTTCAACGGTGTGGCGCTCGTGCTCGCTGTGTTCGTCTCGACGTATCTGCGTCGTCGCAGGGAAGGAAAAGGCCGATGAACGCGGTCAACAACGTCATCGTCGCGGGCGGGGGGATCACCGGCCTCGCCGCCGCGTGCCTCCTCGCCGAGGCCGGTGTCGCCGTGGATGTCCTCGAAGCGCGTCGGACATCCGACGCGGTCGGGTCCGGGATCAGTCTTCAGGGAAATGCTCTTCGCATGCTCGACAGGGTCGGGGTCTGGGACCAGGTGCGAAGCGCTGCTTCTGTCTTCGACGGGCTTGTGCTGCGGGCACCGGATGATGCGGGCACCGAGCTGTTCCGCGTAGACACCCACCGGGCGGGAGGGGTCGAATACCCCGCCGCCGCCGGGATGTACCGCCCGGACCTGGCACGCATCCTGCGCGAGCGTGCCGATGAGCTCGGCGTCCACGTCCACGAGGGTCAGAAGGTCGTCTCCGTGGAGCAGGGCGAGGACGACGTCATCGTCACGACCGCATCCGGCACGCTCTTCGAGGCGGACTTCCTCATCGGGGCTGACGGCCTGCGCTCGACCGTGCGGTCGCTGCTCGGGATCGAGGCGGAGCCGGAGATGCTCGATTTTGGCGTGTGGCGGGCATTCGTTCCGCTGATCTCCGGAGTCACCTGCACCGAGCTGATCTACGGCGGCGCGGCGTACTACTCCGGCTATTCGCCCACGGGTCCGGACACGATGTACGCGTACATCGTCGACGACTACGAGGACCGCTCCGAGCTGTCCGCAGACCAGATGCTCGAGAAGATGCGTGAACTCGCCGCCCAGTATCACGGGCCGTGGGACGAGATTCTCGGACACCTCACCGACGCCTCGCGCGTGAACTACACGCGCATGAGCTTCTTCACCCTGCCGGGACAGTGGCACCGCGGCAGGATTGCGCTCCTGGGTGATGCCGCGCACACCTGTCCGCCGACCCTCGCGCAGGGCGCAGCGCAGGGGCTCGAGGACGCCGTCGTGCTGGCCGAGCTGCTCACGTCGCGCTCCGTGATCGATGACGGGATGTGGGACGAGTTCTACGCACGACGGCTGCCGCGCGCGACAGCGGTCGTGGAGAGCTCACTCCAGATCGCAGAGTGGCGGCGCACCCCCGGCAAAGACCGCGAGTCGGCCGAGCTGATGACCACTGTCTCCGAACTGCTCTCGCAGCCGCTTTAGACCCCGAAGATCGCTGAGAAACACGATGACCAATGGCATGACTTTGCCCTCGCACGCTCTGACCGCCCCCTTTGCCCTGGCCCGGTATCGCACCGGAGAGGCGGTGCAGCTCGGCCTTGTTGCGGGCGAGCGCATTCGCCCCCTCTCGGCCACCGACCTCGCCGCCCCCGATCTCAATGCCTTCCTTGCCGCGCCGGCCTGGGAGCGGCTGGCGGAGCTCGCTTCAGAGAGCGAAGGCTGGATGCCGCTGGCAGATGTCACCCTCACCGCGCCTGTCGAGCCGCGGCAGGTTCTGCAGGCGGGCGCCAACTACCGGCAGCACGTGATCGAGCTGGTCGCGGCGGGGCTCACCCAGAAGAGCGACCGCACACCTGAGGAGGCCCGCGCGGCTGCGGCGAAGATCATGGACGACCGCAAGGCCAACGGCCAGACGTACTTCTTCATCGGACTTCCGACGGCCGTTGTCGGTGACGACGTCCCACTCGTGCTGCCCGCATACAGCGACGTGCACGACTGGGAGCTGGAGCTTGCCGTCGTGATCGGCCGCGAAGCGTTTCGCGTATCTCGCGATGAGGCGATGAGTCACGTCGCCGGATACACGATCGTCAATGACATCACCACGAGGGATCTGGTCTTCCGCCCCGACATGAAGGAGATCGGCACCGACTGGTATCGCGCCAAGAACGCCCCGGGGTTCCTTCCGACCGGCCCGTTCCTCGTGCCCGCCCCCTACGTGGACGGCGGGAATCTCGCGATCACCTTGGATCTGAACGGCCAGCGGATGCAGGACAGTAGCACCAGCGATCTCATGTTCGACATCCCGACCCTCATCGCCGGCGCATCCCAGAACATGCCGCTGCTGCCAGGGGACCTGCTCTTGACCGGAAGTCCCCCAGGCAACGGCCAGCACTGGCAGAGATTCCTGCGCGATGGCGACGTCATGACCGGCGGCATCGAGGGCCTGGGTGCTCAGGTCGTGCGTTGCGTCGCGGAAGAGAGAACAGCATGACCGTGCCCAGCGAGAACCCGATCGACCTTGACCGGAGCAATCCCGAGGCCGAGATCGCCGCGCGCGCGACGGCGTATCGCAACTGGGGACGGTGGGGGGACGCCGACGTGCTCGGCACCCTCAACTTCATCGACGCGAACAAGCGCGTGTCAGCGGCGTCCCTTGTCAGTGAAGGTCGGGTGGTCTCCCTCGCCCAAGCGTTCGACACGGATGGACCCCAGCGCGGCTGGCGGCGGCGCACAAACCCCGTCCACACCATGACCGACACGGGAACGGATGCCGAGCGCGGCAATCAGGGCTTCCCGCACGGTATCGGCGGTGCCGACGATGTGATCGCTATGCCGCTCCAGTGCTCCACGCAGTGGGATGGCCTGGGGCACATCTTCGATCATGGCAACGCCTGGAACGGCCGTCGCGCCGGGGACGTCGTCACCAGCGACGGCGATCTTGTCACCGGGATCGAGCACGCGGCAGCTGTGGTCGTCTCGCGTGGCATCCTGCTCGACATCGGCCGCCATCTTCGTCCCGACACGTGCGAACTGGAAGACGGCTACGCGATCACCGCGGCAGACCTCGACTCCTGTGCGGCGGCAGAGGGCCTGACGGTTGAACGCGGCGACATCGTGCTCGTGCGCACCGGCCAGTACGCCCGCACCCGGCGGGACGGCTGGGGAGAGTATGCCGGCGGTCCTGCACCGGGGCTATCGATCACGACAGCCGGGTGGTTGCATCGCACCGAGATCGCTGCGATTGCGACGGACACCTGGGGGTTTGAGGTGCGGCCGAACGAGTTCGACGCGCCGGCCTTCCAACCCCTCCACCAGGTCGTCATCCCCAACCTCGGCCTCACCATCGGGGAGATGTGGAACCTCGAAGAACTGGGCGAGGTGTGCGCCATGGCCAGTCGCTGGGACTTCCTCCTTTCCGCGGCCCCCCTGCCGATCACGGGGGCGGTGGGGTCGCCGATAAATCCGGTGGCGATCCTCTAGCTGAGAAGGGACACCACGAACAGAGAGGTTCAGATGTGACCGCGGTACACAACGTGGCGATCGCCGGGTCTGGCGTGGCCGGGCTGGCAGCCGGCATTCAGCTCGCCAGAGCAGGCGTGATCGTCGACCTGTTCGAGGCCCGAACCGAGCTCAGCACGCTCGGGTCGGGGATCTCGCTGCAGGGCAACGCGCTACGCGCCCTTGACGCGCTAGGAGTGTGGAAAGAACTCCGCTCCGCTGGCTATCCCTTTGAGGGTGTGAATCTGCGCGCCCCCGGCCCGGGCGCACCCATCGTGGCGGAGCTGCCGGACGTGAAGACCGGTGGCCCTGACTACCCGGCGGCGATGGGGATGCCGCGCCCAGCGCTCGCCCACATCTTGCACGAGCGCGCGATGCAAGTGGGTGTGAACGTGCACTTCGGATCCCGGGTCACCGGTCTTGCGCAGGCGGACGACGGTGTCGATGTGCAGGTGAACAACCTGGTTGTCGGTACCTACGACCTCCTGATCGGTGCCGACGGAATCCACTCGACGGTGCGGGACCTCATCGGCATCGATACACGACCTGAGCCGACAGGCATGGGTATCTGGCGCGCGTTCGTCTCGCGGCCGTCTGAGGTGGTCCGCACCGAGCTTTACTACGGCGGTCCCGTCTACATCGCCGGTTATACGCCGACCGGTGATGACTCGATGTATGCGTTCCTGGTGGAGAGCGCCCAAGACAGATTCGGTGTGTCTGACGAGGAGGCCACCTGCATCATGGTCGAAGAGTCCCGCGCCTACCACGGGCCCTGGGATGTGATCCGTGCCGACCTGGCCCCCGGCGCTCACGCGAACTACACACTGTTCACATCGCACATCGTGGCTGAGCCGTGGAACCGCGGCCGGGTCGTCATCATCGGGGACGCCGCGCACAGCTGTCCTCCGACGATTGCGCAGGGAGCTGCGCAAGGTCTCGAGGACGCGCTGGTGCTCACGGAGCTGCTCGCTGGTCGCGATCAGCTCGAGCCGGGGCTGTGGGGTGAGTTTCACGCGCGCAGACTGCCCCGCGCGGCGGCGGTGGTCGAGGCCTCGGTGCAGTTGGGTCGATGGCAGATGGACGGTGACCGCGACGCTGATGTGGGCGGGCTCATTTTTGGAATTGCACAGAGAATGGCGGAGAACCCATGACCACCGATGTCCATTCCCACTTGCTGATCCCGGCGCTGCAGGCCGAAGTCGCGCGTCGCGAGCCTGATCTGGTCGCCGAGGCGGCGGAGCTCGAGCTGCGCCGCAACGGCGCTGCGAGCCAGGCGGTTTCGGGCCCGATGGTCGGGGCGCGCATCCCGAGGCTCACCGATGTCGCTGTCCGCCTGGCCGAGATGGATCGCCAGGGGATCGATCGTCAATGGGTCTCGGTTTCGCCGAATCACTTCTACCCGTGGGCGCCCGAAGCACTGGCGGTGTGGGCGGCGCGGGAGATCAACCGATCCATCGCCGAGCACGTCGCGCACGCGCCCGAACGCCTCGTCGGCCTCGGCGCAGTGCCGCTGCAGCATCCTGGCCGCGTCGTCGAGGCGCTCGACGACGCTGTTCTCACCCACGGACTGGTGGGTGTGGAGATCTCCTCTTTCGCCGGGGACGTCGAGCTGTCGGATGAACGGCTGGAGCCTTTCTGGGCGCGCGCGGCAGAGCTCGGCGCGGTCATCTTCCTGCACCCGTTCGGCTGCTCGCTCGATGAGCGTCTGGACCGCTTCTACCTTGCGAACACCGTCGGCCAGCCCGTCGAGAACGCGGTGGCGCTGTCGCACCTGATCTTCGCGGGCGTGCTCGACCGGCATCCCGACCTGAAGATCGTTGCGGCCCACGGCGGCGGGTATCTCCCCACCGTGATCGGACGTTCGGACCACGCCTGGCGCGTGCGATCGGATGCGCAGATGTGCGCGCACGAGCCGTCGTGGTACCTCAGGAAGATCTGGTTCGACACGGTCGTGCACGATCCGCTCGCGCTTCGCAGGCTCATCGAAAGCGTGGGGGAGACGCAGGTGGTGCTCGGCAGCGACTACCCCTTCGATATGGGTCTGGACGATCCGGTCGCGTTCATCCGTGAGGCGGGACTCTCTGCTGAGGTCGAAGGGCAGGTTCTCGGATCCAATGCCGAAGGCCTCACGGGAGTGGTCGCACACGCCTGACACGCCCACCCGTGCCGCGGGATCTCCCGCAATAGCATGGGCGGGTGCCCAACCCCCCACGACGTCGGAAGGACGCGGAAGCCAACCGCGCCCGTATTGTCGCGGCGGCGCGGGCGCTGTTCGCTTCGCGAGGGAGGGATGTCCCGCTCGATGCGATTGCGCGAGAGGCGGGTGTGGGTAACGCGACCGTCTACCGCCATTTCCCCACCTGGGAGGCCTTGTTTGCGGCGATCCAAGAGGCGAGTCTCAGTGAGACCGCGGCGTTCTTGGACGGGATGGCTGACGACCTGGACGAGTGGGGGCGCCTCGCTGCGCTGGTGCAGTGGATTGCCGATCGTCCCGACGTGACGTTGGTCGACACGATCTTCGCCCCTGATCTTTACGATTCCGACCTCGGGCGTCGGGCGCGTGAGCTGGAAGACCGCGCGTGGCAACTGGTCCAGGCGGCTCAGGATGCGGGAGCTGTCCGCGCGCTCTCGCGCACAGAGATGGACGCCATCTTCCTCGCCGTCGCCCGTGTGGCCACCGAGCCGGGAGTATCGGTAGAGAGTACCCAGACGTTCGTGGACATCGTGCTCGAGGGGATACGCGCGCGTACACTAAGTGGGGACTGAATCCCCGTTTAGGATTCACCGACGAAACCACATGGCGGTGGGGTCGATGGAGAACCTCCTGATTGAGCTGGCTCCCCGGGACTTCGCCGGAAAGGACAATCACTATGGGACTTCTCGAAGACAAGGTGGCCATCGTCACCGGTGCGGGCGACGGTATCGGCCGGGCGACCAGCATGCTGCTGGCAAGTGAGGGCGCGACCGTCGTCCTCGTCGACGTCAATGCCGCCGGCCTCGACGAGACGAAGGCGATGATCGAGGCCGCGTCGGGGGCTGCGGTGACGTGTGTCGCCGACGTCAGCGACCCGGAGCAGGTGCAGGGCTACGTCGAGGTCGCCAAGGGCATCACCGGCCGGATTGACGGGTTCTTCAACAACGCGGGAATCCTCGGCCCGATGGTGCCGCTGACCGACTACCCGGTCGATGCGTTCGACAAGGTGATCTCCGTCAACCTGCGCGGCGTGTTCCTCGGGCTGAAGTACGTGCTGCCGGTCATGCTTGCGCAGGGCAGCGGCTCGATCGTGAACACCTCGTCGATGGGCGGCGTCGGCGGTCTTCCCGGACAGACGGGGTACTCCGCCTCCAAGCACGGCGTGATCGGGCTCACCAAGACGGCGGCCCTCGAGTCCGTCGCTGCAGGCGTGCGCGTCAATGCCGTGCTGCCCGGGACGATCAAGACCCGTATGGCGATGGCGGGTGCCGCCGGGATGGATCCGGCGATCGTCGAGGCCATGATGGACGGCTCGACTCCCGGTGGTCGCGCGGGTGTTCCCGAGGACATCGCGAAGGCCGTCCTCTTCCTTCTCAGCGATGCCTCCGCGTACATGACGGGCATCGAGCTGCCCGTCGATGGCGGAATCACCGCGCAGGTCTACCCGAGCCCCGCAGCGCTCAAGCAGTAGGACTGCGCCTCGCACACGAGCCGGCGCCCACAACGACCCTCGAAGGAGTCGTTGTGGGCGTTCCTCGTGCAGGTCGCTGGGACTGGCTACAGGGTGGTCCTCACCCGGCGGATCACGCTGTAGTCGATGACACCCTGTCGGTGGACTTCGCGGGAGAGGTAGATCGCCGTCCCGAAACGGTCTGTGCCGGTCATCTCCAGATCGAGGATGGCGGCCTCTGCGGTGTGTTCTACAAGAAGATCGCGCTCATCCGCCGTGGGAATCCGGGCGAGCACCTTCGCGTTCTCCCACTCACCGGAGATGCCGCGCAGCTCGTGAACGAGCTCGTATACGGATGTCGCCGGGTCGACAGGCGTGGGCCTGGGGTGGGCGGGGATCAGGTCGACCGCGAGCATGACGGGAACTCCGTCCGCCAGCCAACGCTTCTGCGTGCGGTATGCGCTGTGTCCGACGGCGAGGCCCAAGGCGTCCGCGTCGCGTGCATCAAGGGCTGCCCATCCTGCAGCGAGGACCTCCGTTGTCGGCTCGAACCCCGCCTCTTCGAGCATGTGCGCGTATTCGAAAGACTGATTCAGGCGCAGACCGAGGTGCAGGGCGCCCGCGTTTGCGAATGTTCCGCTTCCGGCGCTGCGCATGACCAAGCCTTCGCCTTCGAGGCGCAGGAGTTCCTCGCGAATCCGCGAGCGCGAGACGCCGAGTTCAGCGGCCAATTGCGGCTCGGAGGGGA
Organism: Microbacterium sediminicola; assembly: GCF_039531125.1. NCBI lineage: Bacteria > Bacillati > Actinomycetota > Actinomycetes > Micrococcales > Microbacteriaceae > Microbacterium > Microbacterium sediminicola. The sequence goes on from NZ_BAAAPL010000002.1 coordinate 796,944, forward strand.
GGGGGACCGACTGGGTCGCGGCCTCTCGCCAGATCGACATCAGCCGGTCACGGACGGAGGGTGCGACGCGGTCGGTCATCGCGATCCACGATAGCGATCCCGGCGACGCGACATGGGTACGAAACATAGTCGTAACGTACTTGTCTGATCGATTTTGTACCGTCGTCTGGTCCGGGTAGGTCCGGGCGCTGACGATTGGAGCCTCCGTGGCCGAGAAGCCTCTCCTCAAGGACATTTCCGCGCTGCCGGCGTACCGCATCACACCGCAGGACACCGTGCGTCTCGTGCCCCTCACCGGTCCCGACGACAAGTCGCCGACAAGTGTCTTCGTGGAGATCTGGGATCCGGAGGGCCGCCAGCCCGACAACTCGCATCCCGAGTCCGTGGAGATCTTCGTCTTCTTGAAGGGCGAAGGTGTCGCGCAGAGCGATGAGCACAGCGCCCCGGTGAAGGCCGGTGACGTTCTGGTCCTGCCGGAAGGCTCGGTGCATCACATCACCAACACCTCCTCCAGCGAACGCCTCTATGCCCTGACCGTCATGGCGAACGATCTCGGATCGCAGCCGGAGGAGTCCGACATGCCGGGATTCCACGCACTGGTCACCGCGGGCATCGAGGTCGAGCTCGATGAGGCCGACCTCGCCGTCATCGGTGCCCACGCGACGACCGTCGCGAAGTACGTGTCCTGACCGGCGCCGAGGAGGCTCCACTCATGGCGGCAGAGGCCTCGCCCCGTCCACACAGCGATCTCGAACGCGACGTGCTCGAGGCATTCTGGGCGTACGAACGCGCGCTGAAAGCGAATGACGTCGACGCGCTCGACGAGGCTTTCTCTGCCGGCGAGAGCGCACTGCGCTCGGATGGGACGACAGTCACCGTCGGCGCGAGTGAGATCGCGCGGATGCGTCGAGTGCGCGCCGTCATCCCCCGGCGCGCGGTGACGTCGGTCCACGTCGTGCCGTCGAGCGCCGATGGGGCGTTGGTGATGGCCAGCCTGCGCTCGCCGCAGGGTATGCGCGGCACCCAGACACAGCTTTGGGAGCGGCGGGATGACCGCTGGCGGGTCGTGGCGGCGCACGTGACCTCGACGCAGGCGCCGTTCGATCGCTCGGTCTGGCGCGTGTTGGGTGCGCCGCTGGTGGCGGGCGCGTCCGAAGGAGAGTGCGCGGGGCTCAGGGTCGCGGTGAAGGATCTGTTTGCCGTCGCGGGTATGACCATTGGGGCGGGCATTCCCGAGCGTGCGGCGCTCGCACCGCGCGAGAGCGCGCACGCGTGGGCGGTGGATCGACTCCTCGCCGCGGGGGCAGATGTCACCGGCATTGCGCAGACGGACCAGTTCGCGTACGGACTCGCCGGTCAGAACGGCAGATTCGGGACACCGCTGAACGTTGCACAACCCGACCGCGTCCCCGGTGGGTCTACGAGCGGTGGCGCGACGGCGGTCGCGCTCGGGTGGGCAGACCTTGCGCTCGGAACTGACACCGCAGGGTCGCTGAGGGTCCCCGCCGCCTACCAGCGCCTGTGGGGCATCCGAACGACGCACGGAATGGTTCCTCGGGACGGCGTGCTCCCCCTTGCCCCGAGTTTCGACGCGGTGGGTGCGCTCGCCCGTGATGTCGACACCCTGCAGCGCGCCATACGCGAGTTGAATCCCTCGGCGAGCCGACAGGCACCCGGGGGGTGGATGACCGTTCCTGCGCTCACACGCCTCGCGGACGACGACGCGCGAAGCCTCGTGAACCAGATCGCTCGACACACCGGCGCCCGAGAGTGTGAGTGGGGAATCGATCTCGACGCGGCGTTCACCGCCTTCCGGACGGTGCAGGCCGCTGAAGCGTGGCACGCGCACGGCGCATGGATCACCGATCACCCCGGCGTGCTCAGTGACGATGTCGCGGAGCGGTTCGCGCTGGCGAGCACGGTCGCGGACGCGGACGCGCACCGCGCGTACGCGGTGATCGATGAGGTGCGCGCGACGCTGCGGGATCAGCTGGGGGACCGCATCCTCGTTCTGCCGACGACGAGCACTCAACCGCCCCCGCTCGACGCGTCGGACGAAGAGATGAACGCGCACCGAGCGCGCACATTGCGTCTGAACTGCATCGCCTCCCTCGCCGGGCTCCCGGCTGTCGCCCTCCCCGTCGGACACGACGGGACATCGGTGTGTCTTGTCGGCCCTGCCGGCAGTGACCTTGCACTTCTCGAGGTCGCCGGTGACCTGCACGCTTCGTTTTCAGGCCAAGGAGAATCATGAATCGCTCTCGCCGTTGGCACCTGCGTCCCGACGCGGTGGACCTCACAGAACAGCGCCCCACACAGCCGGTGCCGCTGGAGGCGCACCCCCAGTCGCTCACTCTCGATGCCTCCCGCACCGCGATCATCGTCGTCGACATGCAGAACGACTTCTGTGCGCGCGGTGGGTGGCTCGATGGAATCGGCGTCGACGTCACCGCCGCCGCCGCCGCTGTGCCGCACCTGCAGCGGATCCTCCCCGCGGCTCGTCAGGCCGGCCTCCCCGTGATCTGGCTGAACTGGGGGAACCGTCGCGATCGCGCCAACCTTCCTCCCAACGTCCTGCACGTCTACGACCCCGACGGCGCGGGCGGGGGGATCGGCGACCGGGTGGGCGCGAGCGACGCCGTCCTCACCGAGGGAAGCTGGGGGGCCGCGATCGTCGATGACCTCGAGGTCCATCCCGATGACATCCACGTGTCGAAGTACCGCATGAGCGGATTCTTCGACACTCCGCTGGATTCGATCCTTCGTTCCCTCCGGGTCGACACCGTGCTGTTCGCCGGGGTCAACGCGGATCAGTGTGTGCTCGCGACGCTGACCGACGCCGCGTGCCTGGGATACGACGTCGTCCTGATCGAGGGAGCGAGTGCTACGACCTCGCCCTCCTTCTGCCTCGATGCGACGATCTACAACGTGAGGCAGTGCTTCGGATTCACGACGACGCCCGACGCGCTCCTCACCGCGCTCCCCTCCGAGCCATGTGCGATCGGGGCCGAGGCATGAGCGGCCCCTCGGTCACCTTCCTCGCCGAGCTGTCGACGAACGACGCGGCCGCGCTTTCGCCGGAGACGGTGATCGTGCAGCCGATCGGAGCCATCGAGCAGCACGGCGCCCACCTTCCGCTGGTGACGGACGCCTTGGTCGCGGAGGCCCTGTCCCGCCGAGCCGCTGCCCGCTCAGCTGTCGACGTCAGCATCCTCCCGACCCTGAGCTACGGGAGGTCGATCGAGCACCGCGGCTGGGCGGGAACGATATCGATGTCTTCCGAGACCCTCTTGGCGGTGTGTCGTGATGTCGGCCGGTCGGTGGCGGCGTCGGGGTTCACCAAACTCGTGTTCGTCAACGGACACGGGGGGCAGCCGTCGCTGCTCGACGTCGTCGCGCGTGACATCCGCGCCGAGACAGGATTGCAGGTGTTCTCGATCATGCCGGCGCGACTGGGCATGCCCGAGGATCTCGTGGTTCCCGACGATGAATACGGCTATCACGGCGGACACGTCGAGACATCCATCATGCTCGCGCTCGCCCCGGAGCTTGTCCGGATGGAGTGCGCTGAGGCGGGCGGCATCGGGGTCGCGCGTGAGTTCGGGCGTTTCCAGCACCTCACGCTCGAGGGAGTCGTCCCGAGTGCGTGGCTGACGGACGATGTCACCCACAATGGCATCCTCGGCGACCCCACCACGGCGAGCCGTGAGGTCGGTGACGTGCTTGTCGACGTGTGGTCGACCCGGCTGGCCGAGGCCTTCGGGGAAATCGCCGGATTCCGCTATCCGCTCTACTGAGAGGAGCCTTCGCGGAGAGGCACGGCGCGGACGGGTTCGTCACTGAGGGAGAACACCGCGTTCGCCACTGCCGCGAGGGTCGGAACGATCGGAATCTCACCCAGCCCGCGGGCACCGATCGGTGACTGGGGGTTGGGGACTTCGACGAAGTGCACTTCTACGTCGGGCATGTCTCGGGCAGTGGCCATCCCCGCGCGAAGGAGCGAGTCGTCGAGCGGCTCGTCCGCCTCGAACAGCGCCCAACCGAGTCCCTGCAGAACTCCGCCCTGAACTTGGAGGTCTGCGCGCGAGCGGTCGATGACGCGGCCCGCGTCGTGGACCGAGATGACGAGCTCAGGCCGGGGCGGGGCGTGTGTGGTCTCGGCGAGGACGACGGCTTGTGCACACGCCGCCATCGCCTGGTCGGGAGCGTCGAAGCGGGCGTGCGCGTTGAAAGACGGCGCCTCCGACCAGCGGACGAGCTGGCCGTCGCGCAGGTGGATTCCCGCCGAGTCCAGGTGATCCACAGGCGCCCCCTTCTCGACCAGGACATGTGCCTCGAGCGCCGCGGCGACATCGCGCGCGGCCAACGCCACTGCACCCAAGGAGACGTATGCGCCTCGGCTCGCGAAGGCGCCACGATCGGTCGGAGCGTCGCTCGTCGTCATGGATGTCACGGTGACGAGCCGAGGATCGATGCGACACTCTTCGGCGACGACGGCGGCCGCGGCACGCAGGATGCCTTGACCCATGTCGATCAGCCCCGTGTCGACGACGAGACCCGCGGGGGAGATGAGACAGCGCGCTTCAGCGCTGTCGACCTCGGCGCCGCCAGTCGTCGAGCTGATGTTCGCGGCCACGGCGACGCCCACTCCTCGGCGGGCGTCCAGTCCTCGGGTGCTCAGCTGATGCTGCAGTCGCTCCAGGCACAGCCGGGTTCGGTCGGTGAGTGAGTGCTCCGCCGCGCCGGTGTTCGCGTCGAGGTTTCGCAGCCGAAACTCGATGGGATCGATGTCGAGCTCGCGTGCGATCAGATCGATCTGATGCTCGCACGCGGCGTGGACCTGCGCCGATCCGTATCCGCGGAACGGCGCACGTACGGGTGAATCGTCCAGATGCAGGACGGAGGCGCCTCCGACAGCGGTGAACTCGTACAGCGACAGCGGCGCGTGCAAGCCGTTCGCGGCGACGTGGGGGGAGTGTCCGAGGTAGGCGCCGCACTCGAGCGTGAGATCCACCCATCGGGCGATGAGCCGCCCACTGGGGTCGTAGCCGGTCTGGACGGTCACCGACGCATCGTGCTTTCGGTAGAGCTGTTGGGAGTGCGCCCTGCTGAGCTGCGCCATGACCGGACGACCCTCGAGCGCCCGGGACAACAGCGCGGCAAGCGGCTCGAGGATGATCTCCTCCTTGCCGCCGAACCCACCGCCGAGGCGCGTGGGGCTGACGGTCACCGCGTTCGCGGGGAGCGCGAACAGTTCCGCGAGCCGCGCCGCTGTGGGCTGCGGGGTCTGCGTCGTCGACGTGACCTGGAGGCAGGATCCGCGCCATGTCGCGAGAGCGGCCGGCAGCTCAAGAGCACCGTTGGGCCCGGAGCCGATGCGAAGCGTGTCCGAGCGCGACAGCGGTGCGGCCGCGAGTGCGGCACGGACGACAGACTCGGCGTCCCCATATCGCGGGCCCTCCACAGTCCTGTCGGCCGCACTCCTGTCGGGCTCGATGGTCACGACCGTCGCCGCCACCGCTTGACGCAGGGCAGCGGGCGAGTCCGCCACGAGAGCCGCGACGATGTCGCCGGCGGATTTCGGGTGGGAAGTGAGGATGCGTCGCTCGGGTACGCCGCCGTGGGGCACGCCGCTCCACATCGGGAAGGTGTCCGCCGAGCTGTCCACGGCGAGGACCACCCCCGCGATCCCTCTGATCTCGGAGAGATTGTGCGCGGTGACCCTGCCCGCGCTGAGCGCGGGGATCGGCGCGGCGTACAACACGTCCGGCGGCGCGAGGTCAGCGGTGTAGTCGAGCGGCGACCAGGGTGAATCCGTCACTCGCTGTCCGCCGAGTCAGGTGAGGCCGCAAGAGCGGTGGAGATCGCTTGCTGATGGCGGGCATACCCGCCGCAGCGACACAGATGTGCGTCCAGCACCAGCTGTGCGTCGCTGCCGTGCCGAGCGTCGGGGAGATCCGTGCGGACGGGGGGCGGCGTCGCGCGGCTGCCCGCGAGTGCCGCCACGGTCGAGCAGATCATGCCACCGATGCAGAACCCGCATTGCGCGCTGTCCGCGTCGGCGAAGGCCCGCGCGACCAGCGCGCCTTCGGAGGACGACAGCGCTGCGCGCACCGTCGTCACCTCGGCGCCGTCACACAGTGCGACAGGGACCAGGCAGCTGTTGGTCGCGACACCGTCCATGATGACCATGCACGCACCGCACGCGCCCTCGTTGCAGCCTTCTTTCACATCCGTGCATCCCGCGGCCGTCCGCAGCCACGTCGACAGCGGGAGTGTGAGATCGTCGGCGTCGGCCGAGCAGGGCTGACCATTGACCGCGAAGGTCGCTCGAGTGATCTCGGAATCCTCACAGCTCACGGAAGATCCTTTCGAGCTGTCGAGACGCGGCCCGATGATCGTCGGGCGAAAGACGACTCCGCAGTGCGTCGCGCGCTTCGCCGAGGGTCAGATCCCGGGGGAAGCGGAGCTGAACTGCCGGTATGCCGACGCCCGACACGGCGATCTCGGTCGCATCGGCAAACGTCGCGGCGGCGACTCCGACGCCGAGCGGGCCCGGTGTCGCGCGAAGGGCGTGCCGGGAGTACTGGCTCCACAGCGGCCGCTCGGGAAAGGTGACGCCCGCGACGAGGTGAACCGTCGAGGGGCTGTCTCTGAGGTAGGTGTCGTACGCCATGGTGTGCCGACCTGCGCCGGTGATCAGCTCGACGTTCGCGCGCAGCGCGAGCAGTGGCGCAACCACATCGGTGGCGTATGCGCGAAGGGCGATCCACCCCCCGAGCGTTGCGCGCCGGCGAGTTGCGGGGTTGCCCGCGGACTGCGCGGCGATCGACAGCGCGGCAGGTGCGCCGGGATCGTCAGCGAGAGCCGCGAGGGTCCTTCGTGCGGTGACCTCGCCGATCGTCGCGGGGTCGTCGGGCCACGCGAGCGCCACCGCGCGCGAGCCGATCGTCGGTGAGAACGCTGCGGAGAGCAGTGCGGTTCCGCCCGCGACCGCCGTTGCGCCCTGCGCGAGGTGCCACAACGCGCACTCGGGGGTTTCGGCCCGGAACCAGCGTGTGCTCATACCGGTACGTGGCCGCGGGATCGCTGCAGAAGGTGGTGCGCCCGTTCGGTGCCCTCGGCCTGGATCTCAGCGATGTCCGCGCGCGTGAGCCTGCCGTCTCGCACCATGACCTCACCATTCACGAGGACCGTGCGAACGTCTCGTCGGCTCGCCGAGTAGACGATGTGCTCGACGACGTTCATGTAGGGGCCGCTCGTGAAGAGGGGAGTCATCCCCGGGCTGTGGAGGTCAATGCACACGATATCGGCCCGGTAGCCGGCGGTGAGGGTTCCGATGTCGCTGTACCCCAGCGCCTTCGCGCCGTCGGAGGTCCCCATCCGGAGTGTGCGGAGCGCGTCGGTCGATTCGGGTGTGCCGGTGATCCCGGCGCGAAGCAGCGCCGAGAGCTTCATCTCGGCGAGCATGTTGAGGCTGTTGTTCTCCTTCTCGCCATCGGAGCCGAGCGCCACGGTGATGCCGGCGTCGTGGAGGCGCGGGACATCGGCCACGCCAGATCCGAGTTTGAGGTTCGATGTGGGGCAATGCGTCACAGCGGCGCCGGCGGCGGCGATGGCCGCCCGATCACTGTCGGTCAGGTGCACCGCGTGCGCGAGCAGCGTGCGCTCGTGGAGAAGTCCGCGGTGCGTCAGCTCCTCGACCGGTGTGCGCCCGTACCGACTCAGCGATGACCGCACCTCTTCTGCGGACTCCGACGTGTGGGTGTGGAATCTCACGTCGAACTCGTACATCAGATCGAGCAGCGCATCCGTGGTCGCTCGATCCGCGTAGCTCACGTGCTCGAGTCCGACCCACGGATGGATCCGGGGGTGCGGGTCGGCGGCGGCTGCCTCCAGAAATGCGCGGGACGACGAGACGGTCTCGAGTCCTTCGCCGTCCGAGCCGGCATACGGTGCGAAGTTGAGTCGGATGCCCGTCTCGATCGCCGCGTCGCGTGATTCCGCGCCGAACCGCCCGAGATCGACCACACTCGTCGTTCCTGCCAGCAGCGACTCCGCGTAGCACGCGCGAGCCGCCGCGCGCGCGTCAGCCGGGGTGAGCTCACGATGTGCGGGATCGATGAACAGGCGAATCCAGTCCTCGAGCGAGTGTCCTTCTGTGGTGCCGCGCAACAGACCGCTGTGCATGTGCGCGTTGACAAGACCCGGCAAGACCGCGTGCCCGTGCGCATCGATGACCTCGCAGGGGCCGTCCGCCGCCGCAGAGAGTTCCTCGGGGGAGCGCGGATCGATCGCCGCGATCCTCCCCGAACGGATCACGACGTTCGCGGACTCTGCGACCGGACGACGCGGATCCATCGTCAGTACCGTGCCGCCGTGAATCACGATCGTATGGTCGTCCTGCAACTCGTCCACTCCTCATTCCCGTTGATTGGTCAGACAATAACACGCAGGTCAGCAACGCTGAGGTGAGTGGCTGACGGGGCCGGATCGTAGAGTCGGAATGTGAGCGAACGAGAATCAGTCCGCGGCGACGGCGAACACGGCGATGAGTCGCTGCTGGCCCGCCTCCTCGCCGAATGCGAGTCGGCCGCGCGGGCGCATGCCCTCCTTGCGCCCGAGCCGGAACTCGCTGTGCGCCTCGGGGTGAGCAGGCCGACGCTGCGCGAGGCGATGGCTGTGCTGGAGTCGCGGGGTGCGATCAGGCGGCGACGGCGGCGCGGCACTGCGGTCAACCCCTCGCTGGCCGATCCCGTTCTCAGGCTCGACCGCGACATCGATTACAGCGACTCCCTTCGCGCCATCGGGCGGCCGTTCGAGGTGAATTTGCTTCTCGTCGATCTCGAACCCCAGGAAAACAAGGAAATTGAGCCGTGTGAGGGCAGCTCCGTCGTGCGGATCGTGAAGCGATGGGACACACCCTCGGGCCCGAGCCGCGTCGCAGACGCGTATGTCGTCGTTCCCACGACCACCCTCCCCGCCCTGCCCGAACTCGCGCTCGGATCAGCGTTCGCCTTGCCGGGCGTCGCGGGTGCGCTCGAGTGGATCAACGTCACCATGGGGGTGGAGTTTCTGGATGCGCGCGATGCCTCGTGGTGCCAGCGCGAGGAGCGCGACGCGGTGATCAAGCTCGACGTCCGTGGGCTGGACGCGGATGGACATGTGCTGTTCAGCGCGCGGGAACTGCATGTCGACCGTGAGGTCGACCTCGGCTTCACCCGGCCCGTTCGGCAGCGGGACTTCTCTCTGGGCAACGAGTAACGCGATCGTAACGAGCGGGAAATCCCTGCAACAAGAAGCAGTGTGATTGTTTTGTCAAACATAAAGCGACTCTTTATGTCTGTCATAGCACCTGCTTCCGAAAGGGATCTCCATGCTGCACCGCGCCTCCACACATGCCCGCTCCCGACTGCTTCCTGTTCGCGCAGGCGCGGTCGTCCTCACCGCCGCGACCGCTCTCGCCGTCGCGGGATGCTCCACCTCCACCGACACAGCTGACACGGCTGATGTCGCGGCGGATTCGCCGCTTGCCACGTGTCCCTCGACCGTCGTCATCCAGACCGGTTGGTTCCCCGAGGCGGAGCACGCCGCCGCTTATCAGCTCGCGGGGCCGGACGGCGTCATCGACGGTGAGGCCGGCACCTACACCGGCGAGATCGAAGGAACCGGAATCGCGGTCGAGGTTCGCTCGGGCGCGACCTACATCGGCTACCAGCCGATGAGCTCGATGCTGTATCAGGACACCGACATCATGTTCGGGCTGGACTCCACCCTCTCGACCATCGTCGTCAACCCCACGACTCCGGTCGTCGGGGTGTTCGCCCCCTACGAGATGGGCTTCGAAGCGTTCATCTGGGATCCCGCAGTGCTCGACATCGACGCGTCTGACCCGTCGTCGTTCAAGGACTCGGGCGCGACGATCCTCGCCGAGGAGTACAAGCAGGACATGATGAAGCTCCTCGAAGCGGACGGTGTGGTCGACTCGGCCCAGGCCGACTTCTCCTACGACGGCTCGCTGGGTCGCTTCGTGACCGAGGACGGGAACGCGATCCTGATCGGGTACGCCACCAACGAGCCGTACCGCCTCGTCGAGAGCACGGAAGAGTGGGGCGGACGTCCGCTCGAGTCCGTGCCGCTCGCCGATCTCGGCTACGAGGTGTACGGCGAGGTCTGGACGGTGCGACCCGAGGTGATCGAGGAGCAGAGCGAGTGCCTCAGCGCGCTGATTCCCCTCGTCCAGCAGGCCGAGCTCGACTATCTCGCCGACCCGGAGCCGATCAACCAGGTCATCAACGACCTGGTCGCCGCTGAGAACAGCTTCTGGACGATGGATATGGACCACCTCGCCCAGACCGCCGAGATGATCCGCGACAACGGCTATGTGTTCGCCGGCACGACCGACACGTACGGAGACTTCGATCTGGATCGCGTCGATCGAGTGATCGCGGACTACCAGCCGATTCTCGAAGCGACGGGCCGTGAGACGACCGACCTCACTGCGGCGGACATCGTCACCAACGAGTTCATCGACCCGTCCATCACCTGGACGGACGCCCAGTAGTAACCACAGCTTTCGGCCGGGCCGTCACGGCCCGGCCGAAAGTCGGGAAAGCGATATGGCTACCACCCCCACCATCAAAGACCGCCTCCTGTCGCGCAGGATCATCGCCCCGGGCATCTTGCTCGTGGTTGCTCTCGTGCTCTGGCAATTGGCGAGCACGTTTCTCGTCGAGCCCTCCAAGTCCTTCTTGCTGCCGTCTCCTGTGACAGTCGTGCAGGACGGCTTCATGAATTCGATCATCCTCGAAGAGATCGCCGTCGGCACCTGGAACACCGTGGTGATCGCCGTCGTGGGCTTCACGGTGGCCGCCATTCTCGCGATAGCGATCGCGGTGCTCATGAATCTCGCCGACTGGCTGGAAGCGACGATCTTCCCGTACGCGATTCTCGTGCAGACGATCCCGATTCTGGCGATCGTTCCGCTCGTGGGGTTCTGGGTCGGATTCAACTTCGCCAGCCGAGTGCTGGTCTGCGTGATCATCGCCTTCTTCCCGATCGTCACGAACACCCTGTTCGGTCTGAAATCGGCCGACCCGCTGCTGCACAACCTCCTCACCATCGCCGGCGCGAGCCGGACGACCCGACTGTTCAAGTTGGAGTTCCCGTCGGCGCTGCCCGCGATGTTCACGGGCTTTCGGATCTCCGCAGGTGCGGCGGTCGTGGGTGCGATCGTCGCGGATTACTTCTTCCGGTCGGGAAGCCCTGGACTCGGGCGACTCCTGCAGACCTACCTCAACAACCTGCAGTCGGCCGCACTCTTCGCCGCGGTGGGAGTCTCTGTGCTCCTCGGCGTCCTGGTCTTCTGGATCGTCGGCTGGGCAGAGAGGGCGGCGACGGGAAAATGGAGCACGTCGGTAAGGGCGATGGCATGACGATGATGAACTCAGCGACCGAGGCTCCTGCGACGGCAACGGCTGCTCTCGACTTCGAACACATCGGACTCACCTACCAGGGTGGTGTCGAGGCGGTACGCGACGTCACGCTCGCGATCGAACCGGGTGAATTCGTTTCGGTAGTCGGTCCCTCGGGCTGCGGAAAATCCAGCCTCCTGTCAATCGCCGCGGGGCTTCAGAAGCCGACGGTGGGAACCTACGAGCGCGTATCGCAGCCGCAGTTCGTCTTCCAGGAAGCGGCGCTCATGCCGTGGCGGAGCGTTCTTCAGAACGTCGAGCTGATGCTGGAACTGAAGGGCGAGGCACGGGCTGTTCGGCGCGAGAAGGCCGCCGCGGCGATCGCGTTGGTCGGGCTCTCCGGGTTCGAGTCCGCACTGCCCCGCCAACTCTCGGGCGGCATGAAGATGCGGGTGTCGCTGGCCCGTTCCCTGGTGTGCGAGCCCGATGTCTTCCTCTTCGACGAGCCGTTCGGTGCGTTGGATGAGATCACTCGCGAGCGCCTGCAGGGAGAGCTGTTGCGGATCCGTGAGCGGTCGCCGTTCGCCGGAATGTTCGTGACACACTCGATCGCCGAAGCGTGCTTCCTCTCCGACCGGGTCATCGTCATGACAGGTCGTCCGGGTCAGATCGCCGCGGAGTTCCGCGTCGAGCTGGACGCGCCGCGCGACTCCGAGCTGCGTTTCGACGAGCAGTTCGTGGAGCTCTGCCACAGCGTGACCCGCGCGATGGAGGGGTGAGCGGACAGTGCCACACGTCATCACGCCCGAGTGCTGCTCCGACGCGAGCTGTGTTCAGGTATGCCCTGTCAACGCGATCCATCCGGCGCCCAACGAGCCGGATTTCGGAATGACCGAGATGCTGTACATCGACCCGCAGACGTGTATCGACTGCGGTGCATGCGTCGATGCCTGCCCGATCGGGGTCATATTCGACGGAGCACAGCTCGGCGGCGCGCAGAAGAAGTTCGCAGAGGTCAATGCGAACTACTTCGAGCGCGAACGACCGCTGCTTCCCCTCTACGTCCTCCCGCCCGCGCGTACGCCTGAGCCTGCGCGCCTGCGCGTGGCGATCGTGGGGGCAGGTCCTTCCGGACACTTCGTGGCCGAGGAGCTGCTCCGCCGCGCCGACGTCACCATCGACATCTTCGACCGTGACGAGGTGCCGTTCGGTCTGGCGCGCACCGGAGTTGCGGCTGATCACGTGCGCACGAGGATGATGCAGCGCGAGTTCGACCGGATCGGTCGTGACCCGCGGGTGTCGTACAAGCTCGGCGTCAACGTCGGCATCGACATTCCCATGAACGCGCTCAGAGAGGAATATGACGCCGTCTTCCTCGCCCACGGAGCGTCCCAGAGTCGCAGGCTTCCTGTCGATGGAGCCGACGCTGTCAACGTCGTGGGTGCGGTCGATTTCGCACAGTGGTACAACGGGGCAGGCATCGCCCCCTTCGAAGAAGGCCTGCGCCCACGGAAGCTCGTCGTCGTCGGTGGCGGAAATGTCGCACTCGACATTGCGCGTATGGTCCTTCTCGATGAGCCGGAGCTTGCTGCCTCGGATGCGCCTGCGGCAGTGGTCGACACCATCGCCGCGTGGGGACTTCGTGAAGTGGATGTGCTCATCCGCGGCGGCATCGGCGATGCGGCCTTCACGGTCGGGCAGTTCGTGGCGTTGGAAGGTCTCCACGGTGTGGCGATCGACATCGCGAACGATGATGTCGATCGCGCGGTGCGCGACGGCGTCGCTCATGACCCGTCGAGCGACTACGGACAGAAGGTGGCCGCAGCAGCGGGCTACTCGCGCGCACCGCGCGCGACCGGTGACAAGGTGTTGCGTTTCCGCTTCCATACCGGGACGCAGGCGGTCCTGTCGGATACGGAAGGTCGCGTCCGTGGGCTGCGTGTCAGCTCTGACAGCGCCGGGGAGGCCGATCTCGATGCCGACCTGGTGGTGGTGGCGCTGGGATCACGGCCGGAGGTGATCGACGGCGCGCCGACGATCGGTGATCAGGGCATCGTATGCCACACCGAGGGTAGGGTGACCGACTCTGTCCAGGGGAGTCCGCTGCGCGGTCTCTACGTCGTCGGCTGGGCCGGAGGGGGTGCGCGCGGCGGCATCGGATCCCACCGCACCGGCGCCGACCGCTGCGTCTCTGCCTTCATAGAAGATTTCATTCCCGAGACCGTGGGGGCGACCACGCCCGCGTCCACGTCGACAACAAGAGGAGAGCACCATGTCGCAGGTTGATCAGTTCGCAGACCTCGAGAGCTTCCGCGAGGCTCGGCACGAGGGGCCCACTCATCTGGTGATTTCGGAGCACCCGCTGTTCCGACGGTTCTGGTACGCGATCGGATTCAGCTCGGAATTCGAGGCGCGGCCCGAACGCCGTCGCGTCCTGAGCCAGGACATCGTCGTGTGGAGGCCCTCGGAGGGTGCCCCCGTCAGCGTCGCCTACGACCGCTGTGGACATCGAGACGCGCCGTTGTCGCTGGGAGAGGTCGTCGACTGCCGCTTGGTGTGCATGTATCACGGGTGGGAGTGGGACGCGGACGGGACGACCCAGCGCATCCCGCAGTTCCCGGATTCGCGGATTCCCGTCAAGAGCAGTCTTCGTATGGTCAACTCGGACGAGAAGTACGGAATGGTGTGGGTGTGTCTCGCCGACGATGAAGAGGGCGGGCCGATTGCAGGGATTCCGCCGCTGCCGGAGTACAGCGAGGAAGGATGGCGAGTGATCCCGGAGCGCGCCTGGGAGTTCGAGTGCTCCGCCATGCACCTCCTCGAGAACAACTTCGACCCCGGCCACGTCTCGTTTGTGCACGCGAACAGCTTCGGGGACCGGAACAACCCCGAGCTGACGGATGGCACGGCAGAGCGCACCGACTACGGCATCCTGATGAAGGCGGACGTCCCGGTCCGCGCGCGCCCCGGAGAGACGGGGGAGTCCATGAGGATCTCCCTGTCGAAGTTCTACGCGCCGTTCTTCGGGTCGATCCGGACGACGTTCCCCGATGGTCTCGTTCAGGTCATGGTGAAGGCCATCACGCCGATCGACGACTTCCGCTCTGTCAACGTCCAAATCGTCCTCCGCAACGACAAGGAATCCGACATGCCCGCGTCGAAGGTGCTGGCCTTCGACGATGTCGCGGAAGACGAAGACAAGGTGATCCTCAACTCGCTTCCCAAGGAGTTCCCCATCGCTCGCCACCTCAATGCGCACGCACACGCGGACCGCACCTCGCTGGCGATTCGCGCGGTGTGGCAGGAGATGATGCTCGGGCGGTTTGTCCCCACGTACGAGGACTGAGAAATCGCGAAGGGGCCGGAGGGAGTCGATCTCTCCGGCCCCTTCGCGTGTCACCCGTGTCGCGCGCTCCCGTTCAGCTCGCGGGTCCGACGGAGCGGCCGTCGACCAGCACCGTGCGTGCTGTGGTCCCCTCGAAGACCACCACATCTGCTTTCGCCCCCGGGCGAAGGGTGCCGAAGCGGGGGCCCGGACCGAGCATCCGCGCGAGCGTCGGCGTCGTGTCGGAGCCGACCACCAGGGTCGTTCCCGCGTGGGAGATGGCAGCGGTCGCGGATGGCGACAGGGCGCCGTCGCTGATCAGTACGGTGCGACGGGTGAGGGCACCGATCCGGTCGAGATGCGTGACCGCGGCATCTCCCTCCGCCTGCGTGACGTGGGTGTGGACCAGGGCGTCGGCGCGGATGGCGAGGTCAAGCGCATCAGCCCAGAGCGCGTCCGGGATGGCGTCGTGGGTCGCGGGGGCGATCGCGATCCGCAGGCGGCCGCGTTCGGCGCCGTGCCATTCGCGCGTCAGCCGGAGCAGGGTGTCCCACTCGTGCGCTGTCGCGGCCGCAGCATCCGACAGATCGATGCCGATCGTCGCGCGCAGGCCGACCTCGGCGGCGCACGCCAGCGCAGTTTCGGCGTGCGCGTTGCTGGCCATCGTCAGGACGGATGTGAAGCCCGCACTCACGAGTGCCTGCATCCCCGATCGGTAGGCGTGTGCCGCATCCGCGAGTGTGAGGTCCCGCTCGCGTTGCGCCCGCTCGGCGCTCGTGCAGCCGTGCTCGTCGCCCGTGAGGAGCGTGCGCCCGAGGTGGGCATGGGGGAGGACACGGCCGGCGCTCGCCGTCATGCCGGCACCGTCGATCTCGACATCCGCGGTGCGCACTGCCGGCCCCACCGAGAAGATCGCGTCGTCCTGGATCAGCAGGTCGCCCTGCTTCTCTCCCTCCGGAGTGAGAAGCAGGGCGCCTCGGATCGCGGTCGTCGTCAAGACGCGACCGTCACCTGCGGCTGCTCGGCGAACAGGCGGTCGCGCAGCGTCGTTCCCGCGGGCTGGTCGCCCAGGCGTCCGCGCCGGCGCAGCTCGGGCATGACCAGACGTGCGAAGTCGCGGATGTCTTCGGCTCCGAACAACGGGTCGACCATGATGCCGTCGAGGTCGGTGGCTTCGAGGAACTCCTCGATCTGGTCGGCGACCTCGACCGGGGTGCCGACCATCTGCGAGCCGCGGATGCCGCGCACGCGCAACTGCTCGAGGATCTCGCCGACGCTCGGCCCGGTGCCGTCGGGGCCGACGAAGCGGTCGATGTTGCTCTGGCCCATCTGGCCGACGACCTCATCGAGGGGGATCTGCGAGAGCGGCTTGGCGGGGTCGAGCGCGAGCAGGTCGATGCCGGTGTTGGAGACGAACATCGCGGCGGCGACCTCGACGGTCTGCATGTCGCGGAACTCCTGCTGGAGAGCGCGAGCATCCGCGGCATCCTCGGCGACGAAGAACGACTGGGTGGCGACGACCTTGACACTGCGGGGGTCGCGACCGTTGGCCTCGGCGCGGCGGCGGATGTCGGCGATGTTCGCCGCCATCTGCTCGGGCGCCGAGCTCTGCAGCAGCACGCAGTCGGCGTTCGCCGCGGCGAACTCCTTTCCGCGTCCCGAGGATCCTGCCTGGAAGATGACGGGCGTGCGCTGGGCCGACGGGTCGACGGTCAGGTACCCGCGCGACCGGTAGAACTGCCCTTCATGCTCGATCATGTGGAGCTTTTCGGGGTCGACGTAGACGGGTGCGCTCGGGTCGTTGACGAGGGCGCCGTCATCCCACGACTCCTCCCAGAACCGCCGCGTGAGGTCGAGGTACTCCTGTGCCATGTCGTAGCGCAGGTCGTGCTCGCGCATGCGCTCGTGCCCGAACAGGTCGGCGACGACGTTCTGGATGCTGCCGGTCACGACGTTCATGCCGAGCCGCCCGCCCGACAGGTGGTCGAGGGTCGCGAAGCGGCGTGCGGTCTCGAAGGGGTGGTGCAGGCCCGTCGTCTCCGTCACGACCAGGCCGAGGTTCGTCGTGTGCTCGGCCAGGATCGGCAGCAGCAGCTGCGGATCCATGAGCGGAAAGTTGATGCCGTAGCGCGCTGCCGCTCCGACCATCTGGCCGTCGATCGTGGGGTACCCGAACGAGTCGGCGAAGAAGAGCCAGTCGAAGCCGGCGTCGTCGAGCGTCTTCGCGAGCGAGATCCAGTGCTGCGTGTCGTGGAACTTCGTGAGGTCGCTGCGCGGATGGGTCCACGCGCTCACGCCTCGCGCGCTCGGCGAACCGAACATCTCGAAGACACCGACGTAGATGCGTTCCATCACATTCTCCCTACTTCTCAAGCTCGTGATAAGTATTGTTCATTGTTGGTCAATGACGAGAAGCGTCGTCGATCTGTTTACGCAGCCGTTACACGACACAGGGAGTCCACCATGGAAATGCGTCACCTCGGTAGTGCCGGACCCGCGGTCAGCGCGATCGGTCTCGGGACGATGTCGCTCATGACCACGAACGACGAGCGGGCGGCGGGCGAGCTGCTGGGACGTGCGCTGGATGCCGGCGTCACGCTCGTCGACACCGCGGATGTCTACGGCGACGGCGAGGTGGAGAGCGCGCTCGGGCGTCTCCTCGCCTCTCGGCGCGATGCCGTCGTGCTGGCGACGAAAGTCGGACTGCCGATGAACGGCGACCCCGAGCGTGCGGGCGGCTCGCGCCGTTGGATCGTGCGTGCGGTCGAAGACAGCCTGCGACGACTGCAGACCGATCACATCGACCTGTACCAGCTTCACCGCCCCGACCCGTCGACACCGATCGATGAGACGGTCGCGGCGTTCGACGAGCTGCGCCAGGCCGGCAAGATCCGCTGGGCGGGCTCGTCGGTGTTCCCCGCCGAAATGCTCGTGGAGTCACAGTGGGCGGCCGAGCGTCAGGGCGTCGCGCCGTTCGTGAGCGAGCAGTCGCCGTATTCGATCCTCGTGCGCGGCACCGAACGGGCGGTGCTGCCGGCCGCCCAGGCGCACGGCGTCGGCGTCATCGCGTGGAGTCCGCTCAACGGTGGATGGCTGACGGGCAAATATCGTCGCGGAGTCGCCGCGCCCGAGGGCAGTCGCGCGGCATCCGGAAACCCGTTCGTGCGCGCCGATGACGAGGCCAAGCTCGCGGTGACCGAACGACTCGCGCGCATCGCCGATGCGGCCGGGCTCTCGTTGATGCAGCTGGGGCTCGGGTGGGCGCAGGAGCATCCCGCGATCTCATCGGTGCTCGTCGGCCCGCGCACGATCGAACAGCTCGACCAGCTGCTGGCTGCGGCTCAGACCCGGCTGTCGGCGGCGACGCTGGACGCGATCGACGAGGTCGTCGCGCCGGGGACGAGCGTGGATCCGCGCAACGAGGGGTGGAGCTCACCTGCTCTCGCCGCTCCCGCGCGCCGCCGCGTCGCGAGCTGACGGCACTGAGCGCGCCTAGGGCGTCTCGAGGTCGAAAGAATCCTCAGCATCGGGGTTCTCGCCCACGGTGAGGACGACCGCGTCCAGGCGGATGAGGTACTTCGCAAGGAACACCGGTCGCCCGCTCTTGCTCAGAGTGGTGGTCAGGCTCGTCAGTCGATCGCGCGGCACATCCTTCAGCCCGACGCGTGATCCCGCCGACCCTCCCGCGCTCATCCGCCACAGCGACGGCACGCAGCGCGCGCGGAACTGCGCTCCGAGGCTGGCCAGGAGCGTCTGGTCGGCTGCCTCGGGCCGATCCACCAGTGCGAGGGGGACCGCGCCGTCGCGGGTGGGCACCAGTTCCAGAGCGGATGCGACGGGCTCGCCGTCCACACGGAACAGGCTCTCGCGACACAGGAGCTGCTCGGTGCTGTCGCCGAGCTCCAGGAGGGCGCGACTCCAGTTCGTGACATCCAGGCGTTCTGTCCGCACGACCTCGACGGTGATGGCGTTCTGCGCTCGCAGCATCTCTTCGAGC
Source organism: Microbacterium sediminicola (assembly GCF_039531125.1). Lineage (NCBI taxonomy): Bacteria > Bacillati > Actinomycetota > Actinomycetes > Micrococcales > Microbacteriaceae > Microbacterium > Microbacterium sediminicola. Next base: position 815,680 of record NZ_BAAAPL010000002.1, read on the forward strand.
GGCGCGTTGAACGAGGGTGGGCGGGTGCCGGGGTGTGCGAGCTGCCTGCGGCGCGGGTCGGCGCCGCGCTCGATGACCCCGTCCTCCTCCAGCAGTCGGAGCGCCTCGCGCAGCACGGTCCTGCTCACGCCGAGCTCTGCGGCCAGCTCGATCTCGGGAGGAATCGTGTCGCCGGGGCGCGCCGTCTCGCGCAGGGCTTCGACGAGTCGGTCGTAGACCTGAACCGAGAGGGGTCGGCGGTCACGGACGGGCCTGACGGTGAGCACTGATTCGTCGGACAATGCACGACCTCCTTCTCGCTACATCTATGTCTAGTACGTGACCGTCGATATGACGTTCAGATTTCGAACGTAAATGACATGTAAACAACTCCTGTCTCAGCTTTGCTCATTGCTCAACAATGAACAACATGGAGGAATGAGCTCTTCCCCCATCGCGATCTGCGGATCGTTCAGCTTCGACAGCGTCATCGCGCCCGACGGCGCGCCGCTGACCGGAAAGGTCGGCGGAAACGCCTTGTGGTCGGGCCTCGGCGCCCTGATCGCCGGCGTCGCACCGCGCATCGTGACGATCATCGGGGAGGACTATCCCGAGGAGGTCGTCGAGCGGCTGACCGCCGCCGGCATCGACACCTCCGCGATCCGCCGCATCGCGCGCAGCCACCCTGTGCGCCTGACCTTCGCGCATCTCGCCGACGGGGGACGTGTCCAGCCGGTGCCGGCGGCGATGCTGGCCGGATTCGATCCTCAGACGCGCGCGCAGTTCGTCGACACCACGACCGACCCTGCCACCCTGATCCAGGGCGCCCCGCAACCGGGCGATGTCCCCGTCGAGTGGCTTGACGAGGTGGCGTACTGGCATCTTCCGCTGCTTCCCCTCGCTCGGCACCGTCCGATGGTCGCCTACCTGGCTGCGGCGCGCGGCACGCTTCACACCGACTGCCCCGCTCGCTCCGACATCCTGGGCGATCCCTACGGCAAGCTCGCCGCCACCGTCGGGCAGATCGACGTGTTCTTGCCCAGCACCTCCGACTTCGACGTCGTGGACCCCCATGTTCCGATCGATGCCGTGCTGCACCGTCTCATCGATGCCGGCGCGGGAACGATCGTCCTCAAGTCCGGTGCCGAGGGCTCCTACATCGTCGACGGCGCCGACCGCTGGCAGGTGCCCGCCCACCCGGATGCCCCCGTGGATCCGACCGGCGCGGGCGATGCCTTCTGCGGCGGCTTCCTCGCGGGCCGTGCCAGCGGTCTCAGCCTGCCGGATGCGGCAGCGCTGGGCGCCGCCGCGGCATCCTTCGCCGTCGACGTCACCGATCCCCTCGCCCTGTTGGACGTCGATCCGGCCGCCGTGCAGGAGCGTGCCCGACAGCTGCGCGCGCGTATCTCTCAGCCACAACTCATCCCCGGAGGAACCCAGTGATCAAGATCGGTGTCATCGGACGCAGCTGGCGCGAGGGAGAGCACCTCCCCGAGCACGTGCTCGAGACGGCCGAACTGGTGGGACGGGGCGTGGCCGACGCCGGCGCCGCGCTGGTCACCGGCGGCACGGCGGGCGTCATGGAAGCGGCGTGCAAGGGTGCGTTCGAAGCCGGCGGCCTCACGATCGGCTTCCTGCCCTACAACGATCCGGCCAAGGCCAACCCGTATGTCTCCCTCGTCTTCCCGACGGGCATGGGGACGATCCGCAACATCCTGACCGCACGCTGCTGCGATGCGATCGTGATGGTCGGCGGCGGAGTCGGCACCCTCAACGAGGTCACCATCGCGTACGACTCCGGTGTGCCGCTCATCGTCGTCGAAGGCTCGACGGGCTGGGCCGACCGCCTGCGCTCGACGATCGACGAGGGCATCTGGCTCGACGACCGCCGCGTCACCCCCCTCAGCTTTGCGTCCGACCCCGCCGAAGCGGTCGAGATCGCACTCACCCGTGCGCGCGAACCCCGGGCTGGCTCCCGGCTCGGCGCGTTCACGGGATGGGCCGGTCAGTAGGCCATCCCATCCAGCTCCACCGCACCGCACCACCCGTCCCATCCCTCGCACCGTCCCCCACGAACATAGGAGACCTGTCATGACAACTCGCTTCTCACGCCTGCGGCGTGCGCCCTTCGCCGCCCTCGGGCTGGTCGCGGTCAGCGCCCTCGCCCTCTCGGCCTGCTCCTCGAGCGCGGACGCAGAGCCCGCCGCCACCGACGAGGCCACCTCGGACTATGTCTGGACCATGGTCACCGACCAGGCCGGCCTGGGTGACCAGGGCTTCAACGACCTCGCCAAGCTCGGCATCGACATGAGCGCCGAAGAGCTCGGCGGCGAGGCGCAGGTTCTGCAGTCCTCCGACCAGTCGCAGTACGTCACCAACCTGCAGCAGGCGATCCAGACCGGCTCCACCGTCACCACCGGTGTCGGCTACCTGCTGGCCGACGCGATGGTCGAGGTCGCGCAGGCGAACCCCGACTCGCTGTTCACGCTCATCGACTCCGAGGCGCTGGATGCCGACGGCAACCCGCTCGACAACGTCGCAGGTGTCATCTACAAGGAGCAGGAGGCCTCCTTCCTCGCCGGAATCGTCGCCGGCATGACCACCGAGACCGACACCATCGGCTTCGTCGGCGGCATGGAGATCCCCGCCGTCCTGCGCTTCTACTCGGGCTTCGTCGCCGGCGTCGAGTCGGTGAACCCCGACGCGACCGTCACCGCTGCCTACGTCGGCAGCTTCGGTGACTCGGCCAAGGGCAAGGAGCTCGCACTGGGCTTCTATGACCAGGGTGCGGACATCGTCATGGAGGTCGCCGGCGGCAGCGGCATCGGCGTCTTCGACGCCGCGTCAGAGCTCGGCACGGGCAACTGGGTCGTCAGCACCGACACCTGCAAGATCGACCTGGCACCCGAGAACTTCCTGACCTCCGCGGTCAAGGACGTCGCCGGCACGGTGCTGCGCGAGAACACGGCAGCCGTCGAGGGCACGTTCGTCGGCGGTACCGTCCAGCTCGGCCTCGCGGACGGTGGTGTGGGCCTGTGCCAGGACAACATCGATGATCTGTCGGCCGACATCGTGAGCGTCGTCGACGAGGCGACCACCGCGATCATCGACGGCAGCCTGGTGCCGCCGGCAACGCCCGAAGAGCTCGAGACCTTCACGGCTCCCGCGCTCTGATTCCTCGAAGCGGAGGGGGCCCGACGGGCTCCCTCCGCTTCCGTCATCTCGAGAAAGACGATCACATGTCAGTGTTTGCTGTCCGGCTCAGCGGCATCACCAAGCGCTTCGGCGCGGTCATCGCCAATGAGGATGTCACCCTCTCGGTGCCCGCCGGTTCGATCCATGGTGTGTTGGGAGAGAACGGCGCCGGCAAATCCACGCTGATGAAGGTCCTCTTCGGGATGATCCGCCCCGACGAGGGGACGATCGAGATCGACGGAACCACCGTCGACCTCCGGTCCTCGGCCGATGCTCTTGCACACGGGATCGGCATGGTGCAACAGCACTTCAGCCTCATCGGCCGCTTCTCTGTCGCCGAGAACCTCATCCTCGGTCGTGGGCGTGGTGGCGTCTTCCGCCGATCGCTGCGCCGCCTCGACCTCGCCGCCGCGCGCCAGCGGACCCGCGAGCTCTCCGACCGCTTCGGCTTCGGCCTCGACCCCGACGCGCTCTGCGACGACCTCTCGGTCGGCGCGCGCCAGAAGGTCGAGATCGTCAAGGCGCTCTGGGCGGGAGCCAGTACGCTCGTGCTCGACGAGCCCACGGCGGCGTTGTCGCCGCCCGAGGCGCAAGAGCTGTACCGCCTCCTCGAGAGACTGCGCGCCGACGGCACGACGGTCATCCTCATCAGCCATAAGCTGCCCGAGGTCATGCGCCTGTGCGACGGCGTCACCGTGCTGCGCGACGGCCGTGTCGAAGGCTCGCGGGAGATCTCAGCGCACGAACGCGAACACCCGACTCCGGAGTTCGAAGCGGACCTCGTGCGTCTCATGATCGGCCGACCGAGGCCCGTCACCCCCGAGCGAGAACATCTCGGCATGCCCGCAGTCCTGAAAGTCAGCGGATTGCAGGATGGTGGCACCTTCGGCCCTGTCACGTTCGATGTCAAGGGGGGCGAGATCCTCGCCGTGGTCGGCGTCGAGGGCAACGGCCAAGGTGATCTGGTCGATCTGCTCATGGGACTTCGCCGGCCGACCGCCGGATCGATCACGCTGGACGGTGTCGAAGTCGGGCGACTGTCCACCCGTCGCCGGTTCGATGCTGGATTCGCCCACATCCCCGAAGATCGCCACGCGCGCGCCGTCGCCGATGAGCTCGATCTGATCGACAACGCGACAATCGGCTTCACCTCGGGCGCGCCGTTTGCTGGCACCCCGTTCTGGCTGTCGCGCTCGCGCCGCCGCCGGTTCACCACGGCGATCATCCGTGAACGCCGTGTGCGCGCGGGTGGAGTCGATGTGCCGCTGACAAGCCTGTCCGGCGGCAACCAGCAGAAGCTGGTCGTCGGTCGAGAACTCGCGCGCGCGCCGCGCCTGATGATCGCGGCCCAGCCCACGCGAGGCCTCGACATCGCCTCGACGGCCGCGGTCCACGAATCGCTGCTGCGCCTTCGGGCCGAAGGAGCGGGCGTGCTGCTACTGAGCCTGGACTTGGCGGAGGTCTTCGAGGTCGCCGACCGCATCGTCGTCATGCGGCAGGGGCGGCTCGTGGGCGAGGTATCCATCGAGGACGCCGACCCCGAACAACTCGGTGCCTGGATGTCGGGCGCCCGCAAGCAGGGAGAAGCAGCATGAGCGCCACGACAGATCGTCGAGCCCGACGCGCCGGTCGCATGGACGAGACGCTGCTGCGTGAGATCACCGCGGCCAACCGCACCGGGACGGCCGGATGGCGTGCCGAGTTCCTCGCGCGCGCGGGAGCGTCCGCGGGGACCACCACCGCGAAGGTGGCATCGTTCGTCGTCACCGTGGTGGCGGCCCTTCTCCTCTCCCTTCCCCTCATCAGCCTCTCCGGTGCGGACGGCGAACTCGCTCTCGAAGCTCTCGTGCGCGGAAGCTGGGGATCACCGACCGCCATCGCCGAGACCTTCGTCCAGGCCGTTCCGCTCCTGATCACGGGGCTCGCGGTGGCCATCGCCTTCCACGCGGGGTTGTTCAACATCGGTGTGGAGGGGCAGCTCGTCATCGGGGCTCTGGCCGCCGGTATCCTCGGCGCCACGCTCCCGCTCCCCGGTCCGCTCCTCCTGGTCGTGAGCCTGCTCGGGGGAGCGGCGGCCGGCGCGCTCTGGGCTCTCATCCCTGCACTGCTCAAGGCCTACCGGGGGGTTCACGAGGTCGTCACCACGATCATGATGAACTACATCGCCTTCAACGTCTCGACGTATCTCGTCTCGCCCAGTGGCCCCTTCGTCTCGGAGACCCAGCCATCGGCCACCGAGAAGATCGACGCGGCCGCGCGACTGCCGATTCTCGTCCCCGGAACGCGCCTGCACGCGGGTCTGCTCATCGCCATCGCGCTGGTGATCATCATGGCGTGGCTGCTGTTTCGCACGCCGTTCGGCTTCGGGCTGCGCCTGACCGGCGCGAACCGGCTCGCCGCCGAGGGTGCCGGTGTCCGCGTCGGTGCGACAGTGATCCGGGCCATGCTGATCTCCGGCGGTATTGCGGGGCTCGCCGGTGCCGTGCAGGTCTTCGGTCTGTTCGGTCGCTATTACGATGCGTTCTCGCCCGGCTACGGCTTCGACGCGATCGCCGTCGCCCTTCTCGGGGCACTCTCGCCCATCGGGATCGCCGCCGCGGCGCTGTTCTTCGGAACGCTGGACTCGAGTGCCGTCTACCTGCAGGCGCAGGCGGGCATGAGCCGCGAGATGGTCAGCGTCATCTCGGGACTCGTCGTCGCCTTCGTGGCAGCTCAGCCCGCCGTCCTCCGGCTGCTGCGCTCCTGGCGTGCGCGCCGCGCGCTCCGCCGGGACAAGGGAGAGGCGGTCGCGGACCGCCCGAGCGGTGAGATCACGCACGCGATCGACACCGTGCTCCCGCCGCCCCTGGCCGATGCCAACGATGAGATGTCCCGATCGCTCGCCGAGAATGAGGCCCCCCGATGAGTATCTTCACCATCTCCCTCGTCGTTGCGGCGATCCATCTGGCCGTCCCGATCATCCTGCCCCTGCTCGGCGGGCTCATCAGCGAGCGCAGCGGTGTCATGAACATCGCCCTCGAAGGCATGATGCTGGTGGGCGCCCTCACCGCGGTCGTGTTCTCGTTCCTGACGGGGAGTGCCTGGCTGGGAATGCTCGCCGCGATCGTCGCCGGAGGTGTCTCCGGCGCAGCGCTCGCCTTCATGACCGTCACGCTGCGCGGTAATCAGGTCGTGGCCTCGACGGCGATCAACCTCATCGGCGCCGGGGTCACGGCCGCTCTCGTCCCGATCATCTGGGGCGTGGACGGCATCTCGCCGAGCGTCGACAAGATCACGCCCCTCGAGATTCCGGGACTGTCGGCGATCCCCGTCGTCGGTGCGCTGTTCGCGCAGCTCACGCTCGTCGACTACGGCGTGCTCGCGCTCGTCTTCCTCGTGTGGTGGGTGCTGTTCCACACGGATCTGGGTCTCCGGGTCCGCGCGTGCGGAGAGTCCGCCGAGGCCGCGGACTCCGCCGGCATCGACGTCGTGCGCACGCGCTGGGGTGCCGTGGTGTTCTCGGGCGTGTTCGCAGCCATCGGCGGCGCGTACCTTTCGATCGTGGTGCTCGACGCCTTCCAAGCGGGCATGACCCAGGGGCGCGGATACCTCGCGCTCGCCGCCCTGGTGTTCGGCAAGTGGCGCGTCTGGCCGGCGGTTGCCGCCTGCGTCGTGTTCGGCTTCGCGGATGCCATCGCGCTGCGCTCGCAGATCGTGTCGCCCGACATCCCGCACAATCTTCTACAGGCGATGCCGTACATCCTGGCGCTGGTGGCGCTGGCGACGTTCGTCGGCAAGGGCACCGCGCCCGCCGCCGTAGGAAAGGAGTTCGCCCGTGCCTGAGCGGACGCTGGCCCACCTGCCCAAAGCGCACCTGCACGTGCACTTCGAAGAGACGGTCCGGCAGTCGACCCTGGGTGAGTTCGCGCAGGAACTGGGAAAGCCGATCCCGCGGATGACGGATTTCACGTCATTCATCGAGTTCGACGAGCTGTGTCAGGCTGCGATCGACGTCATGCGCACCCCCGCCCACCTGCGGCGGATGGTGATCGAGATGGCAGAGGACGCCGCGGCCCAGGGTGCCGTGTGGATCGAGCCCGCCGTCTGGCTGCCACTGCACCGGACCTTCATCGGCACCGACGAGGAGACGCTCGAGATCCTGCTCGACGCCAGCCGTGAGGCGACAGCCCAGACCGGCGTCGGGATCGGATGGCTCCTCGCCATCAACCGCAACGAGGATCCCGCGCAGGCACTGGAGCAGGCGGAGATCGCCCGCCGCTGGGAGGGCAGAGGTGTCGTCGCGCTCGGGCTGCACAATGACGAGTCCCGGTTCCCTGCGGAGGATTTCGTCGCCGCGTTCGCCGCCATCGACGGCACCGGTCTGCTGCGTGCACCGCACGCGGGCGAGCTCGCGGGCGCCGAGAGCGTGCGGCGCAGCATCGAGGACCTGGGCGCCCACCGCATCCAGCACGGCATCCGCGCCATCGAAGATCCCGATGTCATCGCTCTTGTGCGCGAGCGTGGTGTGTGTCTCGACGTCTGCCCGACCTCGAACGTCATCCTCGAAACCGTCGCCGATCTGGCCGAGCACCCGCTGCCGGCTCTGGTGGAGACCGGCGTGGCGATCAGCATCAACGCCGACGACCCGGTCAGCTTCGGCTGCGACCTGCTCAGCGAGTATGAACTGTGCCGCGACGTCTTCGGGTTCGATGACGAGGTGATCGCCGAGTTCGCGCGCACCTCTCTGCGGCACTCCGCCGCACCCGCGGAGCTCATCGAGGCCGGGCTCGCCGGGATCGAGCGCTGGCTTCAGACCTCCGACTGACTCCCCGCAACGGCATCCGGAGCGCCGCGTCCGGCGAGTGACTGGAGGGCGGCGAGAAGCTCGTCCGCATCCGGGGCGGCGGCGAAGAACTCTGCGTCCCAGGCATCCATCGCCACGACGGCCTTCTCGGCGATCGCCCGCCCGTGGTCGGTGACGCGGAGAGCCTTGCCGCGCGGATCATCGGGGTGTGTGGTGCGCTCGATCAGGGCGTTCCGCTCGAGGACCTTGATGATCTGCGAGGTCATGACCTCCCCGACGCCCGCATGTTCTGCGACCTGGCGCTGGTTGGGCATCGTGCCGTCACGGCCCAGCCACCACGCCGACGTCAGGAGTAGCGCCTGCCCGTGGGTGAGGTCGAAGGGCTCGAGCGCGGCCGCGACCCCGCGCTGCCACCGCAGCGTCGTGTGCCACAGCATGAAGCCGAGGCTGCGGCCCGCCGAGTGGTCGCGCAGCGCTTCCCGAATATCGCGCTCTCCGGCGTCGGGGTGCTTCACGTTGTCGATGCTCACGAGTCCTCCACCAGGTCACTCTGCCATGCGCGAACGATGTCGCCGTGCCATGCGCGAACGATGTCGCCGTGCCAGTGCGGGAGCGATGTCGCGCGACTATCGCAGGAGTGAAACACGTGTGTAACAGGGGCGCTCTACGCTCTTACTGAACGCGTGAAGTATACGCAGATACTTAATGCGCGAAGTGTTTCCCACGATTCTGGAGGTGCGCGAGTGGTCGACATCACACCCGTCCTGCTCGACAACGACGACCCCCGCCTGCGGCGCGCGTGGCATCCGATCGGACGCAGCAAGGACATCGGGAACGAGGCGTGGACGACGCAGCTGCTCGGCTCGCCCGTGAGTGTGCGTCGCGCCGGGACCCGCGCGTGGCAGGGGCATGGCGAACCGGCGGATGCCGCCGACCCGATCGAGATCCTCGACGACTCGGCGTTCGAGGTGTGCGAGCAGTACGGCCTGGTCTGGGCGGCGCTCGAACCGCCGATCGCCCCGATCCCGGACTACCCCGAGTGGTTCGACGAGACGTACCAGTCCGATGTCCTGACGCGTCAGACACATGTCGCGGCGGGCATCGTCATCGACAACTTCCTCGACGTCACCCACTTCTCCTACCTGCACCGGCAGTCGTTCGGGCGGGCACGCCCGGTGACGGACGACGGCTACAGCATCATCGCCCGTGGAGATTTCGTGCAGCTCGAGCACGACGCGATCCTGCAGGAAGGCCGCCGCAACAGCGACGGGGGGTTCGGGGAGCGTCGCATCGCGACCTACACCTTCTGGCCGCCCTACATCTGCCACCTGCAGATGTACTTCCCCTCGGACGGTGCTCGTGCAGCCGCGACGATCGTGTGCCAGCCGGAGTCGGCGACATCCACCCGTGTCTTCGTGACAGTGATCGTGCCGCGCACGGACCCCGGACTCGACGACCAGGTCACGTTCTCGCGACAGGTCCTCGACGAGGACCTCATCATCGTGTCGAGGATGCCCGACCCACGCCTGTGCCTCACCGTGCGCGCCGAGTTCCACACGCGCGCCGACCGGGCCAGTGTCGAGATGCGCCGCACCCTGCTCGACTTCCTCGAGGAGTGCGGGCTGGCTCAGGCCGCTGACCGACAGGAGGTGCTCGCATGAGCGCCGACGCCGCCCTCGTCGACACGGGCACCGAGACCGCCGGCTGGGTGCCGCTGGTCGAGCTCGCCGAGATCGAGCGATCCGCTCCGATCCCGGTACCGGTCACCGCCCTCGGGTCGCCCTGGGCGCTCGTGATCCTCGACGGCGAGGTCAGAGCCCTCTACGACGTGTGCCCCCACCGTCGCGTCCCGCTGTCGGCCGGCAAGGTCGCCCCGGGTCCGGACGGCGCCGAGGTGCTGGAATGCGGCTACCACGGCTGGTCGTACGGCGCCTCGGGCGCGTGCGCGCGCATCCCCGCGCTCGGCGAGAACGTCGTGCCCCGGGGTATGGGCAGTGTCGCCGTGCTGACCACCGCGGTCGCCGACGGCGTCGTCTGGGGCACCACCGATGCCGCCCCGGGTCCCCTCCCCGACCGCACTGACCGCACCGAATTTCCCGCACAACAGCTCGACGACGAAGAAAGGTAGACGACCATGCTCGTCAGCCAGGTTCCTGCTCTCAAAGAGTTCTGGTACATCGTGGCCTACTCGGCCGACATCACCAACAAGCCCGCCCGGGTGCGCCTGCTGGGTGACGACTACGTCATCTGGCGTGGCCGCAAGGGCCTGGTCGGGGCAGCGCTCGACGAGTGCCCCCACCGTGGCTCGCGCCTCTCTCAGGGATGGGTCGAGAACGGCGACATCGTCTGCCCGTACCACGGCTGGTCCTTCGACCCCAGCGGCGCCTGCACCCGCATCCCGCAGAACGACGACGACAAGCCGATCCCGCCGCGCGCCCGCGCCCTGTCGGTGCTGGTGCAGGAGAAGTACGGCTTCGTGTGGGTCTGCCCCGGGATGCCGCGCGCGAACATCCCCGAGCTTCCCGAGGCCGAGGACCCCGAGTACACCGTGATCTACGAGATCCTCGAGCACTGGAACGCCTCGGCCCCGCGCATCGTCGACAACGCGCTGGATGTCTCGCACGTCGCCTGGACGCACAAGAACACGATCGGCGACTCGTCCGCGCCCAAGATGAACAACATGGTCGTCAAGCGTGACGGTCACCACCTCTCCTCGCGCGTGACCTACCGTGCGCGCGTCACCGATGCGCTGCGCAAGAACATCGGTCTGGAGGGGGAGTACACCGAGCGTGTCACCAACTCCGAGCTGATCCAGCCGTTCGTCTTCCGTGACCGCATGGAGTACGAGAACGGCGTCAACCACGTCCTCATGAAGGTGGCGACGCCGATCGACGACGAGAACACCCTGTTCTGCCAGTTCATCGCCCGCAACGACAACCCCGACGCAGAGAAGCAGGCCGGGATTGTCGCGCTGGACCGTCAGATCCAGGACGAGGACCGCAACCTGCTGCAGTCGATCCGTCCCGAGTTCCCGCTCGAGATCCAGACCGAGATGCACACGCGCACCGACCGGATGACGGTCGAGTACCGCAAGATCCTCGCCGAGCTCGCCGAGGAGAGCTCGATGGTGCCGCCGGACCGCGTCTGGGCGACGCCGTTCCTGCAGGCCGCGCGTGTTGAGGCGCAGGCGCAGCGATGAGTCTTGACACCGCGATCCCCGGGCGGGTGGTGATCGACGCCGTCGTGGATGACCGCGTGCGGGTGGCCGATGAGGTCATCGCGCTCACGATCCGTGCGCTCGACGAGGATCTTCCCCTGTGGGAGCCCGGCGCGCACCTGGACATCGAGCTGCCCGGTGGTCTCATCCGTCAGTACTCGCTGTTCGGGGACCCCGCCGACCGTCGGCGTCTGCGGATCGCGGTGCTGCGCGAGCAGGAGAGCCGCGGTGGATCCGAAGCCGTGCACGCTCTCGAGGTCGGAACACCGGTCACGGTTCGCGCCGTGCGCAATCACTTCCCGCTCGCTCCGGCGCCCGAGTACGTCTTCGTCGCCGGAGGCATCGGCATCGTGCCCCTGCTGCCGATGATCGAAGCCGCCGAGCGTGAGGGTAGGCCCTGGCAGCTGCACTACTCGGGGCGCGCGACCTCGTCCATGGCATACGCGGACGTGCTGCGCGACACCCACGGCATGGCGGTGTCGCTGTATGCGAGCGAGTCCGGCGAGCGCGCGGACATCGAGGGACTGATCGCCGGGGCTGCTGCGGATGCCGGGCTGTACTGTTGCGGTCCGGCGCGCTTGACGGAGGCCTTCGAGCAGGCGTGCGTTGCGGCGGGCAAGCAGGGCAACATCGAGCGCTTCGCCGCGGCTGCAGACGCGAGTGCCGACATCCTGCGCCCCGATGACGAGCCCTTCGACGTGCACCTCGCGCGCACCGGCGTGACCGTGACGGTCGAGCCCGGGCAGACGATCCTGGCCGCGGCCGAGGACGCCGGCGGCGACGTGTTCGGCTCGTGCGAGGAGGGCATCTGCGGTACGTGCGAGACGCGCGTGATCGAGGGCGATGTCGACCACCGCGACTCGGTCCTGTGCGGTCGCGACACGGGCACGATGATGATCTGCGTCTCGCGCTCGCTCAGCCGGCGGCTGGTGATCGACGCGTAGGTTCGCGGGGGATAACGCGTGAGACACAGGGAAGAGGCCGAGGCGAATCGCCTCGGCCTCTTCCCTGTGTCTTGTGGATCAGGCCGGGACGATATCGATCGATCGCACGGCGCCGTGGTCGATCGTGTGCCCGATGGTGCACAGGCGTTCGATCGCCCGCTGTGCGCGCGTGACCAGCGCGTCGACCTCTTCGGCGGAGAGCGAGCTCATGTCGGCCTGGATCGTGGCGCCGACCGTTTCATAGCGGTTGTCCTCGGCATGCGTGCTGCCGTTGACGCCGACTGTCGCTGAGAAGTCCGAGCCCAGCTTGCTCGCCAGGGTGTGGTCGGCCGAGAGACTCGCGCACGCGGCGAGGGCGAGTTGCAGCAGCTCGCCCGGAGCGAATGCCCCCGCGGTCCCCGGCGTGCCGACACGCACCTCTGCACCGCGCTCATTGCGTGCGATGTACGAGTGCGTTCCCAGACGTTCGAGACCGAGTGCTGATGTGGAGTCGGACATGACCCTCCCTCTGTCATCCTCACGGTGAGGATGGTGGACATATGGAGAGTGCAACCCATGCCGCATGCTTGCTATTCCGGCGGCGATGGTGATCGCAAGAAAGCGGGGACCGACGGAATCATGTCCGTCGGTCCCCGCTTTCTCGGTGGATCAGGCGAGTGCGGGCTCCGCGTTGGCCGCGAGGAACTGGGCCAGGGCGGTCTGCGCCTCGCCTCCGTAGACGACCGAAGGGCCACCGCCCATGAGGATCGCGACACCGATGGTCTCGTTCACCTGGGCTGCGGTCGCGCCGGCCTTCAGAGCGTCCTTCACGTGGCAGGCGATGCAGCCTTCGCAGCGGATGGCGATGGCGATCGCGAGCGCCATGAGCTCCTTGGTCGCGGCGTCCAGTGCACCGTCGGCGAGTGCCTTGTGGTGCAGGTTCGCGAAGGCGCTCACAGTGCCGGGGATCTCGGTGCTGAGCGACTTCATGCCGTTCATGACCTCTGCTTCGATGGCGACGAAGTTCTTGGACATGATGTTTCCTTTCCTCTGTGCCATCGCGTGGGTGGCTATGTCTTCGATCCCTCTGGTGTCTGATGCTCTGTGGGGATCAACTGACTTCAGATTAGGCAGTTATGGTCAGACCACATAGGGACCTTGGTCCGTGCGGCCACCCGGCCTCCAACGGCGCGCTACGTGAGCTTCTCGAACACCATCGTCGCCTGAATGCGGTCGCCTCCGCCGAATCCAGTGCTTCCCGACGACGCGGTGCTGATCGTGTGGAGCCGGTAGCCGAGCGCAGCCTGCGTGTTGATCACCCGCTCGAGCTCGGTGAGGTTGCCGGACCCCGTGCCGAAGAACTTCTCCTTCAGGACGACCTGCAGCACCACGTAGCTCATGCCCGTCGGAGCAGGTCGGGGCTGGGCTCCCGCCACCGCGTCGGCCTGTGCGCGGTTGATCATCCCGCCGAGCCCCGGCTCTTTCGGTGCGGGAGGCTGAAACTGATCTGTCCATTGGGTGCCGTCCCACCACCGCATAGCTCCGGAGCCATCGTCGTACCACCCCGCCTGTGCGTCGGCCATGTCATCCCCCTGTTCGTGTGTGAAGGCGGGTCCAGATTGGCCCGCAGTCAGCGCCCAGCTGCGACGCGTGTCTCGGGGATGCTATCGCCGTGGATCACGAAGAAACGGCCTGAGGAGCCTTCGATGGCGTGTGCGACGGTCGCGTACAGCCAGTCGAGCGCTGCCATGTGCTGCGTCGTCGCCCGTCGATAGAGCGCGACATCCACCGGCGCCATGTCGAACGGCAGCGGTCGTACAGCCAACGGCCACGTGGCGGCCCACCCCTCGCCGATCGTGTCCGGGACCGTCGCGATGAGCGCGCGACTCGCGGCGATCACGGGCGGCAGGGTGGTCACATGTCGGAGGGACACGGTCGGCTCGATCGCGAGGCCCGCGCGCCGCTGTGCCATCGACAGCAGGGGCGCACCGGAGTCCTCTCTCGCGACGACGTGTTCGGCGCCCGCGTACGCGTCCAGATCCATGGGAGCGTCGGCGAGGGGATTGCTCTCCGACATCACTACTGCGTACCGCTGCGATTTCAGGATGCGGCGTTCGAAGCGGCCAGGAATGGTTGCGGTTGTCACGGCGAGATCCACGATTCCCCGGGCCAGCCACTCGGGCAGGGCGTCGACGTCGAGGGCGACGACCTCCACCCGAACGTGGGGGGCTCGAGCGCGCAGAGCCGACAGGATCGCGGGGAGCCATCCGATCTCGCCCAGCTCGGACAGCGCGATGCGCACCGTCCGGCGGGAATCCGCCGGGTCGAAGGTGTGCACTTCATCGATGGTGCGATCGATGCGCGCGATCGCGTCGCGAAACCCCGGATAGCCAGTCGGACTTCGGTGGTCTGCACCTCGCATTCAACAACGCCGGCATCACAGGCCGGCAGGGACCGATCGGCGACTATGACGACTCCGACGGCTTCGCGTCCTACCGGCAGCTGATGGCGGTCAATCTCGACTCGGTGTTCTATGGCATGCGGTACGAGATGCCGGCGATGATCGCCTCCGGAGGGGGCGCGATTGTGAACAACTCATCGATCCTGGGCCTCGTGGGTGAGTCGCAGGTCGCGGCCTACACGGCGGCCAAGCACGGTGTCGCCGGAATGACCAAGTCCGCCGCGGCGAGCTACGCCGCCCAGGGCATCCGAGTGAACTCCGTACACCCGGGTTACATCGAGACCCCGCTGCTGGCTGCGATGCCGCGCGAGGCATATGAGGAACTTGTGGCGAAGCATCCGATCGGTCGATTGGGAGAGCCCGAAGAGGTGGCGAACCTCGTGGTCTTCCTGCTGAGCGACGCGGCAAGCTTCATGACGGGGTCCCAGGTGGTCGTCGACGGCGGCTTCACCGCGGTCTGACGACCACCCGCGCCGGGTCTACTGCCGCTTCGCGCGATCGACGGCCTTCGTGAGCTTCCACGCCGCCGGGACGAGGAGGGCGGCGAAGCCCGCCTTGATCAGACCCGGGACGATGAACGGCAGGACGCCGGCGGCCATCACGCTGCCGAGGGTGATCTCCTGCCCGAGCACGGTGGCCAGGATCAGCGCCATGTAGGGGACGCCGATGAGGAAGGGGATCGCCGTGGCTGCGGCGAATCCGACGAAGGCCAGAATCGGGTTGCGATCCCAGGCGCGCTCGGCGAACCATCCCGCGACGAAGGCGGCGGGGATGAAGCCGAGGATGAAGCCGAACGACGGCGACAGCACATAGGCGGGGCCGGCGGCGATGCCGGCGAACACCGGAAGACCGGCGAGGCCGGCGAGCATGTAGGTCGTCAGTGCTGCGGCGCCGCGTCGTGCACCGAGCGCCGCGCCGACGACGATGACGCCGAGAGTCTGTCCGGTGATCGGCACGGGACCGATGAAGAACGAGACCTTGGCAAGCAGGGCGACGACGATCACGCCGGTGATCACGAGACCGGTATCGACGGCGAACGCCCGCGTTCGGCTCGAAGGACGGGCGACGAGGTCCGCGAGCACGCGACGCTGCGGGGTGGTGGCGAGAGACATGGGGCTCTCCTTTCGTAGTGGTGGGGATGGGAAGGTGTGCTGGTCAGCCCACCCGGGCGGCGAGCAGCTCGGCGACGAACGCGGTGTTGAAGTGCCCGTGGGAGAACTTCGTGCTGCGAAGGATCTCCTTGTGGAAGTCGGCGGTGGTGATGATGCCATCGACCACCAGCTCGTCGAGGGCACGGATCGCCCGCTCGATAGCTTCGTCGCGGTCGTTGCCCCAGCAGATGAGCTTGCCGATCATTGAGTCGTAGAACGGGGGGATCGCGTACCCGGCCTGGACGTGAGAGTCCAACCGCACGCCGAAGCCGCCGGGAGCGCGGAACGCGCCCACGACCCCGGGGCTGGGGGCGAAGCCGTTCTGGGGGTCTTCGGCGTTGATGCGGCACTCGATCGCGTGCCCGTTCAGACGTACGTCGTCCTGGGTCAGCGTGATCGGCTGTCCGCCGGCGATCTGCAGCTGCATCTTGATGAGATCGAGCCCGGTCACCATCTCCGTCACCGGGTGCTCGACCTGGATGCGGGTGTTCATCTCGATGAAGTAGTAGGTGCGATCGATGTTGTCGAAGACGAACTCGACCGTGCCGGCGTTCCGATAGCCGACCTCGCGACACAAGGCCGTTGCCGCCTCGGAGAGACCCCGGCGCAGGGTGTCGTCCAAGGCCGGCGAGGGGGATTCCTCGATCAGCTTCTGGTTTCGCCGCTGCGCCGTGCAGTCGCGTTCGCCGAGGTGCAGGACGGTCTCGCCGTCGGAGATCACCTGGATCTCGATGTGGCGGATGTCGGTGAGGTAGCGCTCGATATAGACGGACGGGTCACCGAACGCGGTCTCGGCCTCGGACATGATCTCGGCGAGGTCGCGCTCGAGCGTCTCCGCGGTCTCGACGACCCGCATGCCGCGGCCGCCGCCGCCGGCTGCTGCCTTGATCAGCATCGGGTACCCCACCTCGTTCGCGATCGCGAGTGCCTCGCGGTACTCGCTGACCGCGCCGACGGAGCCGGGCACGGTGGGAACGCCCGCGCGGCGGGCGATCTTCTTCGCCTCGATCTTGTCGCCCATGCGACGGATCACATCGGATGCCGGGCCGACGAAGGTAACGCCTTCGTCCTCGCACAGGGCGGCGAAGTCGGCGTTCTCCGACAGGAACCCGTAGCCGGGATGGATCGCATCCACCTTGTAGGCGAGTGCGGCGCTGATCACGGCCTGCGCGTTGCGGTAGCTCTGCGCCACCTGAGCCGGACCGATGCAGACCGCCTGGTCGGCGAGCTGCACGGGCAGGGACTGCGCGTCCGCCTCGGAGTAGGCGAGCACGCTCTTGATCCCCAGCTCTTTGCAGGCCCGGATGACGCGCAGGGCGATTTCGCCGCGGTTGGCGATGAGGACGCTCTTCAGGGGCTCAGTCATTGCGCGTGATGACCATCAGCGGCTGACCGTACTCGACCGCCTGCTCGTTGTCGACGAGGATGCGCGAGACGGTGCCCGCGACCGAGGCCTCGACGTTGTTCATCAGCTTCATGACCTCGACGATGCACAGCACCGACCCCACCTCGACCTGGTCGCCGACGCTGACGAACGTGGGTGCGCCGGGCTTGGGTGAGGCGTAGAACATGCCGACCATCGGGGCCTTCACGAGAACCTCCTTGGGGCCGAGCTCGGCGCCGGCGGGAGTTGCGGTTGCGGGCGGAGCCGCGACCGTGGGGGCGGCCGGTGCGGGGGCGACCGGTGTCGGCGCCGCGGCGACGGCTGCCTTCGAGCCCGTCGACTGGCGGTCGCGGGAGATGAACAGGTCCACGTCGCCGAAGGTGATCGACAGCTCGCGAACGTCGTCGGTCATGTTGACCCAGTCGATGATCGCTCGCAGCTCGGCGAGGTCGGGTGAGTTATGCGACATTTTCGCTGTCTCCTCTTTCGATGCGAATGGTGAGTTCTCCGGCGCTCAGCGTCCGCGTCCCGGTCGGGAGCTTCTGGTAGAGCGTCTTGATGAGTGAGAGATAGGGGCCGGACATCTCGTCGGGGTTCCCGCCCGCAGCGACGGTCCGCTTCATCTCATCCACCTGCGAGCCGGCGAACATCGCGCGCAGCAGCAGTGTGTCGATGTCCTCGTCCGGGTACTGCTCGCGCAGCGTCGGAAGCAGGGGAGGGATTGTCGTCGGCGGTTCGAGCGGAATGTCGGAGGGGCCGTTGGCGATGATCTTCTCGCGGATCTCGGGGTCGATCTCCGCGAGCAGCTCGCCGTAGTAGCCGAGGGCGTACTTCTTGATCTCGTTCGGGACCGCGGAGTACCGATCGCCCGTGATGACATTCATGACCGCCTGCACGCCCACGAACTGCGCGAAGGGCGTGATCATGATCGGGTAGGCCAACTCGTTGCGGACCCGTGCGACCTCGACCAGAAGATCGTCGTAGCGGTCGGAGAGTCCCGCCGTCTCCAGCTGTGAGCGGAAGTTGGCGAGCATGCCGCCCGGGATCTGGTGCATATAGTGCACGCCGTTGTATTCGACCGGTGCGCCGAGGGGCTTGCCCTCGGTCTCGGCGATCGTGACCAGCTCGCGGCTGATGGCATCCACCTCATCGAGGTCGACGTTCACCTGGTATCCGAGCGCCCGCAGATCGCGGACGAGGGTCTGCGTCGAGGGCTGGGCGTTCCCCGTGGCCAGCGGCCAGATGGAGGTGTGGATCTGGTCGGCGCCGAGCTCGACCGCCTCGAGGTAGACGAGCGGCGCGAGTCCGGTCAGCGAGTGGGTGTGCACCTCGAGGGTGCGGTCGCCGATCGCGTCCTTCAGAGCCGGAACGAGCGTTCGGATGCGGTCCGGGGTGAGCAGTCCTGCCGCGTCTTTCAGCATGATCGCGTCGACGTCGGCTCGTTCGATGAGCTCGCGCGCCCTCGTGATGAACAGCTCGTCGGTGTGCACGGGGCTCTCGGAGAACGAGACCGCGCCGAAGGTGGACGCGCCGAGCTCCTTTGCGCGGATCAGGCCCGGAACGATGTTGTCCATGTCGTTCAGGCCGTCGAACGACCCGATGACGCGGAAGCCGTTCGCGTAGAGCCGCTCGACCCAGGCCATGATCACGTCGTCCGGGAGGAAGTCGAACGCGGCGATGTTGCGCGAGCGGATCAGGGCCCGCAGCTTCGTGTGGGGCATGTGCTCGTGCGCGAGGCGCACCCGCTCCCACGGATCCTCCTTGAGGTAGCGGACGGCGACATCGAACTGAATGGGCGCGACCAGGTCGACCTGCTCGAAGCCCGCCCGGTCGTAGTGCTCGGCCATCGAGACGATGTGGTCGGTGCGCATGCGCGTCGCCCAGAGGCTCTGGTGCCCGTCGCGCAGCGAGGTCTCGACGATCTTGATCTCGCGGCGGCTGTTCGCCGGCCTTCCGCCCCCGCTCATCACCGAGGTGATGGACTCCGTGTTGGTCGGTGACATGACTTCCTCTGCTCGTTGACGTCGGCTGTGCGAACGGGCTCGAGAAGACCCCTCTGCATCGGAATCTTGCGAATCTCGATGTCTGTGCCCCGTTGCGTCATCGACATTACGCGCGCCAGGAGCAAAAGCAACTAGAATAGTTTGCGTGGAGCGCAAAGTAGAACCCATCCAGTCCGTCAGCCGCGCGCTGACGCTCATGACGCTCGTTCTGGACGAGGGCTCGGTGAACGTGACGGAGGCGGCCTCGGCACTCGACGTCAACGTGTCGACGGCATACCGGCTGCTCGCGACGCTGGCCATGCAGGACTTCGTGGAGCGCGGCGCGGACAAGCGCTACTCCGTCGGGCCCGCGCTGCGCGTCGACCACGCGGCCTTCCCTCAGCCCTCGCTCGTCATGCGCCTTCGGCCGGCGCTGGAGCGACTGTACGAGCGCACGGACGAGACCGTCCACATCGCGACCTTGGCCGGGACGCAGATCCAGCATCTGGACGGCATCGAAGCGACGTCGCACTCGCTGCGGTTCGGTCTGCGGGTCGGCGTCTGGCTACCGGCTCACCGCACGTCCGCGGGAAAGGCGCTGCTGGCCGAGCTGACGGATGAGGAGATCGACGCGCGCTACCGGATGGCCATGGCCAGCCCTCGCCGCGGCCGGGTCGACGTCGACCTCGAATCGCTGCATGAGCAGATCACCGACGTGCGCGAGACGCGCATCGGGTGGAACTTCGAGGAGAGCGAGCCGGGGATCGCCGCCATGGCGATCGCGACGGGAGACCTGGGCGGCCAGCGCGCGGCGATCAGCATCTCGATGCCGATCGCGCGGTTCACCCGCGACAAGGGCGAGCGGTGGGCGGCGGAGCTGATCGAGCTTGCCGATGGTCTTTCCGCGCCTTCCGTCAGCTGACGAGCAGCTTTCGGCGCAGCGCCTCGATGGCGACGTCGTCGACACCGATCGACGCGAGGTAGCTTCTCACGTCGCCGTGCGCGCTTTCCAGCCAGGCGAAGGTGTCCCTGAGGACTGCCGGGGGCGCCTTCGCCATCACCTCGGTCAGAGGATCTGTGACCTCGACCCCGTATCCGCGCAGCTTGGCAAAGATGCCGTCGCTCCATGCGCCCGCCAGGTTCGCGGTCGTCAGGGCATAGTCCTCGAGGATCGTCTCGCGGTCGACGCCGACGGCATCCAGAGTGAGAGCGACGACCAGCCCAGTCCGGTCTTTGCCGGCGGTGCAGTGAACGAGGGCCGGGCCGGTCGCCTGTGCAACGGCGTGCATGGCAAGCGCGAGTTCGTCGCCGTGGTCGGTCAGTATCCCGCGATAGATCCGGCGAAGATCGAGTGATTCCGGGTCGAGGTTCATCCCCGCGCTCAGAATCGGATGGCGCACGTACTCCGCGTCTATGCCGTCCAGATCATCTCGACCTCCGAGTTGGAGGTCGAGATCGCTGCGCAGATCGATGATGACGCGGAGGTCGAGCTGGACTACGGCCCTTCGGCCGGGCTCGCCGAGTCGATCCAGGGCGTCGGAGCGGAACAAGCTGCCTGCCTGCACTCGACCGGGGGCGACTTCGCGGAAGTTGAAGGTTCCGGGTACGTCGAGGCGACTCATCGATTCCCTCCGAGGTGGCTGCACTCGACTTCCCTTCGGCTCGAGGCCAGATGCAGGACTGTGTCCGGCATCGAGTCGAGACTAGCCGCGCTTCGCTGGCGATACACTCCCGTAATGGCCAGGCGCAACTACCCGAAGGGTGCGGCGAAGCGCGAGGAGATCCTCGACGTCGCACTCGAGACTGTTGCCGAGAACGGGTACAACGCCGCGACCATTCGCACGATCGCCGACGCGGCCGGTCTGAGCAAGACGGGTGTCGGGCACCACTTCGCGAGCAAGCATGAGCTGCTCACCGCCGTTCTCGCGCGCCGTGATGAGTCGGGCGTCGAGGCCACGCACGACGCGGGCGTCGACCTGATCTTCGAGGTGATCCGCGAAGTTCTCGCCAGGAACGCGAAGGATACTGGGCTGACCGAGCTCTACATCCGACTTGCGGCCGAGGCCACCGACCCGCAGAACGTCGCCCACCAATTCTTCGTCGACCGCTACGAGCGCCTCGAGACTTTCGGCATCGCTGAGCTGGCCGAGTTGCAGCGCGCCGGCGGTGTGCCGCGCGATATGGACCTCCGCGTCCTCTCGGTCTTGATCTCGTCGGTGGTCGACGGGCTGCAGCTGCGTCTGCTCTACGACTCGACTCTCGACCCGGAGCCGATCGTCGATGCGTTGCGCGAGCTGCTCGCAACGGCAGCAAAGGCCGCCCCGCACTCCTGACGCGCGTAACGCCCGCATCCCTCGCAGTCTGAGAAGCGATGCTTTGCGCTGTCACGAAAAGGACAGTGTCCGGTATTGCTAAACCGGACACTGTCCTGTTATGTAGTACTACCCGTACCGAGGCGCGCGCAGCGACGAGTGCTGCCTCGAGTCGGAACGCAACGATGCGATCCAGACGAAAGGTCCGTACACATGGCTGTGGCAACCGACGAGTCCTTGCTCATCCACGATCGTTCCGAGATCACCGACGAGTGGCTCTCGCAGGTCCTCGGCACGCGAGGGCTGCGTGTCGAGGAGGTGACCGGGATCGGCACGGGGGCGATGGCGTTGACGCTGCGCGTTCGCTACTCCGGCGCCGAGAGCGGAACGGTGATTGTCAAGCTCGCCTCTGAGGACGAGTCGGTGCGCAACCTCGGACTCATGATGGGCGCCTACGTGCGCGAGGTCGCGTTCTACCAGAACATCCGTGACCACATCGTCGGCCCTCTGCCCGGGCATCACTATTCAGCACTCGATCATGCGGAGGGGTGGTTCACCCTGGTGATGCACGACGCGACAGACACGGTCCCGGGCGACCAGCTCGTCGGCGCGACCGTTGCGCAGGCGGAAATCGTGATGCGAACGCTCGCAAAAGTGCACGCGCCGGTCTGGAATGACGAGAAATTCGGGGAGATTTCGCCGTTCGCCGGGGACGACACGAACTTCATGAGCACGGCACTGCTCTCCGGGACGGTGCCGACCTTCACCGAGAAGTATGGCGATCGCTTCCCGGATGAACTCGGCGACGTGCTGCGCCGCTATGCCGCAGTCGCGGATCAGCACAATGCCGACCGCCGAGCGCCGTTCGGGCTCGTCCATGCCGATGCGCGGCTCGACAATGTGCTGTTCGGTGGCGTCGATGAGGCTTTGCTCGTCGACTGGCAGACCGTGCAGTGGGGACACGTGATGACAGACGTCTCCTACTTCCTCGGCAGCAGTCTGACGGTTGAGGAGCGCCGCGAACACGAAGCGCGCCTCGTGCGCCTCTACCACGACACGCTTATCGCCAACGGCGTGACCGACTTCGCCTGGGAGCACGCATGGGAGGAGTATCGTCGTCAGGTCTTCTGGGGAATCGCGATGCCCCTGGTCTCTGCCGTCTTCGTCGAAGGGACCGAGCGCACCGAGGAGATGTTTCTCAACTGGGCGATCCGTTCCTGCCAGCAGGCGATCGACCTCGGTTCCCTCGACCTGCTTCCGGAGCCCGAGAAAGTCGAACCGCTCCGCGTCGATCCGATCGACGAGGGCGCGCACACCACCGGCAAGGCGAAGCTCTGGAGTGAGAGCTACTACCTCGACGCGGTGAGCGATGACGGCCAGCTCGGCGTGTACACCCGCATCGGCGACACGCGGAATCTGGGCACGTCGCTCGTATCGCTCGCGCTCGTGCGTCCGGGCCACCGCCCGATCATCCTCTCTGACGCGGAAGCGCCGTTGCCGGAGTGGGCGGCGGAGGGCGTGCGGCTGACCGTCGATGCGCCGACGTACACGCTCGACTACAGCATCCCCCGTCCGGTCGACGAGTTCGTCGTGACGTTCGAGGGCGAGGCGCGGATCTACGCGGACGACGCCGCGATCCTGCGGGGCGAGGAGGGGGAGGCTGTCGCGGTCTCCGTGAAGCTGACCTGGGAACGGGATGGGGTCGACTATCGCTGGCGCCAGACGACGCGGTATGAGATCCCCTGCCGCGTGACCGGAACGATCACCATCGACGGTGAGGAGATTACCTTCGCCGGCGACGGTCAGCGCGATCACTCGTGGGGTATTCGCGACTGGTGGGGTAACGCGTGGATGTGGACGGCGTTCCGACTTGAGGACGGCGAGAAGGTCCACGCGGTCACCGTCGAAGAGACACCAGGTCTTGCGTGGGGGTACTCGCAGCAGGGTGAGGACGTCACGGAGTTGCTTTCGGGCAGGTCCGAGATCGAGGTCGGGGAGACAGGCACACTCACGCGGGCTCGCATCACGCTCAACGAAGCCCACCTGAAGTTCGACGCGGAGCCGCTGGCCTACGGCAGTCTGCGCCTGCTCGCAGAGGACGGTCGCGAGGCGCATTTCATCCGCGCGCTCGCGAAGTTCCACACCGATGACGGCCGGGACGGGATCGGCTGGATCGAGTGGGAGGACCTCAGCCGAATTCGCACGGCGGAGTGATCAGATAGCAATACAGGACACTGTCCTGTATTATCGACCACAGACCAATACAGGACAGCGTCCGGTCCAACGAGGGAGTTGAGCCATGAGCAGCATCTACGAGATCACCGAGAGGCATGAGGAGCCCGTCCTCAAGCCGATCACCGACGCCGATGTCAAGGGCGACGAGCGTCGCTGGCGCCGCGGCATGGTCCCGGTCGCGGCGGGCGAGTCGACGAAGGCGGACGGCACGCCTGACTACGGGATCTTCGGACCCGACACCGTGGTCTGGGAGGTCTTCACGAATCCGGCGATGGTGATCTTCCACCACGCCGCGCAGAAGCTCGCCCAGGATGTCTACCTGCCGATTCAGGGTGCCGTGCGCGACTATGAGCCGCTCTCGAAGAAGGCGCGAGCCGGCGTCTTCACCCTGTTCGACGCGATGGAACGGGTGACGCGCGGCGCGGGAATGCATGTTCCCCTGTGGCTCGGAGACACCCCGACCGCCGAGCACATGGCCGCGTGGCTCCACAAGATCCACACGCCACTCAAGGGTGATGTCATGGATCCCGGCCAGCCCGAGCTCGGCGGATACGACGCGGTCGGCCCGAGAGAGTCGCTGTGGGCCACGTACACCGAAATGCACCCCATGCTGTGCGCGTATGAGGCATTCGCCTTCAACGGCTGGCGTCCGCCGAAGAAGCTCCCGGCGTGGAAGCGCGACATGTTCATCGACGAGTCGTCGAAGTACGCCATCCTGCACGGCGCCGACCCGGCCGAAGTCCCGCACAGCATGGCTGAGCTCGACGCGCTGTACGCGAAGTATGCGAAGTTCTTCCAGCACAGCGACACCGTCCAGAACCAGCTCGACACCGGCGAGAGCATGCTCGAGCTGCAGAACAAGGTGGGCAAGAAGAACTGGGACAAGACCCAGATGAAGGCTCTGAAGGTCATTTACTTCGTGATCCTCGGGATGGAGCTCCCCATGTTGGGCGCCCTCCCGCGCGAATACCGCCTGGCCCACGGCCTGAGCCCGGCGAAGGCGACCTGGGCGGCCATCGCTGCCAAGCTCTTCCTGCCCGTCGCCTGGGTGCTGCAGCGCCGCTTCGTCGAACGCAAGTGGATCCGCACCCTCTGGGGTCCCGACGGCGCCCGTCTCATCGAGCACGCACGCGAGGTGCGCGCGCAGTACCTCGCTGAGCACCCCGACGCACTGACGGCGCCGCGCGGCGTCTGACCTCCCGCACCACCCCCATCCAACAAGAAAGAGAGACAAAGATGTCCACGCAGATCGGCACCTGGAACCTCACCGTCAAGGCCCCCACCGGGGCGCAGAACTTCTCGCTCCGTTTCGAAGAGGGCCCGAAGGGCTTCGTCATCGACGGTCCTGAAGGCGATGCGGAGATCCCCGTCGTCGCCTTCGACGACGACGGCGGTGTCACGTTCGAGAACGACACGCTCAAGCCCATGAAGCTTCACATGAAGTGGAACCTCCTCGTCGAGGGTGATGAGATCTCCGGCACCGTCAAGCCCGGCATGTTCCCGGCGCAGAAGGTCACTGGGACGCGCGCCTGAGCGCGGCCCGGACGACGCAAGGCCCATCGATGGTCGACACCACTGTCGCGACGTCGGCGGTCGACGCCCCCCGAGACGCGGGGGGCTCGATCGCCGACCAGGTCGCGAAGGTCCGCGCAGGGTTCGAGGCCGGCATCACCCGGCCGCTGGAGTGGCGGCGTCAGCAGCTGAACGCGCTGACCCGCCTGCTCGTCGAGAACGGGACAGCGATCGAGCAGGCGGTGCTCGCCGACCTCGGCAAGCATCCCGTCGAGGGCTACATGACCGAGATCGGCTCGGTCAAGACCGAGATCAAGCACACGCTGAAGAACCTTGCGAAGTGGACGAAGCGGCGCAAGATCCCCTTCGTCCCGACGGTCATGTCGAACGGCTTCATCCAGCGCGAGCCCCTGGGTACGGTGCTCGTCATCGCTCCGTGGAACTATCCCGTCCACCTTCTGCTCATGCCCGTCGTCGGTGCCATCGCCGCAGGGGATGCGGTCGTGATGAAGCCGAGCGAGCTCGCGCCCGCGACCAGCGACCTCATGACACGCCTCGTTCCCCGCTATCTCGACTCTCGCGCCATCGCGATCGTCGATGGCGGCGTCCCCGAGACGACGGAGTTGCTTTCACTGCCCTGGGACCACATCTTCTATACGGGCAACGGCGCGGTGGGGCGCATCGTGATGCGAGCCGCCGCCGAACATCTCACGCCTGTCACGCTCGAGCTCGGCGGAAAGTCGCCTGTCTGGGTCGACCCGTCCGCCGACATCGCCGAGACCGCGAACTGGCTGACGTGGGGCAAGTTCCTCAATACCGGTCAGACCTGTGTCGCACCCGACTACGTGCTCACCACCCCGGAGGTGCAGCCCAAGCTCGTCGAGGCGCTGAAGAAGGAGATCGCCGCACTCTACGGAGTGGACCCCGAGCGAAGCCCCGAGTACGGGCGCATCATCAACGAACGCCACACGACCCGGCTGGCGCGCCTCATCTCGGGCTCGAAGGTCGCGATCGGAGGCAAGGTGGATGTGGCCCAGCGCTACATCGCTCCGACCGTGCTGCAGGACGTGGCATTCGCTGACCCGGTGATGCAGGAGGAGATCTTCGGCCCCATCCTCCCGATCGTTCCCGTCGCCAGCGCCGAAGCGGCGATCTCCCACGTCAACGCCGGCGACAAGCCGCTCGCGATGTACCTGTTCTCGCGCGATGGTGCGCCTGTCGAGGCGTTCCTCGGCAAGACCTCGTCCGGTTCTGTTGCCATCAACGCCAACCTCATCCAGAACGGCGTCTCCACGCTGCCGTTCGGCGGGGTGGGAGCGAGCGGTATGGGGGCCTACCACGGTGAGGAGAGCGTCCGGGTGTTCAGCCACGACCGTTCCGTCGTCAACAAGGTGACGTGGTTGCCGAACTTCGTGAAGTTCAGCCAGCCGCCCTTCACCCCGAAGAAGGAGAAGCAGCTGCGCAACGCGTAGCCGCGGGGGACGACATGACCGACATCGATTCGACAGCGACAGTTGCGGATCCCGCCGCGCGCGACGGGGTGGTCGCGACCATCGCGGAACGCGTTGCCGCCGTGCGCGCAGGCTTCGCCGCGGGGGTGACGCGGCCACTCGCGTGGCGACGCGAGCAGCTCCGCGCCGTCGAGCGGATGCTGCGCGAGAACCACGAGGAACTCGAGCGCGCGATCTTCTCTGACCTCGGCAAGCCCCCGGTCGAGGGATACATGACCGAGCTCGGCCCGGTGCTCACCGAGGTCAAGATCCTGCTGAAGAACCTCGAGAAGTGGACGCGGCCCAAGCGCGTGCCGTTCATGCCGACGCTGTGGTCGAGGGGATTCATCCAGCGTGAGCCGCTGGGCACCGTCCTCGTCATCGCGCCGTGGAACTATCCCGTCGATCTGCTGTTCATGCCGGCGGTGGGAGCCATTGCCGCCGGGGATGCCGTGGTGCTCAAGCCGAGCGAGCTCGCGCCCGCCACCTCGGAGGTGCTCGCCCGCCTCGTGCCGCAGTACCTCGACCCACGCGCGTTCGCGGTGATCGAAGGTGGAGTGGCCGAGACCACGGAGCTGTTGGATCTCGCGTGGGACCACATCTTCTATACGGGCAACGGCACGGTGGGGCGCATCGTCATGGCTGCGGCCGCCAAGCACCTCACGCCCGTCACTCTCGAGCTCGGCGGCAAGTCGCCGGTGTGGATCGATCCGAGCGCCGACATCGCGAAGGCGGCGCAGTGGCTGACCTGGGGCAAGTTCCTCAACACCGGTCAGACCTGTGTTGCTCCGGACTACGTGATGACGACCCGGGAGATGCAGCCGAAGCTCGTTGCCGCGCTCAAGACCGAGATCGCGAACTTCTACGGGAATGATCCGCGCAGCAATCCCGACTACGGACGCATCGTCAACGAGCGGCACGCCGCGCGGCTGGCCGCACTCATCGACGGCGCCGAGATCGCCCTGGGAGGGGAGGTCGATGTGCAGACGCGGTATGTCGCACCGACACTGCTCGTCGACGTCGAGATGACCGACCCCGTGATGCAGGAGGAGATCTTCGGGCCGGTGCTCCCGATCGTGCCGGTCGCGGGCATCGATGCGGCGATCGCCCGCATCAACGCCGGAGACAAGCCCCTCGCCCTGTACGTGTTCTCGCAGTCCGATGGGCCGGTCGAGGCGATCCTCGATCGCACCTCGTCCGGGTCCGTCGCGATCAACGCGTCGATGATCCAGCTGGGCGTCGACACACTGCCTTTCGGCGGCGTCGGAGGCTCCGGCATGGGGTCGTACCACGGTGAGAAGTCCATCGAGATCTTCAGCCACAACCGCTCGGTGCTCAAGAAGGCGCCGGGCCCGAACCCCGCCGCGATGACGTTCCCGCCCTACACGCCGAAGAAAGAGAAGCTGCTCCGCAGCGTGTAGCGATATCTCTCTCCCCCCATTCCCGACACACACGAAAGACAAGGGCCATGCCAGCTGGACTGTTCACCAACGAGCACGCGCTCACCACCGACGTCGACATCTCGTCTTTGGCCTTCTGGTCCAAGACGTTCCAGGAGCGTGACGAGGCGTTCCAGCGCCTGCGCGACGAGGCGCCGGTCAGCTGGCACAAGCCGATGGAAGACCTCGACCTGAGCTACGAGGACCACGGTCAGGCCGGGTATTGGGCGGTCGTACGGGCGGAGGACATCTCGTATGTTTCCCAGCACCACGAGCTGTTCTCGTCGGCGAAGGGGCACACGATGCTGCATCCGAGCCGTCCCGAGATGGCCGTCGCCGCAGCCTTTCTCGATCAGGATCCGCCAGAGCACACCGCTTTCCGCAAGGTCATGAGCTCGTATTTCACGCCGAAGGCCATCGCCCGACTCAGCGACAAGATCGAGGCGCGTGCGGCGCAGATCGTCGACCGCGTCGTGGGCGCGGGCGAGATCGAGTTCGTCTCCGAGGTCTCCTCCCGGCTCCCGATGCTTACCGTCGCCGACCTGCTCGGGGTGCCGGAGGAGCACATGGAGGCCTTCCGCGAGAACGGCGACAACCTCCTCGCCCTCCAGGATCCGGATGCAGGCGAGACGGAGGAGGAGCGCATGGGCGTCGTCGCCGAGGCCTTCGGGTTCTATGCCGAGCTCGGCACCGAGATGGCGGAGGCACGGGAGAAGCATCCGACGGATGACATCATGACCGCGCTCGTGCAGGCCGACGTCAACGGCAGCAAGCTCGACATCAGCGACATCACGATGATCATGCTGCTGCTGTCGACGGCGGGGAATGACACCACCAAGCAGACGACGACCTGGTCGGTGATGAACCTTGTCCAGAACCCCGACCAGAAGGCGTGGCTCCTCGACGACTACGACGCACGGATCAACGGTGCCGTCGAAGAGATGGTGCGCTGGGCCAGCCCTGTCATCCAATTCGCGCGCACGGCGACGCGGGACATGGACTTCGGCGGTCAGCGGATCCTTGAAGGCGACAAGGTCGGCATCTTCTACTGCTCGGGAAACCGCGATGAGCGGCTCTTCGAAGATCCGTGGAAGTTCGACCTGTCACGCGCACGAAACCCGCATCTGGGATTCGGCGGCGGCGGTGTGCACTACTGCCTGGGCAACGGGGTGGCCAAGTCCCAGCTCCGCGCCCTCATGAAGAACATCCTCACCAAGCTCCCGAACATCGAGCTCGGTGAGCCCACCTGCCTCGTCAACGACTTCATCAACGGGGTCAAGACGCTTCCCGTCACCATCCGCTGAGAAAGGCGAACATCATGACCGCTTTCCGTATTGAAGTCGACCGCGGCCGCTGCACCGGCATCGGCATCTGCGAGTCGATGCGCGACGACCGGTTCGAGGTGGGGGATGACGGCACCCTCATCGTCCATGACGACGCGGTCACCGAGGCCGAGAAGGCCGAGTTCGAGAACATCGCGCTCTCGTGCCCGGCGTCGGCGCTCAAGATCGTTGCGGTGAGCTGATGACTCGACTCGTCGTCGTGGGCGCCTCGCTTGCCGGTCTGCGCGCCGTCGAAGCCGCGCGCAGGGCGGGCTTCGACGGCGAGATCGTGCTGATCGGCCAGGAGACGCATCTGCCGTATGACCGGCCGCCCCTCTCGAAGCGATACCTGGTCGGCGAAGCCGAGGCGGACTTCTGGCGCACCGAGGCAGAGCTGCGGGACGACCTGCGCGTCGACTTGCGGCTGGGTGAAACGGCGACCGCGCTCCGCCCTGAGCGTCGCGTCATCGAGACCACCGCGGGGGAGATCGGCTACGACCGCCTGATCCTCGCCACCGGCGCTGCGCCGCGCATCCTTCCGGGGCTTCCCGATCTCGAGGGAATCGTTACGCTCCGCAATCTCGAGGATGCCGATGAGCTGCGAGACCGTCTCACCCCGGGCGCGAACATCGTCGTGCTCGGGGCGGGTTTCATCGGGTCGGAGATCGCGTCGTCGGCGAGCAAGCTCGGCGCGACTGCGACCGTTATCGAGGGGGCCCCGGTTCCGCTCGTGCGCGCCGTGGGGGAGGTCGTCGGCGCCGCGCTCGCCGAGCTCCACCCGCGCAACGGCACCAGGTTGGAACTCGCGACGACCATCAGCGAGTACCGCGGCGAAGGCGGCCGCCTCACCGAGGTCGTGCTCTCGACCGGAGAGGTTCTCCCGGCAGATCTCGTGGTGATTGGCATCGGCGCGGCCCCGGCGACGTCGTGGCTCGAAGGCTCCGGCATCGAGCTTCATCCGCGCGATCGCGGCGTCGTCTGCGACGTCGCCCTGCGCACGTCGCTTCCCGACGTGTGGGCCGCGGGCGACATCGTCCACTGGCCCAACGCCGTCTACGACCAGAGCATGCGGCTCGAGAACTGGACCAACGCCTCGGACCAGGGCCTGCGGGCGGGCGCGAATGCCGCGGATCCCACGCACGCCGACGAGTACCAGACGGTCCCGTACTTCTGGTCCGACTGGTACGGCCACCGCATCCAATTCGTCGGGGTCGCATCGGGCGAGGTCGAATTCATCAGCGGCTCCCCCGACGACGACAGGTTCGTCGCGATCTTCGTCGACGGCGACCGTGTGATCGCGGCCGCCACGGTGAACGAGCCGCGCAAGATCATGAAGCTGCGCCGACTCATCGCAGAGCGCGGCGACCGGAGCGGCGCACTCGCCATCGTCCATCCTGAACTCGTCACGAAGGAGTGACCGTGACCACCACGACAACCGCCGCCGTCCTGCGCGATCCCGAGAGCCCGTTCTCGTTCGAGGAGGTGGCCCTCGCCGATCTCGGCCCGACCGAGATCCTCGTCGACCTCGTGAGCGTCGGCTTCTGCCACACCGACGTCGTCGCCCGGGGCATGGCCGCCTACGTGCTTCCGGCCATCCTCGGCCACGAGGGTGCGGGCACTGTCGCCGCTGTCGGGTCCGATGTCGACCGCGTCGCGGTCGGTGACGCCGTGGTGCTGTCGTTCGCCTCGTGCGGTGCGTGCGATCAGTGCCTCTCGGGGACGCCCTCGTACTGTGCGCTGTTCACGCCGCTCAACATGTCGGCGCGAAATCTCGACGGCACTGTCTCTGCGACAGATGCCGACGGCAACGAGATCGCCAATCGCTGGTTCGGGCAGTCCTCGTTCGCCACGCGTGCGATCGTCGATCAGAACAGCGCGGTGCGGGTCGCGCCGGATGTCGATCTGACGAAGGTCGGTCCCCTCGGATGCGGCATCCAGACCGGTGCCGGCACGGTGCTGCGCGCGATGGACCTGCAGCCGGGACAGTCGATCGTGGTCTTCGGCGCCGGAGCCGTCGGGCTTGCCGCCGTGCTCGGCGCGAAGCTGGCGGGTGCTGCCGACATCGTGGCGGTGGATCTCCACCAGTCGCGGCTCGACCTCGCCCTCGAACTCGGCGCGACCCGCGTCGTGCTCGGAAGCGACCGCAGGCTCGTCGAGAAGATCACGGATGACGGACCCGGCCTCGATTTCGCTCTGGACACCACCGGCGTCTCATCCGTGATGGAAGCCGCGATCGACTCCGTCGGACCCGGTGGCGCGGTCATGCTCGTGGCAGCGAGTGAGGCGGGGCTGTCGCTGCACCCGACGCAGCTGACGGGGAAGACCATCTCGTACGTTCTCGAGGGCGCGGCCGACCCGCAGGAATTCATTCCCTACCTGGTCGAGAAGTGGCAGGCCGGGGAGTTCCCCTTCGACAGGCTCATCAGGACCTACCCCTTCGACCAGATCGACAAGGCCGAGGCCGATTCGCACTCGGGGGACGCGATCAAGCCCGTGCTCCTCTTCTCATGACCGATGCATTGGTCTGGGCCGTCAAGACGTCGTTTGTCGACTATGTCGAGGCGCTGGGCGAGATCGAGGTGATCGCACCTGCGACACGGGAGGACGACGGCGCGTTCCGATTTCCCGCTGCAGCCGATCGGGACGGGTACCGGGGGTCCGTCGCCTTCCGGGCGCACCACGGCGCGATGGATGTCGTCTTCCGCGACCCACGGGTGACGGCATCCGAGCTCAGCGTGGAGTACGACGACCACGGACGTGAGCAGGGGCGGATCGTGGTGGCCGACATCGCCGACGGGAACGCGGTTCTTGCCGCAACCGGGGCCGTCGTCTTCGACTTCACCTACCCGATCGGCACCGCTCTGGCGCCGATCATCAGCGGGCGGTGACGGCCGAGGTCGCGATCTCGCTGATGTGTTCGGGGCTCAGGTCGAGCAGTTCGCAGATCATGAGAAGCCGGAATCGCGCCTCGCGCGCGGTGAGAAATCCTGCACTCGAGCGCGAAGAGACCTGATCTGCGACTTCGATGATGAGGTCGAGGATCGGGAGCTGATCGGCGGAGAACGGCCCGGCGTCGGTGATGAGGTGCTGCAGGAACTCGTCGCGCAGCTGCTCGATGACGTCGCGGATGTCGCGGCTTGCCACATAGCCCGCTCCGCGCACTGCCTCGATCAGCGACTGTTCGGTGTGCTCTCGACGTTGGTTCTCGAGGAGGAAGCCGGCAACGCGCTCGGATGCCTTCCCCTCGTGGAAGAGGATGCGCGATGGGTCGGCCGCCAACTCGCGCCGCCGGTGCACCGCGACCGCGAGGATCAGCCACTGCTTCGAGGGGAAGTACCGGTAGATCGTCGAGAGTGCCACGCCGGTGCGCCGTGACAGCTCCTTCATCTGCAGCGCATCATCGCCGCCGGACTCGAGCAGCGACTTCGCCTCGGCGATGAGCGTGGCATAGCGCTGGCGCTGTGCCGGCGTCGACGGCTGCGACGCCGACGGCAGCTGCTCGGTGCGCGGTGCGAAACGAGGGATGCTCACCTCGTCATCATGCCAAAGCGTTCGTGCTCCTTCTTCTCAACGCGTCTCAACGCGTTGCGTCGAACGCGGTCTTGATGGCGGGGGCGCCCTTGTCGAGGTTCGCGAAGACGTCTTGGATCTCCGACAGTCCGTGCGTGTCGAAGGTGATCGGATCCGTGCGGATCCAGCCGCGTTCGATGAGCTTGATGGTGAGCAGGAACTCGTCGCGGGAATGGGCGAGCGAGGTGCTGACGTCGATCTCGTTGACGAGCCAGCTTGTCAGGGCGATCGGCACCGGCGTGAACGGGATGCCCACGAGCATCAGGCGACCTCCCATGCGCAGGAGGGAGGTTCCGGACTCGATGGCGGCGAGCTTTCCCGCGCATTCGTACACGACGTCCGCGCCCCGGCCGTCCGAGACCGCCCGCACCGTCTCCGCCAGGGCGGGGTCATCGGGCGCGAAGGTGTAGTCGGCCCCGAGCGTCGCGCCGATGGCGCGTCGCTCTTCGGTGGGGTCGACGAGGATGACATCCGTCGCCCCGAGGCGCTTCGCGAGCTGCAGCGCGGTGAGTCCCACGACGCCGGCGCCGGACACGACCACGGTGTCACCGAGGTCGGGACGGACGCGGCGAACCGCGTGCAGGGCGACGGTGGCGGGCTCGACCAGACTGCCGGTCTCGAACGTGACCGTGTCGGGCAGCTTCGCCACGAACGCTGCCGGCACCTGGATGTAGCGGGCGTACGCGCCGTGCGTCGGCGCGCTCGGTGCGGCCCGCAGCGACTTATTGAGGCAGAGGTCGTACTTGCCGTATTCGCACATGGCGCACGCGCCGCACGCGGGGAGGCTCGTGCGCACGACGCGGTCGCCGACCGCGAAGGCCTCGACGTCGGCGGCGACGCGCTCGATGACGCCCACCCACTCATGGCCCGACAGGGTCGGATGCAGCACGATGCCCATGCCGTAGCCGTCGATGTCCGATCCGCAGATGCCTGTCAGGCGCAGGGCGATCAGCACGTGGCCGGGCAGCAGATCCTGCTCCGGCGGCGTCCCCGGCACAGCGGAGAGCTCGCGTCTGCCGCTGATGACGTAGGCGACTTCGCTCGACATCAGGCGCGCTCCCACTTCACGACGACCTCGGGGGCGCTCTTGCACAGGCGGTCCTTCGGCCACTCCTGCGACTCGACGACGTTCTCGAACGTCTTGTAGCGGCGCAGGATCTCCTGCAGGGAGAGTGTGATCTCCATGCGCGCAAGGTGCATTCCCGGGCAGGTGTGCGGTCCGACGCCGAAGACGACATGCGGCTGCGTGCGCTCGCGGTCGATGTTCAGCGTGAGGGGGTCGGGATAGACGGCCGGGTCGGTGTTGGCCGCCAGCAGGTTGCCGTTGACGGCTTCGCCGGCCGTGATCGTGACCCCGCCGAGCACGGCATCCTCCAGCGCCACGCGACCGCGGGGCGCACTCGTGCCGACGCTGTTGAGTCGCAGCAGCTCTTCGAACGCCTGCGGGAAGAGCTCCGGCTCGGCCCGCAGCCGCGCGTACAGCTCCGGGTCGTGGGAGAGCCACTCGATCTGGCCGTTCAGCATGACCCCGGTGGCATCGTGTGCGGCGAGCAGAAGCGTGGTTCCGAGGTTTCTCAGCTCATCCTCGCTCCAGAGCCCGTCGTTCTTGTCCTGGATCATGGCGCTCATCAGGTCGTCGCCCGGGTTCGTCGTCTTCTCCTCGTAGAGGGCGTTGAAGAAGGGGACGATCGTGCCGAACGCCGCCATGAGCTCCTGTGGGTTCTCCACTCGCGAGTCCACGATCGTGTAGCACGCGTCGAGGAAGGCCTCATCGGTGATGGTCGGCATGCCGAGCAGTGCGCACAGCACTTTGAGGGGGAGGAGCTTCGCGAAGTTGTGCGTGAAGTCGACCGGGTTTCCCATCGCCTCGAGATCGTCGAGGGTCTCCTCGATCGCCTTCTGCGTGGTTTCCCGCAGCGCGTTCACGCGCTTGACGGTGAGGTACTTCGTGAGTACGGCGCGCTTGGCCTGGTGCTTTGCGCCGTCGTACTGCATGAACGAGGGGTTCTTGCTGTTGTCCCGCTCGATGTAGCGCATGCGCGGGTATTCCTTGCCGTCGCTCTGCACTTCGATGCTGTAGTTCGGGTCGGTGTACATCTGCTTGACGAGGTCATAGGTCGTCGTCATCCAGCCTTCGCCCCCGAACGGGAAGTCGATGCGCACCACCTCGGCTTCGTCGCGGAGCTCGGCATAGTCGTTCTGTGCGTCCCACCAGTTGGCGAGGTTCTGCTTCACCGGCAGCTTGTAGGGAGCCATTTCGATACATCCGTTCTTGATCAGGGTCTGCGAAAAGAGGGAGGGCGACCGGCGCTACGACTCGGGTGCGACAACGAGGCGCAGGGAATCGAGGGGTTCTCCGGGCGGATAGTTGTCGCCGAACAGCGCGGCACCCTCGGCCGTGAGGGCGAGGTCGACGAGGACTGCTGAGTCCGATCGCGCGGCGACCGACGCCGTGGCGAGCCGGAGCGGGTCGGCGTCGGGCTCAGGCGTGACGAACAGCGAACCCGGGGTGTGTGCGAGCTCGAGACGCAGCTCGCCCACGCCGACGGAGAGCATCCCGCCGTGCCCCGTGAAGCGGAGGGACGCGGGTGAGGACCAGGTGATCCGATCCCCGGACTCGCTCAGGGTGCCGGGGAGCACGAACTGTCCGCCCTCCAGCCGCCGCACGTCGTATGAGACCGCGCAGAACCCGTCCGGCAGCGCCTCGACATATCGGCAGAAGGATGCCTTGACCGCCCAGATCCCGAAGGACTCGCGCGTGCGCGGCGCGCTGAGGGTGCTGCTGCGTGCCCCGTCCACGTGCGCTCCTACGTCCACCGTTCCGCCTCAGCCCGCGATGCGCGTGAAGTACTTGCGGATTGTCGGGATGCCGCCGGGCGCGATCACTGTCGACAGGATCGAGCCGTCGTCGAGGAGTCGGCGCTCCATGACGTACTGCGGCGTGCCATCCAGGTTCTTGCTGATGCGGTAGTGGGTGCGCGGGTCGACGTAGATCTGCTTGACCCAGGCGATCGGTGCCCCGAGCTTCGTGCCCGCCTTGAGGGTGGCGTTCGGCTGGAGGAGGGGATGATCCTCGGGGCCGTCGATCTGCACGATCGTGTAGGGCACCCACTCGGCGGCGCTCCACGTCGCCGTGTACCCCATGTACATCGTGAGGTCGGCTGCCGCCTTCACCTCGCCGCGATACACCTGCACGTCGCCCTCGTGGCGCATCTCGATGTCCTGGTTCTCGAGCCATTCGGGCACCCACTCGCCCGTCTTCTCGTCGAGAACCTGGGACCGGCTGAGATCGATCGCCCACGTGCCCTCGAAACCTGACAGGTCGAACTCTTCGCTCATGCTCATGCTCCTTTGCATTCGATTCGCCGTGCGGCGATCACGGCTGGGTCACCATGGCGTCGTCGCTCGTTCCTGCGGCCTCGACCGCAGCGGTCGCGCGCTTGCCGCGGACCAGCGCCACGATCAGGAAGACGAAGACGATCGCAGTGACGACCAGGCAGTAGATGGCCATGCTGTTCCACGCATCGACCGTGGGAGCGGTGGTCCCGTCGATCGTGGAGGACGAGAGGATCAGCGAGATGATCACCGTGCCGATCGCGATCGCCATGTTGCGCACGACCTGCTGCACGCTGACGAACTCGCTCGTCGCCTCGGCCGGGATGCGCTCGACGACCATGTTGTAGAAGCCCGAGACGAGGAAGGCGTTGGCGACCGAGCTTGCGATGATCGCGGCGATCGCCACCGGCGCGTAGCTGTGGCCCGCCGGTGTGAGGAAGACCAGGAAGATCACCATGAAGAGCGCCGCGCCGGTCGCCGCAGCGCTGGCGCCGCCGAACTTCGCCGCGAGCACACCCGCGATGGGGGTCAGCGCGAACGTGACGACCGTGCCGCCGAGCGAGATGATGCCGAACATGGTCGGTGTAAGTCCGAGGCCCACCGGCATGTCGGCGGGGGTGGTCGCGAGAATCACACCGTACAGAGCGGCTCCCGCGAGCGGTGCGAGCCCCGCGATGAACACCGACATCATCACTCCGCGAAGCCGTGGCTGCGCGAGCGCCCGCAGGTTCACCAGAGGCGCCGGGATCTTGAGCTCCCACACGATCCAGACGATCAGCAGCACGACTCCGACGCCGATCGAACCGAGTACGAGAGGCGAGAAGGGGCCGGCGGAGCGCATCATGGTGAATCCGAAGAGGATGATCGCCAGCGCGGGGGCGAGGAGCACGGCGCCCAGCCAGTCGACACGGCGGTCGGCGGCCCGGTGGAGGGACTTCGGAATCACCGTTGCGCCGAGGATGATGCTCACGGCGCAGATCACGGCGGCGACGATGAAGATGTCGTGCCAATTGCCGGCGTCGATGAGCACGGCCCCGACCATCACGCCGATTCCGGCCGTAAGAGTCGCGGTCGCCGTCAGGAGAGCGACCGTCGAGGGGATGCGCTTCGGGGGAAGCACCTCACGCGCGATGCCGATCAGCAGCGGCATGATGCCGGCGCTCAGGCCCTGGAGCGCACGGCCGACCAGAAGCATCGGGTAGGTGGGGAAGAAGACGGCCAGCAGCGAACCGACTAGCGAGGCGAGCAGGATGACGATGAGCACCTGCTTGCGGCCGAAGATGTCGCCGAGGCGTCCCGCGAGCACGGCGCTTCCGGCGCCGACGAGCGTGAAGACCGTCACGATCCACGAGATCGCGGCGAGGTCGACGTCGAAGGTCTTGGCGAAGAACGGCAGTCCACCCAGGACCATCGTCTGCTCGAAGATCCCGGCGCCCTCGATGAGGACGAGAACGAACACGATGGCGACGAGGCGGCCTCGTCCGAGCACGGGGCTCGCGTCGGTTGTGACGCTTGTCATTGGTTCACACCTTTCTGCGACGTCCCTGTCGCCTGCGAGGGCAGCACTACCCGGCACGCATGACGCTAGGCCAGTAAACCGGACAGCGTCAAGTATTTACGAGAACACGTTCTGGTTTAGCCTGCGTGTGAATGCGGGGCACGCGTCAGATTGCGATACCGGGTTCTCTTCTCATGGGGGTGTCTTGAGAGGGGCGGCGATCGCCTCTAAAGTGTTCGATATACGTACGCATGTTCGCAAGACGAACGGAATTCCGATGATCGACAAGTCCGTGGCGGATGCCGCATCCGCCGTCGCAGACATTCCCGACGGCTCGACAATCATGATCGGCGGCTTCGGGCGCGCCGGGCAGCCCGTCGAGCTCATCGACGCGCTGATGGCCCACGGTGCCCGAGACCTCACGATCGTGAACAACAACGCCGGCAACGGGGACGTCGGCCTCGCCGCGCTCCTCGCTTCCGGTGCTGTCCGCAAGATCATCTGCTCCTTCCCGCGCCAGACGGATTCGTGGGTCTTCGATGGCCTGTATCGCGACGGCAGAATCGAACTTGAGCTTGTGCCGCAGGGAAACCTTGCCGAACGCATCCGCGCGGCCGGCGCCGGCATCGGGGCGTTTTTCAGCCCGACCGGCGTCGGCACAGAGCTGGCGATCGGTAAGGAGTCTCGCGAGATCGAAGGGCGCTCCTACGTCCTGGAGTATCCGATCCGCGCGGACTTCGCTCTCATCAGCGCCTACCGTGCCGACCGGTGGGGCAATCTCGTCTTCCGCGAGACCGCGCGCAACTTCGGCCCGATCATGGCAACGGCGGCCAGAACGACGATCGTTCAAGTCGACGAGATCGTCCCGCTGGGGACCATCGATCCCGAGTCGGTCGTCACGCCGGGGCTCTTCGTCGATCGGTTGGTGACGGTGGGGGAGCGGCCGTGGCTGAAGGCGGGAGAGTTCGTGGGCGGTGTGGACATCGACGGCAATCCGCTCGGCTCGGTGGGACGGGAGCAGGCACGGTGACAACTCGAATTTCGCGTGAGGAGCTCGCGCAGCGCATCGCCGCGGACATTCCCGAGGGGTCGATCGTCAATCTCGGCATCGGCGCCCCCACGCTGGTTGCGAACTTCCTGCCCGAGGACGAAGAGATCCTGCTTCATACGGAGAACGGGCTCCTCGGCATGGGGCCGTCACCAGCTGACGGCCGGATCGACCCGGACCTCATCAACGCGGGTAAGCAGCCGGTCACAGCTCTCCCCGGCGCGGCATATTTCCACCACGCGGATTCGTTCGCGATGATGCGCGGCGGCCACCTCGACGTGTGCGTCCTCGGCGCCTTCCAGGTCGGGCAGAACGGCGATCTCGCGAATTGGTCGACCGGAGCACCGGGCGCCATCCCTGCCGTCGGAGGGGCGATGGATCTGGCGATCGGCGCGAAGAGCGTCTACGTGATGACCGACCTCCTCACCAAAACGGGTGACTCCAAGCTCGTCGAGGAGTGCAGCTACCCGCTGACCGGTGTCGGGTGTGTCACCCGGGTCTACACGGACCACGCGATCTTCGACGTCTCCCCCGACGGGTTCGCCGTGCGCGAGGCATTCGGCGAGAACACCGTCGAGTCGCTGTCGGCGCTCACCGGTCTGGCGCTCGTCGATGCGACACGAGAGGATGCCTGACCATGCCGGCGACCTATGTCTACGACGCCGTGCGCACGCCGTTCGGTCGCGGCGGGGGTGCGCTCTCGGGCATCCGACCCGACGACCTCGCCGCAGTGGTGATGCGAGCCACGGTCGAGCGCAACGACCTCGATCCTGCACAGATCGCCGACGTCATCTTCGGTGACGCGAATCAAGCGGGCGAGGACAATCGCAACGTGGCGCGCTTCGGTGCGCTTCTGGCCGGGTTCCCGACGAGCGTGACCGGCGTCACGGTCAACCGGCTGTGCGCGTCCTCGGTCGAGGCCGTCATTCAGGGGGCGCGGGCGATCGAGTCGGGGGATGCCCAGATCGTCCTGGCCGGCGGGGTCGAGTCGATGAGCCGGGCACCGTTCGTCGTCGAGAAGTCCCCCAAGCCGTGGCCCGCAGTGGGTAACCAGACTCTGTGGAACACCTCCATCGGATGGCGGATGACAAACCGGGCTCTGCCGGTGCACTGGACGATCTCCAACGGCGAGTCGGCGGAGAAGATCGCCCGCGAGTGGGGAATAACCCGCGACGCGCAGGACGAATTCGCGGTGCGCTCGCACCGGCTCGCCGCCGCGGCCTGGGCGGACGGGATCTACGACGCCGAGACAGTGCAGGTGCCCGGCGCCCCACTCGCCCGTGATGAGGGCATTCGCGGTGACACATCGATCGAGAAGCTGGCTGGTCTGAAGGCCCTGTTCGCGGCCGACGGGACGGTGACAGCGGGCAATGCCTCGTCGATCAATGACGGCGCCTCTGCGGTGCTGCTGGCTGGTGAGGGTGTGCTGCCCGGCGAACCGCTTGCACGCATCACCGGTCGTGCTGCCCATGGTGTGGATCCGGACGACTTCCCGATCGCCCCCATTGAGGCTGCGAACAAGGCGCTTGCCGCGGCCGGGCGGACCTGGGCAGACGTCGACCTGGTCGAGTTGAACGAGGCCTTCGCCTCACAGTCGCTCGCGTGCCTGGCGGGCTGGCCGGGGCTGGATCCCGACAAGCTCAACGTCCACGGTGGCGCGATCGCCATCGGTCATCCGCTCGGCGCATCGGGCGGACGGATCATCGGGCATGCCGCTCACGAGCTCGCCCGCCGTGGCGGAGGGGTCGCGGTAGCGGCGATCTGCATCGGCGTCGGACAAGGTCTGGCAGTCGTCCTCGAGCGGTGATCGGAGACATCCCTGCCAGGATGTTGGACATGAGCGATGTCGGCGCCGAGAGCAGCTCGGGGGAGTTCGTCCAGTCGCTCGCCCGGGGGCTTGCGGTCATCCGTGCGTTCGATGCGACGAACTCCCACCTCTCCCTCAGCGATGTCGCGCGGCGAACCGAACTGACCCGTGCCGCGGCGCGGAGGTTCTTGCACACGCTCGAGACGCTCGGGTACGTCAGATCAGATGGCCGGCTGTTCGCTCTCACGCCGCGTGTGCTGGATCTCGGCTTCAGCTATCTCTCGGCGCTCTCGCTGCCCGAGATCGTGCAGCCTCACCTGGAGCGACTCTCGCGCGAGGTGGACGAGAGCGTGTCGGCAGCGGTGCTGGATGGAACCGACATCGTCTACATCGCGCGTGTCCCCACCCGTCGGATCATGAGTGTGCGGATCACGATCGGTACGCGCTTTCCTGCCGCCGCAACAAGCATGGGTCGTGTGCTGCTGGCGTCGCTGTCGCCCGAGGCGCTGGATGCTGTGCTTGAGGCGTCACCTCTGAGAGCTCATACCGACCGCACGATCACGAACCCTGGCGCCCTGCGTGAGGAGCTCGCGCAGGTGAGAGAACAGGGCTGGGCGCTGGTGGACGGCGAGCTCGAGGCTGGGCTGCGGTCGATCGCGGCGCCGGTGTGCGCGCGCTCGGGTGAGGTTGTGGCCGCGGTGAACGTCTCGACCAGCGCAACGCGCGACACCGTCGAGCACGTGCAGAGCATCTACCTCCCGCGCCTGCTGGAGACCGTGCGGACGGCTCAGGCGGACCTCGCCAGACTGTGAATCTGGCCCCGAGGAGCTAGAGCGTGTGGGCGAGTGAGTACTTTTCAGCGATCGAGCTGGCGGCGACCCGGAGATCGGCCTGCGCCCGATGCAGCTGCGCGCTGCCCATGTTCGCGCGTGGAGCGACGAGGCTGAGGCCGGCGACCACCTCGCCGCTGGCGACGACGGGGACGGCAATGCCGACGGCGTCCTCGTCGACGTCTGACACCGTCAAGGCGGATCCTGCCGTCCGGATGCGGTCAAGACTCTGACGGATCGCATCCCGATCGGTGAGCGTGTGGGGGCTGAAGTAGCCGAGCGGGCGCCGGAGCAGATTGTCGAGTTCGTCCTTGCGCTTCCATGCGAGCAGGACGAGGGCGGATGCTCCGGCGTTCACCGAGGTCGACCTCGACCGTTCGACGGTCGCCGATCTGGTGCGCCGCATGGAGCGCCGCGGGCTGATCGTCCGGCAGCGCGACGCCGAGGATGCCCGGCGCAACAATGTGACCCTGACCGAGCTGGGGCTGGCTGAGCGTCAGCGTCTTCGGCCGCTCGTCGAGGCGGCAGACGCGGAGCTCACCTCCCCCTTGTCGGAGGGAGACCTGTCGGCCCTGCGGCGTGGGCTTCAGGGGGTTCTCGAGGGCGGGTGAGTCGCTAGCCGAGCGCGGCGAAGATTCCCACGATCGCGATCATCACGGCGCCGCTTGCAACCGTCGTGACGAACACGGTGTCGCGCACCGCCGGGGCCGATTTCCCGTAGCGCTGGGCGAAGACGAACGCGTTCTGCGCTGTCGGCAGGGCCGAGAGGGCGACGACGGCGAACAGTTCTCCCGGCTCGAGGTGGAACAGCAGACCCAGCCCGAGCGCGGCCAGCGGAGCGACGATGAGCTTTGCCGCGGAGGTGAGTCCGGTGGCGACGACAGCGCCCGAGCGCAGCGGAGGCAGGGTGTGCAGTGACATCCCGAAGCTCAGGAGCACGAGGGGGATCGCGGCGCCCCCGAGGATGCCGAACGGCACCCCGATGATCGCGGGCACACTCCACCCCGCCACCGCGAACGTGAGGCCCGCAATGCTCGCCAGCAGCAGAGGATTGGTCGCCAGCGCCAATCCGAGCCTCCGCCAGCGGACCGGTCGGTGAGCGATGTACTCGAAGGCGAAGAGCGAGACCGGGATGATCACCACCAGCTCGAACAGCACGAGCGGCGTGATGAATCGGATGTCTCCGAACAGCTGGGTCGCGATCGGGATGCCCATGTTCACCGCGTTCGGGTAGCTGCCGGCCAGGCCGAGCGGCACCGCGGAGTCGCGCGCGCCTCGACGTGAAAGTCCGCAGACCACGCCCACGGAGGTGGCCGCGAGCGCGGTGCCGGCGACGACTCCCATGTAGGGGGAGAGGAGCAGACCCAGATCGACGTCCGCGACCGCTTCGAACAGCAGCGGCGGAATCAGCAGGTAGAACGCCAGCCCGACGAGCGTGGACTGTGCGCGATCGCCGAGCACCCCGGTGCGGGAGATGGCATACCCCGCGGCGACGATGACGGCGATCCCGCCGTACGCGAGAAGGACCTCGCCCATCAGACCATCACGATGCCGCCGTTGACATCCACCGTCGCGCCGACCATGAACCTCGCCCGATCCGACAGCAGGAACTCCACAACCTCCGCGACATCCGTCGGTGCGGCCAGCCGCCCGACGGGAATGGTCGCCGCGATCGCCTGTCGCTCTTCGGTATCTCCCAGGTGGGCGAGGCGCTCGCCGTCGATGGGCCCGGGCGCCACGACGTTGACCCGGATGCCGCGCCCGGCCACCTCGCGGGCGACGTGACGCGTGAGCCCGAGGACGCCGGCCTTGGCTGCGGTGTACTCGGCACCGAGAGCGGTCGCGGTCGACCTCGCGGCATTGCTCGCGATGTTGACGATCGCGCCGGAGCCTGCGCCGAGCATTGCCGGGAGGACGGCCCGGATGGTGAGGAACGAGCCCTTCAGGTTCGAATCCACGACCAGGTCCCAGACATCCTCAGCCAGATCGACCGTCGACACCGGCGGGCGGAACGCGCCCGCGGCATTGACCAGTGCGTCGATGCGTCCGTACCGTGCGAGTGTCGCCTCGGTCAGGGCGGCGACGCTGAGCGCGTCCGTGACGTCGGTGCGCACTCCCAGCGCGGTGTGTCCCGACTCGCCGAGCTGTGCCGCCGTGCGTTGTGCACCCGCTCCATCGATGTCACACACCACCACCGCGTACCCGGACTCGGCGAGTCGGCCGGCGATCGCCGCTCCCAGGCCCCGCCCGGCGCCCGTGACGATCGCAACGCGTTCGGGCGCCGCGGCGCTCACGGGCGGACCAGGACCTTGCCGGGGAGGCGACCGATCTCATCGAGTCGTCCAGGGAGCTCATC
Organism: Microbacterium sediminicola; assembly: GCF_039531125.1. Lineage (NCBI taxonomy): Bacteria > Bacillati > Actinomycetota > Actinomycetes > Micrococcales > Microbacteriaceae > Microbacterium > Microbacterium sediminicola. The sequence continues at coordinate 859,510 of NZ_BAAAPL010000002.1, forward strand.
GAGGCTGAGCTCGTCGACGACGAAGGACGCGAGATCGAGCTTGCCCGATCGTACGAGCGAGTCGACAATGTCCCACGACGACCAGATGTGCCGCCCGAACGTCCCCTTCCAATCGAGCACGCGCAGGTTCAGGTCCTTGGAGATGTTCACCGGCAGCGGGGTGGACATGTGGCCGATCGACACCAGGCGGGAGTCCTTGCCGAGCGCCTGGAAGAGGAGCCCGTAGGCCGGTGGGGCGCCGGAGACGTCGAAGGCCAGATCGGCTCCCGCCACCTTGCCGTGAGCGCGGACGAACTCCAGGAACGGCTCGGACTCCTCGGGGCCGAAAGCCGTCGCGCCGAGTTCGGCCGCGCGCGCACGCCGGGTCGGCTCCGGTTCGAACACCGCGATGTCGCCGGCGCCGGCGGCGGCGAGCTGGGCGACCAGGAACAGGCCGACCGGGCCCGCACCGGTGACGGCGACCGTCGCGCCCGTGACGTCACCCGCGCGCTGGGTCGCGTGCGCGGCGACACCCGCTGCTTCGTAGAGGGCGGCAAGCCCCGGATCGACTCCGGGTGCGACGACGTAGAGCGACCGGGCGGGGATCACCGCATACTCGGCGAACACGCCGTCGCGGCTCACGCCGGGGATCGCCATGCGCAGGCAGTTGTGGCGCGCGTCGTTCAGACACGCGGCGCACTCTCCGCAGAAGATGTGGGTTTCCACGACCACGACGTCCCCGACCGAGACCTCGTCCACCTCGTCGCCGATTTCGACGACGGTGGCGGAGCATTCGTGGCCGAGGATCATCGGGAGCTTCGAGCCCCATGTCGCGGCGGCGGCGTCCCAGTTGCGTACGATGTCGAGGTCCGTCCCACAGACGGATGCGGCTTCGATGCGGATCAGGGCGTCGCGGGGACCGGGCGTCGGGATGTCGACATCCGCCACTTCTGCGCCGGGCTCTGCGGTGGTCTTAACGATCGCTTTCATCGGGGAACTTCTCCGTTTTCCGCGACTCTCCTATGAGCCGCATTGACCGCTACCTGCATCAAGGGAGTTTCTTGTGCTGGCCATTGCGGCGATGTCAGTTGTACGGTACACAGGACTGAACCTCTTATCAACAGATCATCTGAGGACTCAATGAAGAGACACCCCGGAGCCGATGACGCCCACCCCCAGTCGGGCGGCGCAGGCGGCGACACGACGGACGAAGACGACTTCGCGAACACGGCGACGATCCGTGTGGGCACACGCTGGTGGACCCGCATCGAGGAGTCGATCCTCGGCGCGCTGCTCGTCCTGATCCTCGTGATCGCCAGCGCCGGTGTGCTGTCGCGCTACGTTCTCTCCGCTCCGCTGCCGTGGACCGAACCCCTGGCGCGCTACCTGCTGATCTGGCTGACGATGCTGGGCGCCGCTGTGCTGGTCAAGCACCGCGCGCACATCCAGATCACCTTCGTCTATGACATGGCCTCGGTTCGAGTGAAGCCCTGGATCGATCTGTTCGTCGTCCTGGTCCAGATGGCCGTCGCTGTCTACATGATCGTGTTCGGCACGGCGCTTGCCCTGTCGACGCCGGCGACGACGGCCGTGCCGTTCGTCACCCTGTCCCTCGTGTACGCGATCGTTCCGGTCGCGGGGCTGCTGATCGCGGCGTACACGGTGCGCGACGGCTTCGATGCCGTCCGGGCGATGAAGACGTCGAAGGGACGTGCATCATGACCATCGCGATCATCATCGGTCTGCTCTTCGTCCTGTTCTTCCTGCGCGTACCGATCGCGTTCTCGATCCTCGCGGTCTCGCTGCTCTACGTCTTCGCGCTGAGCACGCTGCCTCCCACTGTCGGCATTCAGCGGATGATCAGCGGCGTCGACTCGTTCGTCCTGCTCGCCCTTCCTCTGTTCGTGCTCGCCGGAAACCTCATGAACTCCGGCGGCATGACCCGCCGCATGGTCAACGCGGCGCTGGCCTACGTCGGACACGTCCGCGGCGGGCTCGCCCAGACCAACATCGGAGCGAGCGTCCTGATGTCGGGCGTCAGCGGCTCCGCCGTCGCGGATGCCTCGGCGCTCGGCTCGATGATGATCCCCGCCATGCGCCGGGCCGGGTACTCCCGCGAATACTCGTCGGCACTCACCGCCTCCTCCGCGGTCATCGGACCCCTCGTGCCGCCGTCGATTCCGATGGTCGTCATCGCGACGGCGGCCAGCCTCGGTGTCGGGGACATGTTCCTCGCGGGTGCGGTGCCGGGGCTGCTCGTCGCCGTCGCCCTCGCGGTCGCGACCTTCTTCCTCTCGCGCCGCTACGCCTGGCCCGTCGAGCCGCGGACCCGATTCCCGGAACTCGTGAAGCGCACGGTCGTCGCAGCGCCCGCGCTCCTTGCCCCCGCCATCATCGTGGTCGGGATCGTGGGCGGGATCTTCACACCGACCGAGGCGGGAGCGGCGGTCTGCGTCTACGCGCTGGTGATCGGCGCCCTGCTGTACCGCCAGTTCGGACGGAACATCTGGAGCGTGTTCGTCGAGAGCGCGTCCGCCTCGGTGTCCGTGCTGTTCATCATCGCCGCCGCTGCCGCGTTCGGATACGTCCTCACGGTCGAGCAGGTGCCGCTGCATCTGGTGGAGCTGCTCGAGCCGCTGTATGCGACGCCGTGGCTGTTCCTACTGCTCATCAACGTGGTCCTGCTCGTGCTCGGCGCCTTCATGGAGGGCCTTGCGGTCATCATCCTGCTGACCCCCGTGCTGATGCCGGCGGTCATGGCAGCCGGCATCGATCCGATCCACTTCGCCACCATCGTCGTGTTCAACCTCATGATCGGCACCATCACCCCGCCGCTCGGTGTCGTGATGTACATCACCAACCGCATCGCCGGAGTGACCGTGGGGCAGTTCATCAAGGCGAATGCGCCGTACTTCCTGGTCCTCGGGATCATGCTCGCCCTCGTTACCTACGTTCCGGCCGTCTCGACCTGGCTTCCGAGCCTGTTCTGATTGCATGGTGAGACTCATGCCGTCAGCCAAAGGAGATGCACGATGAGTGGCCCAGTCCTTCCCTCGATTCCGGGGATCGCCAATGTCTCGACATTGGTGATCCAGGGGATCGTCAAGATGATCGTCTCCGGCGATCTCAAACCCGGTGATTCCCTCCCGTCCGAGTCCGCGATATCCAAGCAGATGGGCGTCGGGATGTCGTCCGTGCGCGAGGCGCTCGCGACCCTGCAGGGTCTCGGTGTCATCGCGGTCCGCCACGGCGCCGGTCGCCAGGTGCGCGGCCTGACGTTCTCGGCCATCGCGGACGCCCGCATCAGTCCCGTCGTGCTCGACGGATCGATGGCGATGAACGTCTGGGAGGTGCGCCTCGCGGTCGAGACCGCCTCGATCCGGCTCGCCGCCGAGCGCGCCACCGAGGCCGACATCAAGAACATCGAGGCGGCCGCCCAGGCGATGGCCGACGCCGTCGCCGCCGGCGGGCGCGGCGTCGACGAGGACGGACTCATCCACCGCGCAATCGCCGAGGCGAGCGGAAACCAGCTCTTCGTCTGGCTCGGGGACTCTGTGGCGAGCATCATCGCCGAGACCCGCGCGACCGGCCTTTCGCACGAGGGGCGCCCCGCGCGCGCGGTCTCGGACCACTTCGAACTGCTCGAGGCGATCCGCCACCACGACCCCGACGAGGCCGAAGCGGCGCTTCGGCGACACCTCGATTTCCAATACCACGATGCCCTCGAGCTGCTGCCACCTCAGCAGCGGCGCGAGCGGGAAGCGCGTGAGAACGATCATGCGTGAGGACCGCACCACCACCCAGAGAAGAGGAACAAGAGGACATGAATCGAACGAAGGCGTTCATCGCATGCATCACCGTGTCGCTGACCGGCATCGCAGTCTCCGGCTGCGCGTCCGCTAGCGAAGCCGCAGGAGACGACTGCGGCGAACACACCATCAAGATCGGCCACGCCATCGCCACCACCTCGCCGCTGCAGGTCGGCGCCGAGGAATTCCAGTCGATCATCGAAGAGGAGACCGACGGTCGCCTGACGGTCGAGATCTTCCCCGCGAGCCAGCTCGGCTCCGAGACCGACATGATCGAACAGGTTCGATCCGGCGCATTGGACATCGTCCTGGCATCGCCCGCCGTGATCTCGAACACCTACCCCGACGCGGCGATCCTCGCGATGCCGTTCGTCATCGACGGCGACAGCGAAGCAGAGCAGTACGTCTCGCTGCAGACCGCCGCGGCATCCGATGTCGTCGCAGAGATGACCGAAGAGATGGCCGCAGAGCAGGGCATGCGTCCCGTCGACTGGACGTGGTGGTACGGAAACCGCCACATCACCAACGGCGTCCGAGCAATCGAGAGCGTCGACGACCTCGCGGGGCTCAAGCTGCGCACACCCGACGCGCCCATCCACTTCCTCGCTCTCGAAGCGCTCGGCGCTTCGGTCACCCCGCTGGCGTTCAACGAGCTCTACCTCGCTCTGCAGACCGGCACGGTCGACGGCCAGGAGAACCCCGCCAGCACGATCGAGACGACCAAGCTGTACGAGGTGCAGGACTACCTCGCCGTGACCGGCCACATGACCCAGGCGGAGATCGCACTGTTCTCCGAGTCGATCTGGCAGACCCTGTGCGCCGCGGACCAGGAGGCGATCACCTCGGCCCTCCAGGCAGCCGGACAGGTGCAGTCCGAGATCGCGATCGCCGAGAACGCTGCAGCCCTTGACCGCCTCGAAGAGGCCGGCATGCAGATCACGGTGCTCGACCAGGCCGACCTGCGCGCTGCGACCGAGGGCGCCGCAGAGAAGTGGGCCGCCGACAACCCCGGATTCAGCCTCGAGCGGTATGAGGCGTTCGTCGCCGCCCAGTCGTAGCGGGGTGCGCGAAGAAGGCGCCAGGGCAATCACCCTGGCGCCTTCTTCTGTTCGTGCGCGCTACGGAACGGCAGGCTGCGCGAAGTCGCGTGCGAGTGCAGCCATGCACAGATCGGGGCTGGACAGGACCGGGACGGGAAGCACGGCGGGGTCGAGTTGTGCGGCCACCCGAGCCATCGAGGCCTGGGAGAGGACGATCACATCGCTCTGCGACGCCAGCGCGCGAAGACCCTCCCGCACCGCCTCGTCGTGGGTATCGGCATCCCCCGCCTGGAGCGCCTCGAAGGCCCCCTTGCACAGCCAGGGGACGGCGGTCGCGGGTTCGGCCTGCGCCTTGCTGAGACGCTGGATGAGTGCGACGGTCGACTCCAATGAAGACGGCGCGGTGGCGATGACGCCGATGCGCGACCCGGCCGCCATCGCACGACGCCCCATCTCCTCGTCGACCCGGAGCCAGGGGATGGACACCTCGTCGTGGAGCTTGTCGACGCTGGTGCCGAGGAACGAGCAGGTGACCACAGCGGCGTCGTCGCCCCGCTTCTCGGCGAGGCGCACGTAGTCGAGCAGGCGCGCCTCCTCGTCATCGCTCAGGACGCCGCGCGCGAACTCGGATTCGGCGAAGCCCGCATCGACGACGTGGTAGATCTGCACATCGCCGAGTGCGTCTCTGGCGAGCGCATCGAACTTGTCGACGAGCGCCGGAATCGTATGGATGAAGGTCAAGGAAATCGTCATTGATAAACTCCTCAGAGGATCTGTTGACTTCTAGACTACGGGTTGCCAAGCTGGAAGAACAGAGAAAGGAACGACGATGGTGTCGCAACTGAGGATCTATCGCATCCGTGAAGGACTCATGGATGAGTGGTTGGACCTGTTCTTCGGAAAGCTCATCGACCTCCACGCGCTGGTGGGCATTCCGGTGCCGGCCGCTTGGCGCAACACGACCGATCCGCAGGAGTTCGTGTGGATCCGGGAGTTCCGCAGCGCCGAGACGGTGGAGGAACAGGAGCGGGAGTTCTTCAGCACGCCCGAGCGGATCGCACTGGGCGATGTGCGCGGGACCTACGTCGAGAGCCTGCAGGTGCGGGTGCTGGAACCAATGGAGGTGCAGTGATGATCGAAAGCAATCTGCCGCAGGGCATCGCCCTGGCCGGTGACCTCACCGGTGAGGACATCGGTGCGTGGTCGGAAGAGCTCATGGCCGACTTCGAGGCCCACGCGATGGACGGGAATGTCGGTTCCCGGCTGCTGAGCGAAAACGAGCGGGTCCGGGTGTGGGAGATCCGACTGCAGCCGGGGCAGCGCTGGCACGCGCACCGTCACGTGCTCGACTACTTCTGGACGGCCGTGACGCCGGGGCGCAGCCTGCAGCACACCGCGGACGGCACCACCCGCGAGGTGGAATACGCGCAGGGCACGACCAAGCACTACACCTTCGGCAAGGGCGAGTACCTCCTGCACGACATCCAGAACATCGGCGACAACGAGCTGATCTTCACGACCGTCGAGCACCTCGACAGCGCGAACGATCCGCTTCCGCTCTAGGGGAAGCGGACTCAGGCCCGGGTGGGGACGTCGACGTGTCCGTACCCGGGCCTCACGGGGTCTGGACGGTGCCAGGGTGGAGAGGAGCAGGTCTCTGCACTCCACCCGAACGACGAAGGAGCCTCGTGAAGGCCACATTCATCTACGGTGCCGGCGATGTCCGCGTCGAGACGACCGCCGACCCCGTCATCCAGTTCCCGACCGACGCGATCGTGCGGACGGTGCGCTCCTGCATCTGCGGTTCCGACCTGCACCACTACCACTCGGCGCCCGCGTCCGAGGAAGGGCGTTCGATCGGGCACGAGCTCATCGCGGTCGTCGAAGAGGTGGGTGCCGATGTCCGGAACGTGCGAAAGGGTGATTTCGTCGTCGTCCCGTTCGCGTTCAGCGACAACACCTGCGTGTACTGCCGCGAGGGATTCCAGACCTCGTGCGTGCACGGCGGCTGGTACGGCACTCCGGCCGCCGCGGGTCTTCAGGCCGAGCTTGCCCGCATCCCGCAGGCCGACGGATCGCTGGTCGTCGTCCCGGACATCGATCCCGACGCGGCGGACGAAGCGCTGCTGAAGTCGTTGCTGACGCTGTCGGATGTCTACCTGACCGGCTACCACGCCGCCTACATGGCCGATGTGAAGCCGGGTCAGAACGTGGCCGTGGTCGGGGACGGGGCGGTCGGGCTGAGCGCGGTGCTGGCGGCGAAGCAGATGGGCGCTGAGCGGATCATCCTGATGGGCCGTCACGCCGATCGCACCGACCTCGGCATCAAATTCGGTGCAACGGATGTCGTCGCGGAGCGCGGTGCGGACGGTGTCGCCGCCGTCAAGGAGCTCATGAACGGCGAGGGTGTTCACGTCGTTCTCGAGGCGGTGGGTCACATGCCGGCCTATGAGCAGGCGTACGGGATCGTCCGTGTGGGCGGCGTGATCTCACGCGTCGGAGTGCCGCAGTACGAAGCGGCTCCCATCGGTGCGCAGTCCCTCTTCCGCAAGAACGCGCGCCTCGCCGGGGGCATCGCTCCCGTGCGCGCGTATCTCGAGCCCGCGATCCAGCAGGTCCTGAACGGGGAGATCGACCCCGGCAAGGTCTTCGACCGCACCGTCACGCTCGATGAGGTTCCTGCTGGCTACGCCGCGATGGACGCCCGCGAAGCGCTGAAGGTCATGGTCACGGTCTGACGATCGTCAGTGCGCGTCGATCGGATCCGCCGCGCACGCGGGGCCATCCGCGGTGACGGCCATGCGCTTGTCGGGGTCGAGGCGTCGGAGCAGCTCGAGGCTGAGTTCGGCCAGGGAGTCGACGGTCTCCGGCTCCAGTCCGTCGAGCATCTTCGAGCGCACCGCGCTCGTGTACAGCGGCAGTGCGCCCTCGAGCGCCGCGCCGCCGGCATCGGTGAGGACGGCGTTCGTGGCACGGCCGTCCGCCTCGCACGGTGCACGCAGGACATAGTCCTTGCGCTCGAGTCCGGTGATCACACGCGAGAGTCGGGGCAGCGTCGCGTTCGTGCGGGACGCGAGTGCGCTCAGCCGCATGCGGTGGTTCTCACTCTCGGCGAGCGATTCGAGCACTGCGTATTCGAAGAACGTGATCCCGGCCGGTGCGAGCTCCTTGTCGAGGGCGGACGGCAGCAGCTCGAGCAGCGCCCGCAGGCGAGCCACTGCAGTGCGCTCCTGAATGTTGAGACCGTCCATCGAGGCCATTCTACGCAATTAAGTTGCACATACAACTGAAACGTGTACTGTAATGGTTGTAACTGCAACTAAAGCGGCCCAGACCGGACCGCAGGCGAAAGGAGCGCTCATGGCGCACATCACCATCATCGGTACCGGGTCAATGGCCAACGCGATCGGCGGCGCCGTCGCCGACGGCGGCAACTCCGTCGACTACGTCGCCAAGGATGCCGCCGCTGCGACGATCGTGGGCGACATCGTCGTCCTGGCGGTGCCGTACCCCGCCGTCGACAGCGTGATCGCCCAGTACGGCGCGCAGCTGGCCGGCAAGGTGGTCGTCGACATCACCAACCCCCTCAACTTCGAGACCTTCGACTCCCTCGTCGTCCCGGTCGGCAGCTCCGCCGCCGCCGAGATCCAGGCGAAGCTCCCCGAGTCGCGCGTGCTGAAGGCCTTCAACACCACGTTCGCCGCCACCCTCGCCGCCAAGACCGTCGGGGGCCTGCCCACCACGGTGCTCATCGCGGGTGACGACGCGGATGCCAAGCAGCAGCTCGCCGCAGTGCTCACCGCCGGTGGACTCGGCGCCATCGACGCCGGCGCCCTCTCTCGCGCGCACGAGCTCGAGGCGCTCGGCTTCCTGCAGCTGACCCTCGCCGTGGGCGAGAAGGTCGGCTGGACCGGCGGCTTCGCCGTCGCCCGCTGATCGCAGGTCGCGCCACGACGACGTCACTGGCCTCGCTCGATCGACTGCGGTCGGTCCGGGCGGGGCCAGTAGTCGTCTACCCCCGTTGTGTGGAGGCTCACGTCCCAGAGGAGCTTCTCGGCCCCGGCGTCCCGCTCGGACGGCAGGAGCACCGCGGGGCCCGGCTCACCTCGTCCCGCGGGTCCATAGAACTGACCGTCCTGGGCGTCGGGGTCGAATGATGCGCGGATGATTCCGAGAGCACCGTCTTCCACCGCGTGGGCGACTTTCAGGGTCCGCGCCAGGATGTAGCGGTCGAGCAGGCGCATTCCGCCGGCGTTCGCGGTCTTCGCCTGCAGACCGGAGTTCGTCGGCCCGGGGTGAGCCGCCAGCGCCTTCATGCCGCGCGCTCGGTCCTCAGCGGGCATTCGATCAGAGAGTGCGTAGCTGAAGAGCAGGTTCGCGAGTTTGGACTGCTGATAGCGCCGCCACTTGGCCAATCCTGGGAAGCCGTCGCCGCCGAGCTGGCCTCCGGTGTGCTCGAGGTAGCGAGCCTGCAGTGCCGCCCCGTGGCGGGCGCCGCTGCTGTGGTTCACGACGCGCGCCTCGCCGCGCTCGCTGGCCGCACGGCGAAGGCCCGGCCACAGCAGCGAGGTGAGCAGGAAGTGCGAGAGGTGATTGGTCTGCATCTGAATGTCGCATCCGTCGACTGTCGCGCGGTCGGGCAGTCCCATGACTCCGGCGTTGTTGCACAGGACGTCGATGCCGGCAGGGGTGCACGCCAGCGCAGCGGCCGCGCCGGCGCGAACGCTGTCGAATGACTGCAGATCGCAATCGATCTGTGTGGCGTCGATCCCGTTGCGCTCCAACTCGGCGGCGGAAGATGCGGCTCGGTCGGACGGGCGGTTGAGCAGCAGCAGTCGCGCGCCGAGACGCCCTGCGGTGCGCGCCAACACCGCTCCCGTCCCGCTTGTCGAACCGGTGATCGCGACGGTCCGTCCGTCGAGTCGTGGCAGCTGCGCCACCGCTGTCTCGTAGTGGCGAGCGGTGGGTGGCAGGTAGTCGCGCGGGGTCATGGGCATCTCCGTCCGATCGAGGCCCCGACTGAGCAGTGATCAGCCGGGTCGGTGACATACTACTGAGCAGTGCTCAGTGTGGCGACCCTGAATCCAGAGGTCGTGCAGAGCTGGAGAGGAGGCAGCAGTGCCCGACACAGCCGAGACCACCACCGGGCGTGACCGGATCGTCGCGTGTGCGCTTGAGCTGCTGCACGCCGATCGACCCGATGAGCTGTCCATCCGCGAGGTCAGCCGGCGAGCGGGTGTGGCCTCCGGAACGCCGTATCACCACTTCGGCGACAAGGCGGGGTTGCTGGCGGCCTGTGCTCGCGTCGGGTGGGATGACCTGACCGCGCGCCTGCAGGCCGTGGATGCCGAAGGCGCGATCGTCGATCAGATCTCCGCCCTTGCCGCGGAGTACGCGACGTTCGCATTCGAGAACCCGGGCTGCTACCGCCTCATGATGGCGCGACGCTTCGACGATCCGTCGCGATTCGCCGACCTTGACGCGCGTCGTGCTGTCGCGCTGGAGGCGGTGATCGGTCGCCTTGCATCGTCGCCCTCTCGCCCGGCCGAGAAATCCCGCGCGATGGCGATGTGGTCGATGATGCACGGCTATGTCATGCTGCGCCTCGACGGTGCCGCCACGGGCGACGGCGATCCTGAGGCGCAACTGCAGGCGCTCGCCGAGATGGTCGCTCGCATCGCGGTGCTCTCCTGGGGCGGGTGTTGATCATGCTCGAGGTGCTGAGAAACCCCGCCTACGCGAAGCTCTTCAGCGCGCAGGTCGTCGCGCTTCTCGGCACCGGGCTGCTGACGGTCGCGCTGGGGCTGCTGGCCTTCGCTCTGGCCGGTGGCGACGCGGGCCTGGTCCTCGGCACGGCGCTGACGATCAAGATGCTCGCCTATGTGGGTGTCGCCCCCCTCATCGCGGCCGTCGCCTCGCGGATCCCCCGCAAGACTCTGCTCGTATCCGCCGACGTTCTTCGAGCGGCCGTCGCGATCAGCCTGCCCTTCGTCACCGAGGTGTGGCAGATCTACGTCCTGATCTTCGTGCTCCAGGCGGCGTCGGCCACGTTCACCCCCGCGTTCCAAGCCGTGATTCCCGAGGTATTGCCCGACGAGCGGCAGTACACCCGAGCGCTGTCGCTCTCCCGGCTCGCGTATGACCTCGAAGCGCTGGTCAGCCCGATCCTCGCGGCGGCGCTACTGACGCTCGTGAGCTACAACAACCTCTTCGTCGGGACCTTCGCCGGGTTCGTCGCCTCCGCCATCCTCGTCCTCGCCACGCGGTTCCCGGCGATCGCGGTGTCGCCGCCCGCCCCCTTCTTCGACCGACTGACCCGCGGGGTCCGCGCATTCTGGCGCAGCGTCGAGCTGCGGAGCCTCCTCGCGCTGAACCTCGTGGTGGCCGCAGCCACCGCGATGGTGCTCGTGAACACGGTCGTGCTCGTCCAGGGCGTGCTCGGCCGCGGGCAGGAGGATGTCGCGCTGCTGCTCGCCGCGTACGGCGCGGGGTCGATGATCGTCGCACTTGCGCTGCCGAAGGCGCTCGATCGGATGCCGGACCGTCACGTCATGCTCACCGGCGCCATCGTGCTGCCGTTCGGACTCGGTGCCGTCGCCGTGCTGACCGCGCTGCCGGGAAGCGCCGCTGTCTGGATCGTGACGCTCGCGCTCTGGCTGCTTCTGGGGGCTGCGACATCCCTGGTGCTCACGCCGTCCGCACGCCTGCTGCGCCGCGGATCGGACGAGACGAACAGGCCGGCGGTCTTCGCGGCGCAGTTCTCGCTCTCTCACGCCTGCTACATCGTGACCTATCCGCTCGCCGGCGCCCTCGGCGCCTGGCTTGGACTCCCTCTGACGGCTCTCGTGCTTGCCGGGGTCGCTCTGCTGGCGGCGGCGACCGCGGTCGTTTCATGGCGCGCGCCGGCCCCCATCCGCACCTGAGGGCGCCCGTCGACGGCATACTCGGAGTGATCGAGGGAGATCCATGACCACCACCACCGCCACGGACGCGGGCGCGCCGACTGATCGCGCGGGCCTGGATGCCGCGCTTCGCGAACTGGGCGCGGGGGAGAAGCGGTGGGCCAAGATGCCGCTGGCTGTGCGTGCGACGCTGCTGCGCCGCACGCACGCGAGCATCGCCCGGACGGCACCGCAATGGGCGATGGCCGCGGGCCGGATAAAGGGGCTCGACCCGGCATCCCCGCTCATGGGTGAGGAGTGGATCACCGGTCCCTACGCCGCGATGATCACCGTCGCCCAGCTCGCGGACACGCTCGCCGACCTCGCGGCACGTCGCAGCCCGCTGGCACGGGCGAAGTTCGGCGCAGCCCCCGGAAAGCGCGTCACGGTCAGGGTGATGCCCTCCAGCGCCTACGAGTCGGTGCTGCTCCACGGCTTCCGCGCGGATGTGTGGTTGCGTCCGGGGGTGGCCGCCTCCACCGCGCGGACGCGGGCAGGTCTGGCGCAGCTGCATCCGCATCGTACGCAGGGTGTCGCCCTGGTGCTTGGGGCGGGCAACATCACCTCGATCGCGCTGCTGGATGCCGTGTACGAGCTCATCGCCCACAATCGCGTGGTGCTTCTCAAACTCAACCCGGTGATGGATGAGATGTTCTCGGTCCTCCAGCCGGCGCTCGCGCCTCTCATCGAAGCGGGTGTCCTGCGCATCGTGCGCGGTGGGGCGGAAGCAGGCGCCTACCTGACCCAGCACCCCGACATCGCACACATCCACATCACCGGCAGCGCCCGGACGCACGATGCGATCGTCTACGGGCCGGGCGAAGACGGCCACGCCCGCAAGGCCGCCGGCACCCCGATCCTCACGAAACCGATCACGAGCGAGCTCGGAGGAGTGTCGCCCGTCATCGTCGTCCCCGGGGCATGGACGCGCGAAGACCTGCGCTACCAGGCCGAGCACATCGCGACGATGCGCCTGCACAACGGCGGCTTCAACTGCATCGCCGGCCAACTGGTCATCGTCAGCCGCGACTGGGCGCTCAAAGACGCGTTCCTCGCGCAGCTGCGGCATGCGCTCGACCGTGCTCCCGCCCGCCTCGCGTGGTACCCCGGGGCGGATGAGCGCGTCGCGTCGGCATCGGCAACCTACCCCGACGCGACGCGCGTGGGCGAGAGCGGCGAGCGGCTGCTGGTGGGGATCGGCGACGGCGCGGATGCGACCCCGCTGCAGAGCACGGAGTACTTCGCTCCCGTCCTCGGTGTGAGGGAGGTCGCCGGAACGGGGCAGGAATTCCTGGATGCCGCCGTCGACCTCGCGAACAACGAGCTCGACGGCACTCTGGGTGCCAACATCCTCATTTCGCCCCGGGAGCGCCGGACACTGGGCGCCGGCTTCGAGACGGCCCTCGCCGCCCTGCGCTACGGGACCATCGGCATCAACGCCTGGACCGGCGTCGGGTTCAACACCGCCGCAGTCCCCTGGGGGGCCTTCCCCGGCCACACCCTGGATGACATCCAAAGCGGCCTCGGCGTCGTCCACAACGCCCTGCTGATCGACGCCACCGAGCGCACCGTCGTGACCGGCCCCTTCCGGCCGTTCCCGCGCTCGCTCGCCCACGGGCATTTCGCGCTGTTCCCCCTCCCGCCGTGGTTCGTCACGAATCGGCGGGCGGCCGAAACCGGGCGACTTTTGGCCGCCTACGCGGTGCGACCGAGCTGGCGGCGGATCCTCCGGGTGTTCCTCTCGGCGGTGCGCGCATGAGCCGGTCGCGCGGGGTCGCCGGTGCGCACGACTACGTGATCGTCGGTGCGGGATCCGCGGGAGCAGCGCTCGCCGGACGACTCAGCGAGGATCCGAACGTCACCGTCCTGCTGCTGGAGGCAGGCCCCGCCGACACCAAGCTAGAGATCCGCATCCCCGCGGCGTTCTCGAAGCTCTACCGGTCGGAGGTCGACTGGAACTACGACACCGAGCCGCAGGAGCACCTCGGCGGACGCCGGGTGTTCTGGCCGCGCGGACGGGTCCTTGGAGGAAGCTCATCGATTAACGCGATGATGTGGGTGCGCGGATTCCCCGAGGACTACGACGCCTGGGGTGAGGCGGCGGGCCCCGAGTGGTCGTGGGAGGGTCTGCTCCCGTATTTCCGTCGCGCCGAGGACGTCGCCGCCGACATCCCCCGCGACAACGAGGACGAGACCGGCCGGGGCGGTGCGATCCACATCAACGCGCAGCGCAGCCCGCGTTCGCACACCCTGTCGTACCTTGATGCCGCGCAGCAGGTCGGCAGGGACGTGGTCCCCGCCAACGGACGTGACCAACGCGGGTTCAGTCAGACCCTGCTCAGTCAGCAGGGCGGGTCGCGCTTCAGCACCGCCGACGCGTATCTGAAGCCCGCGCGCAAGCGACCGAACCTCACCGTACTCACCGAAGCTCAGGCCACCCGCGTCGTCTTCGAGGGGACGCGGGCGATCGGAGTCGAGTACGTCCAGCGCGGTGCGACGAGCATCGCCCGTGCATCCAGGGAGGTGGTGCTCTCGGGCGGCGCCGTCAACACCCCGCAGCTGCTCATGCTCTCGGGGATCGGCGACCGCGCCGAACTGGAGGAGCTCGGGATCCCCGTGGTCGCCGACAGCCCCGAGGTGGGAAAGAATCTCCGCGACCACCTGCTCACCGGCTTTGCCGTCGAAACGACCGGCGACACCCTCTTTTCCGCCGAGACGCCGCGCGAGCTGATCCGGTATCTCACGCGCAGGCGCGGGATGCTCACCTCCAACGTCGGTGAGGCGTACGGCTTCATCTCCACCGATCCCGCAAACCCTCTGCCGGACGTCGAGCTGATCTTCGCCCCTGTGGGATTCGTCGGAGAGGGACTGATCCCGCCCGACGGACACGCCCTCACCCTGGGGGCGATCCTCGTGCAGCCCGAGAGCAGCGGGGTGATCTCGCTGGCGAGCGCGGACCCCTTCGAGAAGCCGCTCATCGACCCTCGCTATCTCTCCGATCCCGAAGGAAAGGACCGGAAGGCTCTCCTCTCGGGACTGCACGTCTGCGACGAGCTGCTTGCGACGCCCGCCCTTCAGGGTGTGACCACTGGCGTTTTCGTGCAGCCCGAGGGTGCCGAGCGGATGTCGCTCGAGGAACGCGACGAGGTGGCGATCCTCGAGCATGCCCAGACCCTGTACCACCCGGTCGGCACGGCACGGATGGGGTCGGATGCGGCATCCGTCGTCGACGAGACGCTGCGGGTCCGCGGTGTCGAGAGTCTTCGTGTCGCGGATGCCTCGATCATGCCCACCATCATCCGCGGACACACCAACGCCCCCTCGATCGTCATCGGCGAGAAAGCTGCAGACCTCTTGCTCTAGCGGTTTCCCACGCGTGGGCGCATTCTGATGGGGTGAGTGCGACGAACCCGAGGGACGAGTACGAGGCGTTGGGCCACGCCGTTGACCGGCTCGTCCGTCGCATCCCCTGGGCGGACGAGGATGAGGTTCGATCGATGATCGCGGAAGAAGTGGCGGCACTCACCGGCGCGCGCCTGCGTCACTTCATCCCGGCCATGGTCGAGGCGCGGGTGCTGCGACGGCTTCGCGCTCCCGGTCCGCTCACGGTGCCGGCATGATCTCTTGCGCACTCATCGCGAGAGGTCGCAATCTGTCGTCGCTCATGCGTCACAGACGGCGTGTTGTGACCGTTCGCGTGAGAGGTGAGGCTCTGGCTGCTACTTCTTGCCCGAAGTTGCTTTGTCGCCGACCATCAGCGTGAGGCGGCGCGGGGCGAACTTCGCGCCGACCGAGCGCGCGATGTTGCCGAACCCGATCGTGCGGACCGGCCCTGAGTGTCGATCGAGCGCGGTGAAGCTCGCCGAGACCACCTCGGCGATCGTGCCGATGCGGCCCACGACGAACTGCCGCGAATCCGCCGCCTCGAAGAACTCGGTCGCGGTGGGACCGGGGCACACGGCCAGCACACGCAAGCGGCTGCCGCGGTTCTCGCGCCAGATCGCGGCGGTGAGCGAGGTGACAAAGGCCTTCGACGCGCCGTAGACCGCGAGGTTCGGGGTCGGCTGATGTCCGGCCGTGCTCGAGACCATGAGCAGAATGCCGCGCTCGGCCGCCAGCAGATCGGGCATGAGCAGCCGCGCGAGCAGCGTGGGCGCGGTGACATCCACCGCGATCTCCTGGGCGATGCGCGCCGGGTCCTCGTTCTCGAAAAGGCCCGCCGTGCCGAAACCGGCGCAGTTCACCAACGCCGTCGCTCGGACGCCGAGTTCGCCCAGGCGATCGGCGATGACCTGTGGTGCAGCGGGATCGGCGAGATCGGCGGGGAGGACATCCACCGCGACGCCATGGAGTGAGCGGAGGGTCGCAGCGAGCTCTTCCAGGCGCTCGGCGCGGCGGGCGATGAGGACGACGTCCGCGCCCCGCGCCGCGAACTCCGTGGCGTATCCGCGCCCGAGGCCTGAACTCGCGCCGGTGATGACGGCGACTGGTCGGCGGGTGGGATCTGACTGGGTCACGGTGACTCCCTTGTGGGTGGCTGGGGCAGAGGGGCTCTGGGTCAGGGTCGAAGGTAGCGGTGCAACAGATCGCGCAGCTCGCCCAGCAGCCGCTCACGGACCTCAGGCGGTGCGGCGAAGGCGTCGTGCAGCACGGCGTCGGCGGTGAGAAAGGCGATGCGCGCACGGGCCTGCGCGTCTGCGCCGTCGGCTGCCAGCCCGCTCGCGCTCAGCAGCTCGGCGGTCGCGGCGGCCATCCGAGTCTTGTGGTCGCGGCGATCCGCATCGATCTCCGGACCCGAGGCGGTGGCAAGGCCGCGCGCAGCGCCGCGGTCCCGATAGATCTCGATGACAGCGCCGATCACGTGTGCGATCGGGTCAGCGGGTGGGGTGCTGGCTCGCGTCAGCGCAACCGTCTCGGCCATCAGCGTCTCCAAGCGCGCGTGGTACTCGTCCACCAGTGCACGCACGATCGCCTCCCGGTCGGGGAGGTATTGGTAGAGCGCGCCCACGCTCACGCCGGCGTCGTCGGCCACGCGAGGGAGGGTCAGGGCATCGACGCCCTCGTCACTCGCAATGCGGGATGCCGCGGCCAGAGCCCGCGCGACCTTGTCGCGCGATCGCTGCTGGCGTGGCTGACGCTGGAGCGGGATGCGGCTCCAGTCGGGCTCAACGCTGAGATCGAGGGTCATAAGAAATCAAACTTGACTTTGGTTCTGCGATGTCGCAATGCTAGCGCCATGACAACGTCGTCACCATACGAATCCGCGCGCGCCGCGGTCGTCCAGGCATCCCGAACCCTGGCAGCGGCCGGGCTCGTCGTCGGCACAGCGGGCAACGTCAGCACCCGCGTCGGCGACCACGTCGCGATCAGCGCGACCGGGGCCGTGCTCGCGGAGCTCACTCCCGAACAGGTCACGATCGTCTCGATGGACGGCGAGATCATCGATGGCCAACTCGCACCGACATCCGAGACGGGGCTGCACCTCGGCATCCTGCGCGCCGCACCTGCCGAAGCGGTCGGCGCAGTCGTCCACACCCACTCGCCGCTGGCGACGAGTCTCTCGCTCGTCCTCGACGAGGTCCCCGTGGTCCACTATCAGCAGCTGCTGCTCGGCGGATCAGTGCGGGTCGCGGGCTTCCACCCGTTCGGCAGCCCCGAACTCGCCCAGGCGGTGGGCGGCGCCCTCGATGGACGGCTCGCGGCCCTCATGGCCAATCACGGGGCCGTCGCCCTCGGCGCCGACCTCGCGCAGGCGGTGTCGAACGCGCTGCTGACCGAGTGGATCTGCGAGCTGTACTGGCGGGCTCGGTCGATCGGCGAGCCGCGCGTGCTGGATGCCGCGCAGCAGCGCAGCGTGATCGAGGCCGCGACCCGCATCGACTACGGCCGCACCAAGCGGGTCGACGCATGAACGCCATCGCCGAGCAGCCGCTCGCCCACGGGCGCTCTGCCGAGGTGTTCGCCCTCGGTCCGAACCGCGTCGTCAAGCTCGCCTTCGAGGGCATCGACGCAGAGTCGGTCGCTCAGGAGGCAGCCGCCTCTGAGGTCGCGTTCGAGCTCGGACTCACCCCCGTGCGCTGCTACGGCCTGACCGAGGAGGACGGCCGCCACGGCATCGTGCTGGATCGGATCACCGGGGTGCCGCTGACGACCCTCGCCGAGCGCAACATCCTGCGTCTGCCCGAGGTCGGGCGGACGCTTGCGACCGAGCACCTGCGGGTGCACAGCGCCCACACCGACCGCCTCCCCGATGTGCGCGACTTCGCCGTCGAGCTGCTGGAGACTCCGCCGCTTTCCGCGCTGACGCCACAGGAGCGGGCCGAGGTGGCGCGCCGCATCCGGGCGCTTCCCGACGGCGACACGGTGGTGCACCTCGACTTCCATCCGCAGAACGTCTTCGTCCTCGAGGACGCACCGACAGGACAAGGCCCGGTCGTCATCGACTGGCAGACCGCGGTGCGCGGGCAGGCCGCGTCGGATGTCGCCCTGACTCGTCTGCTGTTCCGCGAGGCGGAGCTCTTTCCTGGCACCTCGCTGCCCATGCAGGTCGTCTATTCGGCCGTTCGTCGGGTGCTGCTGAAGTACTACCTCGGCGAATACCTGAAGGCCGGCACCGTCACCGTGACCGAGCTCGACCGATGGGAGATCGCCGCTCGCGTGCTGCGCCTGGGCATGCTCGACATCCCGTCGGAGCGGGAGCGCATGCTCGCGGGAATCCGCAAGGACCTGGCGGCTTCGTGAGTCTGCGGCGTTCCCTCCCTGACGGCACCGTCGATGTCCTCATCGTCGGGGGCGGCATCACCGGCGTCGCGATCGCCTACGAAGCGGCCAGCCGTGGGCTGAGTGTCGCGCTCGTCGAAGCCTCCGACATCGGGGGAGCGACCAGCGCCGCCACGGGCAAGCTCATCCACGGCGGGCTCCGCTACCTGAAGAACCTTGAGATCCGGCTCGTGCGCGAGTCCCTCGCCGAGCGGCGCACCCTCATGCGCGTCGCCCCGCACCTCGTCCGCCCGATCGGCATGGTCCTCCCCGAGCCTGGGATCGTCGAGCACCTCGGGCTCACCGCCTACGACGCGCTCTCGGCCGATCGCAATCGCATCCCCGATCCGGCTTCGCACATTCCGGCGCACCGATCGCTGTCGAGGTCAGAGCTCGACGAGCGCGGGCTGGAGTGGACGCGGCGAGGCATCCTCTACTACGACGCGATGATGCTCTCGCCCGAGCGGCTGACGCTCGCCTTCGCCGAGGCGGCAGCGGCACAGGGTGCCACGATCGCGACGTACACCCGGGCAGACGCGCTCCTTGTTCGCGCCGGGCGGGTGGTTGGAGCGCGCGTGGTGCAGGAAGACGGCACAGGCGGGGAGATCAGCGCTGCTGTCACGATCGACGCGACCGGATCGTTCTCGCATGACTTCCTCGCCTCGACACCGGAGCTGCGCGGCGTCGTTCCGCCCGCCCCCGAGGTGCGCTCGGAAGGCATCTACCTCGTGACCAGGCGCCTCGGCGAGACGATGGTGCTCACCGTCTCATCCGGCGGCCACTTCAGCGTCGCGCCGTGGCGAGATCGCAGCCTCATCGGCCCCACCGAGACCCCGTACACGGGCGCCGTCGCCGACTGGCGACTGTCCCTGCGGTCGATCGAGACCTTCATCGACCAGATCAACAGCGGGGCGCGTCTCCCCGAGCCCATCGGCATCGAGGATGTCACCGCCGCGTACGGGGGTCTGCGACCCCTCGCCGAGTCGACCGGTGCTGACACCTATCGCGCCTCGCGCGCCTCCGATCTGGTCGACCACGGTGTGCCGGGCCTGTTCTCGGCGATCGGCGGCAAGTACACGACATCGCGGCAGTTCGCCGAGCGGGTGGTCGACCGGATCGGGCGGACCGGTATGACCGTCGCGCCCAGCAGCTCCGCCCGCCTTCCGCTGCCGGGCGGGGATATCGCGGACCGGGGTGTCGAGCAGTCGCTGATCCGCCGCGAGGCTGCCGCCGTGGGCCTTGCCCAGGATGCCGCCGACCTGCTGATGGCCCACTACGGCACCCGTGCGCGCGACATCCTGACCCTCATCGAGAGCGATCCGAGCCTGGCCGAGCGAGTGACCTCCGACGGCGAGCCGCTGGCGACGGTCGCCTACGCCGTGGCGCACGAGGCTCCCCAGCACCTCACCGACGTGCTGCTGCGGCGCACTGGCATCGGGTGCGTCGGAGACCCCGGAGATGCCGTGCTCCAGCGCGCTGCCGACATCATGGCCGCCGCGCACGGGTGGGATGCGACGCGCACCGGCCAGGAGATCAGCGCCGCGCGTGCCGTGGTCCGACTGCCGGTCGACTGACCCGCGCGGTCTCGCCGGCCTGCGCCCCGGCGCCCCGCTGTCGCTAACTCCTCACATTCGGCGTTCGTAGGCCCGGATGAGCCGCTGGGGCGGCCGAACAGCCCAGATCTGAGGAGTTGGCTGCAGGTGATCGCGCCCGATGGCGGCGGTGACCTTCGTCCGTCGCAACCTGCCGCCCCGCGAGTAGCGTGGACAGCACCCGCCGGCGAGGAGGTCGAGGATGGCGCGTCGCGTGCTCGTCGTCGATGACGAGAAGGAGATCCGCATCGTCCTGCGCGGCTACCTCGAAGCCGACGGCAACCTCGTCACCGAGGCCTCGACGGGTGCGGATGCGCTCGACCGGGTTCTCGCGACCGACGGCACAGCGCCCGACCTCGTCCTCCTCGACATCCAGTTGCCCGACATCGACGGGCTCGAGGTGCTGCGCACCCTCCGACGAACCTCCGATGTGTACGTCATCCTGGTCACCGCCCGCGCGGAGGAGGCGGATGCCCTCATCGGGCTCTCGACCGGCGCGGACGACTACATCCGCAAGCCGTTCAGCCCGCGGGAGGTCGCGGCCCGGGTGCGGACGGTGCTGCGGCGGATGCGCGATGAGCCCGGTGCCCCCGCTCTGGCGGATGGCCCGGTGCTGCGCTTCGTCGGGCTCACAATCGACCCCGAGCGCCACGAACTCACGGTGAATGGCGCCCCCACGGCGTTGTCGGCGCTCGAGTTCGACCTGCTGCGGGCGCTGGCATCCTCTCCCGGGCGGGTCTTCTCCCGGGCGCAGCTGCTCGAAGAGGTGTGGGGGTACGACTTCTACGGCGATGAGCGGGTGGTCGACGTGCACATCCGCAGCCTCCGTCGCGCGCTCGGCGACGACGCGACCAACCCCGGAGTGATCGGCACCGTGCGAGGTGTCGGCTACAAGTTCCTGCTCGAACCCGAGGATGCTCCATGACACGCCTTCGCACCCGCCTGGTGCTTTCGCACCTCATCGTGGCCCTCCTCGGCGGGGTTGCCACGTTTGTCGTCGTGCTGATCCTCGCGCCGCTGATCTTCGACCGGCAGATGGGGATGGGGACCGGCACCGGATCGATGGGCAACGGCAGCGGCTCGGGGACGCGCCAGCAGCTGCTGACCGATGTCACGATCGCGGTCAGCCAGGCCCTGCTGGTGGGACTGGTCGTCGGCGTGCTCGCCGCGACCGCGGCCGGGATCTTCTTGGCGACGCGGCTGTCGCGGCCGCTGCGCGAGATGTCTGAGGCGACGCAGCGCATCGCCGAGGGAGACTACGACGTTCGCGTCGTCGCGCCCCGCGAGCAGGAGCTCGCGGCGCTCGCCGACGATGTGAACACCCTGGGGCGGGCGCTCGCCGAGACCGAGAAGCGTCGCACCCGCCTGCTGGGGGAGGTTGCGCACGAGATGCGCACGCCCCTCACGGTGATCGACGGGTACGTCGAGGGCATGATCGACGGCATCCTGCCGACCGAGTCCGAGCAGCTCGCGAAGGTGAGCGACGAGGTGCGGCGACTGCGCCGCCTGTCGGACGACCTCTCGGCGCTCTCGCGCACCGAAGAGGGGCGGCTGGGCCTGGCGGAGGTCCCGATTGAGCTGGGGATGCTCGTGACCGCGGTCGCGGAGCGCCTGCGTCCACAGGCGGAGGATGCCGACATCCACCTCACGGTCACAGTGGCGGACGACCCCGTTCCGGTGCTGGTCGACCCCGACCGGATCGGGCAGGTCATCACCAACCTCATCGGCAACGCAGTGCGCGCCACGGGGGAGGGCGGGAGCATCTCGGTGGATGTCGCGACGCGCGGCGCCAGGGCCGAGATCACCGTCGCCGACACCGGCGAAGGCCTCGCGGAGGCCGACCTCGATCGCATCTTCGAGCGCTTCTACCGCGTCCCGGGCCGGCGCGGCGGGGCGTCGGGTTCAGGTGTGGGGCTCACGATCGCCCGTGGCATCGTCCGTGCGCACGGAGGGGAGCTGATGGCGGAGTCGGATGGGCCGGGTCGGGGTGCCGCGTTCGTCATCGGACTCCCGCTGCACGACGGAGCCGGCCAGGACCGAGGGTCCTGACCGGCTCCGTCGATCGGTGAGAGTCAGCTGGCGTCGGCCATGCAGTCATCGTCACCGTCGCGATGCTGGGCGTTCGCAGTGTTCTGCGTGCTGCGACCTGCCATCGATCCCTGGCCGCGCTTGGACGCGGTGCCCGAGCGCATCGACCCGCTGCCGCTGACGGTGGTGCCGTCGGCTGCCGCTGTGTAAGCGGCGAGGTGGTTCTCGGAGCCGTTCAGCAGGTTCTGGAGAACCGCGTCGACGTCGCTCGGGTAGTCGAAGGCGAGTGCGGCCTGCAGGTCGACGATGTCGGTCTCCTCGATGGTGATGCCCACCTCGTAGGCGGCCTCGATCGAGGTCTGCGACTTGGCGAGCAGCTCGTCGTAGAGAGCCTGCAGCTCGTCATCGGCGTAGACGCCGGCGGCAAGACCCGCGGACGGGTCGTCGATGTCGTAGGTCTCCAGCAGCGTGCCGACCGCGTCGAAGTGGTGGTCTTCGCTGTTGGTGATCATGCTGAACGGGCGCGCGCCGTCGTAGTACTCGGCGATGGCCGCGTACAGGTCACGGGCCAGGCGCTCCTCTTCGCGCATGTACGCGAGGGTCATGTCCATGTCCTCGGACACGGATGCCGCGGCCGCCGTGTCGGCGACGGTGGCGGAGGCGGCGAGCGCGCCGCCGGTGGTCAGCCCCAACGCGACGAGGGCACTCAGGCTCACGGCGGTGGCGGTACGGGTTGTCTTGTTCATGTCTCTCACCTCAAGGGGTCGGTGTCTGTCGAGATACAGACAACTCGACCGCCGTGAAGCCAGAACCGCGGGGACGGTGAAGCTTCCGTGAAGGTGGACCAGTCCGCGACAACCACGTAGCAGATTGCTACAATTGGCCCATGGCTGGGACGATGCCCACGCGAGTGGATGGCGAATTGTTCGAGGCTGCGCGAGCAGCGGGTGCAACAGCGAGCCGGAGTGCGGCCCAGCAGCTCGCACACTGGGCGCGTCTCGGGAGAGAGCTTGAAGCCTCGCCCACGGCGAGTCTTGTCGACATCCGCCGTGTTCTGGAGGGGCGCGGGTCATACGACGACCTCGGTGAACATGAGCAGGCCGTGGTGCGCAACACCTGGGACGAGGAGATCCAGAAGCGCCGCGCTGCGCTGAACCTCGCTCGACGCTTCCAAGAACAGGGGCGCACCTGGTCGGAGGTCGACGACGACGGCCAGGTTGTCACTCGCGGCGAGAACACGCACTGATCAGTGCCGGTCCTTCACCTTCTCGCCGGGCCCAACGGCTCTGGCAAGTCGACGTACGTCGCTGAGGTGCTGCAGCCGATCACGCATCTGCCCTTCATCAACGCGGATGTCATCGCCGCCGAGCGCTGGCCCGGTGCGCAGCTGACCCACGCGCGGGAGGCATCGGACGCTGCGGCGGTCATGCGTGAGGAGCTCCTCGCCCGCAGAGAGTCCTTCATCACCGAGACGGTGTTCAGCCACCCCAGCAAGAACGCGCTCGTCGAAGCCGCGAGTGCACGGGGCTACCTCGTTCATCTGCACGTGATGATGGTGCCGGTCGAGCTGAGCGTGCGACGGGTCGCGGAGCGAGTGCGGGATGGCGGCCACGACGTGCCTGAGCACAAGATCCGTGAGCGCCATGCGAGGCTCTGGGCTCTGATCGCCCGGGCGCGAGAGATCGCGGATCGCACCGAGATCTTCGACAACAGCCGGGCGTCCACGCCCTTCCGGCCGGTGGCGTCCTACCGAGGCGGGAGTCTCGACGGGCGAGCGACATGGCCTGCGTGGGCGCCGACCGAATTGATCGACTGAGCCGACCGCGAAGCGCGCGGGCTCAGTCCGCGACATCCACGATGCGCTCGCCGCCCACCACGGCTGCGATGCTGCCTGCGGAGGCCGCCGCGATCTCATCGCGCAGAGCGTTGAGGGCAGCGGCGGGCGCCCAGAGTTCAAGGGTGGCGTGCGCCGTATACGTCGTCTCACCGAGCGTCGCGCCTGAGCGCTGCGCCCAGTCCCGCAGCAGGTTGTCGAAGCGTCCCGCCTCCGCGTGGGACACATCGATTCGCACCTGTGTGAGTGCGAGCCTTCGAACCAGCCGCGCCTCGTCGAGGGCATCCGAGACCGCTGTTGAGTATGCGCGGACGAGACCACCCGTGCCGAGCTTGATCCCGCCGAAGTAGCGCGTCACCACGGCCACGACATCCGTGAGCTCCCGGCGCCGCAGCACCTCGAGCATCGGGATCCCCGCCGTCCCCGAGGGCTCGCCATCATCCGATGATCGAGCCTGGTCGCCCCAGAGACCAGTGACCATCGCCGTGCAGTTGTGTCGGGCATCCCAATACTGCTTCCGGACCGCCGCGATGACGGAATCCGCCTCATCGACCGAACCCACCGGCTCGACCCGCGCGATGAAGCGCGACTTGCGGATCACGAGCTCACGGTCGACACCGGCCGCGATCGTGGCGGGGTAGGGGCGGCTCATCCCTTCGACGATAGTCCGGCGGGATGTCGCGCCGGCGGTCTACGATCGCCGCATGAGCTTCGACGGGCTGAACCCGGACGCGGTGGCGTTCTACGCTGAACTGCGCGACAACAACACGAAGAAGTGGTGGGCGGCGAACAAAGCGCGCTACGACGAGCACGTGCGCGCGCCGTTCGAGGCGATCGGCGAAGAACTTGCCGGCGAGTTCGGTCCCGTGAAGATCTTCCGCCCCTACCGTGACGTGCGCTTCAGCGCCGACAAGTCGCCGTACAAGCTGCACATCGGACTGGTCTCGCGCACCCCCATCGCCCACTACATGCAGCTCAGCGACGACGGGCTCCTCGTGGGCGGAGGCTCTTACGCCGTGCCGACGCCCGCGATCAAGCGCTTTCGCGAGATCGTCGATGATGTCCGCCTGTTCGGTGACCTCGAGGCAACCCTCGAGGAGGTCGGCGAGGCGGGTTTCACACTGATGACCGACGGTGCGCTGCGGACCGCGCCGCGCGGCTTCACCGCCGATCACCCCCGTATCCACCTGCTCAGGCTCACACGCCTCGCGATCGGTCGTAGCGAGGCGCCGGCGGACTGGATGTGGACGCCGGACGCCCTCGATGCCATCCGCACCCGGTGGCGGACGGTGCAGATCTGGTGTGACTGGATGCGCGAGAACCTCGGGGAACTGATCGCCGACGCACCTCACGCCCGATGAACGCCGCGGCGGAGGTTCTGGGGCGGACATGACGCATCCGAGCAGCGATCAGCGCATTCGCGAGCATGTCCAGCGGTTGGGAGAAGAGCACCCGCCGATAGAGCTGGACTCGGTCGACCGGTTCATCCGCGACCCGCAGACTGTCGCTGATCGGTACGGGCACGTCATCGACTACCTGGCGCGCGTCGAGCTGGAGGTGGACCGCAACGTCCTCGAGCTGTTGGTCCTCCTGCCCGATGTGAGTGAGGTCGATCGGATGTTCTACGCGGACGTCTGGCAGCCACAGGAGATCCAGCACGGGCTGATCCTCGATCGTCTGCAGCAGGATCTCGGTCGCCCGGCGGCCGAGCCGCAGCTCGAGGTCTCGTACAAGATGAAGATCATGGGTGCGCTCGCCCATTTCTCCTCCATCCAGGATGTCGCCCGGCTGCTCTACTACCTCACGGGAGCCAGCACGGAACGTCAGGCGGTGCTGGCCTACAACGTCATCCACGCCGGGATGGAAGAGATGGCCGAGCCCGCCATCGCCGACACGATCATCGCGCCGATCCGACGCCAGGAGCCGGGACACTTCGCGTTCTATCGGATGAGCGCGACCGAGCTCATCCGCAGCGGGGCGTTGCGCCCGTGGCAGCTCTATCTCGCCCGCGTGCTGCGGCAGAAGACGTACAACCTCGTCGGGACCAACGGGCAAGACAGGTACCGCGCGCAGATGGGCGGCGTCGTGTCGGCGTTGGGCTTCGACGCCGACCTCGCCAAGTACGCACGCGAAGTGGGGCGCATCGAAGCGCAGCTACTGTGGGCGAACGAACAGGGAATGGAGTTTCCTCCCTACGTGCTCGCGGCGCTGCGAGAAAGCATCGAGCTGTACCGTGAGCGAGGCTTCGGCGACATCGCGGCGTGATGTCGGGTGCCGGCGTTCCCGGATCCTCGCCGTTCCTATCCGGTCGGGGCGGGAACGACCGTCACATCGATCGGCACGACGGTCAGTGTCAGCGCGACCGGTTCGAAGAAGTCGTCCTGCAACGCGGCCGCAAGCTCTTCCGCCGCCGGGGGAGTTCCGGGTCCCGTGATCGTCACTTC
Source organism: Microbacterium sediminicola (assembly GCF_039531125.1). Taxonomy (NCBI): domain Bacteria; kingdom Bacillati; phylum Actinomycetota; class Actinomycetes; order Micrococcales; family Microbacteriaceae; genus Microbacterium; species Microbacterium sediminicola. The sequence continues at coordinate 885,936 of NZ_BAAAPL010000002.1, forward strand.
GATCTCGGACGATGACACGGTCACGGAGGACACGACGAAAGAGCTGTCCTCGCCCAGCCACTCCTCGACGGTGTTCTGCGCGGCGCGCACGCTCGTCGCGTTCTGCAGGAGGCCCTCGGAGGTCAGCATGAGCGGCAGCAGCACGATCCCTGCCAGGGCCACGAACGGCGCGACGGTCTGCAGGATCTGCCGCGGGCGGTTGCGCAGCGCGTAGGGTCGTGCGAACCCGGTGATGACGAAGACACCCGCGGCGGCCAGCACGATCGCCACGAAGTTCGTGAGGAAGAGCAGCGCTGCACCGCCGGCCTCGTCGAACCGTCCGCCATTGAGGCAGATGCCGACCACGGCGAGTGGGGGGACCAGTGCCACCGCGATCGCGACCCCCGCGATTCCGCTGGCGACACGGGAGTTGACGGTGGCGAATGCGCCGGCGGCGCCGGCTGCCAGCGCGATCAGCATGTCCACGGTGTTGGGCGAGACCCGCGACACGATCTGCGAGTTCGTCGAGAACGCGATCGCCACCGGCGACCAGGCGGCGATCCCGTACGCGAGGATCACCGCCACGAGCGCCCCCGCTGCGACGAGGATGCCCGACTCGACCGCGCGCCGACCCCACCCGTTCACAAGGGCGCCTGCAAGTCCGAGGATCGGCGTCATGAGGGGTGCCACGAGCATGGCGCCGATGACCACGGCGGTGGAGTCGGCCAGAACGGCGAAGGAGGCGATCGCGACGGAGAGGGCGAGCATCACCCACCAGGTGCCGAGCTTCGTCAGCTGCTGCGGCTGCTCGAAGTACAGCCCGCGGGCCTGCTCGGCCCGTTCCTTGCGCCCGATGTCTGACCCCTCGATCCAATCCCACAGCAGATCGGGGATCGACGCCGTGGCCGGGTCGAGGCTCGTCCCCCGCGAGGCGCGGCGAAGGCTCCATGAGATCAGCAGCAGCCCGACGATGAGGGACGCGACGGCGGCGGAGATGATGACCGTCGTCGTGATCGAATCCGGCACGAGATAGGCAAGCGCGCCGGCGATGACCGCGAGCGCGCCGCCGGCGATCCCCGGGAGCGGGTCGCGGGTCTTCCGCCGCCCCAGGGCGCCGATGATGGCGACCAGGCCCCGCAGCCCGACATAGATCCCCAGGACGCCGACCGTCAGGGCGAGCGTGGCATCGCCGGCACCGGCCCAGACGAGGAAGCCCAGAATGACGGCGAACAGAAGGGAGGCGAGCCCCCGAGGGGCGGTGAGCCATCGGTTCGCTCGATGGCCGAACCAGCGGATACCGGTGAGTGAGTACAAGATGTCGGCCAGCCCGGCGAGTGCGAGCAGGATGATGACGATGCCGCTGACGACCGTGGTCGTGGCATCCGGAAGCAGGAGGACGACCAGACCGACGGCGACACAGACCAGGCCGCGCAACGCGACGGTGTTCGAGAGCGCGGCGAGGAGATCGTGCAGCTGGTCGCGCAGGCGGTCGTTGCCGGCCGGTGCAACCGCCGCGGCGCTGTCCTCGTTGTCCACTGCCATCCCCTCTCCGGGCTCAGCATAGGTGCGATGGCAGGGCCTCTGTGAGAGCGCTGACCTCGGCGTCGCGCTCGGGAATCGGCGCCGAGTGCTCTGGGCCGCAGTAGCGTTGTCCTGTGACATCCGTCGCTCGCCCCGCGTCGCTGGGCCCGCGGTGGCAGGCATGGCTGATCTGGTCGGTCGCGGTCGCCGGCTACGTCCTGGCGGTGATGAACCGCACGTCGCTGAGCGCTGTCGGGGTGGATGCCGCAGACCGGTTCGGGGTGGATGCCTCGACGCTGTCCCTGTTCGCGGTCGTCCAGCTGGGCGTCTACGGCGGCATGCAGATTCCGATCGGCGTGCTGCTGGACCGCTTCGGATCGCGCCCCATCATGGTCATCGGCATGGTCCTGATGGCGATCGGCCAGCTTCTCATCGCGGTCTCCCCCAACGTCGCCGTGGCCCTCCTCGCCCGCGTGCTGCTGGGCGCGGGAGATGCCGCGATCTTCCCCGGGCTCGTGCGTCTGATCGCGACCTGGTTCCCCGCGCAGCGTGCCCCTGTGATGACCCAGCTGACGGGGATCATCGGCCTGTCCGGGCAGCTCGTGGCTGTCATTCCGCTGGCGGCGCTCCTGCACGCCACCACGTGGTCGATCACGTTCGGCAGCATCGCCGGGCTGTGCATCCTCTTCGCCGTCCTGATGCTCCTCGTCCTGCGGAACCATCCGCCGGCGTTGACCGAGGACGTCTCGATCAACACCGACACGGGGGCGATCAAGGTCGTCACCTCCACCGTCGACACCGGCGTCGGCATCCGGGCCGCCTGGGGGCACCCCGGCACACGACTCGCATTCTGGTCGCACTTCACAAGTCCTTTCGCTGGGACCGTCTTCGTCATCCTGTGGGGTATGCCCTTCCTCACCGCGGGAGAGGGTCGAACCGTGGCAGAAGCCTCGCTGGTGCTCTCGACATATGTCGTTGTGGGAATGGCGCTCGGGCCGGTGATGGGTGCGGTCTCCCAGCGAGTGCCGCATCTGCGGTCGCGCGCGCTTGTCCTGCCGTCCGTGATCGCCCAGGCGGTCGCGTGGGTCGCGGTCATCGCGTACCCCGGCCCGGCGCCGCTGTGGCTGCTATTCGCCCTTGCGATCGCGCTCGGCATGGGCGGACCGGCGTCGATGATCGGCTTCGATCACGCACGAACCCACAACCCGGCCCACCGCCTCAGCACGGCGACCGGGATCACGAACGTCGGTGGGTTCCTGGCGGCCCTCATCGCCGTCTACCTGATCGGTCTCGCCCTCGATCTTCAGGGCGCGGGCACCCCGGCCACCTACACGCTGGAGGCTTTCCGCGTCGCCTTCCTGACGCAGCTCCCGCTGTGGCTGGTGGGTGCGATCTTCATCGTGCGGGAGCGGCGTCTGACCCGGATCCGCGTCGGATTGGATGTCCCGCGAGAGCGGAGCGCCAGGAACCCGCGACGGTGAGACGTCGCACCGCTACCGGACCGTGACCAGCGTCCGCTGCCAGCCGCTCGAACCGTTCGGCGCGATCGGTGCAGGTTCTTCGATCTGCATCTCACCATCGCGGTTCACCGCTCTCACGGTGAGGTAGTGGGTGCCGGGCGTCGCCTCCCAGGGAAGCATCCACTGCACCCAGGTGTCGTTGTTGACGGCCTGCGACAGCCGCGCGTGCTGCCACGGACCGTCATCGATCTGCACCTCGACGCGCTCGATACCTACGGTCTGCGCCCAGGCGACGCCCGCGATGGGGACGGTGCCCGCCGGCACGGGGCTTCCGATCTTGGGGGTGTCCACCCGAGACGAGAACTTCATCGGGGCTCGCGCGCTGTATCCGCGCGGCGTCCAATACGCCTCGTCGTCGGCGAATGTCGTCACGGTGAGGCCCGTGAGCCACTTGGTCGCAGAGACGTAGCCGTAGAGGCCGGGCACCACCATCCGCACCGGGAAGCCGTGCTCCAGCGGCAACGGTTCGCCGTTCATCGCCACGGCGAGGATCGCGTCGATGCCGTCGTCGGTGACGGCGCTGAGCGGCGTGCTGGCGGTGTAGCCGTCGACGCTGCGCGACAGCAGCATGTCGGCGCCGGACTGCGGGCCCGCCATCCGCAGGACGTCTCTCACCGGCACACCGAGCCAGGTGGCGTTTCCGACCAGGTTTCCTCCCACCTCGTTGGAGACGCAGGTGAGGGTGATCGCGTATTCGTCCAGCCCCATGCTGAAGAGGTCGTCCAGGTCGAGTTCGATCGTGCGGTCGACGAGGCCGTCGATGCGCAGACGCCACGTGCCCGGGTCGATTTCGGGCACGCTCAATGCCGTGTCGACGCGGTAGAAGTCGGCGTTCGACGTGAACAAGGGGGTGAGCCCTGGAATATCGAATTCCGCCCCGGCGGGCACGGTGACGGTGGTGCGCGGGGAGGGGATGCGGAGGGCTTCGCGCGCCGCCCGCACGGATGTCAGCACCGAGGACAACGCCCGCGCGCCGACACCGACGATCACTGCACCCGCCGCGGCGGCCCCCGCGATGAGGAAGAACCCGCGCCGGTCCACGCCCTGCTCGGTGGTGGACCCCTCGCGGGGACGCAGGCGTCGGATCAGCACGGCCAGCACGATGGCGGCGGCGATCGTGCCGAGAGCGGTGGGGATGGCATCCAGTGGCCCGGCTCCTGCCCTCGTGACCACGAGGACGGTGACGACAAGACCCACCGCGCCCAGAAGCACCAGCGCCCAGCGCAGTGTGTGACGCGCGAGGATGCCGATGAGGGCGGCGGCGACTCCCGCGGCGACTCCGAGCGATGCCAGAAGGACCGGCTTGTCGGCGGTGCCGAAGGTCGTGATCGCGAACTCTTTGAGCGGTCGTGGCACGATGTCCACCACGAAGGAGCCCGCGGCCAACAGCGGACTCGCCGCGCCTGCCAGGGGCAGGGCGGCGAGCTCGCTGACAGCCAGCAGTGTTCCCGCGGCGATCAGTCCCGCGACCGCGGCCAGGGCCGGGGCCAGGATGCGTGATCTCACGAGATCACATCGGGGGGAGAAGAACGGTGTCGATGAGGTACACCGTGGCGTTGGCGGTCTGGACGCCGCCGCAGATGACGGCAGCCTCGCCGTTGACCATGATCTCGTCGCCCATGCCGGTCACCTCGACATCCGACCCCTGCAGCGTGGTGTGGGTGCCGTCGATGTCATCGGGCAGGATCTGACCCGAGATCACGTGATAGGTGAGGATCGAGGTCAGCAGATCGCTGTCGGTGGCCAGCGTGTCGATCGTGGCCTGGTCGATCTTCGCGAACGCATCGTCGACCGGTGCGAACACGGTGTACTCGCCGCTGTTGAGGGTGTCGACGAGGTCGACGTCGGGGTTGACGCCTCCGCTGACGGCCGCGACAAGAGTGGTGAGCAGCGGGTTGTTGGACGCCGCTGTCGCGACCGGGTCCAGGGACATGCCTTCGACCGAGCCCGCGCCGTCGGGGACGGCGGCGGCATAGTCGGCGCAGCCGGCACCGACCAGGTAGGCGGCGGGATCCATCGTGTCCATCTCCTCGGTCTCCATCGGAGTGGACATGTCGTCACTGGACATGTCATCGGTCGTCATCGATCCGGAGCCGCTCGAACAAGCGGCGAGGGTGAAAGCCGATGCGAGGGCGATGGCCGTTGCTCCGACCTTGAACGTGCGCGTCGTGGTGAACATCTCTTCTTGCCTCCGTTGTCATGAACCGTCAGGTTCTGCAGGTCCGACCCCGGTGCCGGGTTCGGTGCGCCGTGGAGGTGGCGCATACCGGGGGTTCGACGCCGTCTACAGATCGGATTGGAGATTTTCCGAGATTCTCGAGGAGGGACGATCCGATGAGTCCGCGTCGGATGCGGCATGCTGGGGCAATGGTCATCGACGGGTGGGACGTTCCCGAGGACGGCGAGTCGTCGACCGACCACGTCGGACAGCTGCTGGGAGCGATCGCGTCGGGCGATCGCGCGGCCTTCGCCACGCTCTACGACTCGCTCGCGTCACGCATGTTCGGCCTCATCCTCCGGGTGCTCGTCGACAGGGCGCAGAGCGAGGAGGTGCTGCAAGAGGTGTTTCTCGAGATCTGGCAATCCGCCTCCCGTTTCGCTCCGAACAAGGGGCAAGGAAGATCATGGGTTCTCACGATTGCCCACCGCAGGGCTGTCGATCGGGTCCGCTCGTCCCAGACGGCGACTGATCGCGATGTGCGCGTGGGCATGCGGGACCGCGACGTCGCTCATGACGGGGTCGCCGAAGAAGTGGAGTTGAAGATCGAGGGCCAGCGCGTGGCGGATGCTCTACAGGCGCTGCCGGATGCGCAGCGTGAAGCGATCACGCTCGCCTACTGGGGCGGCTACAGCCAGAGTGAGATCGCCGCGATGGTCGGAGCTCCGCTCGGAACCGTGAAGACGAGAATGCGAGACGGGATATCGCGCTTGAGGAGCGCACTGGGGGTGACGTCATGACAGAGCAGGAATTCGAAGAGCTCGCGGCCGGCTACGCGCTGAACGCGCTGTCGGATCATGACCGCGACGTCTTTGTGGAGGCTCAGGCGTCACACCCTGAGTGGGCACACCATGTCGCTGCCGCGGTGGACACCGCTGCGCTGTTGGCACACGCGACTCCCGACGTCGAGCCGCCCCCGTCCCTGCGTTCCGCCATTCTCGCGAGCCTGGAGGCTCCGTCGCCCGCCGGCGTGCCGGCATCCGACGCACCCGTGGGGTCGGCGTCGACGGGAAGCTGGCGGCGCGGATGGTTCGCGCTCGCGGCCTCGATCGCGCTGGTGGCGGTGGTCGGGCTCGGAACGCTCGTCGTCTCCTCGCTGACGGCGCCGCCGGCTGCCGTGGTCGCGCTCGAGAAGATCGAGGCCGCCGCGGATGCGCAGTCGGCGTCGGTGACGATGGACGACGGTTCGCAGGCCACGGCGTACTGGTCGGCCTCACTCGGCGAGGCGGTGCTGACCACGGACGGAATGCCCACGCTGGCCAGTGACCAGACGTACGAACTGTGGTTCGTTCGCGGCGACGAGGCAATCCCCGCGGGAACATTCGACACGACCGATGGATCCGTCGTGGCGGAACTGGCCGGCGGTTTCGTCTCGGGCGACGCCATTGCCGTGACGGTCGAAGCCGCCGGCGGTTCGCCCACCGGCTCACCCACGACGACGCCGCTTTTCGTCATCACGACCTGAGCCTCGGAAATCGTCTCCCATCCGATTCTGGGTACGCCCCGAACAACTCCCGGAGGCGGCAGATCGTCGCCTCCGTCCAGGAGGAAATCATGCGTACGTCATTGAACCGTTTGCTCGCGATCGTCTTCGGTGCGGTCTATCTGCTCGTTGGGGTGCTGGGCTTCGCCGTGACCGGAGGGGTCGCATTCCTCGCCAACGAGGGTGGCATGCTGCTGGGGATCTTCATGGTCAATCCGGCTCACAACATCGCCCACATCGCGATCGGGGCCGCACTCCTGGTGGCGGGGCTTGCGGGCGTTCGTGCTGCGAAGGCCGTGAACATCATCATCGGCGCGGCCTACCTGCTTCTCGGGGTGGCGGGGTTCTTCCTCGTGGCCTCGCCGGTCAACTTCCTCGCGCTCAACACTCCCGACCACTTCCTGCACCTCGCCAGCGCGGTGCTGCTGCTCGGCGTGGGCATCGGCGCGGACCGCGGCGCCCGCGTACCGCGCACGGCCTGAGGTCTCAGCCCGGAAGGTGGAGGATGACCCAGCCGGAGCCGGCGCGCTGATACACGGCGCGTCGGCTCGGCGCGTCGGACGTGCCTTCCCAGAAGATGATCTCGCTCGGGCGCAGCGCGTAGCCCGCCCAGGATTCCGGCGCCGTGAGAGTCCGATGCTGCGCATCGAAGTCGCCCCACAGCTGTTGCCGCATCTCTTCGGGCAGCTGGGCGGTCTCGACCGTGTTCTGCCAGGCGAGCACCTGCAGGTAGCGACTGCGGCGCTGGTAGGCGAGGGTCTCTTCCTCCGGCGTAGAGCGGGCAATCGCGCCGCGCAGCACGATCTGGCGGGAAACCTGCGGGAACGGGATGACGAGCGCCGCCTTCGGGTGGGCCGCGATCTCGGCCGCCTTGCGACTGTGGGCATCGGTGTGGATCGTGACGGCATCATCGAGCAGCGCAGACTGCAGCACGGTCCGCGCGTTCGGCAGGCCCTCGGCATCCACCGTCGCCAGTGTGGAGAGCGGGCGCACCGGGTCGTCGTTCGCGGGGAGCCAATCGCGGAGCAGCTCGAACGGATCGGCGGGCTCGGTGCCCAGGCGCACCGGGCCCGCGGGGGCGGCGGCCCCCGGCGTGTAATTCGGCGCACCCATCAGCGGATGGCTCCCTTGACCGGCCCCGTGTAGTCCGCGTTCAGCTTGCCGGGGTTGAGCAGTCCCTTGGGGTCTGTCGCCTGGGCGATCTCGATCGTGCGCTGCAACTCGAAGTCCACGTTCCACTGGTGGGGATTGTGCACGCCGACCCCCATGGCCTCCAGGCGAGCGATGGTCGCGTAGACCTCCTCCGGGCCGCGGTACTCGCCGGCGAGCATCCCGATGGGGACGGTGTTGCCCGCTTCGATGTGCAGGTACCCGCCGCCGGGCACCGCGGCGTGCACCTCGTCGATCGCCTCGACGAGCGTGTCGCCGCCGACCTCGACGTGGAAGTAGAAGCCCGGGCGGGTCTTCATGAGCCACTCGATCGGGTGGTTGTAGCTGATGGCGCTGAGTTTCGCGGCGACCTGCACGCCCTCGCGCACCTCTTCGATGCGCCCGCCCGCGCCTTCGGTCAGAGCGACGGCGGCGGGGATCGCCTCGGGGCGGATGATCGAGCGAAGGCTCGCCCGGCCGTGGATGATGCCGGGGTCGGCCGGCAGCGCGCGGCTGACCTCGACCGTGTCGGCGGAGACCAGGCGCGGCAGGGGCTCGAGGCGTCCGATCTCGCGGATCACACTGATCGCGGTGGCGAAGTCGTCGAACGAGGCGTAGAGGCCGCGCCAGTCGTGGAGTGGATCCAACCGCACGGTGGCGCGGACGATGAAGCCGGCCGTGCCGTAGTTGTGGACGTAGTGCTGGGCCTCATCGCCCTCGACGTGGTGCAGCGACGGGTCGCCATCGGCGCGGACGACATCCAGAGCCACGACGAACCCCATGTGGTTGGCACCGTGCTCGATCGTGCCGGTGCCGCCCGAACCTCCCGACAGGAACCCGCCGAGCGTGGAGTTCAGCGTGGAGGGATACATCCACAGCTCCTGGCCGGACTCGCGCACGGCCTGCTCCAGGGCGACGAAGGTGACGCCGGCCTCGGCCGTGACGACTCCGTCGCCCACCTCGACGATCGTGCGAAGGCGTGAGAAGTCGAGCACGAGGCCGCCGTGGCTGGGGATTCCCTGGCCGTAGTTGCCGGTGCCCTTGCCGCGCGGAGTGACGGGGATGTCGAGCTCCACCGCCGCAGCGACGACGTGACCCACCTGCTCGGCCTCGGTCGGGAAGGCGACCAGCTCTGCGTGGCCCAGGGGGAGAAGCTCGCTGATCACCGGAGACATGCGAGCGCCATCCACAGAGGCGCGCTCGAGCATGCGCTGTTCGCGCGACACGTTGCGGTCGCCGAGCAGTGCGCGCAGGCGTGTTTCCAGTTCGTCGATGTTCGGGGAAGTCATGAAGCCACTCTCGAGAATGTTGATGAGACCGACGGTAAGCATACGTCAGTCCTGATTTCCGGCAAGTAAACGATCGCAAATGTTGATGCAAACACAATTTGTCTTGCTACACTCGCCGACAGGATCACGCGTGCATCCGCGTGTCCGGTTCTGGAGGAGGCCCCGTGACGACGGACCTGAGTGACAGCCGCGCGCTCGGCAGCAGCATCCGTGCTCGCCGGAAGACGGCCGGCCTCACCCTCGTGCAGCTCGCGGATGCCGCCGAACTCAGCCACTCGTTCCTGAGCCAGGTGGAACGGGGTCACGCGAGCCCCAGCCTGGAGTCGCTCGCGCGCATCGCGCGGGCGCTGGGATCGAGTCAGGTCGAACTGCTCAGCGGGACGACCGCCGCCGGTGCGGGGCCCCGCATCGAGCTGACGCGCGCGGACAGCCCGATCGGACTCTACGGCCGCGGTCACGCACGCATCCTCGCCACCGGCGACACCCGCTTCACGCCGATGGACTACAGCTCGTCGTCGCAGGAGCACGAGGATTTCTACACGCACGATGAGGACGAATTCGTTTTCGTCGTGTTCGGCCGGGTGCGCGTGGACTTCGGCGAGCACGGTGAGCACCTTCTCGCGTCCGGCGACTCCGTCTACTTCCCCGGAGGTCTTCCGCACCGCTGGGCGAGCATCGACGGATCGGCCTACCGTCTCATCGTCGTGAAAGAGCGGATCTCTCCCACTGGCACCCCCTTCCGAGAGGATGACGAGCAATGAGCTTCTTCAGCGACGTCGAGCGCGAGATGCAGGTGCGGGGCACCGAACTGATCGCGGACGACATTCTGATGATCGAGATCGTTCCGACCAACGGACGCCCACTGCCGCTCTGGGAGCCCGGCGCCCACATCGACCTGCGCCTGCCCGGCGGCACCGAGCGCCAGTATTCGCTGTGCGGCGTCCCGGCTGAACGCGGCTTCTGGCGCATCGCGGTGTTGCGCGAACCTGAGGGGCGCGGCGGCTCGGTCGCCGCCCACGATCTCAGCGCGGGCCAGATCATACGGGTGCGCGGCCCGCGCTCGCACTTCGCTTTCACCCCGCCCGTGGCGGGGGAGCGGGTCAGTCTCGTCGCCGGCGGCATCGGCATCACGCCGATCCTGCCGATGGTGCACGCCGCGGCATCCACCGGTGCCGACTGGAGCCTCGACTACGCCGTGCGTTCGGGCGCACGGGCCGCCTTCGCGGCGGAGCTCGCCGATGCGTACGGCGAACGCGTGCGGCTCCACGACGCCTCGACCGGTGCACGACTGGATGTCGCCGCCGTTGTCGCGGAGCGGGGCGAGGGCCGCATCTGGGCGTGCGGGCCGACCAGGCTCCTGGATGCGCTCGGCGACGCGGCCTCGGGGCTGGAGGAGGGCGTGCTGCACACCGAACAGTTCGTGGCCGGCGAGCTGGCCGCACCCGTGCGGCCGGGACCCTTCGAGGTGGAGCTGGCCTCCTCGGGTGAGGTCCTCACGGTCCCGGAGGACAAGAGCGTGCTCGAGGTGCTCGAGGAGAACGACGTGTTCGTCGTCTCCTCCTGCCGCGAGGGCACGTGCGGCACCTGCGAGACCATGGTGCTCGAGGGGGAGGTCGACCATCGCGACGCGATCCTGACCCCCGGCGAGCGCGCCGAGAACACCCTCATGATGGTCTGCGTCTCGCGCGCCGCGTGCCCGAGGCTGGTGCTGGATGTCTGAGGCTGCCACCCCGCACGCGCTGGTCGTCCGTGGTGCCGAGGCCGTGGTGGTCGACGGCGCAACCTCGCGCACAGGTGATCTTGTCGTCATTGACGGCACGGTCGTCGACGCGCTTCCCGCCGGCGTCGCCGCCGACATCATCGACGCCGCGGGCTGCATCGTCACCCCGGGTCTGGTCAACGCCCACGCGCACTTGCTGCAGACCGCCTTCCGCACACTTCCCGGCACTCGTGGTGTGCCGATGCGCGAGTGGCTGCAGCTCATGAACGCCGCCTACGCCGCCGCGGCGGTGGATGCCGAACTGGCGGGGCTTGCCGCCCGCGCCGGCGCCGCGGAGGCGGCCCTGTACGGCGTGACGACGATCGCCGACCATCAGCTGCACTGGCCGAAGGACGCCTCGAGCGTCGCTATCGCGAAGGCCGTCGTCGATGGCACCGCCGGGGTCGGCATCCGCCTCGTCCACGTGCGAGGGAGCGCCGCAGACGACCCCGAGACCGCCGCCGCCTCGGCGGAGGACATCGTGAACGCGCTGCTGCCCGGGACGAGCACCGGCATCAGCGCCGATGGCACGCTGCAGCTCGGCGTGGGCCCTGCCGGCGTCCACTCCGACAGCCCCGAGACCTTCCGCCTGTTCGGTGAGGTCGCAGCCCGCTACGGCCTGGTGCGCCGCACCCAGGCCAACGAGGTGGTCGACGTCGACATCGCCCGCGAGCGCTACGGTCGGCGTCCCCTCGACCTGCTCGAGGACTGGGGCTGGCTTGCCCCCGACGTGACGATCGCGCACCTCTGCGCCATCACCGACGACGAGCTGGCCCGGGTCGCCGCATCCGGCGCCGCCGCCACCCACGCCCCCGGCTGCGACGTCGTCATGGGGTGGGGCGTGGCTCCGGCCGGCGCGTTGCACAATGCAGGAGTTCGCGTCGGTCTCGGCACGAGCGGCGGGGGCAGCAACGACGCCGGGCACCTGCTCGCGGACGCTCGTCTGGCGATGCAGGTCTCTCCCTTGTCGGGGCATGCACTGACGGCCGAGGACGTCCTCACGATGGCGACCGCGGGCTCCGCCGATGGTCTCGGCCGACCGGAACTCGGTCGGCTGACCCCCGGTTCTGCCGCGGATTTCTGCGTCTGGGATGTCTCTGGTGTCGCGGATGCCGGCGTCGGCGACGTGGTCGCGGGGCTGTTGTGGACATCGCCCGGCAGGCGCCCGCGGGATGTCTACGTGGCCGGTCGCGAGGTCGTGGCAGACGGCGTGCTCGTGCAGGATAGCGAGCGAGAGATCGCCGCGGACCTGCATCGGAGGGTCGGGCGATGAACGCCGAACTCCTGCATTGTGCACGGCTGGCCTCGGGTGAGCTGGTCGACGTGCGGATCGTCGACGGGCTCGTGGCGGAGATCGACGAGGCCGGATCCCTCGAGGGCTCGGCCGGTGGCGCCGTGCTCGACCTTGACGGCGCACTGCTGCTCCCCGCGGCGGCCGAGCCGCACGCCCACCTCGACAAGTCCCAGTCGTGGGATGCGATTCAGCCGCCCCTCGGTGACCTGCCCAAGGCCGTGCGCAGTTGGCACGACTTCGCCGGGATCCTCACCGAGGACGACATCGAACGTCGGGCGCTGTCGACACTGCGCCGGATGGTGCGTGCCGGCTTCACCGCGGTCCGCACGCACGCTGACCTTCTGCCCGGTGACGACCCGGTGCGTGGCATCCGCGCCCTGGCCCGGGTGAAGCAGCGCGTCGCCGAGGTGCTGGACCTGCAGATCGTCGTCCTGGGTCTTGCGGACAAGCCCACGGAGGTCTTTGCGGCCGCACTCGATGCCGGAGCCGACCTTGTCGGCGGTGCGCCCCACCTTTCCCCCGACCCGATCGCGGACCTCCAGCGGCTGGTCGCGCTGGCCGCGGAGCGCGGCATCGGGATGGATATCCACACCGACGAGAACCTCGACGGCCCGATCACGATCGACACCTACGCCGCATTGACGCGCGGGTGGGAACAGCCCCGAACGGCGAGCCACTGCAGCCGGCTGTCGACGTTCAGCCCGCAGCGCCTCGCCGAGGTCGCCGCCGCGCTGCGCGATGCCGACATCGGGGTCGTGGCGCTGCCCATCACGAACCTCTACCTGCAGGGCCGGGATGCCGCCACGACCGGTCCTCAGGGGCGCGGGATCGCCCCGATCGGCGCCCTTGCTGCGGCCGGTGTGCGCGTCGCCGCCGGCGCAGACAATGTGCGCGACCCCTTCAACCCCGTCGGGCGCTGCGACCCGTTCGAGACGTCATCCCTGCTCGTCGCGGCCGCCCATCTCGCGCCTGCTGACGCGCTCGCCGCCGTGACGACCGGAGCGCGCGACGTGCTCGGGCTCCCCGCGGCGGGCCCGCACGTCGGTGCGGTGGCCGATCTGGTGGCGGTGCGGGCGGTATCCATCGAAGAAGCGATCGCCTACGCCCCCGCCGAACGGACCGTGTTCCGTCGGGGACGCGTCATCGCGCGCACGCGCGTCGAGCACGATTCGGCCCAGGAATTGGACGGCGCCCCCGGCGCTGTAGGAGAGGAACGCATCAGATGAGTGAGATCACGACCGACGAGGGCCGCCGTGCGCGCGCCTTCGCGACTCTGCCGTTCACCGAGATCGAGAAGCGGATCACCGCCGACTCGCTGCTCGTTGTCCCGGTCGGTGCGATCGAGCAGCACGGCGCGCACCTGCCGCTGAACACCGACGCGGTCGTCTCCGAAGAGGTCGCGGCGGCGGCCGTTGCGCGAGCGGTCGATGCCGGCGTCGATGCGTGGCTCCTGCCGCCGCTGCAGATCACGAAGTCCGACGAGCACGACTGGTCGGCGGGCACCCTGTGGCTGAGTGAGTCGACGATGATGCAGACCCTCATCGACCTCGGGCGTTCGGTCACCGCGACCGCCGCCCGCACGCTGGTCTTCGTCAACGGTCACGGCGGCAACGTCGGGCCGCTCGCGGTCGCGTGTCGCGAGCTTCGGCGCAGGTTCGGCCTGCGCACCTTCGCCATGCCGGCAGCCCTTCGCGCCCCTGCGCCGTGGACGGATGCGGCCGGAACGGTGCACGGCGGCCAGGAAAACGGCATGGACATCCATGCCGGCTTCTGCGAGACCAGTGTGATGATGCACCTGCGACCCGATCTCGTGGACGCCGGCGCCTTCGCGCGCAACGTCCCGGACTGGCTCGCCGAATTCGACGACATCCGCTTCAACGGCGGGTTCGTCTCCTTCGGCTGGACCAGCGACGACTTCGGGCCCAGCGGTGTGATCGGAGACCCGACCGGCGCGACCGCGGCTGCCGGTGCCGAGATCTTCGCCGGGAGCGTCGCGAAGGTCGCCGGCGCACTCGCGCAGATCCAGCGCGCGGCCGCGCACCTTCCGCTTCGCTAGGTGTACTTCCCCGGCAGGTTGTGAACGGCTGGGGTAGCGAAGACCTCCGGGCAGGATGTGGGTTACCACACTCGCATCCTGACCACGGAGGTCTTCGTGTCTCACGCTAACGCGCCTTTGACGCCGGAAGGGCGTCGTCGCCTTGCTGTTCTCGTCGTTCATCGGAGCTGGTCGCTGCGCCGCGCGGCGGAACGGTTCCAGTGCTCGCCGGCGACGGCGAAGCGATGGGTGGGCAGGTATCGGGCCGGGCTGCCGTTGATCGATCGCAGCTCGAGGCCGGAATCGTCGCCGAACCGCTTGCCGCGGAAGACGGAGCACCGGATCGTCTCGTTGCGGTTCACTCGCCGGTGGGGTCCGCACCGGATCGCGTACCACCTCCGGTTGCACCGCTCCACGGTCGGGCGGGTTCTCGCCCGGTACCGGATGCCGAAGCTCGCGAACATCGATCAGGCCACCGGGCTGCCGGTCCGCAAGTCGAAGCCGAAGCGCTACGAAGTCGACAAGCCGGGGCGACTCGTGCACGTTGACATCAAGAAGCAGGGCCGAATCCCCGATGGCGGTGGCTGGCGTGTTTACGGCCGTGGATCCACGCAAGACCGCCGCGCCGGTGTCGCGAGGGACCGTGTCGGGCGGGCCGGCGCGGCCAGCACTCGCGGCTACCGCTACCTCCACCACGCCGTCGACGACCACTCGAGGGTGGCGTACTCGGAGATCCTCGACGACGAACGCAAAGAGACCGCAGCCGGGTTCTGGACACGCGCGAACACGTTCTTCGCCAGCCTCGGCGTGGCTGTCACCGCCGTGATGACAGACAACGGCGCGTGCTACCGATCACACGCCTTCGCGGACGCCTTGGGCGAGAACGTGACGCACAAATGGACCAAGCCCTACCGGCCGCAGACCAACGGCAAAGTCGAGCGATTCAACCGCACCCTCGCCGCCGAGTGGGCCTACGCCAAGCCCTACGCCAGCGAAGCCGAACGAACCGCCGCCTACGAGACCTGGCTGCATCACTACAATCACCACAGACCCCACACCGGCATCGGCGGCCAAGCCCCCTCAGCCCGCGTTCACAACGTCACGGGGAAGTACGCCTAGGCGAGGTGAAACAGTCCGCCGCTGACTGCGTAGGAATTGGCGGTCATCAGTGGCGCGCTCCGCCTTCGAGGTGAATCGTCTCGCCCGACAGATAGGTGCTGCACAGCATCCAGATCACCGCATCGGCGATGTCATCTCTCGTGCCGGCGCGGCCCGCCAAGCTCCCCTCGACGCCGGTGCGGAACAGGGCGTCGCGCGCGGTCTCCGGCAGTGCATCCCAGGTGCCGGAGTCGATGATTCCCGGAGAAATCGCATTGACGCGCAGGGGTGCGAGTTCAACCGCGAGGTGGGGGCGAGGAACGAGACGGCGCCGTTGGTGACGCCCATGATCGTTGCTCCCGCCGAGGGATTCCACGCTGCCACACCCGAGAACAGGACGAGTGAGCCGGTCGGGGGGCATGAGAGGCGCGAAGTGCTTGGCCACCAGAAGCGGCCCGATGATCTTGGTCTCGAACGCGGCGGCCGCCTTGTTGCGCTCGATCTGCACGACGGGAACATTGTGGTGTGCGGATACGGTGATGACCACGTGATCGACGTGACCGATCTCCGCGGCGGCGAAGGCGATCGAGGACTCGTCGGTGAGGTCGATGTGCATGGCGCGGGCTCGGGGCAGCTCCGCGGGCTCGGCGGCTGCGAGTGCGTCATCCCGTGCGCCGATGACGACTTTCGCACCCTCGGCGGCTGCGGCACGGGCCACGGCAAGGCCGAGGGGCTTCGCGCCGCCGATGATGAGGACTGTCTGATCGAGAAGACCTGAGGACATGGGGAGACTCCGTTCGTGAGGCCGCGGTCCATTTTTCGCTCGTAGGATCGGTTATTTCAAAGGAACCGAGGAACCGACATGGCGCGTGCGTACAACGTTCTGGCGCCAACATGCCCGAGCAGCCGACTGCTGCACCGCATCGGTGCGCGGTGGACGATCTTCATCCTCGCGGTGCTGTCGGATGGGCCCGCGCGCTTCTCGGTCTTGCGCGAGAGCATTCCCGGCATCACATCGAAGGTGCTCACCGAGAGCCTGCGGAGTCTGGAACGGGATGGCCTGATCGAGCGTGCAGAAATCGACACCGTGCCGGATGGTGCCGAGTACGCGATGGCTCCGCTCGGCTGGTCACCGTGGGGTCCGTTGAACGGTGGGCGGGAGTGGGCCGAGACGCACGTACCGGACATCGAGGCCGCGCAGGCGCGCGCCGATGTCGGCGACGTCGCGTAGACGGGTCCCTGGTAGACGCTCGGTGCGCCGCCGTCCTACGCTGACGGCCATGGACAACAAGGTGCACGGGACGACGATGCCGGTTCTCGAGCTTTCTCTCAGTTCGGGTGAGAGTGTGCTCGCTCAGGGCGGTGACGTGTCCTGGCTCTCGCGCGGCTTCGACATGCACACCTCTACCGGTCTCGGCTCGGGCGGCGGCGGATTCCTCGGTGGTCTCAAGCGGATGATCGGCGGCGGCCAGCTCTTCCTGACGCAGTACACGGCACCCGCCGGCGGCGGCCAGCTCGCCTTCGCGGCGAGCATGCCGGGCACGATCCGGGAGATCACGATCGATTCGGCCGACAGCTTCATGATCCAGAACGGCGCGTACATGTGCAGCACCCCCGAGATCGAGATCTCGGTGGGCCTGCAGAAGAAGCTCGGCGCGGGCATCTTCGGCGGTGCGGGAGTGGTGTTCCAGAAGTTGCAGGGTCACGGCACCGCGTGGGTGCAGCTGTCGGGCGAGCTCGTCGAGTACGAGCTTCAGGCCGGCCAGTCGATGCTTGTGCACCCGGGTCACCTCGCGATGTTCCGCGCCGAGATGCCGCTGGAGTTCGCGACGGTGAAGGGCATCAAGAACAAGTTCTTCGGCGACTCGCTGTTCCTGGCCGAGATCCACGGCCCCGGTCACATCTGGCTGCAGTCGATGACCCCCGACAAGCTCGCCGCGGCCATCGAGCCCTACCTGCCCGACCGCGGCGGCGACAACCGCTGACGCCGAGCGCGGCATCCACCTCGCGAGCGTAGGACAAATCGCCGCGACAGGACGACACGCCGGGCATCCATCCTACGCCGGCGATTTCTCCTACCCCCGCGAGGTGGCTCGCGCGGAGGAGTCCCGAGACTGCCGGCGCGGTCAACACAGAAGCACCCGTCCCCTGTGGGAGGACGGGCGCTTCTGCATGGATGTCAGACCGCGGCGAGCTCGGCGCGGCGGGCGTGCAGCTGGTCGAAGGTCGCGAACGACTCGGCGATCGGGTTGCCGGTGAAGTGGCCGACCCAGCCGTCGTCGTCGTGGAAGAAGCGGATCGAGGTGAACTCGGGCGAGGTGCCCATGTCGAACCAGTGGGTCGTGTTCGCCGGCACCGACACCAGGTCGCCGGGCTCGCAGTACAGGGCGTGCACCTTGCCGTTCACGTGCAGGTAGAACACGCCCGCACCCTTCGCGAAGAACCGATCCTCGTCGTCGTCGTGCTTGTGCTCCGAGAGGAACTTCTGGCGCGAGGCGACCTTGACCTCGTCGTAGTTCTCCTGCGCGGGGGACAGGCCCACGATGTCGACCAGGGTGTAGCCCTCGGTCTGCTTGACGTTCTCGACCTCGTCGGCGTAGAGGGCGAGGACCTCGTCCAGGCTCGCACCCTCGGGGATCTCCTGCACCTCCCACTCCGAGAAGCGGGCGCCGAGCTTCGTGAGCTCCGCCAGGATCTCCGCACGGTCAGTCGTCTCGACGATCGGGGTCGTCGGGTCGCTCTCGTTCCAAATGGTCAGCAGCGTCATTCTGATCTCCTCGTGCGCGTGATCGTGGGCTGGCGTGCCATAGTGCGCGGTTCTGCGCGCGAGCACACTGTCGATTGTGGTCAGGCTGCTCGCCGACCGCACGTTCGGGTGTCATATTGCGCCCTCCCGCGTAACATTCCGCAACCGCGTTTTGGCTCCTCCGGCCTCTCGGCGCTTGACTGCGGGAGCCGCGCCGGATGCCTCGACACAGCACGACGAGCTCCGCAGCGCTTCCCGCACCGAGAAACGGACCCACCATGACCCTTCGCATCACGCCCCGTGGCGTCGCCGGCGCTGTCGCCGCGACCGTCGCCGCGTCGCTTCTACTGGCGGGCTGCTCGCAGCAGACGTCGACCACCGATGAGGCCACGACCGCACCGGTCGCTGAGAATCTTCCCGCCCCCTTCGACGGTGACCCCGTCCAGGTAGCCCTTGTGCAGCAGTCCGGTGCCGGTGACTTCTTCACCGCGTGGACGGCGGGTGCGAAGGCTCAGGCCGAGGCGATCAACATCGAGCTGACCGTCACCGATGCCCGCAACGACAACGCGAAGCAGGCCTCCGACCTCGAGCAGGCCATCGCCTCGAGCCCCGACGCGATCATCATCGACCACGGCCAGACCGACACCCTGGAGCCGCGCATCCGTGACGCCGTCGACGCCGGGATCCCTGTCATCGTGTACGATCTGGCGCTGGAGAACACCGACGGCGTGATCATCACCTCCCAGTCGGATGCCTCGATGGCCGAGGGCGTGCTCGACCAGCTCATCGCCGATGTGGGCGAGGGTGCAAAGGTGGGCCTGGTCAACGCCGAGGGCTTCGCGCCGCTGGATCGTCGCCAGGCGGTCTGGGACGAGTACGTCGCCGAGTACGACCTCGACGAGCTCTTCTTCACCGGCGAGGTCACCGAGTCCACCGCGACCGACAACATCCCGCTCGTGGATGCCGCGCTCAAGCAGCACCCGGACGTGCAGGCGATCTTCGCGCCCTACGACGAACTAACCAAGGGTGCTGTCCAGGCCGTCATCCAGAACAATCTGCAGGACTCGGTCAAGGTGTACGGCATCGACATCTCCAATGCCGACATTGAGGTCATGACCGCTGGCGGCAGCCCGTGGGTGGCCACCAGCGCGACCGACCCCGCCGCCGTGGGTGCCGCGGTCGTGCGCGCCCTCGCCCTGTCGCTGGCCGGCGAGATCGAAGAGACCGAGGTGCAGTTCCCGGCGGTCACCGTCACGCAGCAGTTCCTGCTCGACAACGGCATCAGCAACGTCGCGGCGCTCCGCGACGCCGAGCCGGGCCTGCTGCTGAACGACTTCCTCACCGCAGACTGGCTGCCCGCCGTTTCACAGTGACGAACGACACGCATCACGCCGCTGAGACGGGCGACCACGAGGTCGTCCGTCTCAGCGGCGTCGGCGTGCGTTTCGGCACCAACCGGGTGCTGGAGGATGTCTCCCTCGGCCTCGCGGCCGGTAGCATCACCGCGCTGCTGGGCACCAACGGCGCCGGAAAGTCGACGCTGATCGGCGCGATGTCGGGGGCGAACCCCCACTACACCGGGCAGATCGCTCTCGCCGGGGTGGTGCGCCACCTCTCTTCCCCCGCGGTCGCCCGCAGGCACGGCATCGAGACCGTGCATCAGCGCATCGCGGACGGCATCGTGCCGGGGCTGTCGGTGGCAGACAACGTCCTGCTCACGGATCTCGCCTCCGGCGGGCACCGCCTTGTCCGCCGATCCTCCTCCCTGCGCGAGGCGCGACGGGCCCTGGCTCGACTCGGGCTGGAGTGGAGCGACGAGGTGCTGACCGCGGATGCCGCAAGGCTCGGAACATCCGATGCCCAGCTGCTGATCCTCGCCCGCGCCCTGCGCTCGACGCCGAAGGTGCTGATCCTCGACGAGCCGACCTCTGCGCTGACCGCCGCCGAAGCCGATCGATTGTTCGAGGTCATCCGAGACCTGCGCGCCGCGGGGCTGTCGATCGTGTTCGTCAGCCACCGCTTCGGCGAGATCGAGCGTCTCGCCGACCGCATCGTCGTGCTGCGCGACGGCGCGGTCGCCCTCGACGTGCCGCGTCCCTTCGACTGGCACGCGGCGCTGGAGGCCATGCTCGGGGTCCCCACCGAACTCCAGCAGCACGTCACGGAGCCTCTCGCTGCGGGGCCGGTCGTGCTCGAGCTTCGCGACGCCGCGGTCGTCCCTTCGGCCGCCCCCCTGTCGCTGCGCGTCCACGCGGGACAGGTCACCGGCATCCTGGGCCTGCTCGGAGCAGGCAAGACAGAGCTCGCCGAGACCATCGCGGGACAGCGACACCCCGCCGGCACGAAGATGACGCTCGACGGTGAGATCTTCGCCCCCGGGACACCCGCCGCCGCCATCGCGCAGGGGGTCGTCCTCGTGCCCGAGGACCGGCAGCGCGACGGCATCCAGCCCGGGTGGTCGATCTCCCAGACCGTGGGACTCCCCGTGCTCGCCGAGATCACCGACCGGCTCGGGATCGTCCGCACGCGTCGGGAGAACGCGCTCGGCGAGGATGTCATCGACCGCTTCGGCGTCGTCGCGACCTCGGCGCAGACGCCGGTCGATGATTTGTCGGGCGGCAACCAGCAGAAGGTCATCGTCGGCCGGTGGCTGCGCACCGGCCCGCGCCTCGCGCTGCTGGACGAGCCCTTCCGTGGCGTCGACATCGGCGCGCGGCGCACCATCGGCGATGCGGCCCGAGACCAGGCGCGCGCCGGTCGCGCCGTGGTCGTCCTCTCCAGCGACGTCGATGAGATCCTCGAGGTCGCCGACCGCATCATCGTCCTGGTCCAGGGGAGCATCGCCCTCGACATCCCCGCCGGCACCCGCCCGCGCGACGAGATCGTCGCCGCGCTCCTGGACGATCCGCACCACCAGAAGGAGTCCGCATGAACAGCCAGGCTGTCGTCGCAGGCCGCGCCGGCCTGGGCGAAAGCGTCGCCCGCGGCGTCGCCAAGTGGGGCTTCGTCGCCGTCACCGTCGCGATGATCCTCTACTTCGTCATCACCGAGCCCAATTTCCGCACGATCGACAACGCGTTCGGCATGTTGAAGTACATCGCCCCGGTGGGGATCGCGGGGCTCGGGGTGACACTTGCGATGACGGTCGGCGGACTCGACCTCTCGGTGGGCGCCAACGCCGGTTTCGCGGTCTCGATCGCGGCCTGGACCCTGGTCGTGGCCGGTCAGGTCGGCGCCGTGTCGGTGACCGTTGTACTCGTCTCCGGTGCGCTCATCGGAGCCGTCAACGCGGCCCTCGTCGTGTTCGCGAAGATCCCCGACTTGCTGGCGACGTTGACGACGATGTTCATCGTCGTGGGGCTGAAACTGATCATCGTGGACGGCAAGTCGATCTCGTCGCAGATGATGCTGCCGGACGGATCCACGGCACCGGGCCGCTTCACCGAGGACTTCCTCTGGTTCGATCGCGGTGCGATCGGTCCGGTCTCGGTCCCGGTGATCCTCTTCTTCGTCCTGACGGTGCTCGTCTGGTTCATCCTCGAGCGCACCCGCTGGGGTCGTGGGCTCGCGGCGGTGGGCTCCAATGCGAAGGCCGCGCGCCTGGCCGGTGTGAAGGTGCGGGCCTACCGCGCTGCCGCGTACATCGGATGCGGCATCCTCGCCTCGATCGCGGGACTGCTGCTGGCGGCGCGCATCGGACAGGGGGACGTCTCGGCGGGGAACTCCCTGCTGCTGGACTCGGTCGCTGTCGCGCTCGTGGGGGTCTCGGTGCTCGGCATCGGCCGACCGAACGCGTGGGGCACGGCTCTTGGAGCCGTGCTCATCGCGGTCATGGTCACGGGCTTCTCGATGGCGGGTCTGCCGTACTACTACCAGGACTTCGGCAAGGGCCTCGTGCTGCTGATCGCACTGCTGTTCAGCTTCACGTTCCGTCGCCGCGCCACCACGATCGTCGCCGGGAGCACCACCGCATCATGACCACCGCATCCACTGGCACCGCACCCGCGCAGCTGAGCGTCGACTCCGTCCCTGCATTTCTGCAGACCCACCCCGAGCTTGCCGGCCCGGTCGACCCCGCCGCGATCGCCGACGTGCGCGAGGTCGGCGACGGCAACCTGAACCTGGTGTTCATCGTGACCGACGCCGCAGGAAACGGCGTGGTCGTCAAGCAATCGTTGCCGCATGTGCGCGTCGACCCGTCGTGGCCCATGACCCGGTCCCGCACCCGCCGCGAGGCGTTCGTCCTCGGTCAGCATGAGCGGATCGATCCCGGGCATGTTCCCGCGATGTACGGCTTCGACGACGACGAGATCGTCCTGACGATCGAGGACCTCAGCGACCACGCCGTCTGGCGCACCGAACTCAACGAAGGTCGCCTTCACCCGTACGCCGCCGCCGAGCTGGGGCGATACGTCGGCGCCACCGCCTTCGCGACGAGCGTATTCGGCACCCCGGGCCCCGAGCGTCGCCGCCTGGTCGCCGCCGGTACCAACCCTGAGCTGAGCGAGATCACCGAGGACCTCGTCTTCACCGAGCCGTACGTGGAGCACGAGCACAACGTGTGGCTTCCCGAGAACGACCCCGACGTCGCAGAGCTGCGCGCGGACCGTGCGTTCGTCCACGAGATCGCCCTGGCCAAGCTCCGCTTCCAGGAAGACACCCAGAGCCTCATCCACGGCGATCTGCACACGGGATCCGTGTTCGTCCGCGCCGATGCTGACGGTGCCGGTGGATCGGTGCGCGCGTTCGATTCCGAATTCGGCACCTACGGCCCGACGGGCTTCGATCTCGGCGCGGTCTGGGCGAACCTCATCCTTGCATCGGCTCGCGCGCGCGTGCAGGGGCGGGATGCCGACGCCGACCTCCTGCTGCAGCTGCCGGTCGAGCTGATCGACGCTTTCGAGGCCGAGTTCCGCTCCCACTGGCACGAGCGGGTCGATGCGCGCGTGTTCGGCGACGCGATCCTGGACGCCACCCTCGAGCGCATCCGCTCGGATGCGGCGATCTACGCTGCGGCCAAGGCGGTGCGTCGCATCGTCGGGTTCTCGAAGGTATCCGACATCCAGACCCTGCCCGAGCCTGAGCGCGCGCTCGCGGCCCGCTGGGTGCTGCGCACGGCCCGCGCCCTCGGGGTTGCGCGGCTCGCGACGACGGACGTGCACCAACTCGTCGCGGTCACCGCCGCCGTCCCGTTCGTCTGAAAATCGTACGGGCCGTCAGGCGGTGGCGACGGTGAACCGCAGTAGCCACTCCACGATCTCGAGGTGGTGGCGCGCCTGCAGGCGGTCCGTGCCCCAGGCGTACATGCCGTGCCCGGCGACGATCATGGCGGGGACCTCCGGCACCTCGGCGGTGGCGGGCAGGTAGACCTCGTCGAAGCGCCCGGCCTCGACCGCCATTTCCTGGTGGTTCTGGATGACGGGGATGACGACGGTCTCGTCGTGGGCCAGGTGCCCGATCCCCTTGAGCATCTCGAGGTCGCGCAGCTCGACGCCGCCCGGCCAGCGGTGGCCGGCGATGACGGCATCCATCGCGTGCACGTGGTAGACCGCGTTTGCTCCGGTGCGGGCGGCGATGTGGGCGTGGAGGCCCGACTCGGCCGACGGCCGACGGGGGTCGGAGGAATCGGCGGCCGCTCCGTGGGCGTCCACGAGCACGACATCCGCGGGGGTCAACTCCGACTTGTCGAGGCCCGAGGCCGTCACGGCCAAGAGGAGCGGGTCGCGGTCCACGACCAGCGACAGGTTGCCGGAGGTGCCGCGCATCCAGCCGAAACCCGAGAAGCGACGCGCCTCGTCGGCCAGCGCCGCGCCGGCAGCGTGCAGCACGTCCGCGTCGATGATGCTCACCGGGTCACCTCGATCTCGGCGAAGTCGTGCACGGATGCCGCGGCGAACGCCGCGCCTTCCCACGGCTCTCCGGCACGGTCCAGGGCGATGACCTGCCACCCGGCGTCGAGGGCGGCCGCCACTTCCTCCGGGTGGTCGGTGAGGAACAGGATGCGGCCCGGCGCCAGGTCGAGCGCGGCGGCGATCTTCGCGTACGACTCGGCGTGCTTCTTGGGGCCGGCGTTGACGGTGTCGAACCATGCTTCGATCAGCGGGCTGAGATCGCCCTGGGGTGCGTGCCGGAACCACGGTTGCTGTGAGGCCACCGACCCCGACGAGTAGACCGCGAGCCGGATGCCGCTCTCGCGCCACGCGCGCAGCTGCGGCGGGACGTCATCGAAGAAGTGCGAGTGGATCTCGCCGCGTGCGAAACCCTCCGCCCAGATGATGCCCTGCAGCGTCTTCAGCGGCGTCGACTTCACGTCGGTGGCCATGAGCCCCCGAAGCGCCTCGGCGACCTCGGCGTCGGTGGCGTCCGGGGCGAGGCCCGTCTCGGCGATCGCCTGCGCGCGGGCCTGCGCCACCGTGGGGTGTGTGTCAGCACGCGCGAGCACCTCGTCCAGTCGTGGACGGGCGTGGTCATAGAGGTCGCCGAGGATGAACCCGGCGGCACTCGTGGTGCCCTCCAGGTCCACCACGACGGCATCGGCGGAGATCACAGCGGTCATTGATCGGCTCCCAGCACGGTGTCGGGGGAGAGCGGCGGCGCGGCCATCGCCTCGGGGTCGGTCGTGAAGTAGTCGGCCATCCGGTCGGGCCGGAACGCGCCGCGCGAGGTGGCGATCCACGACACCAGCCGCGGCGGTGCGCAGTCGAAGGCGGGATACCAGGCGTCGGTGACGAGCTCACTCGCGGTGCGGTTCCCGAGTACTTCGAGCACCTCGCGTGGATCGCGGTCCTCGATGACGACATCCGCGCCGGTGGGGGCTTCTGGGTCGGGTGCTTCGACGAGCCCGATGAACGGGATGTCGAAGGCGTGGGCGGCGGCGGCGATGCCGAGGGTCCCGACTTTGTTGATCACGGACCCGTCCATGGCGACCCGGTCGGCCGCGGTGAGGGCGGCGTCGATCGCGCCCGACCCTGCCCCGCGGGGAGAGGACAGTGCGGCGGCGGCCATCCCGTCGGTGATGAGGGTCACATCGTTGTCGAGCTCTCGCAGCGAATGGGCGGTGAGTCTGGCGCCCTGCAGGTAGGGCCGGGTCTCGGTGGCGACCCATGTCAGTTCGGTGCCGGCCTCCTCCGCGGCCCGGACCACGCCGAAGAGGTACGCCTCGGCCCAGCAGTGGGTGAGGATCGTCGCGCGCCGGGGGAGGAGGCCGACGGCGGCTCGGCCGAGGCGCAGCCCCGCGTCGCGGTAGTCGGCCTCGAAGCGGCGGGCCTCGTCGATCGCGAGTTCCACGAGTTCTGGGGTGGATGTCGCCGCCTCTGTGCGGCGCAGCACGGCCTCCACGGCATCCTTCGGATGCTTGTTCGTGGGACGCGCGTGGGCGAGGGCGTCCCCGGCTGCGGCGAGGCGTGCACGGGCGACGGGAAGATCCTCGTCCCGGGCCTGGAACGCGGCCAGCGACATCCCGGCGCACGCGGCGTAGAGCGGTCCCGAGCTCTGCGTCACCATGTCGCGGATGGCGCTCGCCACCTCCTGCGGCGAGTGCGCGACGACCCACTCGACCCGCGAGGGGAACACACGGCGATCGAGGATGCGGACGGTCTCGCCGTCCCAGACGACGGAGTCCTCGAGGGTGGCGGATCGCGAGTGGGCGCTGCGGTCGGTCATCTGATGCTCACGGTCGGAAGCGTGATCTGCGCCAGACGGTCGATCATCTCGCGCAGAGTGTCGTCGTCCAGGGTCAGTCCGAGGCGGATGTGACCGCGTCCGCGCGAGCCGAACCCGTCGCCGGGACCGACCGCGACGCGGGCTTCTTCGCGCAGGATGCGCGCGAACTCGACGGCATCGCCGGAGATCCGCACCCACACGAAGAAGGTGCCGACCGAGTCGATGACATCCCAGCCGATCGCGCGGAGCCCGTCGACGACGATGGTGCGACGCCGCTCGTACACCGCGACGATCTCGTCGACCACCGACTGGTCGCCGGTGAGGGCGGCGGCGGCGGCCTCCTGGGTGGCGCCGAAGATGAGGCTGTACGCGTGGGCCTGGTAGCGGCGCATCGCGTCGATGATCGAGGGGTTTCCGGCGGCGTAGCCGACCCGCCACCCGGCCATGCTGTAGGTCTTCGACACCGTCTGCAGCTCGACCGTGCGCTCGGTATCCCGATCCACCGAGAGTGCCGACAGCGGTCGAGAGCCGCCCGCGCCCAGCGCCGAGTAGGCGAAGTCGTGGATGAACGCGGCGCCGACCCGGCGGGAGAAGGTGAGGGCATCCTCGAAGATTTGACGGGTGGCGACCGCGCCGGTGGGGTTGTTGGGGTAGTTCAGCATCAACACGCGCGCCTCGTCGAGGTCGCGCAGCGCGTCGAAGTCGGGGGCGTAGCCAGGCTCGACGAGCGGAAGGGTCGCGATCGTCGCTCCGGCAAGGTCCACTCCCGAGAAGTACATCGGGTAGCCGGGGTCGGGAAGGACCACGGTCGATCCGGGATCGGCCAGTGCGATGATCGCCGCCATGAGGGCTTCGTGCGATCCGCTGAAGGTGACGACCTGGGAGTCGGGGTCGAGGTCGACGCCGTGGTCTTCGCGGTAGCGCATCGCGATCGCCTCGCGCAGCGGGGCGTAGCCGGTGAACGCGTTGTACCGGTGGTGGCTGGGGTTCGCCACGGCGCGCTGCATCGCCTGGACGATGTGCGGCGGGGTCGGCAGATCCGGGCTCCCCTTGGAGACATCGATCATGCGCGGGCCGGGCTCTGCCGACAGGCGTGCGACCTCGCGGTCGATGGCATCCCAGAAGTTCAGGGGCAGCGCATCCACTCGGGCAGCGGGCGCGAAGTGGACCGGCGGTGTCCGCTCGGGCATCTGAACCTCCTGCTCGACGGTCGGCCGACCGTTCATGCTAGCCCGCCCACGCCCGAGTCCCCCTCTGTGAGTCGCCGTATGACGCCCACCCCCAACTCGCCGAGTTGCACCTCCCCGCGCCGAGTTGCACTTCCCTCAGCCGAGTTGCACTTCCCTCAGCCGAGTTGCACCTCCCTCAGCCGAGTTGCACTCCATTCATCGCTCGAAGATGCGAGCCACGATTGCTTCGGGTGCCAGGTCCTGACGCCGCAGCAACTGCGCGTTGAGCGCGACCACGACAGTGGACGCCGACATCAGGATCGCGCCGACCGACATCGGCAGCACGAACCCGATGGGCGCCAGGATGCCTGCGGCAAGCGGCACCGAGATGAGGTTGTAGCCCGCCGCCCACCACAGGTTCTGCTGCATTTTGCGATACGCCGCGCGGGAGAGATCGATGACCGAGAGCACCGAACGCGGGTCGGAGGTGGCGAGGATCACCCCGGCCGAGGCGATCGCGACATCCGTGCCGGCGCCGATCGCGATGCCGACATCGGCCTGGGCGAGCGCGGGCGCGTCGTTCACGCCGTCGCCGGCCATTGCGACCTTCTTGCCCTCGCTCTGAAGCTCCCTGACCTTGTCGGACTTGTCCTTCGGGCGCACCCCGGCGTAGACGCGGTCGATCCCGAGCTCGGCGGCCACGGCGCGCGCGACGGGTTCGGCATCCCCGGTGATCATGACGACCTCGACACCCAGAGCGTGCAGGGCATCGACCGCCGCGTGGGATTCCGGCCGGACCTCGTCCGCCAGCGCGAGCGCACCGATGACCTCCCCGGCACGGACGACGTGCAGCACCGTCGCACCGTCATCGTGCCAGCCGGATGCGGCATCCAGGCCGCGCGCCTCGAGCTGTTCGAGCAGGCGTGGCCCACCGACGCGGACCTCTGCGCCGCTGATCGTCGCCGTCACGCCGACGGCGGGTGCCGAGGTGAACCCCGTCCCCGTGGGGACCTCACGTCCGGCATCCGTCGCTGCGCGAACGATGGCGAGGGCCAATGGATGCTCGCTGTCGGCCTCCGCTGCAGCGGCCAGCGTGAGAACCTCGTCGTCCGACACACCGCCGATGGAGGCGACACCGGTCACCGCCGGCTCGCCCTTGGTGAGGGTGCCGGTCTTGTCGAACAGCACGGCGTCCACGGTGCGCATGCTCTCCAGCGCCAGGCGGTCCTTCACCAGCACGCCGCCGCGGGCTGCCCGCTCGGTCGCGATCGAAACGACCAGGGGAATGGCCAGCCCCAGCGCGTGGGGGCACGCGATCACGAGGACGGTGATCGTGCGGATGACGGCGGTGTCGGCATCCCCGAGCATCGTCCAGACGACCGCCGTGATGACCGCGGCGCCCAGCGCGAACCAGAACAGCCATGCCGCGGCACGGTCGGCCAGCCGTTGGGCGCGCGAGGACGAGTTCTGCGCGTCGGTCACCAGACGCCGGATGCCGGCGAGCATCGTGTCATCGCCGGTCGCAGTGATCTCGATCCGCAGGCCGGAGTCGGTCGCGACCGTGCCGGCGGTGACGCTGTCGCCTGTCGCGCGGGTCGTGGGGCGGGATTCGCCCGTCACCATCGACTCGTCCATGTCGGCGCGCCCGTCGATGATGCGCCCGTCTGCGGGAACGCTGCCGCCCGGGCGTACGATCACGACGTCACCGACGCGAAGCTCCGCGGGGGAGACCTTCAGGACCTGATCGCCGTCGACGCGCTCCGCCTCGTCGGGGAGGAGCGCTGCCAGCGAGTCCAGGGCTGAGGTGGTCTGCGCGAGTGAACGCATCTCGATCCAGTGGCCGAGCAGCATGATGACGATCAGCAGCGCGAGCTCCCACCAGAACTCGAGTTCGTGATGCAGGATGCCGAGGGTCGCCCCCCACGAGGCGAAGAAGGCGACCGTGATCGCCAGCCCGATGAGCAGCATCATTCCGGGTCGGCGGGAGCGCAGCTCGTCCACAGCACCGGTCAGGAACGGCCAGCCGCCCCAGAGGTACATCACGGTGCCGATCACGGGGCCGATGAGCAGCGCCCACGACGGAACGCTGTATCCGATCAGCATGGCGAACATGGGGGAGAAGCCCACGACCGGAACGGCGAGGATCAGGTTGATCCAGAACAGGCGGCGGAACCGGCCGACGTGGTCGCCGTGACCGGCGTGATCGCCATGGCTCGTGTGTCCGTTGCCCATGGCCGCGTGGTCGGGGTGCTCGTCGTGGTGGCCGTGCATCATCGCGTGATCGTGGCGCTGGTCGGACATGGTGTCGCTCCTGCGGTCAGGTTGTCGTCCTCGCGTGGAACAGGATACCCCCTGAGGGTATTCCGTGACAGGGTGGCGAGTGCGGCGTAGGATCGTCATCACCTCATACCCCAGTGGGTATTCCGCGCGGGAGGGAGCGTCGCATGGGCGAAGGAATCACCCGCCGACAGGCGCTGACGATCGGTGGTGTCGGTGCGGGCGTCGTTGTCATCGTCGGTGCGGGGCTGGCCACCAGTGGCCTCGGTGGGAGCCAGGATTCCGGCGCGACGAGCACCCCACAGCCGGACCCCACCGTGGCTCGCTCATCGTCTGGCGATGCGGCTGTCGCCTGGGTCGAACCGGCCGTCCTGACCTCCGCGGGCGGCATCCTTGAGATCGATCTGGACGTCGCCGAGTCCGAGGTCGTCGTCGGCGGTGCGACCCAGCGCATGCTCACGTTCAACGGCACGGTCCCCGGCCCCACCCTGCACCTGCATCCCGGCGATCGCCTGCTGGTGCACCTGCACAACGGGTTGGGGGAGGCGACGAACCTCCACACCCACGGACTGCTCGTCTCGGCGTCCGGCAACAGCGACAACCCCTTCGTGCACATCGAGCCGGGTGAGAGCTTCGACTACGAGATCGTGCTGCCCGATGACCACCCCGCCGGCGTGTGCTGGTATCACCCCCACCATCACGGGATGGTCGCCGATCAGCTTTTCGGCGGCCTCTACGGGGCGATCCTCGTCGACGAGGATGATTGGACGGATGCTGCGCCCCGAGTCGCCGTCGTCTCCGACGTGACCTTCTCGGGCGGCGCGGTCGCCGAGGTCACCAATGCCGAGCGGCGCGTCGGTCGAACGGGTGACGTGCTGCTGGTCAACGGTCAGCCCCGGCCCGAGCTGCGCGCGCCGACCGGTTCGGAACAGCGGCTGGTCATCGTGAATGCGTGCGCGAGCAGATACCTCGACCTGCAGCTCGCCGGTCTCTACGCGCGGCTGCTGGGCATCGACACCGGCCACGTCGACGAGGCGGTGACGACTCTGTTCCTCGTCCCCGGGAATCGTGCCGACGTCGTCCTCACCATGCCCGACTCCTCGGCATCCGTCACCACCGCTGCCTACGAACGTGCGCAGGGAGGCATGGGCGGCGGCATGATGGGCGGCGCGTCCACGCTCTCGCCCGAGACACTCGTGCTCACCCTGACACCCGACTCTGCCGCGCCCGCGCCGTCGGTCCTGCCCTCGACCACGACCAACCCGCCGGACCTTCGAAGCGCGACCCTCGACGGATCGCGCACCCTCACGATGAGCATGGGCATGGGCGGTGGCGCCGGGATGCAGTTCCTCATCGACGGTGCGGAGTTCGATCCCGACCGCATCGATCAGTCGGTCGCGCTGGGCGCTGTTGAAGAGTGGACGATCCGCAACGTCTCGCCGATGGATCATCCCTTCCATCTGCACATCTGGCCGATGCAAGTCCAATCGGTCGGCGGGGTCGCCACGAGAGGCATGGATGTTCGCGACGTCGTCAACGTCGCCCCGAACTCAGAGGTCGTGGTGCGGCTCTTCTTCGACCGATTTCCCGGGAAGACCCTCTACCACTGCCACATCCTCGACCATGAGGATCTCGGCATGATGGGCGTCATCGAGGCGAGCTGACCCGTTGTGTGTCGGCCGCTGTTCGCACAGCGCCCCACCGCTGGAGTGTCGCCTGCGTACGGTGCGACCGCACCGCGACTATGCGGAAGTGACGCTCGAGCGGCAGGACTCGATGATGCGCAGCACCGCACCCGTCAGTGCCTGGTCGCGCGTGGGATCTGCGTCGGTCGAGATGAGCTCGACGAAGCGCGCGACCTCGCCGAGCAGACTGTGCTGGGGCAGGTCGAGGTGGTGCTCGCTGACCTCTCCGTTTCGGCGGGTGAGGGTCACGCGGCGGGCGCTCGCGATGTGGTCGATCGTGAGCGTGCCGTCCTCGCCTTGGAGCTCGCTCGGCAGCCGTGAGGTGGTGATCTTCGAAAAGTCGAGGGCGACGTAGGACCCGTCGTAGCCGAGCACGATGTGACCGGCCCCCTCGACACCGGAGCGCACCGGGAGGAGGGTCGCGCTGACCGTCTCGGGCTCACCGAAGAGGGTGAGCGCGGCGCGGATCACGTAAACGCCGAGGTCGTTCACTGCACCGCCGCCCATCTCGGGCGCGAACATGTTCACGTACTCGCCGGCGAGCACCTTGTCGTAGCGTGACGATCGCGACTGGTAACGCAGGGTCGCCGAGCGCAGCACCCCGATCTCGGGCAAGAGCGATCTGACGAGCGCGGTGCCCGGATCGTACTCGGTGCGCATCCCCTCGAACAGCAGTACGTCGGCTGCGGATGCGGCATCCACCAATTCGTCCCATTCGGCGGCCGCGAGGACCGCCGGCTTCTCGACGAACACGTGTTTTCCGGCCGTGATCGCGGCGCGCACCTGCGCCGCGTGGGCGGAGTTGGGGCTGCCGACGTACACCGCGTCGATGTCGACGCGCGAGAGCAACGCGTCGAGGTCGTCGCCCGCCAGGGGAGCGCCGATCCCCGCGGCGTAGGAGCGCGCCTTGGCGAGATCGCGCGAGAAGACGGCCTCGATGCGGATGCCGTCGGTGTCCCGCACGGCGTCGGCGAACATCCCCGTGATCATGCTGGTGCCGATGGTCAGGACGCGGATGTCAGAGGTCGAGCTCACCCGCCCGACACTACCGCCGCCACACACACCGGTGGCCGGGAGTGGGCCTGACGCCCCGCCCCCGGCCACCGGTAGCTGTATCCCCGAGCGTCAGCTGGCGAGCTGGTCGGCCTCGCGCAGGTGCCGGTAGCTGCCCTTGAAGAACAGCAGCGGCTCGTGGCGGTGCCACTCGGCGGGGCTCATCTCGACGACCTTGCCGATCACGATCATGTGATCGCCGGCCTCGTGCTCGGCCCAGATCTCGCAGTCGACCCACATCAGGGTGTCGGCGATGATCGGGTTGCCGGAGGCTGCGGGCGCCCAGTCGATGCCGGCCCACTTGTCGGTGCCCTTGCGGGCGAACTGGCTCGAGATGTGGTGCTGGTTGTGCGCGAGCACGTTGACGGCGAACTTGCCGTCCGCGGCGATGCGCGGGTAGGTCGTGGATGTCTTCATCACGCTGAACGAGACCAGCGGCGGGTCGACCGAGACCGAGTAGAACGACTGACAGGTGAACCCGACGGGTTCACCGCCTTCGTGACCCGAGACGATCGTGATGCCGGATGCATAGTGGCCGAGGGTGTCTCGGAAATGGCGGGCATCAAAGGTTGTGGGCGTGGTGACGGACTGCGACATGGGATTCCTCCTTTTCGATATGGGGCAATCGATCAGGACTGAGCAGCCAGCGTCGTCTGCGACACCGAGGCGGCGACGTTCGACAGACGCGACAGGTTCGTGGCGTACTCGGATGCCGCGGCATCCACCACCTCGTCGAGCTTGTCCATCTGGCTCAGAGCCAGATAGAAGCCACGGCCCGGGACCATTGCGCCCAGCTCCACCAGAAGCGGGGAGAGGGTGAAGGTCGGGCCCATCGCGTGTGTGAAGTCGGCGCCGGTGTGCACAGGAATCGCGGTCACGCCGGCGAGGCCGTTCGCGGGGTAGCGGTCCAAGAACGCCTTCAGCAGACCCGTGTAGGTCGCCTTGTACGTCGGCGACGCGAACACGACCAGATCGCTCTCTGCGACCTGTGCGTTGAGCGCGGCGACCTTCTCGGAGGGCCAGGCGAAGATCTCGTCGGTGTGGTCGGCCAGATCGATGACCTCGCACTCATAGGTGCCCGGCTCCAGGAGCTTTTCCACCAGCAGCTCGGCCACCTTGCGGGTGCGAGACATCGCCTTGGGGTTACCGACGACGACCGTGACTTTCAACGACATGTACTACTCACTCCGTACCGATTGACAGGAAACGGGAGGTGTCGAGAAACCACGTACCGCGCGGGTGAAGTGGGGACACGACTCCTCCACACGATCCGAGGTTTTTTGGCCCGGCTCGCCCACAACGGCTTACGTTGCCTCTTCAGTATGGGCTCGTCACGTTTCAGGCGTGTGACATCGCCCTGGGTGCACGCCCTGCGGTGCCGCGCGTCTACGTGGTGACGCTGACGGCGAGCACGACGATCGCGATCACTCCGATCGCGGCGACGAACCCCGCCAGTGCGAGCAGGAGCGCCCCATCGGGCACCCGAGTGTGGTCGCGCGCGTGCACGGTGGCGTGGGTGACGCGGAGGTAGCGCCTGCGCGACCACACCCAGAGCACGAAGGAGAACGCGACGCCCACGGCGCCCGGCAGCACCCACCAGCCGCTGCCGAGGGCGTCCGGGAGCAGCCGCATCGCGACGACCGAGCCGAGGGCCAGGCTCAGTTCGGTGCGTCGCCACGCGAGCTCGGTGCGCTCGGGCTGGAGGCCTGGATCGAAGAGCCGGTCGCTCACGACACGAGGATCGCGAGGAGGATCAGCACCGACGCGAGCGTCACCGCGATGCCCACGACCGGGCCGAGGAGCGAGCCCGGCAGCGGTGAGGCGTCCCGCAGCGCGCGCTCGGCCCGCATCCAGCCCACCCAGGCGAGGATCGGTGTCAGCAGTCCCGCGACGACGAGCACCAGACTCGCGCTCAGCCGTAGGTTCGGGTCGAGATCCAGGCCGAGCACCTCGAGCGCCACCCCGCCGGCCAGCAGTGCCAGGGCCGTACGGATCCAGGCCAAGAAGGTGCGTTCGTTGGCGAGCGTGAACCGCACGTCCGGCTCATCTCCGTGGCTGTAGACGAAGGACGGGAAGCGGCGCGTCATCGGGCTCCTTGCAGGACGTCAGGCTCGTGGGGCCCCGCGCGTGCGCGTGGGCTCACGTCCTCAGTCTGTCAGGGAAGCCCGCAGCCGTGTGATCGCCTCGCTCCAGCCGACGTCCCCGGCGTCGGCCCAGGCGGTCGACAGTTCACTGGCGGGCCCGGTGGCCGCGGCGAGGGAGGCGGCAGCAAGGTCGACGAGATCCCGCGGCGGTCGGCCGGCGCGCACGACGAACTCTTCGACCTCGTGGGTGTACGCGTCGCACTGCGTGCGTCGCCCCAGCCCGTGGGCGATCACTTCGACGGCCGCGACGGCGATCTGCGCGGTCTCATGGTCGACCTCCGCGTCCTCGAGCGCGTCGCGCAGCGCGTCCTCGACGACATCCCATTGCGAGGTCTCTTCGAGATCCCATGCCCAGTCGGCCGCGACGTCATTGCCGAACGGCTCCACACTCCATGCCCCCATATCCGCGACGCTATTGCGTCTCGGTGAACGGATGGGCGGATCTGCGTGGCGTGCGCATGTCCGTCGAGAAAGCGATGGGGGAGCGGCGCATGTCCCCCTCAGGTGTCGCTGTCGCCCGATTCCGTCGTATCCGGGGCCGACGCCCGGGGGGTGACCAGTGCGAGGGTGATCTGGGCGGTCGTGCCCACGGGTGCGGCTCGGGAGAGCTCGATCTGCCCACCCATGCCGGCGAGCAGCTCTTTCACGATCGCAAGTCCCAGGCCCGTGCCGGGGACGCCGCGCTGCGTGCTCGAGGCGCTGCGGTAGAACCGGTCGAAGATGTGCGCGAGGTCCTCCTCCGAGATCCCTTCGCCCTGATCGGTGATGGTGATCACCGCGCGCTGCTCCGCCCGGTAGGCGACGACCTCGATGCGGCCGCCCTCGGGGGAGAACTTCACGGCGTTGGTCAGGATGTTGGTGAACACGCGCATGAGGTCGTTCTCGCGACCCAGGACGACGAGGTCGTCTTCGATCTCGGTGACGACCTGGATGCCACGGTTGCGGATGCTGTGCGTGGCATCGGTCAGGCTGCGACGCAGGATCTCCCCTGCGTCGAGCTGGGATCCCGCATTGACCGCCGCGGGCGTCCGGCTCATCTTCGAGACGAGCAGCACATCGTCGACGACGCCTCTCAGCCGTGTGGCATTGCGGGAGATGACCTCCACATATTCGCGCAGCTCGGGATCACTCGTCGCCTCGGAGAGCTCTTCGGCAAAGCCCAGGATCGAGGTGATGGGCGTGCGCAGCTCGTGGGTGACGCTGGCCACGAAGTCGACCTTCTGCTGGTTGAGGGCTTGGAACGTGCGACTGACCTGACGTTCGCGCTCGAGCCGACGCTCCATCTCACGCTCTGCTTCACGGAGCGGCCGCAGATCCTGGATTGCGAGCAGGATGACACGGTTCAGGCCGGTGCGATTGACGGCATCGATCGTGATCGTGGCGGGGAGGTTGGAGGGGGAGACGTCCTCCCAGTCGACGCTCTCGGACACGTCGTAGCTCGCGCGCTCGAGCCATGGTCGCAGGAGAGCGGTGTCGCGCAGGATCCACTTGCCGCTGTCGTTTCGTTCGAACTCGTCGCGCAGCAGCACGACGGCGGCCGCGTTGATCTCCAGAACGCTGTAGGTGCCGCCGCCATCGTCCTGCAGAATCGCGAAGCCGCTCTTCGAGCCGCGGAAGGCATCGTGCAGCAGATGGGAGATCGCGGACTGCTTGTTCTCGAGCGTGAGGCGGTCGTTCTGCGTGGCGGCGATCGCCAGCGCCATCCCTGAAAGAGCTATCGCGAAGATCTGAAGCGCGGTCACGGTCGGTAGCCCGACGCTCGGACTGGCGAACATTCCGCCACCGAGCGCCGTCAGCTGCGCGGTGAGGCCGACCACGAGCACGATCTGGACGACGACGTAGAACGTCGGTGAGGTGACAGCCGCCCAGGCCATGAGCGGGACCGCGATGATCGGCACCGCCAGCGGAGTGCCCGGCCAGAACGCGAACGCGGTCGCCGCGAGCATGGCGAGAGTGATGACCGCGGACGATACCCAGCGCGTATGGCGCCCGGGCAGGGTGACGAGCCCGAGCGGGGCGAGCAGGATCACGGCCGACAAATGGGAGGCGAAGATCGCCCAGAACACCCCCATGAACGCGCCGCCGCCGAATTCCGTCGCCACGCCCAGCAGTGCTGCCACCAGTGCGGCGCCGGCGACGGTGCCGAGGGCGAATCGACCGAATTCCAGAAGCGATCCCAGACGCGGGCGATCTCCGTCGCTGGTGACGGCCGTCGCGACGATCCATGCCTCCGCGATCATGCCGACCGACCCCAGGATGATGACCAGCAGCGGACGATCTGCGACCCAGGATCCTGCACCGCTGGCAAGGCCCACACCGATCGCGGTGAGCCACCGCCAGCGCAGGGGAGTGGCGGCGGTGGCGACCACCCCGATGCCCGCGGTCGGCCACCACCAGGCGAGGCCACCGGGGGCGGATTGGGTCAGCGCGAAGAAGATCGCCGCCGCCGCAGCGAGCGCCACGAGGACGAGGATCCAGATCGTTCGAGCGACCGGGCGGGATGTGCGGATGCGCACGGCAATGCTCGGGCTCGCCATCGTCGGCCTCCTGTCCGTGCGCTCGCTCGCGGGATTATTCTCACCTAGCATTGCGTGGAGTGCGCGGACACGCACGAAGGCGAGGCAGGTGTGGCGAGGATTCTCGTAATCGATGACGACAGGGACATCGTCCGTCTTGCCGCGATCCGCCTCTCTCGCATCGGGCACACCGTCGAGGAGCGCTACGACGGTGCGACGGGCCTTGCGGCGATCCGGGAGCTGCGCCCGGACCTCGCGATCGTCGATTGGATGATGCCCGGTCTGGACGGGATCGCCGTCGCGCAGGCGGTGCGCGCGGATAGCGCGACCAGCGCGATCCCGCTGGTCCTGCTGACCGCGCGTTCCGATCCGGCGGAGCATGAGTATGCCCGCACCCAGGGATTCTCGGACGTCGTGACCAAGCCCTTCACGAAGACGCAGCTGTTCGACGCCGTCGCCGCACTGCTCCCCGTCACCAACTGACCCCGCCCGGGCACCTCCCCCGCGCGAGTTGCACCTCGCAGGGTCGAGCTGCACCTCCCGGGCGCGAGTTGCACCTCGGAGGCGCGAGTTGCACCTCGGAGGCGCGAGTTGCACCTCGCAGGGTCGAGTCACCTACCCGGTGCGCGGTCGCGCAGCGGATCCGACAGCAACGGCGCGAAAGCCGCCTCCGCGGCGCCGATCAGCAGACGGTCCTCGGCGAGCGCTGCGGTCCGGATGTCGACATCCGCCGCCGCGCCGGGCATCGACTGTGCGCGCACGAGGTCGACCAGGTCTGCAGGGTCCGGATCGGCGAGGGTCGCCAGAAAACCGCCCAGCACGATCCGGCTGGGATTCAGGACATTGACCGCGTTCGACAATGCCGTCGCGAGGATGCGGCGCTGTCGGGCCATCTCCGCGATCACACCGGGATCGGTCGAGCCCGCCAGGGCCTGAGCGAGAGTGGCTTCGTCCGCGCCGTGCAGCCCGACCGCATCCAGCAGTCGCGCGCGACTGACCTCGTCCTCCAGGGCGGCGTCGGTGCCGCCGCCCTCATCGCTGCGCGCGACGTGCGGGCGGTTGTGGCCGAATTCGCCGGCATAGCCCGACGCTCCGCGCACCGGCATCCCGTGCACGATCAGCCCGCCGCCGATGCCGCTCGCGCCGCCGTTGAGATAGACGACGTCATCGACTCCGCGTGCGGCGCCGTAGAGGTGCTCGGCGATCGCGCCGAGCGTGGCATCGTTGTCGACCGCCGTCGGCAGTCCGGTCCGCGCGCTGATGAGCGGACCGAGGGGTACGTCTCGCCAGCCGAGGTGCGGCGCGGTGCGCACGGCGCCGTCCTCTCCGCGCACCAGCCCGGGCACGGCGACCCCGACCGATGTGATCCATGCCGTCGACGGCATGTTCTCGCGCCAGCGGTCGATCGTGCTCGTGATCAGGTCTACGGTCTCGGCGGGCGAGATGAGGCCCTCGGTCTCGATGCGCTCGCGGATGGCGATGCTCTGGTCTATGCGCACCGCGCCGATCGTGACGGCGTCAACCTCGGGGTTCACAGCGATGCACAGGACATCGGGGGAGGCAGCGACGACAGGGGATGGTCGGCCGGCACGGCCCGCGGGGTCCGGGGCACGCTCGGTGAGCCAGCCCCCTTCGCTCAGCGAGGCGACGAGATCGGCGATCGTTGAGCGGTTCAGCCCCGTATGCCGGGTGAGCTCGGCTCGGGAGAGGGGGCCGAGGCCATGAACCAGCCCGAGCACCCGGGCCAGGTTGCGGGTCCGGATCCCCTCGGTGGCCTCTGGCATGTGCCCACCGTAGGGGATGGCAGAACGCGCGGGATGAATATATGTTGTCTTTCACAACATTTGTGTTGCGCACTCAGCAAAGGAGCGACCGTGGTCACACCCACCCCTGCCGACAAGTTCACCTTCGGTCTTTGGACGATCGGCTACAACGGTGCCGACCCCTTCGGCGGCCCGACCCGCCCGGCGCTGGATGTCGTCCACGCCGTCGAGAAGCTCGCCGAGCTCGGCGCATATGGCCTCACTTTCCACGACGACGACCTGTTCCCGTTCGGCTCGACCGACGCCCAGCGCCAGAGGCAGATCGATCGTCTGAAGGGTGCGCTGGACGCCACAGGTCTGCGTGTCCCGATGGTCACGACGAACCTCTTCTCGGCTCCGGTCTTCAAAGATGGCGGGTTCACCTCGAACGACCGGCAGGTCCGGCGCTTCGCGCTGCGCAAGGTCATGCGCAACCTGGATCTTGCCGCTGAGCTCGGCGCTGAGACCTTCGTCATGTGGGGCGGCCGTGAGGGCGCTGAGTATGACGTGGCGAAAGACGTCCGGGCAGCCCTGGAGCGCTACCGCGAGGCAGTGAACCTTCTCGGCGACTATGTGACCGACAAGGGCTACGGCATCCGGTTCGCGATCGAGCCCAAGCCCAACGAGCCGCGCGGCGACATCCTGCTGCCGACCGTCGGGCACGCGCTCGCCTTCATCGACTCGCTCGAGCGTCCCGACCTTGTGGGCCTGAACCCCGAGGTCGGGCACGAGCAGATGGCGGGCCTGAACTTCGCCGCCGGAATCGCCCAGGCGCTCTACCACGGCAAGCTCTTCCACATCGATCTCAACGGGCAGCGCGGCATCAAGTACGACCAGGACCTCGTGTTCGGTCACGGCGACTTGCACAACGCCTTCGCCCTGGTCGATCTGCTCGAAAACGGCGGGCCGAACGGCGGCCCCGCGTACGAGGGACCCCGCCATTTCGACTACAAGCCCAGCCGCACCGAGGACGAGTCCGGCGTCTGGGATTCCGCCGCCGCGAACATGCGCACCTACCTGTTGCTCAAGGATCGCGCCGCGGCCTTCCGCTCCGACCCCGAGGTGCAAGAGGCGCTCGCCGCCGCCCGCGTGACCGAGCTGTCGGAGCCGACCCTCGCCGCGGGGGAGACGTACGACGACCTGCTCGGCGACCGCTCGACGTTCGAGGACTTCGACCCGGCGCCGTACTTCGGGGGCAAGGGCTTCGGCTTCGTCCGACTGCAGCAGCTGGCCACCGAACACCTGATGGGGGCCCGCTGAGGCCCTGCGCATGTGAGGCTTGTTGTGGAGAGGGGATCGGATGACGCTCGTGATGGGGGTCGACTCGTCGACGCAGTCGTGCAAGGTCGTCGTGATGGATGCCACCACCGGCCTCGTCGTGCGGGAGGGGCGCGCGCCGCACCCGGTCGGCACCGAGGTTGACCCCTCGGCCTGGTGGACGGCGCTTCAGGCGGCGATCACGGAGGCCGGCGGGCTCGAGGGCGTCGCGGCCTGGGCGATCAGTGGCCAGCAGCATGGCATGGTGGCGCTGGATGCGGACGGCCGTGTCATCCGGCCTGCGCTCTTGTGGCACTCCACCCGCTCGGCCGGTGCCGCAGCCGATCTTGTCGCGGAGTTCGGAGCGCACGCGCTCGCGCAGCGCACGGGTCT
This sequence comes from Microbacterium sediminicola, assembly GCF_039531125.1. NCBI lineage: Bacteria > Bacillati > Actinomycetota > Actinomycetes > Micrococcales > Microbacteriaceae > Microbacterium > Microbacterium sediminicola. The sequence continues at coordinate 925,985 of NZ_BAAAPL010000002.1, forward strand.
GGTCCCCGTCGCTTCCTTCACCATCACCAAACTGCGCTGGCTCCGTGATCACGAACCGGACAACGCGGCGCAGGTCGCCGCGGTCGCCCTCCCGCACGACTGGCTCACCTGGCGGCTGCGCGGGTACGGGCCGGTGGGGGAGTCCGAGCGGGGGCCGGTGCTCGACGAGCTGATCACGGACCGATCCGACGCGTCCGGAACCGGGTACTGGAGCCCCGAGGACTGGGCCCCGGGAGCAGACGGCTATGACCGAGAGCTGTTCGTCGCCGCGCTGAGGCGCGACGCCGTCTTGCCGAGGGTGCTCGCTCCGCGCGAGTGGGTCACCGACGCCGCGGGTCGGCGTGTCGGGCCGGGAGCGGGCGACAATGCCGGCGCGGCGCTCGGAGTGGGAGCAGTGCCTGGTGATGCCGTCGTCTCGATCGGAACCAGCGGGACCGTCTTCGCCGTGAGCGAGCATCGGACGATCGACTCCTCTGGCACCGTGGCCGGCTTCGCTGACGCCGATGGGCACTTCCTGCCGATCGTGGTGACCATGAACGCGGCACGCGTCCTCGACGCGATCGCGAAGCTTCTGGATGTCGACCACGCCGAACTCAGTCGGCTTGCGCTCGAGGCTGCGCCCGGCGCCGACGGATTGACCCTCGTGCCCTACTTCGAGGGGGAACGCACCCCGAATCTTCCCCACGCGACCGCTTCGCTGACCGGAATGACCTTGGCCTCCAGCACCCGGGAGAACCTTGCGCGCGCCGCCGTGGAGGGAATGCTCTCGGGGTTGCGGGCGGGACTGACCGCGCTGCGCGATCTCGGTGTGCCGTTGCATCGGGTGCTGCTGATCGGCGGCGCGGCCCAGTCGCCCGCGGTGCGGCAGATTGCACCCGAGGTCTTCGGTATCCCCGTCGAGGTGCCGAAGCCGGGCGAGTACGTCGCCCTCGGGGCCGCGCGACAGGCGGCTCGCATTCTCGAGTGAGGCGCGTTTCGTCTCGCGGGGTTCGCGCGACGACCGGTGGTGCGCTCCGCGCCGTCAGCGCACCGTCATCGGGTTCACAGCCGTCTCGTACCCGGCATCCGTAGATTCATCGACCATGAGCCCCGCACCCGCCGAGGATGAAGTCACAGTCTCACTCTCGGAGCTTCGAGCCGCCCGCGACGAGGTGCAGCGCTTCCTGCTGCCGTATCAGTTCGCGCTCAAAGAGATCGAGACCAAGGTCGAGATCCTGCGCGATGAATTCCAGCACCTGCACGACTACAACCCCATCGAGCACATCTCCGGCCGGGTGAAGTCCCCCGACAGCCTTGTGGCCAAGGTCGGGCGGAAGGGGATCGAGGGCGATTTCGCCTCGATTCGGGAGCACATCACCGACATCGCCGGAGTGCGCATCACCTGCAGCTTCGTTACCGACACCTACCGACTGTTCGACCTGCTCACCGCGCAGGACGACATCCAGATCCAGCAGGTCAAGGACTACATCTCCGAGCCGAAGCCCAACGGGTACAAGAGCCTGCACGCGATCATCCAGGTGCCGGTCTTCCTCTCCAGCGGCAGGGTCGATGTGCCCGTCGAGGTGCAGTTCCGCACGATCGCGATGGACTTCTGGGCGAGCCTCGAGCACAAGATCTACTACAAGTTCGACAGACAGGTGCCCGACGGTCTGCTTGAGGACCTCCGCGACGCCGCGGCCAGCGCCGCGGAGCTCGACGAGCGGATGCAGCGCCTTCACCGGCAGATCCACGGCGAGCCTCCGACAGGCACCGCTCGCGTCCTCGAGGCCTGAACGACCGAGCCATCCGCTCTCCACTAGTGTCGGAGACACCAGGAGAAGGGGCGCGCGCGTGCAGACATGGCCGGGGTCTCCGTACCCGCTGGGAGCGACCTTCGACGGCAACGGGACGAACTTCGCCCTGTTCAGCGAGGCGGCCGAACGCGTCGAATTGTGCCTGTTCGATGACGATGACACCGAGACCCGCGTCGAGCTGGTCGAGATGGATGCCTTCGTCTGGCACGCCTACCTCCCCAACGTCGTGCCCGGGCAGCGCTACGGCTACCGCGTTCACGGCCCGTACGACCCGGCGGCGGGACTGCGCTTCAACCCGAACAAGCTGCTCCTGGATCCCTACGCCAAAGCCGTCGAAGGCCACACGGTGTGGGGCCAGTCCGTCTTCGGATACGACTTCGGCGACCCCGACTCGTTCAACGAGGAGGACTCGGCGCCCGCCATGCGCAAGGCCGTCGTCATCAACCCCTACTTCGACTGGGGCGGCGACCGTCCGCCGCGCATTCCGTACGCCGAGACGGTCATCTACGAGGCGCACGTCAAAGGTCTCACCCAGACCCACCCGGGGATCCCCGAAGAGATCCGCGGCACCTACAGTGCGCTCTCGCACCCGCTGATCATCGAGCACCTGAAGAAACTCGGCATCACCGCGATCGAACTCATGCCGGTCCACCAGTTCATCAACGAGGACCGACTGCAGGAGCTCGGCCTGAAGAACTATTGGGGCTACAACACCATCGCCTTCCTCGCGCCGCACGGCGACTATGCGGCATCCGGCGACCGTGGTCAGCAGGTGCAGGAGTTCAAGGGCATGGTGCGCGCGCTGCACGAGGTCGGCATCGAGGTCATTCTGGATGTCGTCTACAACCACACGGCGGAGGGCAACCACCTCGGACCGACCTTGTCGATGCGCGGCATCGACAACCAGGCCTATTACAAGCTCGAAGAAGCCGATCGGCGTTACTACACCGACTACACCGGCACCGGGAACAGCCTGAACGTCTCGAGCCCGCACGCGCTGCAGCTGATCATGGACTCCCTTCGCTACTGGGTGACCGAGATGCATGTCGATGGATTCCGGTTCGATCTCGCGGCGGCACTGGCGCGTGAGTTCTACGACGTGGACCGGCTCGCGGCCTTCTTCGACCTTGTGCAGCAGGATCCCGTGGTCTCGCAGGTGAAGCTGATCGCAGAGCCGTGGGATGTCGGTCCCGGCGGCTACCAGGTCGGCAACTTCCCGCCGCAGTGGACCGAATGGAACGGCAAGTACCGCGACACCGTGCGCGACTTCTGGCGGGGCGAGCCTCAGGCGCTCGGCGAGTTCGCGGGGCGCCTCACCGGGTCGGCCGACCTCTACGAACACTCGGGGCGCCGGCCGGTGGCATCCATCAATTTCGTCACCGCCCACGACGGGTTCACGCTTCGCGACCTCGTCTCGTACGAACAGAAGCACAACGAGGCGAATGGCGAGGACGGCCGCGACGGGGCCGATGACAACCGCTCGATGAACTTCGGCGTCGAAGGCCCCACCGATGATCCGGAGATCCTCGCGCTGCGTGAACGTCAACAGCGCAACTTCATCGCCACACTCCTGCTCTCGCAGGGCGTACCCATGCTGCTGCACGGCGACGAGCTCGGTCGCACCCAGCGTGGCAACAACAATGGCTACGCCCAGGACAACGAGACCACCTGGATCGACTGGAGTGAGATCGACACGAGTCTGCTCGATTTCACTGCGGCCCTGGCGCGGCTCCGCCGAGACCACCCCACGTTCCGTCGTAGGCGGTTCTTCGACGGTCGCCCCGTTCGGCAGGAGGAGGGCGCGCGCGTCCCCGACATCGTGTGGCTGCGCCCGGACGGTTCACGGATGCAACCCGAGGACTGGGAATCGGGCTTCGGTCGGGCGATCGGGGTGTTCCTCAACGGCAACGGCATCCGGGAACGCGACCGTCGCGGCGAGTCGATCACCGACAGCCACTTCGTCATCCTCTTCAACGCCGGCGACGAGATCATCGACTTCCACTTCCCGAAGGTGCAGTTCAGCCCGTTCTGGGACGTGCTGGTCGACACCGCCGGCGTGCACGCGAACGAGCAAGGCCTCGCGCCGGGCGCCACCCTGCGGCTCGAGGCGAAGTCCCTCGTCGTGTTGCGTGAGCACATCGCGGAGGAGGAAGTGCCGACCGATCGGTTCGTCGCCGACGCGATCGCGCCCCAGACGGGAGCGATCGATGAGGTGCCGGGGGCCGCTCCCAAGGATGAGCTGCGAAGCTGACATGCGCCCGACGTCGACCTACCGACTGCAGATCCGCGCCTCGTTCGACCTGGATGCCGCGGCCGACGTCACCGGCTACCTGCGGGACCTCGGCGTGGGGTGGGTCTACCTCTCGCCCCTGCTGCAGGCGACCGAGGGCTCGGACCACGGCTATGACGTTGTCGATCCCACTCGCGTCGACTCCTCCCGGGGCGGCGCCGAGGGGCTGGCGCGGTTCGCCGCGGCCGCGCGCGCGGCCGGGCTCGGCATCCTGATCGACACGGTCCCCAACCACATGGGGATCTCCCGGCCCGAGCAGAACCCGTGGTGGTGGGACGTGCTCCGTCTCGGCGAGGCCTCGCCGCACGCCCCGGCATTCGACATCGACTGGGACGCCGGTGGCGGGCGCGTGCGCCTTCCGGTGCTGGGTGCCGAGCTGGGTGCCGAGATCGGTGCGGGCGCGGTCACCATCGACCCGGCGCCACAGCCGGGGGCACCCGACGGCGTGGTCCGCTACTACGACCAGACCTTTCCCCTCGCTCCGGGCACCGTCCCCGCGCCGGTCCCCGACGATGCCGCTGGCGTGGCGGCCGTGCTGTCCGCCCAGCACTACGAGCTGATGTTCTGGAAGCGTGAGAGCAGGCACCTGAACTACCGCCGGTTCTTCACGATCTCCGGGCTGGCGGGGGTCCGCGTTGAAGACGCCCCGGTCTTCGACGCCTCCCATGTCGAAGTGCTGCGCTGGTTCCGTGAGGGCCTTGCCGACGGGTTGCGCATCGACCACCCGGACGGACTTGCCGATCCCGGCGGGTACCTGCAGCAGCTGGATACCGCACTCCGCGACGCGGGTGCCGGCGCCCCGTACGTGGTGGTCGAGAAGATCCTCGAGCATTCGGCGACCTCGCGCCCGGAGGTGCTGCCGGCCTGGTGGGACACCGAGGGAACGACCGGGTACGACGCGATGGCGGAGATCGATCGGGTGCTGATCGATCCCGCGGGGGAATCGGGGCTCACGGCCATCGACGCCGATCTGCGCGAGGAGTCAGGGCTGCCCCCGCATCCCGGCTGGGCGGAGCTGTCCCATGGCACCAAGCGGGTCGTCGCCGATACCATCCAGGTCAGCGAGATCAACCGACTGGTGCGGTGCCTGCCGCGTCCGATCCCGGATGCCGCCGACGCGTTGGCCGAGATCCTGGCCTGCTATCCGGTCTACCGTTCCTATCTGCCCGCCGGTGTGGAGTGGCTCGATGCCGCCGTGGCGGACGCGGCCGCGCGCAGGCCCGACCTCGCTGCATCCATCGCCGCACTCGCACCCCTCCTCGCCGACCCGGCTCACGAGGTCTCGCGCCGGTTCCAGCAGACGGCGGGACCGGTGATGGCCAAGGGTGTCGAAGACACCGGCTTCTATCGGCAGACCCGCCTCGGCACGCTGACCGAGGTCGGCGGCGACCCGAGCGTCTTCGCGGTGGACCTCGCCGGATTCCACGACGCACTCGCGCGTCGCCAGGCCGCGTGGCCGGCGGCGATGACGGCGCTGTCCACTCACGACACCAAGCGCAGCGAAGACGTCCGCGCGTGGCTGTCGGTGCTGGCAGAGATGCCGGAGCGCTGGGCGGAAGCCCTCACGCAGCTGCGCCGGCACGGCTCGACGGGCAACGGCCCGTTCGACAACCTGCTGTGGCAGGGAGTGATCGGGGCCTGGCCCGCACGCCCAGACCGCCTCCACGCCTACGCCGAGAAGGCGGCGCGGGAATCGGCCGAGCAGACCACCTGGGAATCCCCGGACCCGGGGTTCGAGGCCCGCGTGCACGCGCTCGTGGATGCAGCCTTCGGCCCGGCTCGCCCCCTCGTCGAGGAGATCGTCACCGAGATCCGTCGTCCGGGATGGTCCAACGCGCTCGCCGCGAAGCTCCTCCAGTTGGCGGGCCCGGGCGTCCCCGACGTCTACCAGGGCTCCGAGCTGTGGGACCATTCCCTGGTCGACCCCGACAACCGCAGGAGCGTCGATTTCGGCATCCGCCGCGACCTGCTGACACGCCTCGATGAGGGGTGGCGGCCGCCGGTCGACGACACCGGCGCGGCCAAGCTCCTCGTCGTCTCGCGGACGCTGCGACTTCGTCGGCACCGTCCGGATCTGTTCCGCCGCTACACGCCCATGACCGTCGCCGGAGGAGCCGCCCCGCACGCCATCGCGTTCGATCGGGGCGGGGTCGTCGCCGTAGCGACACGACTCCCGGTCGGGCTTGACCAGCGCGGAGGGTGGGGTGAGACGGTGCTGTTGCGGCACGCGGGGCCCGCCATCGACCTGCTCACCGGTCGCCGGTTCGAGAGCAGCGAGGTGCGGGTCGCCGACCTGCTCGAGAGCTACCCGGTCGCACTGCTCGGTCCGGAGGACGCACTGCCTGCTGTCGCCGGAGAGGAGAGCTTGTGATCGACGTCTGGGGCCCGCGCGCATCCCGCATGCGGTTACGTCGACCGGGGAAGCCGGACGTCGAGATGACGGCCCGCGCCGGATGGTGGCAGGCGCCGGTCACGCTTGCCGCCGGCGACGAGTACGGCTTCGTGCTCGACGAGAGCGAGGTGCTTCGCCCCGACCCGCGCTCGCGACGGCAGCCGCGCGGCGTCCACGAGGCCTCTGCCTGGTTCGATCCGACCGAGTTCGCCTGGACCGACACGGCGTGGACCGGGCGGCAGCTCGCGGGCGGCCTGATCTACGAGCTGCACGTCGGAACGTTCACCGACGAGGGCACACTGGATGCCGCCGCCGCGCACGTCGATCACCTGCTCTCGCTCGGGGTCACCCACATCGAGCTGCTGCCGGTCAACGGGTTCAACGGCGCCTGGAACTGGGGGTACGACGGGGTGCTCTGGTACACCGTCCACGAGGCGTATGGCGGTCCGACCGCGTACCAGCGCTTCGTGGACGCGGCCCACTCGGCGGGCCTGGCCGTGATCCAGGACGTCGTCTACAACCACCTGGGGCCCAGCGGCAACTACCTGCCCGAGTTCGGCCCCTACCTGCGCGATGCGGCCCGCAACACCTGGGGTCTGTCGGTCAACCTGGATGCCCCCGAGGTGCGCTCCTACATCATCGAGAACGCGCTGATGTGGCTGCGGGACTACCACGTCGACGGGCTTCGTCTGGATGCCGTCCACGCCCTGCACGACGAAGGCAGCCCCGTGCACATCCTGCAGGAGCTCGCCGAAGCCGTCGATGCCCTGTCGGCGCAGCAGGGGCGACCGCTCAGCCTCATCGCCGAGTCCGACCTCAACGACCCGACGCTGATCCTGCCCCGCGAGGCCGGTGGCTACGGGCTCACCGCGCAGTGGAGTGATGACTACCACCACGCCCTCCACGTGGCGGTCAGCGGCGAGACCGTCGGCTACTACGAGGACTTCGCCGCGCTCGGCGCCCTCCCCAAGGTCTGGACCGAGGGATTCTTCCACGACGGCACCTACTCCTCCTTCCGTGGGCGCGCGCACGGGCACCCGATCCCGCCCGCGGTGCCCGCCTGGCGCCTGGTCACCTTCGGGCAGGACCACGACCAGATCGGCAATCGCGCCGCCGGCGACAGGCTGAGCCAGTCGCTGAGCGAGGACCACCTCGCCGTCGCGGCGGTGTTGACCCTCACCACCCCCGGCACGCCGATGCTGTTCATGGGCGAGGAGTGGGCGGCCTCCACACCGTGGCAGTTCTTCACCTCGCACCCCGAACCCGAGCTCGGCGAGGCGACGGCGAAGGGTCGGATGTCGGAGTTCGCGCAAATGGGATGGGACCCGGCCCTGGTCCCCGACCCGCAAGACCCGCAGACGTTCCTGCGCTCGAAGCTGCGGTGGGAGGAGACCCTCGCCTCGCCCGGCGCCGGGATCGACCACGCGCGGATCCTGCGGTTGTATCGGGCACTGGCGCGGCTGCGATGTGAACGGCCAGAACTCACCGACCCCGCGTTCGCTCACCTCGACGCGCTGTCCGGGGGAGGGGATGCTCCCGGCGCCCGCTGGTTCGTGCTGCGCCGCGGCGAGCTGAGCGTTCTCGTGAACCTCACGGACGGGCCGCACACGTTCGCGGTGGCAGAGGGAAGTGTCGTGCTCCTGACGACGAGTCCGCTCGTGGACCTGAACCCGAAGGATGCCGCGCAGCGCGCACTGCGGCACGACGCCATCGACGCGGCAACGTTCTTCACGCTCGCGCCGAACAGCGCTGCCATCGTGGCCCCAGTCGGCAACTGACGATCGCTACGCTGGGCACTGATGGAGCCGTTCTTCCTGGTACCGCTGCTCGCGGTCATCGCCCCCGTTGCCGCGCGTCTGATCGGGCCCTGGCTACGGGTTCCCGTGCTCGTCTTCGAACTGCTGCTCGGCATCCTCGTGGGGCCGGCACTGCTGGGATGGCTCCACCCCGAGCCGATCTTGCAGGTCTTCTCGCAGCTCGGCCTGGCTCTGCTGTTCTTCATCGCCGGCTCAGAGATCCATGTCGCGAGTTTTCGCGGCAAGACCGGACGAAACGCCATCCTCGGGTGGGTGCTCTCGCTCGCCCTCGGTATCGGGGTCGGTGCTCTGGTCGGCTCGCTCAGCGGGGCGATCATCATCGGGATCGCACTGTCGTCGACGGCGCTCGGCACGCTGCTTCCGATTCTCCGCGATGCCGGAGAGAACGGCACACCCTTCGGCCGCGCGGTCGGCGCGCTGGGCGCGGTCGGAGAGTTCGGCCCCCTGGTCGCGATCTCGATTTTCCTCGCCGGGCACGACCCGGGCGTCTCGACCGTGATCCTCGGGGGCTTCCTCGTGCTCGCGGCCGCGTGGGTGCTGCTCACGCTCAAGCTCCCCCACGGCGCGATGCACGCCGCTGTGTCGGCGACACTGCACACGTCGAGCCAATTCGCCATCCGGGTGGTCTTCGCCATTCTCGGCGGGCTCCTCGCGCTGACCTCGCTGTTCGATGTCGACTTCTTGCTGGGAGCCTTCGCCGCGGGTCTGATCTGGCAGCTCATGATGCGCGACGCCAGCGAAGAGAGCCGTGAGGCGGTCGAGAGCAAGGTGGAGGGCATCGCCTTCGGCCTGTTCGTGCCGATCTTCTTCCTCTACACCGGCATCACCTTCGATCTGACTTCCCTGCTCGACCAACCCGAGCTGTTGCTGTTCGTCCCCGTGGTGCTCGTGGGCATGCTCGTGGTGCGCGGGCTGCCGTCGCTGCTGGCCGCACCGCCCGGCTCATCGGTGCGCGATCGCTTCTCGCTCATGCTGTTCGGGGCGACAGGTCTGCCGATCGTCGTGGCCGTGACGGCGATCGGCGTCGATCAGCAGCTCATCACCTCCGCGCAGGCAGCGGTGCTCGTGGCCGGCGGCATGCTCTCGGTGCTCATCTTCCCCCTCGTCGCCATGGCGATCCGCGGCGACCGCGTGAACCGCGGCGATGGGATCGTCGACGAGATGGCATGAGCGAGCTCGCACGCCTGCTCGACGAGACCCGCACGGCGTTGGCGGGGACCCCTCGGGAGCTGCTCGGAGAGGTGGTGACGCCACGCCTCCTGGGGATCGCCCGCTCTCCCAGCGTCCGGTTGTGTGGCGAGGCGTGGCGGCTCGGGGTGCTGCTGCTGTCGGAGGACGCGGTCTTCGCGACGGGCGAGGTCGTCCGATCGCGTGAGCCCGCCCGTCGCGGGTACACGGCCGAGTCCCAGCGCGAGAGGGCGGGGCTGGCCGAAGCGGCGTTTCGGGGCGGAATCCTCCCCGGGGTCCCCGTCCACCTGGGGTGGCGGCGGCTGGATCTCGCCGCGGTCGAGAGCGGAGCGGATGCCAAGCCGCTCGCCCTGATCGACGGGGTGCCGCAGGTCAGGTGGAGCCCGTCTGCGGGGTACGTCGCACTCGCGACCTACCTCACGGAGCGCGCAGAACTGCTGCGCGACCCGCCGCTCGGGGCGACCTGACCCGACGGCGCGGTCATCGTCGGGAGGAGGTGGCGCTCCTGCCGCGGACGATCCCGATGAACGTCTCGACGTTGGGTGTCGTCGCATCGATCAGCCAGGCGAGTGCCATGGTCGAGGTCGGCCCCTCCGCCAGCGGGCGGAAGGTGACATCGCGTCTGTGATGCAGACGCGCCAGCGACATGGGCACGATCGTGATCCCGATGCCGGCCGCGACCAGCTCGATCGCCGACGCGGTGTCTACCGGCGGCGCGAAGTCGGGCACTCGGGTGCCCTCGATGCGGACGCCGAGGACGTCATCTTGTGCAGAAATGAGAACCTCGCCGGCAAGGTCGTCGTCGCTGAGGTCTTCGGCGACGGTCAGGGCCGAATCGATCGGGACGACCACGACGGGCACCTCGTCGTACAGCGGGATCGCGTGAAGGTCGGTCTTGTCGATCGGCAGACGCACGAGCGCGGCATCCACGTCGCCGGCCACGAGAGCCTGACGCTGACCCGCGACCGGCAGCGGAACCAGTTCGAGCGGGGTGCGCGGCATCCGCTGCGTCCAGACGTCGATCCACTTGCCCGGCGTCGCTCCGGGAACGGCGCCGAGGCGGAAGACGTGCCGCGGCGTGATCGACGGGGAGTCGGAGGTCATGGCATCCAGGCTACTGACGTGGGCCGACGGCCCGCGCTAGGGTGCGAGCGTGACCCTCGCTCTCGTCGCTTCCGTCTTCGCCCTGGCCGCCGCACTCGTGCACGTGGGGATCTTCCTCATGGAGAGTGCGTTGTGGTCCAACCCGCGCATCTGGCGGATCTTCGGGCTGCGGTCGCAGGCAGACGCCGACGTCGTGCGACCGATGGCGTACAACCAGGGCTTCTACAACCTCTTCCTCGCGTTCGGAGCTTCGCTCGGGGTCGTGCTGTTCTGGGCGGTCTCTCCGGTGGTCGGAAAGACGCTGGTGCTCTTCGCGCTCGGCTCGATGGTGGCTGCGGCGCTCGTGCTGACGGCGACCGGGCGCCGCTACCTCCGTGCCGCGCTGGTGCAGGGCACGATCCCACTCGTGGGGCTCGTGCTGTTCGCCTTCGCCTGAGCCGGGCCTTGCCTCACAGCGCCGTCGGGCGTGCCGAGCCTACGCCGCCAAGCGCAGCCCGCGCCGGTCGGTCGCCACGCGCTCGCCTTCGTCGATCGACTCATCGTCGCCGATGAGGGAGCCCATGGCGACCTGGGCGTGTGCGCCGACGATCGTGCGTACGCCGATCTTCGCGCCCGCACCGATCTTCGCGCCGGGGCCGACATGGACGTGGGCCGAGATCTCGACGTCGGGACCGATGAAAGCGTCCGTCTCCACCCATGCGCCGCGGGCGACGTGGGCGCCGGCGGCGATCTGGACTCCCGGTTCGACATACGCACCCGCTTCGACGATCGCGCTCGGGTGCACTTTGGCCCCGTGTGCGATCAGGCCACGCCCGTTGGCGTGTTTGCGGTACCGCAGTGTCTCACCGCGGTCGTCTTCGATGTCGATGTAGTTCTTGCCCACGATCTCCTCCGCTGGGCCGTTCGGCCCTGTTGGTGACCGAAACGATATGCATCCGGGATTCATTCCCATGCGACCGAATGAATTTCCGCTTTTCTTCGGAGAGCTGCGTAACGCCGTGGGCGGGTACGCGTCTTGATCTGTAGACGGTGCAGGTCGGGACTGTGCCGGGAGGGGGTGGTCATGTCGGCGGTCAGGGCGATGCGCGCCGAAGCGGCGTGGGATGGTGGCACGTGGGCGCACGGTAGTGGTCGGGCCCGCGGCCACCGTCACCTGCGGGCGGTCGAGCTACCGCCGGCCGCGGTCGTGCACCCCGAGGGGGCGGATTGCCGCGAGCGCGACGCCGCGGCCGACAGCTTCTTCTCCCGGACGTGGGACCCGGCGCTCGTCGACAGTCTGCGACGCCTCCACGACTTGGCCATCGACTGCGCGCGTGCGCGGGAGTTGTACGCGTTGTGCGCCTCGCGGCGGGCAATCGTGCAGCCGCGCGATCCGATGGACATGAAGATCGAAGCCGTCATGCGCCTCTACGGCGCCCAGCTTCGTGCGGAGGTGCAGCTGGATGCGCGTGCGCGGCAGCTGCGCGGCGCCCCGGGCTACCCCGACGCCGAGGCCGAGGTCACCCGTCGCGCGTGTCGGCTCGCTCACCTGGCGGTCTATGGCTGTGACGGCGATCCGACCCGGGCACGGCGCTCTGCGCCGCCCGACGTCGAGCCGCGTCAGAGGTAGCGGCGACCCTGGCGGACAATGGGGGCATGTCCGCCGTCGAGCCGCCCGTCGCCCACTCCTGGTTCGAGGACGTGCTCGGGATCGTCACCGGGACATTCGCGGCATCCCTCGGCCTCTACCTGCTGCAGAACTCCGAGGCGGTCACCGGTGGCACGGCGGGGCTCTCGCTGCTGCTCGGGTACGCGACGGCGTGGCCGTTCTGGCTGTTGTTCGCCGTGATCAACCTCCCGTTCGCCGTGCTGGCGATCTGGCAGAAGGGCTGGAGCTTCACGCTCCGCACCGCGATCTCGATCGGCCTGGTCTCCGGGTGGTCGATCGTGCACCACGCGCTGCTCGACATCTCGTGGCTCAATCCCGTCTACGGGACCCTCGGCGGCAACCTGCTGGCCGGTGTCGGCCTGCTGATCCTGTTCCGTCACCGCGCGAGCCTCGGCGGCATCAACATCATCGCGCTCGTCGTGCAGGAACGCTGGGGATTCCGGGCGGGGTGGACCCAGATGATCTTCGATGTGCTGATCGTCGCGGCCGCCCTTCTCGTCGTGCCGTGGGGGAACGTCGTCCTCAGCGCGGCGGGCGCCGTCGTGCTGAATCTCGTCCTGGCGATGAACCACCGCCCCGGCCGCTACATCGGCCACTGACTCCCGCCCGCACGGCGCCGTCTACGGCTGGCAGCGTGGGCACCAGAAGACATTGCGCTCGCGCGTGGCACCCGCGCCCAGCGCTCCCGCGCGCACGGGGGTCCCGCATCGTCGACACGGCTGGTTCTCGCGCCCGTAGACCCAGGTGCGCCGGCCCCGACGGCTGTCTCCCGTGAAAGTGCGCTCCACACGGTGCAGGTTCGTCCGGATCATCCGTGCCCCGGTGTCGACCAAAGCGCGGGCATCGATGTCTGTCGCTGCCGCGGAGGGACGGATGCCGCGAACGAACAGCATCTCGTTGGCGTAGACGTTGCCGAAGCCGGCGACATTGCGCTGATCGAGCAGGGCGACGTGGACGCCCCTGGCATCGGCACCCACGCGGCGGGCAGCCTCGTCGAGGTCCCAGCGGTCGGACAGGGGGTCGGGGCCGAGGTGGCCGACGAGTTCGCGCTCTCGTTCGGTCGGGACGAGTGCGAGGTCAGCGAGATCGAAACCGACGGCCTGCGTACGAGATGTCTCGACGACGGCGCGGGCGCGGAAGGCGGGCACCCGCCAGCGTTCGCCGGGGCGGTACACGTGCCACTCGCCCTCCATCTTGAGGTGCGAGTGCAGCGTCCACCCGCCGATGCGCAGCAACAGGTGCTTGCCGCGCGGTACGCAACTGTCGATCAGCTTGCCGCTGAGATCGGCGGTGGCCAGTCGAGGCACCCGAAGATCGACCCTCGTCGTCGTGTCACCCGCGAGTGCCTCGTCGAGCCGGTGTGCGGCGCGCCAGACGGTGTCACCCTCGGGCACGGGCACCCGCCGACTCCCGGCGCAACGTCAGCCCCCGGGGGGTCTCGACGAACCCCGCGGCGCGCAGGATCCCCGCCCAGGGTGTGCCGAACACGGCGGTGCCGTTCACCTGCTCGATCGTCAGGGTGTCGAGCTGCCGCTCGCGGGCGGTGCGCACGAGCGAGCCCGCCGCCGCCGCACGACGATCGTCGGCGTCGTCGAAGGCGAGCGCCGACTTACCGCCGCGTTCGAGATAGAGGACGAGGTCCCCGTCGACCGTCGTGACCAGGCCACCCGCCTTGCGGCCCGGCCGGTGGCCGACCCCGTCCAGTGCGGGCCAGGCCAAGGCGCCGCCGTAGGGATTGGCCGGGTCGGTTGCTGCCAGCGTGAGGGCATCCAGCGGTGCGGGATCGGCGACCGCGGCGAACTCCCGCAGCCGGTCGACTGTGGCCGAGGAGGCGAATTGCGCGCCGCCGAGCTTTTCGACGAGGTATCCGCGACGACAGTGACCGGCGCGTTCGAGGTCGGCCAGTGTGCGGTATACGTGGGCGAAGCCTCCGGGAACGGCTTCCGTCTGCACACTGCCGCGCGTCACGACGCCGTACCGATCGAGGAGGATCGCCGCCGTGGCCGCCGCGCGTCTGGTCGGGTCCGCCTCGCTCTCGGGCAGCAGCGACCAGCGTCCGCCGGTCAGCGCCGTCCTCGGTGTGGCGGTCCCGGCTGAGGCCATCACGACGCCGCGGTACAGCCGCGCCCGCGGTGCGCGGCGCTTCGTGCGATGGGCCTGCGAGCCGCCGGCGAGGAGCCCCCGTACCGGAGCGAAGGTGTCATTGGTCACGTGGCCGGCCCAGGCCAAGCGCCAGAGCGCGTCGAGGACGGACTGCTCGTTCTCGGCATCCGTCTGCGCGCGCAGCTGCGCGGCGAAGAACGCGCCGCCGCCGGTGAGCGCGGCGAGCACCTGCGCGTCGAGGGAGTCTGCGGCGACGTCGTCCGTCGCAGCGGCGAGGGTCAGGGGTGCGGCCTCCGCCGGGTGAAGCGCCACCCACCCGTCGCGACCAGGAAGGGTGCCGTGGCCCGACCACAGCACTTCGCCCGTGGCGGTGAGCTCGTCGAGCATCGCGGGCGCGTAGTCGCGGACGCGGGAGGGGAGGATGAGTGACTCCCAGGCGCTCGCCGGCAGGGGGACGCCGGCGAGCTGTTCGATCGCCGCCGCGACCCCGTCGATCCCCTCCAGCGGCCTGATGATGTGCTGCCAGGCGGGAAGGAACCGCGCCAGAGCGCTCTGGGGCACGGGCTCGACGCTGCCGCGGATCGCCGCGAGGGAGCGCATCCGCAGTCGCCGCAGCACCTCCGCGTCGCACCACTCGGGTTCGCCGCCGTCCAGGGCGGACGATGTCGGGAGGAAGAACCCGCTCGCGACGCGCCCCTGCGACTCGAGTCGCTGCAGGGTGGAGCGGGCGACCGCGGATCCCAGGCCGAAACGGGTGGCCGCGGAATCTGTCGGGAAGGGGCCGTGGGTGCGCGCATGCCGAGCCAG
The DNA here is from genome assembly GCF_039531125.1 of Microbacterium sediminicola. NCBI lineage: Bacteria > Bacillati > Actinomycetota > Actinomycetes > Micrococcales > Microbacteriaceae > Microbacterium > Microbacterium sediminicola. The sequence goes on from NZ_BAAAPL010000002.1 coordinate 941,127, forward strand.
CAGATCGCCGAGGGGGTCGGCAACCGGCTCGAGGAACGCGACCGGAATGCCGATCGGCAAGGCGGTGCCCAGGGCATCCCGCAGCCGCCCGGCATCCTCGATGGCGGCGATGCGTGTCTCACCGGCAACCGAAATCGTGATCGCGCGGCGGGTGTCCAGGAGCGTGTCCAGGTGGGCGGCGGCCTCACCTAGGGTCGCGGGGGCCGCGTCATCGCGTGAGCTGCGCAGGCGCGCGGCGGTCTCGGAGGCGGTCAGCGGGCCGAGACGGCGCAGCAGGTCGGCGACGCCCTCCAGGCCCCGCACGCGGCGCTCGGGGTCGAGGTGCTGGGCCTCGGCCTCGAACTGGGTCAGCACGTCGGGGTCGAGCAGCTCCCGCATCTCGACGGTGCCGAGCAGCTCCGCCAGCAGCGCGGGATCGACGGCGAGGGCCGCCGCCCGTCGCTCCGCCAGCGGCGAGTCACCCTCGTACATGAACGCGCCGACATATCCGAACAGCAGGTCGCGGGCGAAGGGAGAGGGCTGGGGCGTTTCGACCTCGATCAGGCGGATACGGCGCTCGCCGATCCCGCGCACGATGCGCAGCAGTGCGGGCACGTCGTAGACATCCTGCAGCACCTCGCGCAGGGTCTCGAGAATGATCGGGAACGTCGGATGCCGCCGCGCGACCTCCAACAGCTGTGCCGATCGTTGCCGCTGCTGCCAGAGCGGCGTGCGGCGATGGGGGTTGGTGCGGGGCATCAGGAGCGCCCGCGCCGAGCACTCGCGGAAGCGGGAGGCGAACAGTGCGGAGCCTCCGACTTCGTCGGCTACCAGCGGTTCGAGCTCGTCGGTGTCGAAGACGAACAGCTCGGCGCCCGGGGGCTCTGCGGTGGTGTCGGGGACGCGGACGATGATCCCGTCGTCGCTGGCGACCGCCGAGCCCTCGACGCCGAGACGCTCGCGCACGCGGGCGTTCACGGCGAGCGCCCACGGGGCGTGCACTTTCATTCCATACGGGGAATGCAGGATCACGCGCCAGTCGCCGACCTCGTCGCGACCGCGCTCGACGGTGAGCGTGCGATCGGTGGGCACGGTTCCGGTCGCGTCGCGCTGCTCGGCGAGGTAGGCGAGCAGATTCGCCTGCGCGAAGTCGTCGAGTCCGGCATCCGTCAGCCTGGCGTGGGTCTTCTCCGGGGCCGCGGCGGCGACCTCGCGGGTGAAGCGGCCGAGCGCCTCGCCGAGTTCTGCCGGGCGTCCGAGGCCGTCGCCGTGCCAGAACGGCACGCGCCCGGGCTGCCCGAAGGCGGGAAGGACGTTGACCCGATCGTGGGTGATCTCCACGATCCGCCAGCTGGTGGTGCCGAGGGTGAACACGTCGTTGACGCGCGATTCGTAGACCATCTCTTCGTCGAGCTCGCCGACCCGGGCGTTCTGGGTTTCGCCGGCGATGTAGACGCCGAACAGGCCCCGGTCGGGGATCGTGCCGCCGCTCGTGACGGCCAGGCGCTGAGCGCCGGGGCGGCCGGTGAGGGTGCCGTGATCGCGGTCCCACACCAGACGCGGGCGCAGCTCGGCGAACTCGTCGGACGGGAAACGCCCGGCCAGCAGGTCGAGCGTCGCCTCGTAGGCCGAGCGGGGCAGGGAGCGGAACGGCGCGCTGCGCTTGAGGGTCTCGAACCATTCCTCGACATCGAGCGGCGCGAGGGCGCAGGCGGCGACCGTCTGCTGGGCGAGGATGTCGAGCGGGTTCTGCGGGATCGCGATCGCCTCGATCTGCCCGGCGAGCATGCGCTCGGTCACGATCGCGGTGTGCAGCACGTCGGAGCGGTGTGTGGGGAACAGTGCCGCACGGCTGATCTCGCCGACCTGGTGTCCGGCGCGGCCGACGCGCTGGAGGCCCGAGGCGGCGGAGGGCGGAGCCTCGACCTGGATGACGAGGTCGACCGCGCCCATGTCGATGCCGAGCTCGAGGCTCGAGGTGGCGACGACGCAACGGAGGATGCCGGACTTCAATTCCTCCTCCACGATGGCCCGCTGCTCCTTCGAGACAGACCCGTGGTGGGCCTTCGCGAGCACGGGGTCGGCGCCGGCGGTCGCGCCGCCCTGGGCGGGCGTGGCCGCCGGGACCGTCGGGTCGGGCAGATCGATACCGAGCCGTTCCGCGTAGATCTCGTTGAGCCTGCCGGTGAGGCGCTCCGCCAGGCGTCGCGAGTTCGCGAACACGATTGTCGAGCGGTGCTGCAGGACACGGTCGACGATCGCTTCCTCGACATGCGGCCACACCGAGCCGGTCATCTCGGTGTTCTCCGGTCGACCGGGAGATGGGTCGAACCAGTCCCCATCGGCCGGATCGGAGGGGTGATCCCCCGAGTCGTCGCCACGCCCCTGGGGCGTCCCGGCCGAGTCAGGCGCGGGCGGTGCCGCTCCCGCGGCGGGTGGCGGGTTCAGCATGTCATCGACGGGCACGACGACCGACAGGTCGAACGTCTTCGCGGCGGGCGGTGCGACGATCTCGACGGAGGCAGAGCCGCCGAGGAAGCGCGCCACCTCGTCGATGGGGCGGACGGTGGCCGACAGGCCGATGCGCTGGGCGGGTGCGGCATCCGGATTCTCGCCCCGGATCAGCGCGTCGAGCCGTTCGAGAGTGACGGCCAGATGCGCGCCGCGCTTGGTGGCGGCCACGGCGTGGACCTCGTCGACGATGACGGTGTGCACGTTCGCGAGGGTGCGTCCGGCCTGGCTCGTGAGCATGAGGTAGAGGGACTCGGGGGTGGTGATCAGGATGTCGGGCGGTGCGCTCACGAGCTTCCGGCGCTCCGCCGACGGGGTGTCACCGGAGCGCACTCCGACGGAGATGCCGGGCATGGGCACGCCGAGGCGGGTGGCGGCGTGGCCGATGCCGACGAGCGGTGAGCGCAGGTTGCGCTCGACGTCCACCCCCAGGGCCTTCAGCGGGGAGACGTAGAGGATGCGGGTGCCTGTGGTGGCATCCGCGCGCTCGGCCTTCTCGCGAAAGACGCGGTCGATCGCCCACAGGAACGCCGACAGCGTCTTCCCCGACCCGGTCGGGGCGACGACCACAGCGTGCTTGCCTGCAGAAATCGTCTCCCACGCCCCCACCTGAGCCGGCGTCGGGGCGCGGAACGCACCGCGAAACCAGTCCTGCGTCGCAGGACTGAATCGCTCGAGCACGTCGCCCATCTCCCCATCTTCCCCCGCCCTTCCGACATCGTCGGCGCGTATCGACCTCCCGCCGTCAGCGCAATGCAGGAGGTGAGGAGGGTCTCGCGGCGCGGCGTGCCGGATTTCCGCGGCGCGCGCCCGTCGCGGTGGCATCAACTCCTGCGTTGTGTGGCGGATCGTGGCGAAGCGGGGGAGAATCCCTGAGAGCCGGGCGGTGCTGTCGGACCTGCCCGCCGGTAGATGCGAGGGGGCCGACATGGCGTTCGACAAGGTTGTGCACGGTGGTCACGACGACTTCGCGGGGCGCGGGATCTCGCGGGGTGCGTTCTCGTTCGACAAACGCACCGCGGTCGCCAAGGAAGGGACGCAACTGCAGGTCGCGTTCATGGAGATCCCGCCCGGCAAGTCCGCGTTTCCGTATCACTGGCATGCCGGGATCACCGAGGCGTATGTCATCCTTTCGGGGACCGGCCGTGTCCGAACTCCCGAGGGAGAGTTCGATGTGGCCGCGGGTGAGGTCGTGGTCTTCCCGCCCGGGCCTGCGGGCGCCCACCGTATGACCGCCACCGGTGATGAACCGCTGCGCTACGTCGATCTCGACACCACGGGCGATCCGGATGTCATCGGATACCCCGACTCCGGCAAGACGATGGCCTACACGACCTTCCGCAAGACCACGATCTTCCGCGACGCCGATGACGTCGACTACTTCGAGGGCGAACCCGACGCGGAGTGACTCAGGCGGGTGCCGCAGCGAGCCCCGCGACGAAGTCGAGCTTGTCGAGAACGGGGTCTGAGATCACGAACGGGTAGAGGTCGTCGCTGCCCATCGATCGGTTCATCATGTTGAGGGCCGTCGACAGCGGGATCCAGAAGTCGACGACGAGCTCCCGGAACGATGCGGCATCGACGGTGCGCAGGATGCCGAACTCGTCCGCCGTCTGGATTGCGTCGCTGATGTGCAGATAGTGCGCCCAGGTCTCGGCGAAGTCCTCGAAGGGATGCATCGTGGCGTACTGCGAGATGTAGTTCGCCTGCCAGTCTGCCGGGGCGCCCTCCGCGTAATGCCGGTCGATCGCGGCGTGGTAATCCTCGGTCTCGTCGCCGAACAGCGCGCGGTAGCGGGCACGGGTGGCGTCGTCGGCGACGAGGAAACTCTCGTAGTAGTGGCCGATCTCGTGGCGGAAGTGGCCGAGCATCGTGCGGTACGGCTCGTCGAGCATCGCGCGGATCCGCTCTCTATGGGCGTCTTCGGCCTCGGCGAGGTCGATGGTGACGATGCCATCCGCGTGCCCGATCGTGACCGGCTCGGCGACGCTCGAGAGCAGGTCGAACGCGACGCCGCGCTCATCGACGCGCTTGTCGAGGATCGGGATGCCGACGGCGTCGAGCTCCGCGATGAGATGGCGCTTGGCGCGCTCGGCCGGCGCGTAGTTGACGATGCCCTCGAGATCGGCGTCGTTGGGTCGGGTGCGGGTGAGTCCGCAGCTGAAGCACAGACCGGACTCGTCGGTCGTGAGCCACGTGCAGCCCGAGAGCCCGAGGTTCGCGCAGACCGTCCAGACGATGTCCGCTGCGTCCGTGTAGGTCCCGGTCTCGGCATCCAGCGGAACGATCTGCCGCTCAGCGCGCGAGTATCCCAGCGGCGTCTCGCACGACACACACACCGAGTTCTCGAAGAAGAGTCGGTTCCCGCACACCCCACACCAGAACGCTTTCACGCGCCGATCCTCGCACACGCGCGCCGGTTTCCCCGGACCGCCGAGTGCCGGGGCGCGTCAGGCGTGGACGGGGGCGACGTCGACCGAGACGCGCAGGGTCGAGCGCTTGGCGGTGGTGAAGATGATGCCCTTGACGGGTGAGACGTCGCCGTAGTCGCGTCCCCACGCGACCGTGACGTAGCGGTCGTTCGCCCACTGGTCGTTCGTGGGATCGATCGCCAGCCACTCGTCCGAGCCCGGCATCCACACCGCCAGCCATGCGTGGGAGGCATCCGCTCCCACGACCCGTTCCTTGCCCGGCGGGGGCTGGGTCGCCAGGTATCCGCTGACGTAGCGCGCGGCGATGCCGTGGCTGCGCAGGCACGCGAGGGCGAGGTGCGCGAAGTCCTGACAGACCCCCGCCCGGGTCTGCAGTACGTGCGCAACCGAGCTCGTCACGGTCGTGGCGGTCTTGTCGTACTCGAAGTCCCGCTTGATGCGGTGCATCAGGTCGGTCGCGGCCTGTCCGATCGGGCGTCCGGGCGTCAGGGATTCTGCGGCGTATTCCCGCGCCTCGGGCGCATGCTGTGCCTTGGGGGATTCGATCGCGAACTCCGCCGCGGCCCACGCTCCCGGCGTCTCGGGGTGCAGCAGCGGCCGAGACTGCTCCCAGGGCAGCGCGAGGGCGGCCTCGTCGTAGCGCGGGACATCGACGACGACGTCGCTGCGCGCGTCGACCACGAGACGCGTGTGCGGAGCGGTGACGTGGAAGTAGGTGACGACGTTGCCGAAGGCATCCAGCTCGTGGCTCACGTCGCCCGGTGTCGGATCGATGGTGACGTCATACCCGCTGATCTGCTGCCACGCCAGGGTGCGCGGGGCGACGTGTGCCAGGCCCAGGGAATTGCGCACGTCCTCGCTGTATTCGTAGGTCGTGCGGTGCGAGACCACGTACTTCATCGGATGCCTCTCACGACGCGGCCCCGGTGAGCTCGGTCAATGACAGTGAGGCGAACGTCTGCGGGGGCGGGCCCGACGAGAAGTGCAGGGCCTCGATCGCGCGCGCGAGTTCGGCGATCTGCACCGAGATGTCTTCGAGCGTGCGCTCGAGGTGCGCACGTCGGCCCTCTGTGGCGCGGGCCAGCTCGATCGAGCTCAGCTCCTCCAGCAGCGCGACGATCTCATCGATCAGCCGCTCGGGTCGGGTCGATCCGGTCGAGAGCGGCTGGGCGGAGATGTGCTCGCGGACACGGTCGACGGCGAACCGGACGGAGCGTGGGTTCTCGGCATCCAGGACGAGCAGCTCGATGACGCCGCGCGCGTGCAGGAAACCGCGGTAGCGGCGGCGGTGGGTGACGACCGACTCGGATGCCCGCAGCACCGCTTCGAGCACCTCCTGCTCGACTTCGCCGACCTGTACACGGGTGACGGCGGCCTGCAGCAGCGCGCACACCTGCAGCGAGCGCTCCAGCGCGCGGCCGGCTTCCACCATGTGCCAGCCGGCGTCGCGGATCATGTTCGCGGTCGTCCCCTGGAGCGCCAGCAGCGCCGTGAGCATGCGGCCGGCACCCTCGCCGACACCGTGTGCGTGACGGGTCAGCCGCAGTGCAGAGGCCGCCCGGTCGGTCGCCGCGAACACCCGCCAGGTGTCGGTCGAGAGCTGGTCGCGCACCCCCTCGAGCGTGGCGCGCAGGCGCGCGAGCGAGTGGGCGACCGAACCGCTGCGCCCGGCATCCAGCAGAATCGAGCGGAAGTCATCGTCGACGTCGATCCATGCCGCGCCCGTGAGACGCTGCACCGCCCCCGTGAGCACCCGGGTGCTGACGGTTGCGACCGGACCCTGGGTGCTCAGCTGATCGGCATCGGAGCGGATCGCGAGCACGAGCCGCAGCAGATCTTCGGCGCGCTCGCTGTAGCGACCCGACCAGAACAGATCGTCGATCGCGCGCGGCGAGAGCTCGGGGATCGACTGGACGACGGCGGTCTCGGCGGCATCCGGCAGGCCCTGGTCGAGTTCGTCGGGGTCGGCCTTGAGCACCCAGACGTCCTTCGAGCTGGCCGGCAACGTGCCTTCGGCGAGCGCAGATGCCATCCCCCCGATGAGGGGACGATAGACCGACTGGTGCAGCACGGTGAAGGTCCGCAGGATGATCGCCCGCGGGTCGATGCGTCCGCCCGGCGACCACGCGGGCCCCTGCGACAGCGGCAGCAGTTCTTGCCCGGCGTAACGATGCGGCGCGGTGCGGATGCGCTCGAGCAGCGTCCGCGGGTCGGACGTGTCCAGCGGAGCGCGGGAGCCGTCGATGGTACGCACCACCAGGCTCGGGTCGCCGGCCAGGAGGCGCTGCTCGACCTCGCCGAGACCCTCGGGGGTGCCGCACCACCAGCTCGGCATCCCGGGCAGGCGCAGCTGCTCGCCCAGCAGCCGTTCGCACAGCGCAGGCATGAAGGCGTGGAGGGCGGGATTCTCCAAGACGCCCGCGCCCAGGCCGTTGACCAATCGCACGCCCCCGCGACGTGCGGCTTCCGAGAGACCCGCGACGCCGAGCTGTGAGTCGCCGCGCAGCTCGAGGGGGTCGCACCACTCGGCATCCACGCGGCGAAGGATCACATCGACGCGCTCGCGTGGGGCGACATCGGGCCATCCGGTCGGCTTCATCCAGACCTTGCCGTCGCGAACGACCAGGTCTGAGCCCTGGACCAGCGGGAAGCCGAGCACACCGGCCAGCGCCGCCTGGTCGTAGGCGGTCTCTGAGAGCGTTCCGGGGGAGAGGACGACCACGCGCGGGTCCTCGCGGCCCTCGGGGGCGGCGGCGATGAGCGCCTCGCGGAGAGCGTCGAAATACGGCTCCACGCGGTGCAGTGGGGCGGTCTGGAACATCTCGGGCAGCACCTGCGAGAGCACGCGCCGGTTCTCGAGCGCGTAGCCGAGGCCCGAGGGTGCCTGCACCCGGTCACCCACGACGCGCCACTCGCCGTCGCTGTCGCGCCCGAGATCGGTGGCGGCGAACAACAGCGGGTGAGGGTCGGTGCCGGTGGTGCGCACCAGACTCCGTACGAATCCGGCATGGCCGACCACCATCCCGGCCGGGAGGATCCCATCGCGCAGCACGCTGCGCTCACCGTAGATGTCGGCCAGCAGGGCGTTCAGCAGCTCGGTGCGCTGGGCGAGACCGACATCCAGGCGTGTCCAGGTCGGGGCATCCACCACGAGCGGCACCGGATCCAACCGCCACTGCTCGGTGTTGCCGCCCGGGGCGAAGGTCACGCCGTCATCGGCGAGCAGGGCTGCGATCTCGGCCTCGAAGCGTCCGACGTCGTCGATGCTCAGATCGAGCGCTGCGGGAGCCAGCGCTCGCCACGCCGGGCGCAAGGCGCCGTCGGGCGCGACGACCTCGTCGAAGCGCGCCGACGAGTCCCGGGATGGTGCGAGCGGGAGCGTTGGCTGGGTGACCGCGGCTGCATAGTCGCGGAAGATGCTCACGCGGTCGCGGCCCTGCGCAGGTCGAGGGTGTGCGGGTACTCGGATGTCGCGACCCGTCGCGCCTTCTCCCGAAGGGCTCCGACGTCGACGTGCCCCGGCGTGTGCCCGTGCGCCTCGAAGCGGCTGGCCCGGCGCGACTCCGCCTCGAAGGCGTTCACGGGGGGACGCTCGTAGGCCCGGCCGCCGGGGTGGACGACGTGGTAGGTCGCCCCGCCGAGACTGGCCTCGGCGGTCGTGTCGATGACATCGAAGGTGAGGGGCGACTGCACTTCGATCGAGGGGTGCAGAGCCGACCACGGCTGCCAGGCGCGATAGCGCACGCCCGCGTAGTACTCGCCGAGCACGCCGGTGGATGTCAATGGCACAGGAACACCATTGCACGTCACGAGGTGTCGGCGCTCGTCGATGCCGCGAATCGTGACCTGAACGCGTTCGACCGACGAGTCGACGTAGCGCGCCGTGCCGCTTCCGGTGGCCTCTTCACCGAGCACGTGCCAGGGCTCGATCGCCTGCCGAAGCTCCAGCTCGATGCGCGACCCCGGCGCCGAGATCCGGGTCAGCCCGATGCGGGGGAAGCGGAATTCGGCGAAGGAGTCGAGCCAAGTGTGCTCGAAGTCGATCCCGTGGCGGTTGAGGTCGTCGACGACTTCCTCGATGTCCAGGAGGTTGCCGTGCGGCAGCAGGAACTCGTCGTGCAGACGCGTGCCCCAGCGGATGAGGGGCGCGTCATAGGGGTGTTCCCAGAACATCGCGACGAGGCTGCGCACCAGGAGAGACTGCACGAGCGCGAGCTCGGGGTGCGGCGGCATCTCGAAACCGCGCAGCTCCAGCAGACCCAGGCGTCCGCGGCTGGAGTCGGGGCTGTAGAGCTTGTCGATGCAGAACTCGGCGCGGTGGGTGTTGCCGGTGAGGTCGGTCAGAAGGTGCCGCAGCGCCCGGTCGACCATCCACGGGCGAGCGGTGCCGCCGCCGTCGGCCGCTGCCGTGTCCAAGCGGCGCAGCTCCTTCAGCGCGACCTCCATTTCATAGACGGCCTCGGGGCGCCCCTCGTCGAAGCGGGGCGCCTGGCTGGTCGGGCCGATGAAACGACCCGAGAACAGGTACGACAGGCTCGGATGCCGCTGCCAGTAGGTCACCAGGCTCGCGAGCAGATCGGGGCGGCGCAGCAGGGGCGAGTCGATCGGTTGGCTGCCGCCGATCGTGATGTGGTTGCCGCCGCCGGTGCCGGTGTGAAGCCCATCGAGGTCGAACTTCTCCGTCGACAGGCGCGCGCGCCGGGCGACGTCGTAGAGCGTCGTGGTGAGCTCCTTCTGCTCGTCCCACGACGACACCGGCTGGACGTTGACCTCGATGACGCCCGGGTCGGGGGTGACGACGAGCTGCTCGAGCCGGGTGTCCGGCGGCGGTGAGTACCCCTCGATCACCAGCGTGGTGCCGACCGCGCTCGCGGCCTTCTCGATGACGTGCAAGAGGTCTGCGTAGTCCTCCAGGTACGGCATCGGCGGGAGGAAGACGTGCACCTGACCGTCGCGGGCTTCGAAGGCGACGGCCGTCGTCGCCGTCGTCGCTCGACCCTGCGGGGCGACATCCGGGATCTGGGGCTCGCGCAGCGGAGCTTCCTCGAGGTACGAGGGCTCGGCGGTGAGCTCGGGAGGTGCCCAGGCGATGGCATCCAGCGGCAGGCGCAGGCCCACGGGGCTCGTGCCGGGGGTGAGGACCAGTCGCCCGCGGCGGAAGCTCCACACCGGGCTCGACCACTCGCCCTCGGTCGCCAGAGGCAGCACCCAGCCGGTCGGCTCCTTCACGTCGCGGTCGAGGGCGGCCAGGTCGTGCCGGTCGAAGTCCTCGATGTCGGGGGCGGGGCCCACGGGCTTGCGGACCTCGGCGGCCAGGGCGGCGAGCGGGTCTTCGTACGCCGCCAGCAGGTGTGCTTTCGGGATGCCGAGGATCCGCGTCACGGCGCGGGCGAGGTTCTCTGCGTCCTTCTTCGCGTGGGGGCGCTCGGCATCGGTCCACGGGTCGGCGAACAGCGTCGGGTCGTTCCAGAGGGGCACGCCGTCCTTGCGCCACTGCAGGGCGATGTTCCAGCGCGGGAGGTCCTCGCCCGGGTACCACTTGCCCTGTCCGCGGTGGACGATGCCGCCGGTGGCGTAGATCTCCCGTAGCCGTTCGGCCAGGGTGTCGGCCAGCTCCCGCTTGTGGGGGCCGTCGGCATCGGTGTTCCACTCGTCGCTGGTCGCGTCATCCAGCGAGACGAACGTCGGCTCACCGCCCATCGTCAGACGCACATCGCCCTCGATGAGGCGATCGTCGACGGCCTCGCCCAGGGCGTCGATCCGCTCCCATTGCGCGTCGGTGAAGGGACGGGTCGTCCGCGGGTCCTCGTGGATGCGGCGCACGACGTTGTGGAACGCGAACTCGACCTTCGTCGGTTCGGTCGCCCCGCTGATCGGGGCGGCCGAGGAGGGTTCGGGGGTGGCGCTGAGGGGGATGTGCCCCTCGCCGGCGAACAGGCCGCTCGTGGCATCCAGCCCGATCCAACCGGCGCCGGGGACGTAGACCTCGGCCCAGGCGTGCAGGTCGGTGAAGTCCTCGGCCGGTCCGCTCGGGCCGTCGAGCGACTCCTGGTCGGGGGCGAGCTGCACGAGGTAGCCCGACACGAAGCGGGCCGCCAAGCCGTACTGGCGCAGCAGGCTCACCAGCAGCCACGCGCTGTCGCGGCACGAGCCGATCTTGGTGCGCAGGGTGTGGTTGGGGGTCTGCACGCCGGCTTCCATGCGGACGCTGTAGCCGATGTCGTTCGCGACGGCCTGGTTCAGCTGCGCGAGGAAGGTCACGGTCGGGACGCCGTCGGCGGGCAGAGGCGGGAGCTTGCGCCGCCAGGTGTCGGCGCGACGGCTGCCCGGCACGGGGCGCATGTACGGCGCAAGGTCGGCGGCGAGGTCTTCCCGATAGCCGAACGGGAAGCGCTCGGCGTAGTCCTCGATGAAGAAGTCGAGCGGGTTGATCACCATCATGTCGGCCACCAGGCCCACCGTGATCTCGAGCTTCTTGACCTTCTCGGGGAAGACGAGGCGCGCCACCCAGTTGCCGAAAGGATCCTGCTGCCAGTTGATGAAGTGGTTCTTCGGGCTCACCTCGAGCGAGTACGCCTCGATGGGCGTGCGCGAGTGCGGAGCGGGCCGCAACCGCACGACGTGGGGGGCCACGGAAATCGGCTTTTCGAACTCATACGCGGTGTAGTGCTCGAGAGCCACCTTGATCGACATGACCACAGCTTTCCGCAGAACTGTTGCGCCAGGGTTAACTCTTCGCCGCGGTTTGCCGCTCCCGTGCCTTTCCGCGGGCGTGGATGCCGCGAGCGGCGAGCTTGTAGACCTCGGCGACAGCCAGCGGAATGATGAACGACACCGCGCTGACGACCAGGAGCGTCGGCCACGCGACCGGCGTCACGTGCAGCAATCCCTGGAGGGGGCCTGCGATGGCCAGCAGCTGCAGCCCGAGGGAGATGGCGAGGCCCGCCCAGAACGCCGTGTTGCGGACGCGCAGACGGCCGAACGCGGAGTGGAAGGCGCTCCGTGCGGTGAGGGCGTTCGCCCACTGCATGACCACGAGTGAGGTGAAGGTCGCCGTCTGCGCGACGCCCTCGCCGGCCGTCTGGAACAGCAGCGCATACACGCCGAGTGCGACAAGACCCATGACCAGTGCCATCACCGCGATGAGCCCGACCGTGGCGCGGCGAAGAAGGGGTGCGGTCGGGGAGGTGGGGCGCTGGGTCATGACGTCCCGCTCGGCGGGCTCGAGCCCGAGCGGGATCACCATCGTCGTGTCGGTGACGAGGTTGATCCACAGGATTTGCACGGGAGCCAGCGGCAGCGGGAATCCCAACGCGAGCGCGCCGAGCGCGACGAGGACCTCGCCGAGGTTGGTAGAGAGCAGGTAGAAGAGCATCCGTCGGATGTTGGCGAACAGGATCCGGCCTTCGCGCAGGGCCTCCACGATGGTCGCGAAGTTGTCGTCCAGGAGCACGATGTCGGCGGCGTCCTTCGCGATCTGCGAACCGCTTCCCATCGCGACACCCACGTCGGCCTTCGCGAGAGCGGGCACATCGTTCACCCCGTCGCCGGTCATCGCTGCCACCTCGCTCAGACGCAGCGCTGTGAGCAGGCGGTACTTGTTCTCCGGTGTGACCCGGGAGAAGACCCGCGCATCGCGTGCGATGCGGCCGAGCTCGGCATCCGAGAGCTCATTCATGCGACGGCTGTCGAACACCTGCGAGCGCGAGGTCACCAGACCCAGCTCCCGGCCGATCGCATACGCGGTCTCGGCATGATCGCCCGTGATCATGCGGACGCCGACTCCCGCGCGGGTGGCGGCGGTGATCGCCTCTCGCGCGCTGGAGCGCAGCGTGTCGGCGATGCCGACGAGGCCTGCCAGCGTTAAGGACGGCGTGGGGACGATCGTGTCGAGGTCGCCGAAGTCCGCGATCGGCGCCGGCAGAGTGGCCGTGGCGACTGCGATGACCCGCAGCCCCCTGCCGGTGAGGTCGCGCAGAGCCTGCTCGGCCGCGTCGTGGGCGCGCGGAGGGAGCGCACACCGATGAAGGAGCGCCTCGGGGGCACCCTTCACGGTCAGCTCGAATCCCTCGCCACGTGCGCGCACGTTGCCGCTGAGTGCCCGCGCTTGATCGAAGGGGAGGGTGACCAGCGCGGGAGAGCTCTCGACGTCGGCTGCTCCCTTCGCGTGGGCCGCCAGCGCGAGATCGAGCGGGTCGTGGGCGCGGTCTCGGTGGCGGACGACCGTGCGTGCGGCCGTCGCCTCGAGCGCGTCGTCGTCGCCGTCGGGTGCCCACACGGCGTGCACGCTCAGGCGGTTCTCGGTGAGCGTGCCGGTCTTGTCGGTGGCGATGGTGGTGACCACTCCGACCGTCTCGATGGCGCGCAGTGTCCGCACCAGGGCATTCTTCGCCGCCATCCTGCGCATTCCGAGGGCGAGGACCACCGAGATCGCCACCGGCAGGCTCTCGGGAACAGCGGAGACGGCCAGAGCGATGACGTAGCGCAGCGCCTCGGCGACGCTCACCCCCTGCAGCAGCGCGAGCGCGAAGGCGATCACCGCGACCGCGCCGATGACGGCGACGACGTAGGTGATGAGCCGATCGATCTTGCGCTGCACGGGACTGACGTCGGATTGGCGCGCCTGACCCGACAGGGCGGCGATGCGGCCGAACTCGGTCGCGTTTCCGGTGCGCACGACCACGCTCGTGGTCTGGCCGGCCACGAGGAACGAGCCCGAGAAGAGCATGTTCGTCTGCTCGTATGCCTCCCGATCGCCCGGCAGCGGGGCCGGGGACTTCGCCACCGGCTCCGATTCGCCGGTCAGCACCGCTTCGTCGGCGTGGACGCCGCTCGCCGTGATCACCCGCAGATCCGCGGGCACGCGGTCGCCCTCGGCGAGGCGCACCAGGTCGCCGACGACGAGGTGCGTGACCGGGATCGTCACGATCACTCCGTCGCGCACGACATCCGCCGTCTGTGCATCGTGCTGTCGCAGCGCGCGCAGGATGCGGTCGGTGGAGACGCGCTGAACGTAGGAGATGACAGCGCTGATGAGCATGATGCCGATGATCACCAGCGCGTCGAAGTACGCCTCGTGCCACAGGCTGATGACGACCGCCACGAGCAGCACGGCCGAGAAGATGTTCCAGAACGGCTCGATGAGGATGCGCCACAGCGGCTCGCCCTGCACCGTGACTTCGTTGCGGCCGTCGCGATCGAGGCGGGCGTTGGCTTCGGCCGCACGCAAGCCCGCGGTGCTCGAACCGAGGTCGTCGAGCACCGATTCCGTGGATGCCTCGTAGTACCGCACGCGCTGGACTCCTCCCGCGTGGGAGCCAGGCTAGGGCGGTGACGGAACCAAGACCAGTGCCGAAGGTCCTCGCGCCCGGTGATGCTCAGGCCGAAGCGAGGTGTTTCTGGACGAAGTCCCGGACATCGACCAGTTCGTCTTCGGAGACGCTGTGGGTGAGGCCCGGGTACACCCGCCCGGTCAGCTCGGCGTGATCGGGCAGCCACTGCGAGGTGTGGTCGATGAGGCCACGGGGGATGACGTCGTCGTGCGTCCCGCGACCCCAGAACACCGGAGGCTTCGCCGCCGCGAGCGCGGCGTCATCGGTGTCTCCGCCACGCGCGACATAGCCGGACAGGTTCACGGCGCACGCGAAGCGGTCGGGGGTCAGTCGCAGGGCCTGCATCGAGACGGCGCCGCCCTGTGAGAACCCGAGAAGTCCGACCGGGTCGGTGGTCCCGAGGGTGTCCAGCCACTCGAGGACACGCCGGGCGGCGTCGGTCACCCGCTGCGGGTCGCGGCCGTCGAGTCCCTCGATCGGGTACCAGGAATACCCGGGGGCGGGCCACGGCGGCGTGAGGGGTGCCCGTAGCGCCGCGATCGTCAGCCCGGGAGGGAGGTAGGGGACCAGGCCGAACAGGTCGCGCTCGTCCGATCCGTATCCGTGCAGGAGAACCAGCATCGGCCGTCCGGCGCGCTCGCCGGCAGGGTGTGACCAGACGATGGCATCGGAATCGAGGGCGGGCGTGTCGTTGTCCGTCATGAGGTCAGGGTATACAGGAGACATGCCGGTACGGACGCCAGACCCCGACCCGAACGAGCGCGACGACAAGGGAACGCCGCGCGATCCCCTCGGTGGCATGCGCGCGGCGTTCGGCGCCGGTGCCTCCGGCGGATCCTTCGGTTCGCCGACTCCTGAGAGCGCCGCCAACCCCGCCTGGCTGAGCGACCTGGAGCTCGCCGAAGCGCGCCGACGGCTCCCCATGCTCTACGTCGAGGCGGTGCCGGTGCGCACTGACGGCACCGGTGCGGTGACACAGGTCGGCATCCTGTTGCGCGCGACCCCGCTCGGGGAGATCACCCGCTCGCTCGTGTCGGGGCGCGTCCGCTACGGCGAGACGGTGCGGGACGCCCTGTTCCGGCACCTCGAGAACGACCTCGGGCCGATGGCCTTCCCGCTCCTGCCGCCGCAGCCGGTGCCCTTCACCGTGGCCGAGTATTTCCCGATCCCCGGGGTCACCGCGTTCTATGACGACCGCCAGCACGCGGTCTCGCTCGCGTTCGTGGTGCCGGTCACCGGCACCTGCGAGCCCCGCCAGGATGCCCTCGAGGTCACCTGGATGTCGCCGGAAGAGGCAGCATCCGACTCGCTCTCCCAGGAAATGGAAGGAGGTCGGGGAACGCTCGTGCGCATGGCGCTTGCCAGCGTCGGCGCGCTGCGCTGATCCCCGACGTCATGCCGTACAACCCGGAACTCGTGCAGTTCGCGATCGGACTGCCGATCGTCGTGCTCATCTCCTACCTGTTCGCGCTCGTCATGCGTCGCATCTTCGGCGCGCGGCTGTCGCTACCGATCGCCGCGGCGACACTCACCGCCGTGCTCGGCGCGGCGGTCGGGCTTTTCCTGGCCGGCTGGTTCTTCGAGGACCGTGGCATCTGGACTCTGACGACGCTGTTGCTTGCCCTCGGCGGCGGGTTCGCCTTCACTCTCATCGCTTCGAGCCTGTTCGCGGGGTTACGTCGCGGTTCCCGCGACATCGACATCGATGCGATGCTGGCCGCGGGTGAATCCGACGAGGTCGAGTTCAAGGAGACTGCTCGCTGGAACGTGCGCGAACAGCGCAAGGACGGTCGGATGGAGCTCGTGATCGCCAAGACGATCGCAGCCTTCCTCAACAGCGGCGGTGGCACGGTCGTGATCGGCGCGAACGACGACGGCGACGCGTTGGGGATCTCTCGGGATCTCGGGACGCTGCGCGTTCCCGACGTCGATCGCTACGAGCTGTGGCTGCGCGATCTGCTGTCGACCCTGCTCGGGCGCAACGCCGCAGCCCTTCCGCACGTGCGGTTCCTGGAGGCGGCGAACGGCGAGACACTGTGCGTGATCGTGTGCCCGCAGTCGCCTCGGCCGGTGTACCTCACCCATGCGAAAGACGGCGCCTCCACCGAGCTGTGGGTGCGGGTGGGCAATTCGACCAGGTCGTTCGCGGTCGATGAGGCAGTGGAGTATGTTGCCCGCAACTGGAGTGGCGGCGCGGGGCGCTGGCGTCCCCGTGTCCCGCTCCGCGACGAGGGGGGTGCGCATGGTTGAGGTCCGGGTCGCGGGAGTCGCGATCGACTCGACGGGTCAGCACGTCATCCTGCTCAAGCCCGTCGATGCTCCCGAGGGTGAGGGTTCGGTCGTTCCCATCTGGATCGGGGCCCAGGAGGCGACATCCATTCTGGTGGCCGTCGAGAACGCCACCACGCCGCGCCCGCTCGCGCACGATCTCATGCGCTCGATGATCGAGAACCTCGGCGCCACGGTGGCGCGGGTCGAGGTCACCCGCATCGAGGAGGGCACCTTCTTCGCCGAGATCACGCTGACCGCGGCCGACGGGGAGCACACGATCGACGCGCGGCCCTCCGATGCCGTCGCGCTCGCCGCGCGGGTCGGGGCGGCGATCGAGGTCGCCGAGGCGGTGTTCGATGAGGCCGGCATGCCGGACATGCTCGGCGAGGCCGACGACGAGGATGCGGCGAGCGAGGCATCCGGGATGCCCGCCGGTGAACTGCCGAAGGTCGACGACTTCATGAAGTTCCTCGACGAGGTCGATCCCGAGGACTTCCGCGGCTGACTCAGGCGCGAGTGGCGGCGCCGATCGCGGCGACGAAGGCATCGACGTCGGCCTCGGTCGTGTCGAAGCTGCACATGAGGCGCACGTCGTTCGAGTCGGCATCGCCCGCCGGCCACCCGTAGAAACGGAATCGGTCGATGACCCGCTCGGCAACGCCCTCCGGGAAGGTGGCGAAGACGCCATTGGCCTGCGTGGGCTGGATGAACGAGACCCCTCGCACCGAGCCGTCAGCGACGCCCGCCTCAAGCCCCCGGCGCAGGCGCGCCGCCATGGCGTTCGCATGGCGGGCGTTTCGCAGGTACAGATCGCCCTCGTAGAGGGCCACCAGCTGCGCCGAGACGAAACGCATCTTCGAGGCCAGCTGCATGTTCATCTTGCGCAGGTACGGGAGCCCTGCGGATGCCTCGGGTGAGAGCACGACGATCGCCTCGGCCGCCAGTGCCCCGTTCTTGGTCCCGCCCATGCTGAGGACATCCACCCCGGCGTCGGTCGTGAACTCCCGCAGCGGCAGATCCAGGGAGGCCGCGGCGTTCGACAGGCGCGCGCCGTCCATGTGCAGTCGCATGCCGCGCGTGTGGGCGTGGTCGGCGATGGCGCGGATCTCGTCCGGCGTGTAGACGGTGCCGAGCTCGGTGGGCTGAGTGATGGAGACCACGAGCGGCTGCGCCCGATGCTCGTCGCCCCAGCCCCACGCCTCCCGGTCGATCAGCTCGGGGGTGAGCTTGCCGTCTGGCGTCTCGATGCCGAGGACCTTGATCCCGGCGACCTTTTCGGGCGCCCCACCCTCGTCGGTGTTGATGTGAGCGCCGGTGCTCGCGATGACCGCGCCCCAGCGGGGCAGCATCGACTGCAGCCCGACGACGTTGGCCCCGGTGCCGTTGAACACGGGGAAGGCCTCGGCCTGCGCGCCGACGTGCCGCGCGATGACATCCTGCAGCCGCGCAGTGACGGTGTCGCCGCCGTAGGCCGACTCGTGTCCGGTGTTCGTCGCGGCGATGGCCGCGAGCACCTCCGGGTGGACGCCGGAGTAATTGTCCGAGGCGAACCCGCGGCGGATCGGATCGAGGGCGGAGTCGGCGGTCACCGGATCAGCCTATGCGCGCTCCACGAGCGTTAGGACCTCGTCCATCGCCGCCACGGCGGTCGCAACCTCGTCGGGTGAGACGGTGCAGGGCGGCACGACGTGGATGCGGTTGTCCATCGTGAAGGGCAGGATGCCGCGGGCCAGCAGTTCCTTCTTGATCCGCGCCATCATCTCCGCCGACACCGGCTCGCGCGTCGCGGGGTCTGCCACGAGCTCGAGCACCCAGAAGACACCCTCGCCGCGCACCTCCCCGACCAGCGGATGGTCCGCCCCCAGCTGTGCGAGCGCCGGGCCCAGGACATCCGTGCCGATCATCGCAGCGTGCTCGACGATGCCTTCGGCGGCCATCGTGTCGAGGGTCGCGACGATGGATGCCGCCGCCAGCGGATGCCCAGAGTAGGTGAGGCCGCCGGGGAAGACGCGCTCGTCGAAGTGCGCGGCGATCGGGTCGGAGATGATGACGCCGCCGATCGGGACGTAGCCGGAGTTGACGCCCTTGGCGAAGGTGATGAGGTCGGGCACCACGTCGTATCCCTCGAAAGCGAACCAGCGGCCGGTACGGCCGAACCCGGCCATCACCTCGTCGAGGATCAGCACGATGCCGAATTCGTCGGCCAGGGCCCGGACGCCGGCGAGGTAGCCGGGCGGGGGGATCATGACCCCGGCGGTCCCGGGCACGGATTCCAGCAGGATCGCGGCGATCGATGCGGGTCCCTCGGACTCGATGACCCGGCGCAGGTGGTGCAGGGCGCGGGCGCCTTCCTCTTCGGGCGTCGTCGCCCAGAACTCACTGCGGTAGAGGTAGGGGCCGAAGAAGTGGACGTGGCCGCGCGCGTACTCATTCGGCACGCGGCGCCAGTCGCCGGTCGAGACGATCGCCGACCCGGTGTTGCCGTGGTACGAGCGGTAGGTCGAGAGCACCTTGTCGCGTCCGGTGTACAGGCGCGCCATGCGGATCGCGTTCTCGTTGGCGTCGGCACCGCCGTTGGTGAAGAAGACCTTGTGGAAGCCCTCGGGGGCGCGCTCGATGATGCGGGCGGCGGCCTCGCCGCGGGGGAGGACCGCGTTGCTGGGCGCGATGGTGGCGAGGACCTTGGCCTGCTCGGCGATGGCGGCCACGACGGCGGGGTGGCTGTGGCCGATGTTGACGTTGACGAGCTGGCTCGCGAAGTCGAGGTAGCGGTTGCCCTCGTAGTCCCACAGCACCGTGCCTGATCCGCCGGCGATCACGAGCGGCGCGAGAGCCCCCTGTGCGCTCCACGAGTGGAACACGTGGGCGCGGTCGAGGTCGAAGGCGGTCTGATTGTCGACCGGGGTGGGGAGGGTCATCGTCGTGTCCTTGCGATGGAACGGGGGAGGGTGTTCCGGGCGGCCGACGCACGGCCGACCGCCCGGAACGAGGTGTTACTGGCCGCCCTCGGTGAGGACGACGTCGATCGGGGTGTACTCCGCAGAGACGTCATACCCCTCTTCGATGAGAAGCGCCAGAGCCTGGTCGATGTACTCGTTCGAGTACGCCGTCGAAGAAGGCTCGGTCGTGATGAGGTTCAGGCCGTCCTGGTTGACGGCGGCCAGGGCTCCCGCGACGGTCGCGTCCCACGCGGCCGAGTCGATGGTGCCGAACTCGGCGCCGTTCCAGATGAGCTTGTTGACCTCGTTCATCTGCCACTCCTGGTGCACGGGGCCGACCGGGAAGGCCGCCTCGGCGTTGATCGCGTAGTCGTAGACGATCGCCGCGGCCTCTTCGGGGTTGTCCCGGGCGAAGATCCAGCCCTTGGCGACGGCCTTCAGCATCCGCACCGCGGCGTCGGCGTAGGCCGGGTCGGAGTCCAGGCGCGCGGTGTCGGCCCAGATCGCGTCCTGCAGCATGGCGCCGGCAGTGTCCTGGTAGTAGATGACGTTCAGGTCATCGAGCGTGTACAGCTCGCCGGTGTCGGGGTTGACCGTCTCGAGCACCTGCGCGAGCTCGTTGTAGGTCATGGCCTGCGCGGCATCCACGTCGCCGTCCAGCAGGGCGTTCATGCTGAAGTCCTGCGTCGTGATCGACACGGTGGTCGAGTCGAGGCCCTCTTCGGCCATGGCCGCGAAGATCTCCCACTCGTTGCCGAAGCCCCACGAGCCGATGCGCTTGCCTTCGAAGTCGGCGACGGTCGAGACATCCGAGTCGGCCCATGAGACCTGGGTGGTGCCGGACTCCTGGAAGACCTGCGCGATGTCGGTGAGCTCGACGCCGGTGGCCTCGAGCGTGCCGAGCACCTTCGGGACCCACGCGATGGCGAAGTCGACGTCGCCGGCCACCAGGGCGTCCTGCGGCACGATGTCACCGCCCGAGGGGACGATGGTGACGTCGGTGAAGCCCTCTTCCTCGAAGTAGCCCTGGTCGAGCGCCACGTAGTAGCCCGCGAACTGTGCCTGCGGCAGCCACTGCAGCTGGATGGAGAGCTCGCTGAGCGGTTCGACGTCGGTGCCCTCGGAGTCGTCGGGCTCGGCCGAGCCCGCGCAACCTGCCAGCGCGAGGCCGGCGATGGTGAGAGCGGATACGGCGACAAGGCCGCGTCGGATGCTGTGTCTCACGGTGTTCCCTTCGGTTGGTGGTGCAGGTGGGTGGTGCTGGTTCTGGTGGTGCAGGGATGGTGCGCTGATGCCGGTCAGTCCGGCATCCTTCTGGTCGCCCATCGCTCCAGGAGCGAGGTGACGAGGAAGAAGACGAGGCCGATGATGATGCCCCCGAGGACGAACGCCCAGGCCAGGGACGCGCGGCCCGACTTCGCGTAGGTGGCGATCGCGGTGCCGATCCCATCGGCGGGTCCGCCGAAGTACTCGGCGACCAGGGCGGCGATCACTGCGAGCGAGCTCGCGATGCGCAGACCCGTCATGAGGTAGGGGAGGGCCGTCGGCAGGGTCAGGTGGCGGAAGGTCTGTCCGCCCGATGCCGCCGAGGCGCGGAACAGGTCGCGGTGGACGGGTCGGCTCTGGCGGAGCCCGCGCAGCACGTTGACGAACACGGGGATGAACGCTGCCAGCGCCGCGACCGCCTGCCTCCCGAACTGGCTGGATGCCCCGAACATCGTGTTGAGCACGGGAGTGATCGCCACGATCGGGATCACGGCGATCGCCGCGACGATCGGTGCCAGCATCCCGTCGATCGGGCGGATCGTCGCCGCGAGCGCGGCCAGTGCGATGGCGACGAGTGATCCGACCAGGAGGCCGATGAAGGCGTTGGTGGCCGTGATCGTCATCCCGTCGAGGATGAGGGGGAACCGCGCGATGAACTCCTGGATGATCGCGATCGGGCTCGGCAGCATGAGCGGGGCGGCCTGGGCGACATCCACGTAGAGGATCCACAGCGCGAGACCGAGGATGCCGACGCCGACGGGCGCCGCGAAGCGCACCCATGCGGGATACGTCACGGTGCGGGATGCCGCGGATCCGGCGGTGCTCATCGCTCGTTGGCCCTCTCCACGCGGGTTCCGTGCAGAGCTTCGCGCACCGCGGTGACGCGTTCGAAGTAGGCCGGCGACTCGCGCAGGGCGTCGTCTCGTTCCTCGCCCAGGTCGATGGGGATGACCTCGGTGATGCGGCCGGGGCGCGGGCTCATCACGACGACGCGGTCGGAGAGGAAGACCGCCTCGGGGATCGAGTGCGTGACGAACACGACCGCCGCGCCGGTGTCTGCGGCGATGCGGGTGAGCTCCGACTGCAGGTACTCGCGGGTCATCTCATCGAGGGCTCCGAACGGCTCGTCCATCAGCAGCAGTTTCGGACGGGCGGCCAGTGCCCGCGCGATCGCGACGCGCTGTTGCATGCCGCCGGAGAGCTGGTCGGGGAAGCGATCGACGAAGTCCGAGAGCCCGACCAACTCTGCGAGCTCCGCGACGCGGGCTTCGCGCTCCTCTTTGGCCATCTTGTGCAGCTGGAGGGGGAGGGCGATGTTGTCGGCGACGCTGCGCCACGGAAGGAGCCCCGCCTGCTGGAACGCGATGCCGTAGTCCTGGTCGAGGCGAGCCTTGTGCGCGGGCTTGCCGAAGATCTCGAGGGTGCCGCTGGTGGCCGGGTCGAGATCGGCGATGAGGCGCAGCAGGGTCGACTTGCCGCAGCCGGAAGGCCCGATGAGGGAGATGAACTCCCCGGCCCCGACCTCGAGCTCCACCTCTGTGAGCGCGGTGACATCACCGGCTTTGGTCGGGAAGATCTTGCCGACGCCGGTGGCCTTGACCGCGAGGGTGCTGTTCTGTGTCATGCCGTCGCTTCTCCTCGGCGGTACTTGTGCAGGCCCACGCCCAGCAGGGCCACGGACCCGGCGGCGATCAGGCCCAGCAGGATGGAGCCGAAGATCGGCCCCCAGGGTGCGGCCGGGTCGCTGGATGCTTGACCGGCGAGCTGGATGAGCATGCGGCCGATGCCGCCGCGCATGCCGATCGAGACCTCGGCGACCACGACGCCCAGGACCGCGTTGGCCGCTGCCAGGCGCAGGGCCGGGAGCAGGTGCGGGACGGCGGCGGGAAGTCGCAGGCGCCACAGGGTCTGCCAGTAGCCGACAGCGTAGGTGTGCATCAGGTCGACGTGGATGCGATCGGGTGACTCGAGGCCCCGGAGCGCCCCGATGGCGACGGGGAAGAACGCGAGGTAGGAGGCGATGATCGCCACGGACAGCCACTGCGGCCAGGGCGTGCCGCCGCGGTCGATCTGATTGCCGATCGCGTTGATGACCGGCGCGAAGGCGATCAGCGGCACGGTCTGGCTCACGACGATCCAGGGGAGAAGCCCCCACTCCAGCAGGCGCCACCGCTGCATCATGAGGGCCAGCGCCCCGCCCACGGCCACGCCCAGCACCCAGCCGACCGCGGCGATCGCGAGCGTGGTGAGGGCGGCGATCGAGACCGTCACGAACAGGGGCGGGGTGTCGCCGCCGCTCGTGGGTGCGACCAGGCGCGCCAGCATGTCCCAGATGTGCGGCATCGCCCGGTCGTGGGTGCGGGGCAGGATCATGATGCCCGAGCCCGTCTGGCCCTCCACGGCGAAGATGACGAGCCCGTCGGCGGGCCCTGCGAACTTGTAGATCTCCCAGAGCAGCACGATGCCGAGCACGCCGAGGATGCCCCAGCCGAGGCCCGACGTGCGGCGGCTCATGATGCGCGCCCTCTCACGAACGCCTCACGATTTCGCAGTGACCTTCTCGGTCATCGCGGGGATGACGGTCTCGCCGTAGACGCGAAGGGTCTCTTCCTTGTTGTCGTGCTGCAGATAGCCGGCGAACTGGGTGACCCCGATCTCGCGCAGGGCTTCGAGCTTGGCGATGTGGTCCTCGGCGGTGCCGAGCATGCAGAAGCGGTCGACGATCTCGTCGGGGACGAAGTCGACGTGGTCGTTGTTCGAGCGCCCGTGCGAGTTGTAGTCGTACCCGGTGCGCCCCGCGATGTAGTCGGTGAGGGCCGTGGGGACATCGCCGTCCGTGCCGTACTTGGCGACGATGTCGGCCACGTGGTTGCCGACCATGCCGCCGAACCAGCGGCACTGCTCGCGCATGTGCTCCCAGTCATCGCCGATGTACATCGGGGCAGCGACGCAGAAGGCGATCGAGTCGGGGTCGCGTCCGGCATCCGCCGCGGCCTTTCGGACGGTCTGGATCATCCAGGCCGCGATGTCGACGTCTGCCAGCTGCAGGATGAACCCGTCGGCGACCTCGCCGGTGAGCTTCAGTGCCAGCGGCCCGTAGGCGGCGACCCAGACATCCAGTTCGGAGCCGCGGCTCCACGGGAACTGGAGTTGCGCACCCTTGTAGTCCACCGCGCGGGAGTTCCCGAGCTCACGAATGACGTGGATCGACTCGCGGAGCTCCTTCAGCGTCGACGGCTTGCCGTTCGTCACGCGCACCGCCGAGTCGCCGCGACCGATGCCGCAGATCGTGCGATTGCCGTACATCTCGTTGAGGGTGGCGAACACGGATGCCGTGACCGTCCAGTCCCTCGTCGCAGGGTTCGTGACGAAGGGGCCGACCACGACCTTGCGGGTCTGGGCGAGGATCGCCGAGTAGATGACGTACGGCTCTTCCCACAGCAGGTGCGAGTCGAAGGTCCACACGTGGCTGAACCCGTGGTTCTCTGCCAGCTGTGAGAGCTGGATGACGCGGGACGCGGGGGGATTCGTCTGCAGGACGACGCCGAAATCCATGGGTGCTCCTCTGTCAGACCAGGTACTGGCTCAGGCCGCGCTTGATGAAGCTGCCGTCGCCCTTGCGGCCGAGGTACTGGTTGTCGTCGACAATGACCTTGCCCTTGGAGATGACGGTGTCCACGTGTCCATCGACCTCGAAGCCCTCCCAGGCCGAGTGGTCCATGTTCATGTGGTGGGTCTTTCCCAGGCCGATCGAGGTGTGCCCGTTCGGGTCGTAGATCACGACGTCGCCGTCGGCACCGGGCTGGATGACACCCTTCTTGCCGTACATGCCGAACATCCGCGCGGGGGTCGTGCTCGTGAGCTCCACCCAGCGCTCCAGGGTGATCTCGCCGGTCACCACGCCCTGGTACATGAGGTCCATCCGGTGCTCGACCGAGCCGATGCCGTTGGGGATCTTTCGGAAGTCGCCGAGGCCGAGGGTCTTCTGGTCGGTCATGCAGAAGGGGCAGTGGTCGGTGGAGACCATCTGCAGGTCGTTCGTGCGCAGCGCCTGCCACATGTGGTCCTGGTGGCCTTCGGCGCGCGAGCGGATCGGTGTCGAACAGACGTACTTGGCGCCCTCGAAATCGCCCCACTGCTCGCTCGTGGCCCCGAGATGCTCTTCGAGAGACATGTAGAGGTACTGCGGGCAGGTCTCGCCGAACACGTTCTGCCCCTTGTCCCGGGCCATCGCGAGCTGCTCCACGGCCTGCTTCGCGCTCACGTGAACGACGTACAACGGCGCTCCCGTGATGTGGGAGAGCATGATCGCACGGTGGGTCGCCTCTTCTTCGGCCTGCCAGGCGCGGGCGATGCCGTGGTAGTACGGCGACGTCTTACCGGACTCGGCGAGCTGTTCGGCGAGCACGTCGATGACGGGTCCGTTCTCGGCGTGCATCATCGTGAGCAGCCCGGTGTCGGCCGCGACCTGCATGGACTTGAGGATCTGGGCGTCGTCCGAGTAGAAGACCCCGGGGTAGGCCATGAACATCTTGAAGCTCGTGATGCCCTCATCGATCAGCGTGGGCAGGAACGCCAGCGACTCGTCATCCACACCGCCGATGATCTGGTGGAACCCGTAGTCGATGGCGCAGTTGCCGGCGGCCAGCTCGTGCCACTTCGCGAGGCCGTCGGGCACCTTCGTACCGTAGGTCTGCACGGCGAAGTCGACGATCGAGGTCGTGCCACCCCAGGCGGCCGCCCGGGTGCCCGTCTCGAAGGTGTCCGAGGCGAAGGTGCCGCCGAAGGGCAGCTGCATGTGGGTGTGGGCGTCGATGCCGCCCGGGATCACGTACTTGCCGGTCGCATCGATGACGGTGTCGACGGAGGCGGTGAGGTCGGTGCCCAGCAACTCGGAGCCCGGCGCGAGCACCGCGACGATCTTCTCGCCGTCGATAAGGACATCGGCCAGAGCGCGGCCGGTCGCCGAGACGACGGTGCCGCCGGTGATGAGTGTCGTGCTCACGGTGCCACGATCCCTTCGTAGGTGTCGGGGCGGCGGTCACGATAGAACTGCCAGTCGTCGCGCATCTGCTGCACCATGTCGAGGTCGAGGTCGCGGATGAGGACCTCCTCATGCTCGCTGGAACCGACGGCCCCGACGAAGTTGCCGCGCGGGTCGATCACCTGGCTCGTGCCGTAGAAGCTGACGGCCGCGTCGCCGTACTCGTTGTCCTCGGATCCGACGCGGTTGGGCTGCAGGACGAAGTAGCCGTTGGCAACGGCCGCGCACGGTCCCTCCACCTCCCACAGACGGTTCGACAGGCCCGGCTTGGTCGCGTTCGGGTTGAACACCATGTGTGCCCCATTGAGGCCCAGCTCGCGCCATCCCTCGGGGAAGTGGCGGTCGTAGCAGATGTACATGCCGACTTTGCCGACCGCGGTCTCGAAGACGGGATAGCCCATGTTGCCCGGCCGGAAGTAGAACTTCTCCCAGAACTTCTCGACGTGGGGGATGTGGTTCTTGCGGTACTTGCCGAGGATGGTGCCGTCGGCATCCACCAGCACCGAGGTGTTGTAGTAGACCCCCGTCTGGGCCTCTTCGTAGATGGGGAGCACCATCACGGTGCCGAGCTCTTTGGCCACCGCGGCGAAGCGCTGCACGATCTCGCCATCGGCGGGCTCGGCGTACCGGTAGTACTTCTTGTCCTGCGTGATCCCGAAGTACGGGCCGTAGAACAGCTCCTGGAAGCAGACGACCTGTGCGCCCTCCGCTGCCGCGTCGCGGGCGAACTGCTCGTGCTTGTCGAGCATCGAGTCCTTGTCGCCGGTCCAGGTGGTCTGCGTGATCGCTGCGCGCACCGTCGTCATGTCGAGCCTCCCGAGTTCTGGGAGGGTGCGGCTGACCGCGCCCTCTCTGTTACTGTCTGGCTTGAACATTTCCCGACGGTTTCGTCGGATGACGCAACCGTAAATGTTGACCAGATCAACCGCAGGAAATGGGGCGACGCATGAACCCGGTGCTGGCCCGCGCGACCTTCTCCGCGGCGAGTCCGCAGGCGATCGCGGCGGAGCTGGCGCGACTCGTGAACGAGGGGGCGATCGCCCCCGGTGAGCGTCTGCCGACCGTGCGGGAGGTCGCCACCGAACTCGGCGTGAGTCCCGCGACCGTGAGCGCCGCCTGGAAGGCGCTGTCGCAGGCGGGGCTGATCGTGTCGCGCGGGCGGGCGGGATCGTTCGTGCGGGAGCCTCGGCGCGAGGGGGTCACTCCCCGCGTGCACGGCATGGCGCAGCATCCGGGATCCCCGCGCCTGGATCTGTCGGTCGGCACCCCGGATGCGGCGCTGCTGCCCGACATGGGTGCGGCGTTCTCGCGTGTGTCGGCGCGGGCGCACACCGGCAGCTACCACGACTCTCCCGTGCTGCCCGAGCTGGGCGCGCTGCTGGCCGAGCAGTGGCCCTCGCGGGCCGAGGCCATCACGGTGACCGACGGCGCGCTGGATGCCGTCAGCCGCGTGCTCGAACAGGTCGTCCACTTCGGCGACCGGGTCGCGGTGGAGGACCCGGGGTTCCCCTACTTCTTCGACCTCATCGATGCGCTGGGCGCGGTCGCGGTGCCGGTGGCGGTGGATGCCGACGGCATCGTCCCTTCGAGCCTGGCGCACGCACTCGTGTCGCGTCCCTCCGCGATCGTGCTGCAGCCGCGCGCCCAGAACCCGACGGGCGCATCGATGGACAGGGCGCGCGCCGCCGAGCTCGCGCGCCTCGTGCGCGCCTCGCGGGACGGACACCGCATCGTGATCGTCGAGGACGACCACTCGGGTCTCATTGCGGCCGCGCCCCCGGTGACCCTGGCCACGTGGCTCCCCGCCCAGACGGTGCACGTGCGCAGCTTCTCCAAATCGCACGGTCCGGACCTTCGGATCGCCGCGCTCGGCGGGCCCTCCTGGCTCATTGACCGGGTCGTCGCCCGGCGTCTGCTGGGGCCGGGGTGGACGTCGCGGGCACTGCAGTCGGTGCTCTACGACCTGCTCACCGACCCGGTCGCGGTGGCCGTGGTCGACCGCGCTCGCGACACCTATCGCTCACGACAGTTGCGACTGGCCGAGGGGCTTCGCCGCCACGGCATCCAGGCGCCGCTGGCCGATGGGGTAAACATCACCTTCCCCGTCGCGGAGGAGCGTCCAGCCCTCGTGCACCTGGCCGCCGAGGGGATCGCCGCCGCCGGCGGTGCGCCGTTCCGCGCGACCCTGGAGGCTGGCGGTGCGACCGCCGCGGTGTCCGAGGTCTCGGCCGCGGCATCCGGCCCGTTCGTCCGGCTCACGGTCGGCCTCATCCCCGACGACGCCGCCTGGGTCGCCCCCGCGATCGCCCGCGCCCTGCGCTGAGCCACCCCCGCGCACGCCGCCGCGCTCGCCCGTGCGCGCCGCCGCGCTCGCCGCCGCGCACGCCGCCGCGCACGCCGCCGAACCCACAACCTCCTTGCGAATCCACACGCTGAATGCGCAACGAACGTACGGGTTCGCAACAAACGTGTGGGTTCGGCGAGGAGGACGCGGTCAGGATGCCTGGGGCGCGGGTGGGGCGGGGTCGGGCCCGGACCCGGGATCGTGGGCCCAGCTGGGGGCGATGGCGCGGACACGGGCGCTGCGCCACTGCCAGGTCGCCCACAGGCCGGGCCAGAGGGCGGGAGCTGCGGCCCCGCCGATGACCAGGCGTTCGCGCCACAGGGCGCGGCCGTCGGGGAGCGCGGACACCGCCATCTGGTGGTCCCAGACATCCAGCGCCGCCAGCGGGCCGGTGAGCGGGATGCCGCTGTCGCGGATGATCCGCACACGCACGCCGTCCACCTCACGCTCGCTGTCGGTGATCGAGATGAGCTGGCGTCCCACCGGAATGAGCCCACCGACGCTCAGGCCCACCGCCGCGTTGTCGCCGTGCTCCCACCGGGTGGGCATCGCCTCCAGCGGCTGCATGTCGAGGAGAGGCCCGTAGACCTCCGCCAGCACGCGCGGCGAGTGGAGGGCTCGCCAGGCGGCATCGGCATCGCAGTCGATCGCGAACTTGCTGAGCACTCGCATGGGGCCCAGTCTGGCATCCGTGGTCGCGACGTAGGCTGAACGGATGCCGACACCTGCGGATCAGTCCCGCTATCAGGTCCGTCTTGACTGGGGCCTCGCGGGACTCGCGCGCCTGGCGCTCGCGGATGTGACCGTCATCGTCGACGCGCTTGAGACCGGGGCGGAGTCCGACGAGGTCGCGAGTGCAGCCGCCGCAGCGGGGAGCGCGGTGATCCGCGCGTCGATGCCGACGGCGGCAGCTGCGGCGCAGGCTGTCCTCGATATCCAGCACGAGCGCGCCGCCCGCACGAGCGTCACGCTGCTGGCGTGCGGTGAGACCGACACGCACGGGCAGACCCGGTTCTGCGTCGAGGATCTGCTCGCGTCCGGTGCGGTCGCCGACGCGCTCGCCGCCCGAGGTATCGACCACACCTCTCCCGAGGTGGCCGCCGCATGCGAGGCGTTCCGGGGGCTCCGCGGAGCGATAAAGCACCTCTTCACGGCCAGCGCCTCAGGGCAGATCCTCATCGAGCAGGCGCGTCGCGACGAGGTGCTCGCGGCGGCGCAGCTGGATGTTCCCGGCGAGGCGAAGAGCGGAGCATCCGCCTAATCTGCGCGAAGCTAGCAGAAGCGTGAGGGACACGCCCAACACAACCGAGTCATAGATGGTTTTCAGTTTGGTGACCCGAGCAGTTCACCTGCCGATCACCGGGTAATACTCGCTAATCAATCCAGCTGGATAGGTTCTTCGACGGCCCGCGCGGATCCGTGCGTCGGCCCCTGAAAGGACCCTCGCCGGATGAACACCCTTCCCCGTCCTGCGCGACGCACGATCATCGCATCACTCGGTGTGCTCGCGCTCGGAGCAGTCTTCCTCATGCCGTCCATGGCCACCGCCGATGACGGATACGAACTCGTCGGTGAGCCGCAGGCCTACCTGATCGAGAACGTCCACGCGTCGGGCAAGGTGCTCGTCATCGGCTCGGAGGACGCTCAGGCCACCCAGCCCGACAGCTCGCTCGCCGCAGCGGCGGTCTTCACGATCGCGACCGCACCTGCCGCGATCGAGGCGCAGGAGGTGCTGTTCTACCCCGTCGATGGCCTGACCGATACGTACGTCCTGGCCAACGCCGAGGGTGAGATCCTCAGCCGCCGCGTCGACGGCGACGGCCTCTACCGCTACATCGAGATCCTGACCGAGTCGATCGACGATGCCGCGGCCGACCCCTACAGCCAGTGGAAGATCGTGGATGCCGGGAACGGCCAGGTCTATATCCACAACGCGCAGGTCGATGGGGCCGGCTACACCGCCGCGCTCGACATGTACAACTGGGCCACCGCCGACGGCTCTGAGATCCAGACTTACGATGCGGGCACCGCGAATGTGCAGAAGTGGGTGCTGAACTCCGTCGACGCGAGCGTTGACACCTACAGCGTTCGCACCGACACGGGTGTGGCACCGAGCCTGCCGACATCCATGGTCGCGAAGTACGACTGGGGCATCACGTTCCCGATGACCCTCGTGAACTGGGACGAGCCGGATGCCGCGGTGTGGAACACCGACGGAACCGTGACCGTCACCGGAACCGGCGTCGGCTACTTCGACGAAGAGGTCCCCGTGACCGCCGAGATCCTGGTCGGGACGGTGGGCGACGCCGTGGATGCCGAGATGACCTCGTATGCCGGCATCACCGTCTCGCAGTTGAGGATGTACGCGCCCACGACTGTCGAGCGCACCATCTCGGGGTCCGAGAGCACCCTCACCGTGAGCGTGTCCTGGGACTGGACGGCGATCACGGATGAGGACCTGGCCGCGGAGGGCGTCGTCGAGGTGCCCGCCACCGTCGCCACTGGATTCGACGCCCGCCTGCTGATCACGCTCACCCCCGCCGTGTCGGAGAACGTGCTGCGTGGCTCGGGCATCCACCTCACGTCGTACTACGGCGGCGCGCCGAGCGGCCTCATCGACGGCAACACCGGAACAAACGCCTGGAGCGACTGGCGATCGGGCGGCTCGACCAACCGTGTCAACCCGAACTCGGTCTCGTTCTACTTCGATCAGCCGCACCAGCTCACCGGCGCCGCGGTCTACGACAACGGCGGCACGGGCAACGTCGGACAGGTCACCGTCCAGTACCGCGACCTCATCGGCGGCTGGATCGATATGCCCGCGACGGACCTCACCTGGCCCTATGTCAACACGAGCGGCGCACTGAACTTCACGTTCGAGTCCGCGCCCGTCGTGGCCACCGGCATGCGCGTCATCGTCGAGCACGCCTCCACCAGTTCGTGGATGACGCTCTCCGAGATCCAGGCGTACGGCCCCGCGCTCGCCGGCTGATCATCCCGACATCTTCCCCTCGCATTCCTGACCTACAAGGACACCTGATGCACTTCTCCTCCCGTCGTCGCGCCCTCGGCGCGCTGACCACCGTCGCGCTCGTGGCAGGGCTCGTGGCCGCACCCGTGACCGCCGCGACCGCGTCCGACGACTCCTCGTCGGACGAGACCACCTCGATATCGAGCTTCACCCTGCCGGTCCTCCCCGACACGCAGTTCTACTCCCGCTATAGCGCGAGCCAGTTCTACCCCAAGTACGGCACCAACCCGTTCGAGGTGCAGACCTCGTGGCTCGTCGAGAACCAGGACGCGCTGAACATCCCGTTCGTTGTGCACGTCGGCGACGTCGTCGACCAGAACTGGGTCACCACCGAATGGGATGCCGCCGACAAGGCGATGCAGATCCTGACCGACGGCGGCCTGCCCTACTCGGTGATCCCGGGCAACCACGACACCGCCGATATGAGTGCACGCTCGTCCGAGGCGAACTCCTGGTACTACCTGCAGAAGTTCAACGCGGCCGAGATGGCCGCGCAGGGCGGCGATACCTACGTCGGCAGCTACCAGAACGGCCTCTCCAGCGCCTACATCTTCGAGGCCGAGGGATACCAGTGGATGTCGCTCGCCTTGGCGTGGAACGCCTCGGCCGACACGTTCGCGTGGGCGCAGGGCATCCTAGATGCCAACCCCGGCATCCCGGTCGTGCTGTCGTCGCACGCGATCATCAACATCGACACTGACCAGGTGACCGCGATCGACTGGGGCTTTGGTGAGGAGCTGTGGGATTCCCTGATCCGCATGAACGACCAGATCATCCTGACCGTCAACGGGCACTTCCACGGTACGACGATGCGCGAACGCACGAACGACTACGGGCACACCGTCTACCAGGTGCTCACCGACTACCAGATGGCAGCCGACGGCGGGAACGGCTACATGACGACCTTCGAGTTCGACCTGACGAACAGCGCGATCGACGTCGAGTCGATCTCGCCGTGGATCACCGTCAAGGACGAGGATTCGCTGACGTCGTCCGACGCCCCGTACCTGGAGGGCACCTGGCAGTCCTTCAGCATGGCCATGGATTTCGAAGAGCGCTTCGGGTACTCGGCGATCCCTGCCGAGGAGGATGGAACGGACCTGTCGGAGCTCGCCAAGGCGATCGTCTCCGAGGGCTGGGAAAGCACCGCGGCCGGCGCGGAGCTTGTGGCCGCCGGCGACAGCTCGGACTACATCGAGGTCGACGGAACGATCGCGCACTGGCGCTTCGGATCGGTCGCTGAAGGTGTCGTCGACGAGAACACCGTGATCCCGGATGTCGCCGGTGAGAGTCCCATGTATCGCAACGCGATCGAGAACACGGATGCGGACGAGGAGCTCGACGACGTGACGATCACGCACACGAACGTGCCGTATTACTCGTCCGACGCCGGCGCGGTCTGCTTCGACGATGTGCACCGCAACGACTCGGGCGTCGACACGCTGTCGTACATCACCACCGAGTACGGGGCGCCGGCGACCTTCGCCTCGCTCACCGCCGACAGCGGGTACACGATCGAGACGTTCCTGCAGCTGGACGAGGAGTGGACCGAGACCTACAACCGGTGGGGCGCGGCCCTGGCCCGCGGCGGCTCGCGCGAGTGGATCGGCATCCCCGACTCGTCCGACGCCGGTGCCAGCCCGATGTGGATCGGTATCTCGAATCTCCGCGAGTATCAGTACTCGGCGGCGAACAGCACCAACGGCGCGTCGTACACGCTCTGGTCAGGTGAGATCATGCAGGGCGCGTGGCACCACGTCGCGATCGTGAACGACCCGGCCGCCGACACCGCGATCATGTATGTCGATGGTGTCCCGGTGCTCCGCAACGCCTCCAGCGTCGGCGGGATGATGGCCGCGGACTTCATGCCCTGGATCATCGGCACCTCGACCTGGGACACCGAGCCCGACCACGGCTGGTTCGGCTGCGTGGGCGAGACCCGCATCGTCGACCACGCCCTCTCGACCAGCGAGTTCCTCACCAGCCGCGTCTCGATCGATGGTGACAGCTTCTCGGTCACGACCGACTTCGACTCGGTCTACGCCTACGACGCCTCGATGTCGGAGATCAGCGGAACCGGGGTCGCGGGCACCTCGGCCCGCGTCGAACTGGCGGGGGAGAGCCTCGGCACGGCGGAGGTCGCATCCGACGGCACGTGGACGGTCGCCCTGTCGGAGCCCCTCGCCGGCACCGGTTCCTACTCGCTCACCATCACCCCCTCGATCGGGTCGCGCGACGGCGACGCGGTGCAGGCCGTGCTCGTGATCGGTGAGCGCGAGTCCTGGACGCCTGCCGAGGGTGACCTCGTCGCGGGTCTGGAGAACCTCATTACGGTGAGCCCCAACCCGTTTGATCCGGGCGACACCGTGCAGATCGACCTGCCCGCCGGGCACGAGGGCGAAGACGTCTATGCGTTCGCGTTCTCCGACCCGACGGCCCTGGGATCGGCTACGGTCGGGGCGGTGGCGAGCGTGACGGTCACGATCCCGACAAGCCTGCCGCT
The DNA here is from genome assembly GCF_039531125.1 of Microbacterium sediminicola. Classification (NCBI taxonomy): domain Bacteria; kingdom Bacillati; phylum Actinomycetota; class Actinomycetes; order Micrococcales; family Microbacteriaceae; genus Microbacterium; species Microbacterium sediminicola. Next base: position 974,779 of record NZ_BAAAPL010000002.1, read on the forward strand.
GGGCTCGCACCGGATCGCGCTGTACAGCGCGGACGGCACGCTCATCGGATGGCAATCGGTCACGGTCGGCATCCCGACCGTGGCGGACACGGCGGGTGCGGCATCCGATTCGAGCAGCACCCAGGGACTCGCGACCACCGGCGGAACTCTCGCGGTGATCTTCATCATCGGTGCCTTCGCCCTGGCTGCGGTCGCCGCAGGTGCGGCCCTGCGGGTGCGCCGCCGGCAGGTGTAGTCGCACCTTCCCCTCCGCCGAAACCAGGCTCTGCGCCCGAAACCATGCGTGCAGAGCCTGGTTTCGGCGTTTTGGGGCTGGTTTCGCGCACGGGAGGGATCGCGAAGGCCCCACGCACACACGCGTCAGCGGGGGGTGGATGCCGCGAGCCGCGTCGCACGGGTGATCTCGCGCCGCGACCAGGTCAGTAGGTACCGCTCATCGAACCGCGGCGAACAGCGCGCGCACGACGTCTGGCGACTCGCCCGGCGGTGGCGGTAGGCGACATGCCCGGACGGGCATACGCCGACCCAGGGCGCCAGCTCGACGGCCGTCTCGCCGCGGTGGGTCGTGCCGCCGACGTAGCCGAGTTCCCGAGCGATCGCCTGCCACTGCGTGCCGTGTCCGGCGGCGCTGCCGGCCAGCGCGTGGGCGACCTCGTGCAGGAGGGTCTGGTGATTGGTGTCATCGTCGTAGCGTGCCGACAGGTAGCGCGAGACGCTGATGCGTTTGCGCGTGAAATCGCACAGGCCCGCGCGACGCTTGGCATTGTCGAAGCCGAAGCTCCACTCCGGACTGAGATGCAGCTCGATGAGGGCTTCGGCCCAGCGGCGCACGCTCTGCGGTTCGGACATGACGACAGGGTAGGTCGGGCCTACGACAGGGGGAGTTCGGCCCTCAGCTCGCGGCGACCGCGGCCAGCTCTGCGCGGCGCCGCTCGGCGGCGTCGATCGCCAGCAGCGTCGACTCGAGCTGGGAGTCCGGGGAGGACGTGTTCTGTCGCGCGAAGAGCGCGCGCTTGAAGTCTGATCGGGCCGCATCGAAGTCGCCGGCCTCGTAGTGGACCTTCCCTCGGTGCTGATAGGCGAAGGCGGCGATAGAGCCCCAGCCGGCGCCCTCCGCCTCGAGTGCACAGGTCGTCAGCTCCTGCTCGGCGGCGGCGAACGAGCCGCGGTACTGCATGACCGTGGCGTGCAGGATGCGGGCGCGCAGCAGATCTTTGCGGGTTCCCGCCATGCGCGCGGTGCGCACCGACTGCTCCGACACGGCGATGGCCTCGTCGAGCTCGCCGAGCACCTTCAGGAGCCACACGCGTTCGAGCAGGGCGGGGAGGCTGCGCTGGTCGCCGAGTTCGGCGAGTCGCTCCCTGCACTCGCTCGGCCGCACGATCTCGCGCAGCGACTCGGAGTCGTAGCCGTGGATGTAGCTCACCTGCACTCCCTTCCGCGCGTTCCTCGTGTGTCCAGCTGCACGAATGCGCTCCCAGTGTGCCGTGGCGAACCCTATGAAGCGGTGACACACGCCGAGGGCGTGTCGCATCGGCGGGGTCGCGCGTCGCGGGGCCGGCCCTGGTGAACGAGGCTGGTCAGCGCTCGAAGAGGGACGACGCCGGTGCCGGAGACGGTGTGGCGTCGGCATCCGTGGTCACCTGCGCGGTCGCGACGAACGTATCGACCTCCGCTCCCTGGGCGACCTTCGCCGGGTGAGGGCCCGCCGCCATGAGCCGGGGGAGCCACTCCGTGGGAAGGGGCGAGGCGGACGCCGCGACCACGAGGTTCCCGAACCGCCTGCCCTTGAGGATCTGCACCTCCGCCAGCAATGCGATGTGGGGGAGAACCTCGCGGATCGTCGCCACCTGGCGCCTCGCGAACGCGAGCCCCGCGCCGTCGGCGATGTTCACGAGGAGGATGCCGGTGGCCGAGAGGAAGCGTGCGGCGAGCCGATAGAACTCGACACTCGTGACATGCGCGGGGATGCGGGCGCCCGCGTAGACATCCGAGACCAGCAGGTCTGCCGCGCCGACCAGCCCTTCGGGAAGCTTCCCCAAGACGGTCCGGGCATCCCCGACGCGGGTGCGGATCGAGCCGCCCGCGCGGGGTGAGGGGAGGGGAAGCTCTGCGCGGACGAGATCGACCAGCGCCGGCTCGATCTCCACGACCTGCTGCCGGGAGCCGGGGCGGGTCGCCTCGATGTAGCGCGGCAGCGTGTAGGCGCCGGCACCGAGGTGGATCGCGGTGATCACCTGACCGGACTGGCCGATCTGGTCGATCACCGCCGCCATCCGCGCGACGTACTCGAAGTGGACGTGCGTCGGATCATCGAGGTCCACGTGAGACTGCGGCGTGCCGTCCACGTCGAGTTCCCAGCCGCCGGCGTACGGGGAGCGGACGATGCGGGCGATGGTGCCGTCACTGAGGCGAGCCTCCGCAGGAGGGTCCTCGACATGGGCGCGGGCCATGCCTTCTACGCTATCCGCCCCGCGCGCGGCGTAGCGTGGGGGCATGGGTGTGATCGACCTCAACGCCGACCTGGGCGAGACCGTCGAGGGCGTCCCGACGGCGGATGACGAGGCGCTCTTCGCGGTCGTGTCGAGCGCGAACGTCGCCTGCGGCGGCCATGCGGGGGATGCGGCGTCCATGGCCGCTTCCGTCGAACGGGCCGCCCGCTTCGCGGTCGCCATCGGCGCACACCCCTCCTACCCGGACCTCGCGGGCTTCGGTCGACGCAAGATCGCGATGAGCGCCGCCGAGCTGCGGAGCACGATCACCGAGCAGCTGGCCGCGCTGGCCCGAGCCGGGGCCGACATCCGGTACGTCAAGCCGCACGGGGCGCTCTACCACGCGGTCATGACCGATGCCGATCACGCGGATGCCATCGCCGCCGCCGTCGCAGACCTGGCCGCGCAGCTCGGCCGCGATGTGCCGGTCCTCGGGATGCCAGGAGTGATCGCCGTGGCCGTCGAGAGCATGGGGCTGAGCTTCGTCCCCGAGGCGTTCCTGGATCGCGGCTACCGCGGGGATGGCACGCTCGTCCCCCGGGGGGAGCCCGGCGCGCTCGAGACGGACGCTGCGACTGTGTCCGCGCGCGCGGTGCGATTCGTGCGCGAGGGGATCGTCGAGACTGTCGAGGGGACCGCGATCGAACTCGGCGCGGCTTCCCTGTGTGTTCACGGCGACTCACCCGAGTCCGTGGCACTGGCGCGCGCCGTACGCGCCGCCCTGGATGCCGACGGCGTCGAGGTGCGGGCCCCGTGGTGATGAGCACTGTGGTGTGCGGGCCGGGGGAGCCGTGATGATCTCCCGCTTCGGGAGTGCGGCGCTGCTGATCGAGCCGGTGCCCGCAGCGGCATCCGCCCCGGCCGCGCTGGAAGCGGTGATGGCCCTGCACACCCGACTCGTCGACTCTGCCCCCGGCGGAGTCATCGCGCTCGTCCCCGCCGCTCGTACGGTCCTCGTCAAGCTCGACCCGCGCGCGTTGAGCCTCGCCGCGGCACAGAGCTGGATCGAACAGACGCTTGCCGCCCCGACGGCGTCGTCGCGACGCGCGGGACCGGTGGTCGAACTCGACATCCGCTACGACGGCCCGGACCTCGCCGACACGGCGCAGCTGCTCGGGGTGTCGGACGAGGAGCTGATCGCCCGCCATTCCGGTGTCGAGTGGACCGTCGCGTTCACCGGCTTCGCGCCCGGCTTCGGCTACCTCGTCGCCGAGGACTGGCCCTTCGACGTGCCGCGCCTGGCCAGCCCCCGCACCCGGGTCCCGACCGGTGCCGTGGGGCTCGCCGCCGGCTTCGCGGGTGCCTATCCCCGTGCGACGCCCGGCGGCTGGAGGCTGATCGGCACGACATCCGCGCAGCTGTTCGACCCGGATGCCGCCTCCCCGGCCCTCCTCGCCCCCGGCGCCCGCGTCCGCTTCACCCCCACCCGCCCCGCGAGCACCCCGGCCGGCCCCGCGAGCACCGTCGCGCCGGCCGACGAGCTCAGCGAACCATCCACATTTCGCCGAACCATCCCGCAGAGCGGGCCACTTCGACGGAAACGGGATGGTTCGGTGGGACGTGATGCCGCACCGGGCCCTGCCCCGGCCGTGCGGGTCGAGGCGTCGGGGCTGATCGCCACGGTGCAGGACCTGGGGCGCCCGGATGCCGCGGCGCTGGGTGTCTCGCCGTCCGGGGCCCTCGACCGCGGCGCGCTCCGAACCGCGAACCGCCTGGTCGGCAACCGCGAGTCGGCTGCCGGGATCGAGATCGCGATGGGTGGGTTCCGCGCGATGGCGCTGGCCGACACCTGGATCGCCGTCACCGGCGCCTGGGGTCCGATGACCGTCGGCGGCCACCCCCTCGACCACGGCGCACCGCGCCTGTGGCGGGCGGGGGAGGAGCTGCACCTGGACTGGTTCACCGCCGGCGCCCGCGCCTACTTCGCCCTCCGCGGCGGCGTCGCCGCGCCGATCATGCTCGACTCGCGCGCCACCGACACCCTCGCGGGCCTGGGCCCCGCCGCGCTCGCCGCGGGCGATGAGATCACCCTCGCCACCGAGACCGCCGGCCCCGTCCCGCCCGTCGATCTCGCGCCGTGGTCGCCCCCGGGTGACGAGATCGAGGTGCAGGTGCACGTCGGCCCGCGGGATGCCTGGTTCGCGGCATCCGCGCTGCCGACCCTGTTCGAGAGCGTGTGGGTCGTGGATGCCGCCACCGACCGCGTCGGCATGCGGCTGCAGGGGCCCGCGCTGGAGCGGGTCGGTGCCCGCGAGGTCCCGAGCGAGGGGATGGTCACCGGTGCGATCCAGGTGCCACCGTCAGGGTCCCCGACGATCCTCCTCGCCGACGGCCCGGTCACCGGCGGGTACCCCGTCATCGCGACCGTGGATGCCGCGGACCTCGACCTGCTGGGGCAGGCCCGCCCGGGCACGCGCATCCGCTTCGGGCACGCGAGATCCCACTGACGGCCTGGGTTATACCGCAGGACCCGAAACTCGTCAAGAATCCCGCTGGACATGGCGGGTCGCGCCGCGTATAGTTGGTGGTTGCGCTCTTGGATTCCCCCTGCCCTCATATGGTGGTCGGCTGAGCCTGCGTGTCCCCGCATCAGTTCTGCGGTGTGTGACGTGCGGGTGTGGGGATGATCGCGCGAATCAATCTGACGACAAGGATAGAGCCCCGCCCGGGCCCACGGAGGTAATCCCCTTGGCTGCTGCGCCCCACGCATCCACCACATCCCCCAAGAACGGCCGCGGAGCTTCCCGCCTCTCGTTCGCCAAGATCTCCGACACGCTGACGGTCCCCGACCTTCTTGCGCTGCAGACCGAGTCCTTCGACTGGCTGGTCGGAAACGACACGTGGAAGGCGCGCCTGGCAGACGCGGTCGCCGCCGGCCGCAACGACGTGTCGACCCAGAGCGGTCTCGAGGAGATCTTCGAGGAGATCTCCCCGATCGAAGACCTCAGCGAGACCATGCAGCTGAGCTTCACCAACCCCTACCTCGAGCCCGAGAAGTACTCGATCGAAGAGTGCAAGGAGCGCGGCAAGACCTACGCCGCCCCCCTCTACGTCGAGGCCGAGTTCATGAACCACCAGACCGGTGAGATCAAGACGCAGACGGTCTTCATGGGCGACTTCCCGCTCCAGACCGACAAGGGAACCTTCATCATCAACGGCACCGAGCGTGTCGTCGTCTCTCAGCTCGTGCGCTCGCCGGGTGTCTACTTCGACAAGACCCCCGACAAGACCTCCGACAAGGACATCGTCTCGGCGCGCATCATCCCCAGCCGCGGCGCCTGGCTCGAGTTCGAGATCGACAAGCGCGATCAGGTGGGCGTGCGCATCGACCGCAAGCGCAAGCAGTCGGTCACGGTGTTCCTGAAGGCCCTGGGCCTGACGAGCGAGCAGATCCTCGAGGAGTTCGCGGGCTTCGACTCGATCGAAGAGACCCTCTCCAAGGACACGATCCTCACCAAGGAAGACGCGCTCCGCGACATCTACCGCAAGCTCCGTCCGGGTGAGCAGGTCGCCGCCGAGGCTGCCCGCGCGCTGCTGGACAACTTCTACTTCAACCCGAAGCGCTACGACCTGGCCAAGGTGGGTCGCTACAAGATCAACCAGAAGCTGGGGCTCGCCGGTCCGCTGACCGACTCGGTGCTCACGGTCGAGGACATCGTCGCGACGATCAAGTACCTCGTGCGCCTGCACCGCGGCGACGAGACCTTCGAGGGTCTTCGCGGTGGCAAGCCCGCCGTCATCCGCCTGGACGTCGACGACATCGACAACTTCGGCAACCGTCGCATCCGCGCCGTCGGTGAGCTCATCCAGAACCAGGTGCGCACCGGCCTGTCGCGCATGGAGCGCGTCGTCCGCGAGCGCATGACCACCCAGGACATCGAGGCGATCACCCCGCAGACCCTGATCAACGTGCGTCCCGTCGTGGCCGCGATCAAGGAGTTCTTCGGCACCTCGCAGCTCTCGCAGTTCATGGACCAGAACAACCCGCTCGCGGGTCTGACCCACAAGCGTCGCCTGTCGGCGCTCGGCCCCGGTGGCCTCTCGCGTGAGCGTGCCGGCGTCGAGGTCCGTGACGTCCACCCCTCGCACTACGGCCGCATGTGCCCGATCGAGACGCCGGAAGGCCCGAACATCGGTCTGATCGGCTCGCTCGCGTCGTTCGCGCGCATCAACGCGTTCGGCTTCATCGAGACCCCGTACCGCAAGGTCGTCGACGGCCGGGTCACCGACCAGATCGACTACCTCACCGCCGCCGAGGAGAACGACTTCATCGTCGCTCAGGCCAACGCCCCGCTGAAGGCCGACGGTCACTTCCAGGAGACCCGCGTCCTCGCCCGCCAGAAGGGCGGCGAGGTGGACCTCATCCCCGCCGAGGACATCGGGTACATGGATGTCTCCCCCCGCCAGATGGTGTCGGTGGCGACCTCGCTCATCCCGTTCCTCGAGCACGACGACGCGAACCGCGCCCTCATGGGTGCGAACATGCAGCGTCAGGCCGTGCCGCTGCTGCGCAGCGACTCGCCCGTTGTCGGCACCGGTATGGAGGGCTTCGCCGCGATCGACGCCGGCGATGTCGTCACCGCGAAGCGCTCGGGTGTGGTCATCGAGGTCTCGGCCGACGTCGTCGCCATCCAGACCGACGAGGGCGGTATCGACGAGTACTTCCTGCGCAAGTTCGACCGCTCCAACCAGGGCACGTCGTACAACCAGCGCGTGATCGTCTCCTCCGGTGAGCGCATCGAGGCCGGCGAGGTCATCGCCGACGGTCCTGCGACCGAGAACGGCGAGCTCGCGCTCGGCAAGAACCTCCTCGTCGCGTTCATGACCTGGGAGGGTCACAACTTCGAGGACGCGATCATCCTCAGCCAGGACCTGGTGAAGGAAGACACCCTTTCCTCGATCCACATCGAGGAGTACGAGGTCGACGCCCGCGACACCAAGCTCGGCAAGGAGGAGATCACCCGTGACCTCCCCAACGTCAGCCCGGACCTGCTGAAGGACCTCGACGAGCGCGGCATCATCCGCATCGGCGCCGAGGTCCGCCCCGGCGACATCCTCGTCGGAAAGGTCACTCCGAAGGGTGAGACCGAGCTCTCGGCCGAGGAGCGTCTGCTGCGCGCGATCTTCAACGAGAAGAGCCGCGAAGTCCGCGACACCTCGCTGAAGGTTCCCCACGGTGAGCAGGGCACGATCATCGCCGTCAAGGAGTTCAACGCCGAGGACGGCGACGACGAGCTCGGCTCGGGCGTCAACCGCCGCGTCGTGGTCTACATCGCCCAGAAGCGCAAGATCACCGAGGGTGACAAGCTCGCCGGCCGTCACGGCAACAAGGGTGTCATCGCGAAGATCCTCCCCGTCGAGGACATGCCCTTCCTCCCGGACGGCACGCCCGTCGACATCATCCTGAACCCGCTCGGAATCCCCGGTCGCATGAACTTCGGCCAGGTCCTCGAGCTGCACCTGGGATGGATCGCCAAGCAGGGCTGGAAGGTCGAGGGCAACCCCGAGTGGGCCGCGCGCCTGCCCGAGATCGCCCGCGAGGCCGCCCCCGGCACGAAGGTCGCGACCCCCGTGTTCGACGGCGCGTTCGAGTCGGAGCTGGTGGGTCTGCTGGACTCGACGCTCCCGAACCGCGACGGCGTGCGCATGATCGACTCGACCGGAAAGACCCAGCTCTTCGACGGTCGCTCGGGCGAGCCCTTCCCGGCTCCGATCTCGGTCGGCTACATGTACATCCTGAAGCTGCACCACCTCGTCGACGACAAGATCCACGCCCGTTCGACCGGCCCCTACTCGATGATCACGCAGCAGCCGCTGGGTGGTAAGGCGCAGTTCGGTGGCCAGCGCTTCGGTGAGATGGAGGTGTGGGCCCTCGAGGCCTACGGTGCCGCGTACGCGCTGCAGGAGCTCCTGACGATCAAGTCCGACGACATCCTCGGCCGCGTGAAGGTCTACGAGGCGATCGTCAAGGGCGAGAACATCCAGGAGCCCGGCATCCCCGAGTCCTTCAAGGTGCTCATGAAGGAGATGCAGTCGCTCTGCTTGAACGTCGAGGTCCTCTCGGCCGACGGCACGGCGGTCAACCTCCGCGACACCGACGACGACGCGTTCCGCGCGGCGGAAGAGCTCGGCATCAACATCTCTACCCGGTTCGAGTCCTCGTCCATCGACGAGATCTGAACCCGGCCAGGCTAAATTTTCGAATTCGACACAGGAGAACTAGTGCTCGACGCAACCACTTTCGATGAGCTCCGCATCGGCCTGGCCACCGCTGACGACATCCGTCGTTGGTCTTTCGGTGAGGTCAAGAAGCCCGAAACCATCAACTACCGCACCCTGAAGCCCGAGAAGGACGGTCTGTTCGGTGAGCAGATCTTCGGCCCTTCCCGTGACTGGGAGTGTGCGTGTGGCAAGTACAAGCGCGTCCGCTTCAAGGGCATCATCTGTGAGCGCTGTGGCGTGGAGGTCACCAAGTCCTCCGTGCGCCGCGAGCGGATGGGCCACATCGAGCTGGCCGCCCCCGTCACCCACATCTGGTACTTCAAGGGCGTCCCCTCGCGCCTGGGCTACCTGTTGGACATGGCGCCCAAGGACCTCGAGAAGGTCATCTACTTCGCCGCGTACATGGTGATCTCGGTCGACGAGGATGCTCGTCACCGCGACCTCGCGACGCAGGAGAACAACATCCGCCTCGAGCTGAACACGCTCGCGGAGCGTCGTGACGCCCGCATCGCCACCCGCATGCAGAAGCTGGAAGAGGAGCTCGCTGCTCTCGAGGCCGAAGGCGCCAAGGCCGACCAGAAGAAGAAGGTCAAGGACTCCGCGGAGAAGGACATGACGTCCATCCGCAAGAACGCCGACGAGCAGATCGCCAAGCTCGAGCGCGTGTGGGAGGAGTTCCGCACGCTCGAGGTCGGCTCGCTCAAGGCCGAGGACGAGATCTTCCAGGAGCTGCAGGACCGCTTCGGTCAGTACTTCGAGGCCTACATGGGTGCGGAGTCGATCCAGCGCCGCCTCGCGGACTTCGACCTTGCCGCCGAGGCCGAGAGCCTGCACCTGCAGATCGCCGAGGGCAAGGGTCAGCGCAAGATCCGCGCCATCAAGCGTCTGAAGGTCGTCAACTCGTTCCTGTCGACCGGCATGAGCCCGGCCGCGATGGTGCTGGATGTCGTCCCGGTGATCCCGCCGGAGCTGCGCCCGATGGTGCAGCTGGACGGTGGCCGCTTCGCGACCTCCGACCTCAACGACCTCTACCGTCGCGTGATCAACCGCAACAACCGCCTCCGTCGCCTGATCGACCTCGGCGCCCCCGAGATCATCGTGAACAACGAGAAGCGGATGCTGCAGGAGGCCGTCGACGCGCTGTTCGACAACGGTCGCCGCGGCCGTCCCGTCACCGGTACGGGTAACCGTGCTCTGAAGTCCCTCAGCGACATGCTGAAGGGTAAGCAGGGTCGCTTCCGCCAGAACCTGCTCGGCAAGCGCGTGGACTACTCGGGCCGTTCGGTCATCGTCGTCGGTCCCCGCCTGAAGCTGCACCAGTGTGGTCTGCCCAAGCAGATGGCCCTGGAGCTGTTCAAGCCGTTCGTCATCAAGCGCCTGATCGACCTCGGTCACTCGCAGAACATCAAGGCCGCCAAGCGCGCCGTCGAGCGTCACCGCCCCGAGGTGTGGGACGTGCTCGAGGAGATCATCCGCGAGCGCCCCGTGCTGCTGAACCGTGCTCCCACCCTGCACCGCCTGGGCATCCAGGCCTTCGAGCCGCAGCTCGTCGAGGGTAAGGCCATCCAGCTCCACCCGCTGGTGTGCGCCGCCTTCAATGCGGACTTCGACGGCGACCAGATGGCCGTGCACCTGCCGCTGTCGGTCGAGGCTCAGGCCGAGGCACGCATCCTGATGCTCGCCTCGAACAACATCCTGAAGCCTTCGGACGGTCGTCCGGTCACCCTGCCCTCGCAGGACATGATCATCGGCCTGCACCACCTCACCACCCTCAAGGAGGGTGCCGTGGGCGATGGCCGTGTGTTCGGTTCGGTCTCCGAGGCGATCCTGGCCAAGGACGAGGGCACCCTCGACCTGCAGGCCAAGGTCCGCATCCGCATCCCCGGTCTCACCTTCCTCGAGGGTGACGCACCTGAGGGCTACGACCGCCACGGCCTGGTCAACACCTCGCTCGGCCAGGCGATCTTCAACGACGCGCTGCCCAAGGGCTACCCGTTCGTGCGCGAGCAGGCCGACAAGGGCCAGCTTTCGAAGATCGTCAACAAGCTCGCCGAGGAATACCCCAAGGTCGAGGTCGCCGCGACGCTGGACCGCATCAAGGACGCTGGCTTCTACTGGGCCACGCGTTCGGGCGTGACCGTTGCGCTCAGCGACATCCTGACCCCGCCGAACAAGGCGGAGATCGTCGCCGGATACGAGAAGCAGGCGGCCAAGGTCCAGTCGCAGTTCGAGAAGGGTCTCACCACCGACGCCGAGCGTCGCCAGGAGCTCATCAAGATCTGGACCGAGGCGACCGACGAGGTCCAGAAGGCGATGCGCTCCCACTTCCCCGAGGACAACACCATCAACCGCATGGTGTCCTCTGGTGCCCGTGGTAACTGGCTGCAGATCCGGAACATCGCCGGTATGCGAGGCCTGGTGAACAACCCGAAGGGTGAGATCATCCCTCGTCCGATCATCTCCTCGTACCGCGAGGGTCTGTCGGTGGCGGAGTACTTCATCGCGACGCACGGTGCTCGTAAGGGTCTGGCCGACACGGCACTTCGCACCGCCGACTCGGGCTACCTGACCCGTCGCCTCGTGGATGTCTCGCAGGATGTCATCATCCGCGAAGAGGACTGCGGCACCGCCAAGGGCCTGGAGTTCGTCATCGCCGCGCCCGACGAGTCGGGAACGCTCGTGCGCGACGCGAACGTCGAGAACTCGGTGTTCGCCCGTACCCTCGCGGCCGACGCGGTCTCCGAGGACGGGACCGTCGTCGCGCCGGCCGGTTCGGATGTCGGCGACGTGCTGATCGACAAGCTGGTCGAGGCGGGCGTCACCACGATCAAGGTGCGTTCGGTGCTGACCTGTGATTCGGGTGTCGGCGTTTGCGCGACCTGCTACGGCCGCTCCCTCGCGACCGGCAAGATCGTCGACATCGGCGAGGCCGTCGGCATCATCGCCGCGCAGTCGATCGGTGAGCCCGGTACCCAGCTGACGATGCGTACCTTCCACACCGGTGGTTCGGCATCGGCCGAGGACATCACGCAGGGTCTGCCGCGTGTCCAGGAGCTGTTCGAGGCACGTACCCCCAAGGGTGCGTCCCCGATCGCCGAGGCCGACGGTCGCATCACGATCGAAGAGACCGAGAAGAGCAAGAAGATCATCCTCACGCCCGACAACGGCGAAGAGGCTCACGTGTACCCGATCCTGAAGCGTGCCACCATGCTCGTCGAGGACGGCGACCACGTGTCGGTCGGACAGCCGCTGCTCGTGGGAACGCTCGACCCCAAGGAGGTCATGCGCGTGCAGGGTGCCCGCGAGGTGCAGAAGTACCTCGTCGGCGGCGTGCAGGGCGTGTACCGCTCGCAGGGCGTGCCGATCCACGACAAGCACATCGAGGTCATCGTGCGCCAGATGCTGCGCAAGGTCACCGTCGTCGACCACGGCGACACCGACCTGCTGCCCGGTGAGCTGGTCGACTTCCGTCGCTACCAGGACATCAACCGCCAGGCCGTGGCCGAGGGCAAGCGCCCCGCGTCGGGCCGTCCCGAGCTCATGGGTATCACCAAGGCATCGCTGGCGACCGAGTCCTGGCTGTCGGCCGCGTCCTTCCAGGAGACGACCCGCGTGCTCACGCAGGCCGCCATGGAGGGCAAGCGCGACCCGCTGGTCGGCCTCAAGGAGAACGTCATCATCGGAAAGCTCATCCCCGCCGGAACCGGACTTGCGAAGTACCGCAACGTCGTGGTCGAGGCGACGGAGGAGGCCAAGAGCGAGCGGTACCCCAACCGCATCTTCGCCTCGGACGGCGCGTACAGCGACGCCGATCTGAGCTTCGTCGACTTCGACAGCTTCACCACGGACGACTTCAGCGGCAACTACAACTGATCTCGCTCCACGCACACAGGGCCTCGGGTTACCCCGGGGCCCTGTGTCTTAAGGGTCCCGGTTTCCCGGGGCCCTGTGTCTTAAGGGTCCCGGTTTCCCGGGGCCCTGTGTTTTACGGGTCCCGGTTTCCCGGGGCCCTGTGTCGTATGGGTCTGTGTGCCACTGCGAGTCGTAGCGTTGCCTGCGGAGGTGGCGCATGGCGAGTTCGAGCGGACGCGATTGGCGGGTGGCCGTCCCGTTCCTCGTGATCATCGCGGGCATCGTCGGCGCCCTGGTGTGGTTTGCGATTCCCGCCGTGCCGATGGTGATCGGGTGGGCCTCGGGCACCGCCGAGAACGCCGGCACCTACCTCGCCGCCTCAGAAGAGCCGCAAGTGCGAGCGATCGACGGGCTGGATGCCACGGCCGTGGACTGCCGCGAGCTGTATCCCGCGGGGCTCTGGAATGAACTCACCTGGTCGGCGGATGTCATCCTCACCCAGACCGAAGAGCGTCCCGTCACCGCCGTGGCCGGGCTCGTCGACGCCTTGGCGCCGACAGCGGCGCGCACGTGCCGGTGGAGCAACGGCAGCGGGGAGGTCGTGACGACCTTCGCCGCCGTCGGCGACGGGTCAGCCGGCCTCGCCGAGGCATCGCTCGCGGGACAGGGGTTCAGCTGCGCCCAGAACGACGACGTGCTGACGTGCACGGGGGAGTCTGACGCGGGCAGCGAATACCAGGTCGTCGCGGGGAACCTCTGGGTGTCGACGGTCGAGTCCGGCTGGCAGCCGGACACCTACAACGACCGTCTCGTCGCCTATCTGTGGGGCTGAATCCGGTGCGCGCGAATGCCGCGACACACGAGTGCGGCGTGATGCGGCACGCCATCCCGACCAGAGCCGATCGGCGAGGTAGTGTGCGAGCCGGGGACATGCCCCTCGGGAGGAGTATCCGATGAGTGACGACAAGCCCATCGAAGACGAGCAGGTCGAGACGCCCGCCGCGCCCGCGGAGGAGACCGTCGAGAGTGCCGCGATCGAGCCCGAGGCGGCGCCGGTCGAAGAGGCCGCCGCACCCGCGGAGCCCGAGCCGACTCCCGCGCCCGAACCTGTCGCCGAGGCGGCGCCTGCCCCCGATGCCGTCGGGGAACCTGTCGCCGAAGAGCCCCCGGTCGACGACGTCGTCGGCAGCGCCCGTGAAAGCCTCGCGGATGCCGAGGCTGCCGGTCGGGCTGAGACCGTCGTCGTCGAAGAGAGCGTCGCCGCCGACGCGCCCGTCGCCGAAACCGCAGCTGCGGCAGCCGTCGCAGCTCCCATCGTCACGGCGAGCGAACCCGGCTACGCACCGCAGCCGATCTTCGTGCAGGCCCCCGAGGCACCTCTTCCGCGCGGAAACCGCGCCGCTGCGGGGGCCATCGGCCTGCTGGCCGCGCTCTCCTTCGCGGTGCTGTACCTCGCTGCCTGGCTGGTCATCGCTCTGGTGCAGGGGACGGTGACGGTCGACTCGATCGGCACCGGGCTGCTGTCGGTCGTGACCACCTGGACCCTGTGGGTGCCGGTCGTGGTGTTCTTCATCGCCTTCTGGCTGTTGGGCGCGATCATCAACCGCGGCCGGTGGGCCGGTTGGGTCATTTTCGGTCTCCTGGTCGGTGTCTCCTCCTACGGCGGCCACCTTCTGGGCGTCCTGTTCACTGCCCCGTTCTGGCAGCTCACAGCATCGCAGGGCGCGGACCTCGTGGAGGCCGAGCTGTTCACGCCGCTGGCGATCGCCTCCTTCATCGTCGGTCGTGAGCTGACGATCTGGTTCGGCGCCTGGGTCGCCGCGCGCGGCAAGCGCATGACCGAGCTCAATGTCGAAGCGCGCCGGGAGTACGAGCGCACGCTCGAGGCGGGTCCCCAGCTGCACCAATACTGAGATTCATCGACGGTAACGCCGCGTCGGCCCTGGGTTTCCGGGCGGCGCGGCGTTACCGTTGTCGAATGGAGCGCTCGCTCGAGACCGAGGTGAGTCAGGCCGTCGACGCCTGGCTGCGCTGGCTTCCCCGGTGGGAACCGGCAACGCATCGGGGTCGGGTAGCGCCGTGCCGCCGCTGTTTCGGGTCGCCCGTGCTCTCGGCGGCGGGGCTGGGCTCGGATGTCCCACACGGCGTGCAGCACGGGCTCTCGACGCGCATAAAGACGATCGTCGATCGCGCCGTCGCGACCTACACGTCGCAGAATCTGCCGATGCTGCAGACCGAGCTCGACCATCAGGCGGCCCGTAATCGCTCCCGCAGCTATCGGCCCGCGGAGGGACTCGAGCCGGAGTTCGAAGGGCTTCCGATGGATCCCGAACCGGTGCCGGGCGCGCCGTTCCTCTTCACTATCTCCGGCATGGCGGACGAAGCTGACGCTGAGATTCCGGCGCTCCCTCCGCTCAGCGATGAGGCGAAGTCGGCGTTGCGACAAGAGGTCGGGCTTGCGGACGACTACGCGAACATGGTCGGGCGCGAAGTGTGCACGATTCTTCTCCGCCATCGCCTCCGCATCCAGGAGGGGGTGGGGGAGTACGTCGAGCCGCAGATCGCGCTGCTCTTGGACGAACTGACCCGGTCGTTGGACGCGCCGTTCGATCCCCGCGACACCCTCGACGCCTGATCCACGCAAGTAGGGTGGGTCCATGCTCGATGGAGCCTCCTCTTCGACGACGTTCCTCCTCTTCGTGCCGGGTCTCGTCGTCACCCTGGCGCTGTACGTGTGGTGCGCCTTGGCGCTCGGTGCGGTGTTCGCGAAGTCCGGGGGCGGGCGGTGGATGGCCTGGGTGCCGTTCCTCAACATCGCGCGACTGCTGAGCATCGCCGGGATCTCCGGGTGGTGGGTGTCGATCGTCCTTGTCCCGGTGCTCGGTGGCATCGCACTGTGGGTGCTGATGATCGTGGCGGCCCACCGCGTCAACGTCGCCTTCGGTTACGGCGGGGGGATGACCGTCCTCGCCGCGCTCCTGTTCCCGATCTGGGCGACGGTTCTGGGCTTCGGGCCGGCGACCTGGATCGGCCGGCAGGAGGGACCTCGTCGCAGTTCTCGCAACACGCTGGTTTTCGAGGATCTGTTCGCGGACGCCGCGTACGAGCCCTCCGTACGGTCGACGGTTGCGGCATCCGCCCCGGCGGAGCCGGCGACGCGGTCCGCCGCCGCTCCGCCGCCGGCCCCTCGTCCGGTGACGTCGCCGTTTGCGCCTCCGGTCGTCGACGAGGCAACGGCCGAGCCGGAACCGGGTGTGCTGGGCGATGCCGGGCCCTCGCCCTCGGGGGCGGGATCGGCCCCGACGGCGCCGATCCAGGTGTTTGCGCCTGCCCCGTCGGTGCGCCCCGTGCAGACCGGTGCGACCGGGCTGGAGTTCGCCTCGGAGATCACCGATGAGGTCACCGGCGCGGTGACGGGTGCGCCCGCTCCGGTGTCGGCGAGGTCTGGTCCGAGCCGACTGACCGACGACCCGGTGGTGCCTCCGGTGCGTGAGGCCGTCGAAGCGGATGACGACGGCAGCGAGCCCTCGTCCGACATCGAGCAGGACGCGGATGCCCCGGTCCGGGCCCCCGCAGCATCGGCTGCTGCCGCTTTCGCTGCGGACCTCCCCGACGATGTGGAAATGACCGTGCTCGCGTCTCGCAACCGGCCGAGGTGGACCCTTGCCACGCGGACCGGCGAGAAGTTCGAGCTGCTCTCGACGATGGTGATCCTCGGTCGGCATCCCGCACCCGACCCCGGACGCAGCGACGCCATGCTCATCACGTTGGAGGACCCGACCGTGTCGAAGACGCACGCGCGCCTCGAACTGCGCGGCGAACAGTGGTTCGTGACCGACCTCGGCTCGACGAACGGCGTCGTGGTGGTGTCCTCCCGCGGGGTCGAGACAGAACTCAAGCCCGGGGTCGAGACGCTCGCGACCGAACGGCTGCTCTTGGGCGATCTGGATCTGCGGCTCACACGCGACATCCGCTGACGCGTCCCGACAGCCACCGATGCCGGGACATCCGGGCGTCATAGACATTCGATAGGGTGCCGTTCCAGGCGCGATGGGACGCGCTCGTGACGTCGGGTCACGTCACAGAGAAGACCGATGTGTCTGGAGTGATCGTCGATGCAGCTTCCGCCCACCCCCCGACGTCGTCGCGCTGCCGTTCCGAAAGTCGCGCTGGTGGCTGTCGCGACGCTGGCCGTGATGTTCGGTGGCGTCCTCCCGGCGAGTGCTGCGAGCGGTGACGAGGCGGACGGCGCGACAGCTGTGCTCGCTGACAAAATCGCAGCGGCGGCGCTCATCGACTCGAGCCCCACGGCGCTCGCGGCAGCGCTGGGCATGAGCGTGGGCGGCGCCGGGAGTCTGCAGTTCGACGACGAGGGTCGACTGTCGGTGACGGTGCGTTTTTCGGCCATGCCCACGGACGCCCAGCTGAGCGCACTGGAAGCCCAGGGGACGGTGACGGCTCAGTACTCCTTCACCCCCGCGGTCACGGCGTATCTGGATCCGGCAACGTTGGACGAGGTCGAGCGCATGACCGGGGTCACCGCGGTCGTCCCCGACCTCGCTGCGCAGACCAGCGGTACTGGGCTCAGCGCCCACGCGCGCGCAGCCGACACGGCGACGGCTCTGATGGCAGCCGAAATGGGCGAGGAGTCCTGCCGCAGCCTCCCGGTGCAAGCCGATGGCCCGCTCGGGTCGTCAGCGGCCAGGGAGCGCTTCGGCGTGGATGGGTCCGGCGTGTCGGTCGGTGTGATCTCGGACTCGTTCGCGACGTTGACCACGCCCACCTCCGCTGCCGACGATGTTGTGGCCGGCCTGCTCCCCGGGCCTGGAAACCCGTGTGGGTGGGACACGCCGGTGGACGTGCTGCGTGATGCGACGACATCGATGTCCGATGAGGGACGGGCCATGGCACAGCTCATTCACGGCGTGGCACCGGCCTCAGAGCTCATGTTCGCGGCGGCGGGCGAGAGCCCGACGGCCATGGCGCAGGCGATTCTCGACCTCGCCGAGGCCGGTGCGGACATCATCGTGGACGACGTCATCTATTCGACGGAGCCGTACTTCCAGGCTGACGTCGTCGCGTGGGCGATCGACAAGGTGCAACGCGAGTACGGCGTGCTCTACCTCACCGAGATCTTCAACGCGAACGTCGTCGGCGCCGAGGGCGGCGAGAGCGCGGGTCTGCCGATCGCAGGCTGGCGAACCGCAGCGTACCGTCCGATGGAGTGTCCCGAGTGGGTCCAGACCCCGCAGGGGGCGGACACCGTCGTCGATTGTCTCGACTTCGACCCGGGCGAGGGCGAGGTTCCGTTCGATCAGTGGCTGCTCGGCGCGTCCGAGTATTCCGCGAGCGCCATGATCAGTTGGGCGGAACCGATCAACGACGTGCGCAGCAGATTCACCGTGCAGTTCTACCTCTACGAGGATGAGGCCTTCACGTTCCAGGGTGAGACCACGCAGACCGACGCGACGCGGCCGGTCGCGTACGCAGACTATGACGACGATCTCGACATCAACACGTATTTCGAGGTTGTGGTCGTGCGAACGGCGGTGTCGCCGACATATCCCACACCGGCGCTGTGGCTGGGGTGGAATGAGAACGACGGCGGCAACCTCCTCGCCCGCGCCTATGACACGAGCGCCGGAGACGATGTGGTGGGACCCATCGCGTGGGGCCACGACGCGGCGGGCTACGGCATGTCGATCGCGGCGGTCGATTCCACCGACACCTCGACGGTCGAGACGTTCAGCTCGCTCGGGCCGGGAGTCCGCGCATTCGAGATCGTCGATCCCGGCAGCACGACGCCCTCCGCGCCGCTCACCGAGCCACTCCCGGTGAACGTTCCGACGATCGCATCCATCGACGGCGTCGTCACGAGTGTCGTCCTCGGTCCCGAGGTCGACATCGACGGCGTGACCGGCTACACGTTCAAGGGCACCTCCGCGGCGACGCCTAACGCCGGGGCCGTATTCGCGCTCGCGCGGCAGTACGCTCCGGGGACGTCGTGGGATGACCTGGTCGACATCGCACGGGTGACCGCGCACCCGCTGACCAATCCCTACTCGAGCGTCGGTTACGCCGATCAGTATGTGTTCGGCGCCGGTCTCATCAACGCGGAAGACTTGCTCGGCGCGCTGCCGGTGGGCGCGGTGGAAAACCTCAGGCTGACCGGTGTCACCTCGACGACACTCACCGTCGAATGGGACGACATGCGAGCGGCAGCCGGATACCAGGTGGAGATCCTGGGTGGGGGGACGACCGAGCTGTTCACCGAGCCCGCGGGTACGACATCCGTCACCTTTGACGACCTCACGCCCGAGACGTCGTACGAGATCCGGGTGACGGCGTTCAACGACGACGCGGACCTCGGACCGCGCTCGTCGGTATCGACGGAGACGGACATCACGCCCGAGCCGGTGGCGCCCCCGACCGCGCCGAGCGCCGACGACCTCACCGACGGCGACCGGGGCGGTCTGACGGGGCCGACAGGTTCCGTTCAGCCGGGGGACGACGTGTCGGTGTCGGGTCTGCCGGCCCGGTCGTGGGTGTACGGCTGGTTCTTCTCTTCCCCCGCCGCGACGCAATGGGTGTGGACGGGGATGACGGGGACGGCGACGTTCACGGTGCCGTCGACGCTTCTGCCGGGGTCGCATCGGCTCGCGGTGAGTGGCGCGGACGGCTCACTGATCGGTTGGGTGCCGATCACGGTCGCGGGCAGTTCGTCGGGCGGTGGCGGGTCACTCCCGGCGACCGGTCCGGCCGACATGACGCCGGTCGTCTGGTCGGCGACGGGCGCGGTGTCGCTCGGTCTGATCATTCTCGGCGTGGGGATCGGCATCCGCAGGCGGGGCGCTGCGCCCCACGTTTGACCCTTGTGCCGCACGCCGCGTATCATTGATCGGGTGTGCGTCCGCGCGCGCCTTGCGCCGTGCCCAGGCAGGGAGCAAGTCGAGCGGATGCACTTCTCAGGGAAGGGTCTGTGAACAGGCCACCCCCACGGCATATCCGCCCCACGAGCGTGTCAGACATCCTGTCACGCGGGCGGGTCCACGTGAGCCCGACGCGAAACGATCAGCAATGATCAGCCTGCGCCGGGGGAGACACGAACGCTGTCACCGTGCAGCACAAACGAGGAGAAGAAGTGCCAACTATTCAGCAGTTGGTTCGCAAGGGTCGGTCGCCCAAGGTCAGCAAGACCAAGGCACCCGCACTGAAGTCGAACCCGCAGCAGGCCGGGGTCTGCACCCGCGTCTACACCACCACGCCCAAGAAGCCGAACTCGGCGATGCGCAAGGTCGCCCGTGTCAA
Source organism: Microbacterium sediminicola (assembly GCF_039531125.1). Classification (NCBI taxonomy): domain Bacteria; kingdom Bacillati; phylum Actinomycetota; class Actinomycetes; order Micrococcales; family Microbacteriaceae; genus Microbacterium; species Microbacterium sediminicola. The sequence continues at coordinate 994,653 of NZ_BAAAPL010000002.1, forward strand.
GCTCCGCAACGGCACCGAGGTCACCGCGTACATCCCCGGTGAAGGCCACAACCTGCAGGAGCACTCGCTCGTGCTCGTCCGCGGCGGTCGTGTGAAGGACCTCCCCGGTGTCCGCTACAAGATCGTTCGCGGCGCCCTGGACACCCAGGCCGTCAAGAACCGCAAGCAGGCCCGTAGTCGCTACGGCGCGAAGAAGGGCTGAGCCAGATGCCTCGTAAAGGTCCCGCGCCCAAGCGCATCGTCGTCAACGACCCGGTCTACGGTGCCCCCATCGTGACCCAGCTGGTCAACAAGATCCTCATCGACGGCAAGAAGTCGCTCGCCGAGTCGATCGTCTACGGCGCCCTCGAGGGCGTCGAGTCGAAGAACGGCCAGGATGCCGTCGCCACCCTCAAGAAGGCGCTCGACAACGTGCGCCCCACCCTCGAGGTCAAGAGCCGCCGCGTCGGCGGTTCGACCTATCAGGTGCCCGTCGAGGTCAAGCCGCACCGCGCGAACACGCTGGCGCTGCGCTGGCTCGTCAGCTACGCCAAGGGTCGTCGTGAGAAGACGATGACCGAGCGCCTGCAGAACGAGATCCTGGACGCCTCGAACGGCCTGGGTGCCGCGGTCAAGCGCCGCGAGGACACCCACAAGATGGCCGAGTCGAACCGCGCGTTCGCTCACTACCGCTGGTAAATCCGTTTCGTCTCGTTCCGTTCGCGGGGCGGCCGTAGAATCCGGTCGCCCCGCGAACGACGAGGCTGAGACACCCTGCTCCGCTCCACAAGAAAAGGACACCCCGTGGCACAAGAAGTGCTCACCGACCTCAAGAAGGTCCGCAACATCGGCATCATGGCCCACATCGATGCCGGCAAGACGACGACGACCGAGCGCATCCTCTTCTACACGGGTGTCAACCACAAGATCGGCGAGACCCACGACGGCGCTGCCACCACCGACTGGATGGAGCAGGAGCAGGAGCGTGGCATCACGATCACCTCGGCGGCGGTGACCTGCTTCTGGGAGAACAACCAGATCAACATCATCGACACCCCCGGTCACGTGGACTTCACGGTCGAGGTGGAGCGTTCGCTCCGCGTCCTCGACGGTGCCGTCGCCGTGTTCGACGGCAAGGAGGGCGTCGAGCCCCAGTCCGAGACCGTGTGGCGTCAGGCCGACAAGTACAACGTCCCCCGCATCTGCTTCGTCAACAAGATGGACAAGCTCGGCGCGGACTTCTACTTCACGGTCGACACGATCATCAACCGTCTGAAGGCCACCCCGCTGGTCCTGCAGCTGCCGATCGGTGCCGAGAACGACTTCGTCGGCGTCATCGACCTCATCTACAAGCGCGCTCTGGTCTGGCCCGGCGACGCCAAGGGTGACGTGACCATGGGCGCCAAGTACGAGATCCAGGAGATCCCGGCCGACATGCTCGACAAGGTCGAGGAGTACCGCGAGAAGCTTCTCGAGGCCGTCGCCGAGACCGACGACGCGCTGCTGGAGAAGTACTTCGGCGGCGAGGAGCTCACCCCCGAAGAGATCAAGGGCGCCATCCGCAAGATGACGATCGCCGGCGACGCCTACCCGGTGCTCTGCGGCTCGGCCTTCAAGAACCGCGGTGTGCAGCCGATGCTCGACGCGGTCATCGACTACCTCCCCTCGCCCCTGGACGTGCCCTCGATCGAGGCGCACGACCCCAAGGACGAAGAGATCGTCATCGAGCGTCACGCCGACCGTGAGGAGCCCTTCGCGGCCCTCGCGTTCAAGGTCGTCTCGCACCCGTTCTTCGGCCGCCTGACCTACATCCGCGTCTACTCGGGTCACCTCGACTCCGGCTCTGCCGTCGTGAACTCCACGAAGGGCAAGAAGGAGCGCGTGGGCAAGATCTTCCAGATGCACGCGAACAAGGAGAACCCGGTCGACTCGGTCACCGCCGGTCACATCTACGCGGTCATCGGTCTGAAGGACACCACCACCGGTGACACCCTCTCGGATGCCGACAACCAGGTCGTCCTCGAGTCGATGACCTTCCCGGAGCCGGTCATCGAGGTCGCCATCGAGCCCAAGACCAAGGCCGACCAGGAGAAGCTGGGTGTCGCCATCCAGAAGCTCGCCGAAGAGGACCCGACGTTCCGCGTCGAGCAGAACGCCGAGACCGGTCAGACCGTCATCAAGGGCATGGGCGAGCTGCACCTCGACATCCTCGTGGACCGCATGAAGCGCGAGTTCAAGGTCGAGGCCAACGTCGGCAAGCCCCAGGTGGCCTACCGCGAGACGATCAAGAAGACCGTCGAGCGTCACGACTACACCCACAAGAAGCAGACCGGTGGTTCCGGCCAGTTCGCGAAGATCCAGTTCGCGATCGAGCCCATGGAAGTCACGGCCGACAAGATCTACGAGTTCGAGAACAAGGTCACCGGTGGCCGCATCCCGCGCGAGTACATCGAGCCGACCAACCAGGGCTTCCAGGACGCGATGAACGTGGGTGTCCTCGCCGGCTACCCCATGGTCGGCATCAAGGCCACCCTGAACGACGGCGCCTCGCACGACGTCGACTCCTCGGAGATGGCATTCAAGATCGCTGGTTCCATGGGCTTCAAGGAGGCCGTCCGCAAGGCCGGGCCCGTCATCCTCGAGCCGCTCATGGCGGTCGAGGTCCGTACGCCCGAGGAGTACATGGGTGACGTCATCGGCGACCTGAACTCGCGTCGCGGCCAGATCCAGACGATGGAGGACGCTGCCGGCGTCAAGGTCGTCCGTGCTCTGGTCCCGCTGTCGGAGATGTTCGGCTACATCGGTGACCTGCGCTCGAAGACCTCGGGTCGCGCGGTCTACTCGATGGAGTTCGACAGCTACGCCGAGGTCCCCAAGGCCGTCGCCGACGAGATCGTCCAGAAGACCAAGGGCGAGTGATCGCCCGGATGCCGGGGCGCACGCCTTGGCATCCACGCCTGGCTCACAACTTCACACCAGAAACACACACACCCTCTCATCTAGACTGAGAGACATCCCCGTAGAAGACCGGTCGCAAACCAGTGCCCGGAGCTTCTACACGACCGTCCTGAGGAGGACCCAGTGGCTAAGGCCAAGTTCGAGCGGACCAAGCCGCACGTGAACATCGGAACGATCGGTCACGTCGACCACGGCAAGACGACGCTTACCGCAGCCATCTCGAAGGTGCTCGCCGACAAGTACCCGTCGGCCACCAACGTGCAGCGTGACTTCGCGTCGATCGACTCGGCTCCCGAAGAGCGTCAGCGTGGTATCACGATCAACATCTCGCACGTCGAGTACGAGACCCCGAAGCGTCACTACGCACACGTCGACGCCCCCGGTCACGCTGACTACATCAAGAACATGATCACCGGTGCTGCTCAGATGGACGGCGCGATCCTGGTCGTCGCCGCCACTGACGGCCCGATGGCTCAGACGCGTGAGCACGTTCTGCTCGCCAAGCAGGTCGGCGTCCCCTACCTGCTCGTCGCGCTGAACAAGTCCGACATGGTCGACGACGAGGAGATCCTGGAGCTCGTCGAGCTCGAGGTTCGCGAGCTGCTCAGCTCGCAGGACTTCGACGGCGACAACGCGCCCGTCATCCGCGTCTCGGGCCTGAAGGCTCTTGAGGGTGACGAGAAGTGGGTCGACGCGATCGTCGAGCTCATGGACGCCGTCGACGAGTCGATCCCCGACCCGGTGCGTGACAAGGACAAGCCGTTCCTCATGCCCATCGAGGATGTCTTCACCATCACCGGTCGTGGCACGGTCGTCACCGGCCGCGCCGAGCGTGGCACCCTGGCCATCAACTCCGAGGTCGAGATCGTCGGCATCCGCCCGACGCAGAAGACCACGGTCACCGGTATCGAGATGTTCCACAAGCAGCTCGACGAGGCATGGGCCGGCGAGAACTGTGGTCTGCTCCTGCGCGGTACCAAGCGCGAGGACGTCGAGCGCGGTCAGGTCGTCGTCAAGCCCGGTTCGGTCACCCCTCACACCAACTTCGAGGGCACCGCGTACATCCTGTCCAAGGATGAGGGTGGACGTCACAACCCGTTCTTCACGAACTACCGTCCGCAGTTCTACTTCCGCACCACCGACGTCACCGGTGTCATCACGCTGCCCGAGGGCACCGAGATGGTCATGCCCGGTGACACCACCGACATGACGGTCGAGCTGATCCAGCCGATCGCCATGGAGGAGGGCCTCGGCTTCGCTATCCGTGAGGGTGGCCGCACCGTCGGCGCCGGCACGGTCACGAAGATCCTGAAGTAAGGCTTCGCACCCTGTCACAGAGGGGTCGTCCGCATCGCGCGGACGGCCCCTCTGTGCATGATCGTGCATGTTTCTAGACAGTGAAGTTTGGCTGGGACCGCCTGAAGGCGTTTGGTCATGCGCCATGCCTGTGTGTAACCTGAATGCACGGGAAGAGCGAGGGCGGCTCCCACGCTGGTGTTTTTCCACGTGCACACGTCGACGTCGGGTCGACACATACGAAGAGGGAGTCGTCGAAGAGACGACGCACCTCGTGAGACAACTGCACATCACACATCCAACTTCTTCGGGGAGAACCATCATGAAGAGCCTCCGCACCAAGATCGCCGCGGTCGTCATCGCGGTCGTGGCGCTTGTCGCTGCGCCGACGGCCGCCATGGCGTACACCCCTGTCCCCTCGGGCGGGACCAGCACGACCATCCCGCAGGGTGGCTCGGCGACGTTCCTGTTCGAGGAGTTCACCACCGGAACGGTGACCTACACGCTGACCGGTGAGGGCATCACCGGCGCCAACATCGCTGCGGTGAAGACCGCTGTCACCTCGGCTTCCGTGTCGAAGGCTGCGGGCGAGACCGTCACCGTCACGCTTCCGACCGACGCGACCGGCACCTACACGCTGGTCGGCACCCAGGGTGCTACCTCCGTTTCTGTCACGATCACCGCGGCCATCGCCAGCACCGGCTTCGACGCGGGCTCGATGCTCGGCGTCTGGATCGGCGGCGGCGTGCTGCTGCTCGGTGGTGTGCTGGTCACCGTCTTCGCGGCTCGTCGCGAGCGCCAGACGGTCTAAGCACCTCAACGCTTCAGGAGGAAGCCCCCGCACTTCGGTGCGGGGGCTTCCTCCATTCCCCCCTCCGCGAGTTGCACGTCCTTCGCGCGAGTTGCACGTCCTCCGCGCGAGTTGCACCTCACGTCGCCGAGTGGGCTCCGCGATTCATGAGCAGGGGCTCCTCCCCACCGCCCGCCGCAGTGGGGCTTTCGGCGACAACGTGACGCCTGGCGACTGAGCGCCTCTCGCGTGTGCAGATTGGTGCGCATGGTCGATCGACACGCGCCCACACCGACACATGCGCCTTCGGATGCAGGCTGTGGTCTTCCACTGCGTGGTGTAGCAAGAGAGCACTTCACGCTGATCCGTCCAGGCGCCCTCGTGCTTGCATCTGATTGGGATGAGCTCTTCGCGGAGGGCCGACTTCGCACTCGCGCACAAGCCGTTCAGCGGCGACGACGCGCGGACGCCGGCGTGTGGTCGCACGCCACCGCTGCCGCCCTCCACGCACTTCCGCTCTACCGAGTGCGGTCCGATCGCGTTTCCATGACACGTCACGGCGCGCATCCGCGGCAAAGCAGAGCAGACACGAAGTGGCATTTCGCACCGCTGCGGGATGACGAGATTGTCGTGCGCGACGGGATGCGCGTGACCTGCCTCGACCGAACCGTGTACGACGTCATCAGGACGGAGTCGCTCGAAGCTGCCGTCGCGTGCTTCGATGCGGCACTGCGTTTGGTGGCATGGGATGCCGATGCGAACGAGTATGACTACCCTGCGGCCGAGGAATTCCGTGCGCAGGTACGCCACCGGGTTTTGTCGCACGCGGGCGCGCGGGGGATCATTCAAGCGAGATTCGTGACAGCGTTCGCCGACGGGCGCGCGCAGCTTCCTGGCGAGAGCGTGAGCCGACTATGGATGATGCAGCTCGACCTCATGCCACCTCACCTCCAGTACCGCATCGAACTCGGAGACGGCAGGTACGCGATGTTGGATTTCGCGTGGCCGGAGCTCGGGCTATGGGGGGAATTCGACGGCGAGGTGAAGTACTCGGATGCACGCATCGTGGGAGAGCGCGATCGGGACGGCATCCTGGCAGACCAGCGGGAGCGGGAGAACCGGATTCGGGAAGTGACGGGTTGGCAATGCCATCGGTGGGGATTCGAGAAGATGCAGACGTTCGATGCGTTCGTGGCGTTCTTGCGGAGCATCCGCGTCTACCCCGCCTTGCGCCGTGCAGAGCGCTGAGCACAGTGGATGCAGCGCGCACGCGCATCGATGACGTGCAGCTCGCGTGGGGGAGGTGCAACTCGGGTGGGGGAGGTGCAACTCGCGTGGGGAAGACGCGTACCCGAGAATCCCCGGTGCGAGTTTGCGACACGCCCGGGATGCACGTAGACTAGTCAGGTTCCACATTCCGGTGCGCATTCGCGTGCGCCCGGATCACCACCAGGGCAGTGCATAGAACGCGCGAGAGCGTGGGTCTAGGCCGCGGGTGGCAGAACAGTTCCCACACAGACGCTGCGATGAGCAGAGGCGCTGTGGCACGACCTCGGTCGTGACATCAGGGTGGCGCGCGTGCGCGCGACTGTGTGGCCGGATGCCCCGGCATCCGGATTGACACGAAAACAGCGGTGCAGCATCCGCAGCAGCGGAATGAAGTGCCACGGCGCGCAAGCGCCACGGTGCGTCCAATGCCCGTGCCCCCGAATCGGTCGGAGGCAGCCGAGGTACGACGCGAGAGAGAGTGAGAAGACTATGGCGGGACAGAAGATCCGCATTCGCCTGAAGTCGTACGATCACGCGGGGCTCGACAGCTCGGCGCGCAAGATCGTCGACACCGTGACCCGCGCCGGTGCGACCGTCGTCGGCCCGGTGCCGCTTCCGACCGAGAAGAACGTCGTGTGCGTCATCCGGTCGCCCCACAAGTACAAGGACAGCCGCGAGCACTTCGAGATGCGCACCCACAAGCGTCTGATCGACATCATCGACCCGACGCCCAAGGCCGTCGACTCGCTGATGCGCCTTGACCTGCCGGCTGACGTCAACATCGAGATCAAGCTCTGAGGACGTCGACCATGGCACACATCAACGAAAAGGTTTCCAAGGGTCTGCTGGGCACCAAGCTCGGCATGACCCAGGTCTGGGACGAGAACGGCAAGCTCGTTCCCGTCACCGTCATCGAGGTGGCCCCCAACGTGGTCACCCAGGTGCGCACGCCCGAGAAGGACGGCTACAGCGCCGTGCAGATCGCGGCCGGCAAGATCGACCCCCGCAAGGTGAACCAGCCCCTCACGGCCCACTTCGAGGCCGCGGGCGTCACCCCGCGTCGCCACCTCACCGAGGTGCGCACGGCGGATGCTGCTGACTACTCACTCGGTCAGGAGCTCACCGCCGAGGGCACGTTCGAGGCCGGCCAGCTGGTCGACGTCGTCGGCACCAGCAAGGGCAAGGGCACCGCGGGTGTCATGAAGCGCCACAACTTCAAGGGCGTCTCCGCCTCGCACGGTGCGCACCGCAACCACCGCAAGCCCGGTTCGATCGGCGCATCGTCGACCCCGAGCCGCGTCTTCAAGGGCATGCGCATGGCCGGCCGTATGGGTGGCGAGCGCGTGACCGTCCTGAACCTCACGATCCACGCCGTGGATGCCGACAAGGGCCTCCTCCTGGTCAAGGGCGCCGTTCCCGGTGCCCGTGGTCGTGTCGTCTACGTCCGCAACGCAGTGAAGGGTGCCTGAACATGGCTGACTCGACTCTCGCGCTCGACGTCGTGAAGGCCGACGGCAAGAAGGCCGGCTCCGTGGAGCTGCCCGCCGCGCTCTTCGACGTCAAGACGAACATCCCGCTCATCCACCAGGTGGTCGTGGCGCAGCGCGCCGCGGCTCGCCAGGGAACCCACTCGACCAAGCGTCGCGGTGAGGTTTCGGGTGCCGGCCGCAAGCCCTTCAAGCAGAAGGGCACGGGTAACGCCCGTCAGGGTTCGATCCGCGCACCGCACATGACCGGTGGTGGCATCGTCCACGGCCCGAAGCCGCGCGATTACGCCCAGCGCACCCCCAAGAAGATGATCGCTGCCGCGCTTCTCGGAGCCCTCAGCGACCGCGCCCGCGGCGAGCGTCTCCACATCGTGGACTCGTTCGGCATCGAGGGTGCTCCGTCGACCAAGACCGCTGCTGCGGTCCTGTCGGCCATCGCGCCCACGAAGAACGTGCTGGTCGTCGTCACCCGTGACGACGAGGCGAGCATCCTGAGCGTGCGCAACCTCGCGTACGTGCACGTGCTCACCTTTGACCAGCTCAACGCCTACGACGTGCTCGTCTCGGACGACATCGTCTTCACCAAGGCCGCCTACGACGCGTTCGTCGCCTCGAAGTCGGCCGCTGAGGAGGTCTCGGCATGAGCAACGTCAACAAGGACCCGCGCGACATCATCCTGAAGCCGGTCGTCTCCGAGAAGAGCTACGCGCTCATCGACGAGGGCAAGTACACGTTCCTCGTGGACCCCCGCGCGACCAAGACCGAGATCAAGCTCGCGATCGAGAAGATCTTCGGCGTCAAGGTGGCCGGCGTCAACACGATCAACCGCGTCGGCAAGGCCCGTCGCACCCGCTTCGGCATGGGCAAGCGCAAGGACACCAAGCGCGCCATCGTCACGCTGAAGTCGGGCACCATCGACATCTTCACGGCCGTCGGCTGACCGTCGGGATAGAGGACAACAGACATGGCAATTCGCAAGTACAAGCCCACGACCCCCGGTCGCCGCGGCTCGTCGGTGGCGGACTTCGCTGAGATCACCCGATCGACGCCCGAGAAGTCGCTCCTTCGTCCGATCGCCAAGACCGGTGGCCGCAACAACCAGGGTCGCATCACGACCCGTCACATCGGTGGTGGCCACAAGCGCCAGTACCGCGTGATCGACTTCCGTCGCAACGACAAGGACGGCGTGGACGCCAAGGTCGCTCACATCGAGTACGACCCCAACCGCACCGCCCGCATCGCGCTGCTGCACTACTTCGACGGCGAGAAGCGTTACATCCTCGCGCCGGCGAAGCTCAAGCAGGGCGACATCGTCGAGTCGGGTCCCTCGGCCGACATCAAGCCCGGCAACAACCTGCCGCTGCGCAACATCCCGACTGGTACCGTCGTGCACGCCATCGAGCTGCGCCCCGGTGGCGGCGCGAAGATGGCTCGCTCGGCAGGGGCTTCGGTCCGCCTTGTCGCCAAGGACGGCCCGTACGCACAGCTGCGTCTCCCCTCGGGTGAGATCCGCAACGTCGACGCCCGCTGCCGCGCCACGATCGGCGAGGTCGGCAACGCCGAGCAGTCCAACATCAACTGGGGCAAGGCCGGCCGGATGCGCTGGAAGGGCGTTCGCCCGACCGTCCGCGGTGTCGCGATGAACCCGGTCGACCACCCGCACGGTGGTGGTGAGGGCAAGACCTCTGGTGGACGTCATCCCGTCACTCCGTGGGGCCAGGCCGAGGGTCGTACCCGCCACCCCAACAAGGAGAGCGACAAGCTCATCGTTCGCCGCCGCACGGCTGGCAAGAAGCGCAAGTAGGTAGGAACAGAAGATGCCACGCAGTCTGAAGAAGGGCCCCTTCGTCGACGAGCACCTGCTTCGCAAGGTTGTCTCGCAGAACGAGTCGGGTTCCAAGAACGTCATCAAGACCTGGTCCCGTCGCTCGATGATCATCCCGGCCATGCTGGGCCACACGATCGCCGTGCACGACGGTCGCAAGCACATCCCCGTGTTCGTGACCGAGACCATGGTCGGCCACAAGCTGGGCGAATTCGCGCCCACCCGCACCTTCCGCGGCCACGAGAAGGACGACAAGAAGGGCCGTCGCCGCTAAGGCGACGCAAGAGGAGAGAGAAATGGTGGAGTCCATCGCCCGCGTGCGACACATCCGCGTGACCCCTCAGAAGGCTCGTCGTGTCGTCGCGCTCATCAAGGGCAAGCAGGCCGAAGAGGCCCTCGCCATCCTGAAGTTCGCCCCGCAGGGCGCGAGCGAGCCGATCTACAAGCTCGTCGCCTCGGCCATGGCCAACGCTCAGGTCAAGGCGGATGCTGCCAACGAGTACCTCGACGAGAGCACGCTGTTCGTCAAGAACGCGTTCGTCGATGAGGGAACGACCCTGAAGCGGTTCCAGCCGCGCGCCCAGGGCCGCGCCTTCCAGATCAAGAAGCGCACCAGCCACATCACGGTCGTCCTCTCGACGCCCGAGGTCGCTGAGGCGTCCGCTTCCCAGACCAAGAAGGCGAGCAAGTAATGGGACAGAAAGTCAACCCGTACGGCTTCCGCCTGGGCATCACCACCGACCACGTGTCGCGGTGGTTCTCGGACTCGACCAAGCCCGGTCAGCGTTACGCCGACTTCGTCGCCGAGGACATCAAGATCCGTCGACTGCTCAAGACGCAGCTCGACCGTGCCGGTGTCAGCAACATCGAGATCGAGCGCACGCGTGACCGCGTTCGCGTCGACATCCACACCGCCCGCCCGGGTATCGTGATCGGCCGCCGCGGCGCCGAGGCCGAGCGCATCCGCGCCGACCTCGAGAAGCTCACCGGCAAGCAGATCCAGCTGAACATCCTCGAGGTCAAGAACCCCGAGGCCGACGCTCAGCTGGTCGCGCAGGGCATCGCCGAGCAGCTCTCTGCTCGTGTGGCGTTCCGTCGCGCGATGCGCAAGGGTCTGCAGGGCGCTCAGCGCGCCGGCGCCAAGGGTGTCCGCATCCAGGTGTCGGGCCGTCTCGGCGGCGCGGAGATGAGCCGGTCGGAGTTCTACCGCGAAGGCCGTGTGCCCCTGCACACGTTGCGCGCGAACATCGACTACGGCTTCTACGAGGCCAAGACCACCTTCGGCCGCATCGGCGTGAAGGTCTGGATCTACAAGGGCGACCTCACCAACAAGGAACTGGCCCGCGAGCAGGCGAACCAGAAGCCGGCACGCGAGCGTGGCGACCGTCGTGGCCCCCGCCGCGACAACCGCGCCGCTGAGGCCCCGGTCGCAGAAGGAGCGTCGGCATAATGCTCATTCCCCGCAAGGTCAAGTACCGCAAGCAGCACCACCCCGGTCGCTCGGGCCAGGCCACCGGTGGCACCAAGGTGTCGTTCGGTGAGTTCGGCATCCAGGCGCTCACCCCCGCTTACGTGACCAACCGTCAGATCGAGTCCGCTCGTATCGCGATGACCCGTCACATCAAGCGTGGTGGAAAGGTGTGGATCAACATCTACCCCGACCGTCCGCTCACCAAGAAGCCGGCCGAAACCCGCATGGGTTCCGGTAAGGGCTCCCCCGAGTGGTGGGTCGCCAACGTCAAGCCGGGTCGCGTCCTCTTCGAGGTCGCCGGTGTCAACGAGGAACTCGCTCGTGAGGCCCTGACCCGTGCAATCCACAAGCTGCCTCTCAAGGCACGCATCATCAAGCGCGAGGAGGGCGACGCGTAATGGCGATCGGCACCAAGACGCTCGCCCCGAGCGAGCTGGACACCTTCGAAGACCAGCGTCTGGTCGAGGAGCTGCGCAAGGCCAAGGAAGAGCTGTTCAACCTGCGCTTCCAGTCGGCCACCGGCCAGCTCGAGAGCCACGGCCGCATCCGTGCGGTCAAGCGCGACATCGCGCGGCTCTACACCGTCATCCGCGAGCGCGAGCTGGGCATCCGTGCCACGCCCGCACCCGTCGAGAAGGCGACCAAGGCGCGCAAGACCAAGGCCGCGAAGTCCGAGGACGACGCTGCCGCCAAGGAAGAGGCTGAGTGATGGCCACCGCAAGCAAGAAGGCTGACGCAGTCGTCGAGGACACTGCCGGGCACGAGCACGCCGAGCACGACGTGCGCGACCCCAACGCACGTGGCTACCGCAAGGCGCGCCGCGGCTACGTCGTCAGCGACAAGATGGACAAGACCATCGTCGTCGAGGTCGAGGACCGCGTGAAGCACCCCCTCTACGGCAAGGTCATCCGCCGCACCTCCAAGGTGAAGGCCCACGACGAGACGAACAGTGCCGGCATCGGCGACCTCGTCCTCATCAGCGAGACCCGGCCGCTGAGCGCCACCAAGCGCTGGCGCCTGGTCGAGATCCTCGAGAAGGCCAAGTAAGCCTCGCCGGCTGCTTGGAACCCAAGGAGTAAGAAGTGATCCAGAACGAGTCCCGCCTCAAGGTGGCGGACAACACTGGCGCGAAGGAGCTGTTGACCATTCGCGTGCTGGGCGGTTCGAACCGTCGGTACGCGGGTCTGGGAGACATCATCGTCGCGACGGTGAAGGATGCCATCCCCGGCGGAAACGTCAAGAAGGGCGACGTCGTCAAGGCGGTCGTCGTCCGCACCAAGAAGCAGACCCGCCGCACGGACGGGTCGTACATCAAGTTCGACGAGAACGCAGCCGTCATCCTGAAGAACGACGGGGAGCCCCGCGGCACCCGCATCTTCGGCCCTGTCGGCCGTGAGCTTCGTGACAAGAAGTTCATGAAGATCGTCTCGCTGGCACCGGAGGTGATCTGATCATGGCGAACATCAAGAAGGGCGACCTGGTTCAGGTCATCTCGGGCGCAACGCCTGAGCGCGGCGGCGACCGCGGCAAGCAGGGCAAGGTCCTCGAGGTCCTTCCCGAGCAGGATCGCGTCATCGTCGAGGGTGTGAACTTCGTGAAGAAGCACGTCCGCGTCGGCCAGTCCCAGCGCGGCACCAAGACCGGCGGCATCGAGACGATCGAAGCCCCCATCCACGTCTCCAACGTCCAGATCGTCGACCCCGAGACCAAGAAGCCGACCCGTGTCGGGTTCCGCGTCGAGGAGCAGGTCAAGGACGGCGTCAAGCGCACGGTTCGCGTGCGCTACGCGAAGAAGTCAGGTAAGGACCTCTGATGAGCACTGCCACTGCTGTGGAGGCTGGCAAGATCCAGCCCCGCCTGAAGCAGAAGTACAACACCGAGATCAAGAAGGCTCTGCAGGACGAGTTCGGCTACGCCAACGTCATGCAGATCCCGGGCTTGGTCAAGGTCGTCGTCAACACCGGTGTCGGTGAGGCTGCGCGCGACAGCAAGGTGATCGATGGTGCGGTCGATGACCTCACCAAGATCACCGGCCAGAAGCCGATCGTCACCAAGGCACGCAAGTCCATCGCGCAGTTCAAGCTGCGCGAGGGGCAGGCCATCGGTGCCCACGTCACCCTCCGCGGTGACCGCGCGTGGGAGTTCGTCGACCGCCTCGTGAACCTCGCCCTGCCCCGTATCCGCGACTTCCGCGGTCTCTCGGCCACGCAGTTCGACGGTCACGGCAACTACACCTTCGGTCTCCAGGAGCAGTCCGTGTTCCACGAGATCGACCAGGACAAGATCGACCGTGTGCGCGGTTTCGACATCACGATCGTCACCACGGCGACCAACGATGACGAAGGTCGCGCACTCCTGCGTCACCTCGGCTTCCCGTTCCGCGGCGCCGACCAGCAGGCCTGATCCCCGGAGGGCCCGGAACCCCGGGCCCTCACCCCACCACAGGTCGCCGCTCGTGTAACGGGCGTCGAAACCTGGTGAACGAAGGAAACACTCATGACAATGACAGACCCGGTCGCAGACATGCTGACCCGTCTGCGCAACGCGAACTCGGCGCACCACGACTCCGTGTCGCTGCCGAGCTCGAAGCTCAAGACGCACATCGCCGACATCCTCAAGCAGGAGGGCTACATCTCCGAGTGGGCCGTCGAGGACGCCCGCGTCGGCCAGACCCTCACGCTGACCCTGAAGTACGGTCCGAACCGCGAGCGGTCGATCGCCGGCATCAAGCGCGTCTCGAAGCCCGGCCTCCGCGTCTACGCGAAGTCGACCGAGATCCCCACCGTCCTCGGTGGCCTCGGCGTCGCGATCCTGTCCACCTCCTCCGGTCTTCTCACGGACCGTCAGGCCGAGCAGAAGGGCGTGGGTGGGGAAGTCCTCGCCTACGTGTGGTGATCTGACATGTCGCGTATTGGACGTCTTCCCATCGACATCCCCGCCGGTGTGACCGTCGAGGTCGCCGGACAGGATGTCGCTGTCAAGGGCCCGAAGGGTGAGCTGACGCTCACCGTCGCCCGCCCGATCGAGGTCAAGGTCGACGAGGGCCAGGTTCTGGTCACTCGTCCCGACGACGAGCGCGAGTCGCGTTCGCTGCACGGACTGACCCGCACCCTGATCGCCAACAACATCATCGGTGTCACCCAGGGCTACTCCAAGGGCCTCGAGGTCGTCGGCACCGGATACCGCGTCGCGCAGAAGGGCAGCTCGATCGAGTTCGCGCTCGGCTTCTCGCACCCGGTCCTGGTTGACCCGCCCGCGGGCATCACCTTCGCGGTCGAGGGCAACAACAAGGTCACCGTCAGCGGCATCGACAAGCAGGCCGTCGGCGAGACGGCTGCAAACATCCGCAAGATCCGCAAGCCCGAGCCGTACAAGGGCAAGGGCATCCGCTACGCCGGCGAGGTCGTGCGTCGCAAGGCCGGAAAGGCTGGTAAGTAACCATGGCTGTGAAGTCGAAGTCCGACGCGCGCGCGCGTCGTCACGCCCGCCTTCGCAAGAAGGTCGTCGGCACCACCGATCGTCCCCGCATGGTCGTCACCCGTTCGGCCCGTCACGTCTTCGTGCAGGTCGTGGATGACACCAAGGGCCACACCGTGGCCTCGGCATCCACCCTCGAGGTCGACCTGCGCGCCCTCGAGGCAGACAAGACCGCCAAGGCCCGCAAGGTCGGCGAGCTCGTCGCCGAGCGCGCGAAGGCCGCCGGTGTCTCGGATGTCGTCTTCGACCGTGGCGGCAACCGCTACGCGGGTCGTGTCGCCGCTATCGCGGACGGCGCCCGTGAGGGAGGTCTGAACCTGTGAGCGAGAACAACAACAACGTGGAGAACGACGTGACCGCCACCGCTGAGGCCCCGGAGCAGGCTGCTGCTGCCGAGGCTCCCTCGACCGAGCGCGAGCCCCGCCGCGGCAGCCGCGAGCGCAACCCCAACCGCGACCGTGGATCGCGCGACCGCAGCGACAACCAGTTCCTGGAGCGCGTGGTCACCATCAACCGCGTGTCCAAGGTCGTCAAGGGTGGACGTCGCTTCAGCTTCACCGCTCTGGTTGTCGTCGGTGACGGCAACGGCGTGGTCGGCGTCGGCTACGGCAAGGCCCGTGAGGTTCCCCTCGCCATCTCGAAGGGTGTCGAAGAGGCCAAGCGCAACTTCTTCCGCGTGCCCCGTTCCGGCTCGACCATCCCGCACCCCGTGCAGGGTGAGGCAGCCGCCGGTGTCGTGCTCCTTCGTCCGGCCGCCGCCGGTACCGGTGTTATCGCCGGTGGTCCGGTGCGTGCGGTGCTCGAGTGCGCCGGCATCCACGACGTCCTGTCGAAGTCGCTCGGCTCGTCGAACACGATCAACATCGTGCACGCGACCGTCGAGGCCCTGCAGCAGCTCGAGGAGCCCCGCTCCGTCGCAGCGCGCCGTGGTCTGGACTTCGACCAGGTCGCCCCCGCCCGTCTCGTCCGTGCCGAGGCCGAGGCCTCCGGTACGCAGAAGGTAGGTGCCTGATGGCTGCTCGACTGAAGGTCACGCAGATCAAGTCCAAGGTGAGCGAGAAGCAGAACCAGCGTGACACGCTGCGCTCGCTCGGTCTCAAGCGGATCGGCGACGCCGTCGTCCGTCCCGACGACGCGCAGACGCGCGGCTACGTCAAGACCGTCGCTCACCTCGTCAAGGTTGAGGAGATCGACTAATGGCAGAAAACGAGAACGTCGAGGCCGAGACGGCCGAGGCTCCCGTGAAGAAGGCGCCGGCGCGCAAGCCCGCCGCCAAGAAGGCTCCGGCTGCCAAGGCCGAGCCGAAGAAGGATGTTCCCGCGGCACGCCCCGGCGTGCTGAAGGTCCACCACCTGCGTCCGGTCCCCGGCGCCAACACCGCCAAGACTCGCGTCGGCCGCGGTGAGGGCTCGAAGGGCAAGACGGCGGGCCGCGGTACCAAGGGAACGAAGGCGCGCTACCAGGTCAAGGTGGGCTTCGAGGGTGGCCAGATGCCGCTGCACATGCGCACCCCGAAGCTGCGCGGATTCAAGAACCCCTTCCGCGTCGAGTACCAGGTTGTGAACCTGTCGGCGCTGGCCGAGCTCTACCCGAAGGGCGGAGACGTCACCGTCGCCGACCTCGTGGCCAAGGGTGCGGTCCGTAAGAACGAAAAGGTCAAGGTCCTGGGCAACGGCGACATCGCCGTGAAGCTCACCGTGACGGTCGACAAGGTCTCGGCATCCGCCGAGCAGAAGATCGTCGCCGCCGGTGGGTCCGTCGTGACCGCCGCATCGGCCGAGTAATCCCGTCAGAAGGGGCCGGAGTGATCTCCGGCCCCTTTGTCGGTTAGCCTGGACGTCGGCCGCACCGGAGCGTGTGCCGGCATCGCCTTGGAGGAATCCTCTTGTTCAGCGCCATCTCACGGGTGTTTCGCACCCCCGATCTTCGTCGCAAGATCGGGTTCACCCTGGCCATCATCGCCATCTATCGCCTGGGTGCGCACATCCCCGCGCCGTTCGTCGACTTCCCGAACGTGCAGCAGTGTCTTGCGGAATCCTCCGGCGCCGAGGGTCTTCTCTCCCTCGTCAACCTCTTCTCGGGCGGCGCGCTTCTGCAGCTGTCCATCTTCGCGCTGGGCGTCATGCCCTACATCACCGCGACGATCATCGTGCAGCTGCTGCGCGTGGTCATCCCGCACTTCGAGTCCCTCTACAAGGAGGGGCAGGCGGGCCAGGCCAAGCTCACCCAGTACACGCGCTATCTGACGATCGCTCTGGCGCTGTTGCAGTCCACGACTCTTGTCACCGTCGCCCGCAGCGGACAGCTGTTCGGCACCACCGGCATCGCCGAGTGCTCCCAGCTGCTGACCAACGACGCGTGGTGGGCGCAGATGCTCATGATCATCACGATGACCGCCGGTACCGGCCTCATCATGTGGTTCGCGGAGCTCGTCACCGAGCGTGGCATCGGCAACGGCATGTCGATCCTCATCTTCACCTCGATCGCCGCGGCCTTCCCGGCCTCGATGTGGTCGATCTGGCAGTCCCGCGGCTTCGAGCTGTTCCTGTTGGTGCTCGTGGTGGGTATCGCGGTGATGGGGCTGGTCGTCTTCGTCGAACAGTCGCAGCGCCGTGTCCCCGTGCAATACGCCAAGCGCATGGTCGGTCGACGTACATACGGTGGCACCAACACGTACATCCCGATCAAGGTGAACATGGCCGGTGTCGTGCCCGTCATCTTCGCCTCGTCGCTGCTGTACATCCCGGCACTGATCGCGCAGTTCAACCAGCCGGCCGCCGGCGAGACCGCTGCCCCCTGGGTCGTGTGGATCAGCAACAACCTGACCAACGGTGACAGCCCGATCTACATGCTGGTCTACTTCCTGCTGATCGTCGGGTTCACCTACTTCTACGTCGCGATCACCTTCAACCCCGTTGAGGTCGCCGACAACATGAAGAAGTACGGCGGGTTCATTCCCGGCATCCGCGCCGGTCGGCCCACAGCCGAGTACCTCGACTACGTCCTCACCCGCATCACGCTTCCGGGATCGCTGTACCTGGGTCTGATCGCGCTGCTCCCGCTGTTCGCGCTGGCCCTGGTCGGCGCCAACCAGAACTTCCCGTTCGGTGGCGCGTCGATCCTGATCATCGTCGGTGTCGGACTTGAGACGGTCAAGCAGATCGACGCCCAGCTGCAGCAGCGACACTACGAAGGACTTCTCCGATGACGCGATCCGCAGAGCTCCCCTCCGCTCGTCTTCTCATCGTCGGCCCGCAGGGGTCCGGCAAGGGAACCCAGGGCGTGCGGATCGGCGACGCGCTCGCCGTGCCGGTGATCTCCACGGGAGATGTGTTTCGCGCGAACGTCAAGGCCGGCACGCCGCTGGGTCTGCAGGTGCAGTCGATCATCGACGCGGGGGACCTCGTCCCGGACTCGCTCACGAGCGAGATCGTGCGTGACCGCCTGACGCAGGCGGATGCCGCGAACGGCTTTCTGCTGGACGGCTACCCCCGCAACCTCGGCCAGGTCGGCGACCTCGACACGTTCCTGAACGGTCGGGGAGAGCCCTTGGATGCCGTCATCGAGCTTTCGGTTCCGAGGGAGGAGTCCATCTCCCGCATCGCGCAGCGTGCGATCGAGCAGGGACGCACGGACGACACCGAAGAGGTCATCGCCAACCGTCTGGCCATCTATGAGCGCGAGACCGCGCCGATCCTCGACGTCTACCGCGAGCGCGGCATCGTCGACGCCATCGACGGCGTCGGCTCGCTCGAGGAGATCTCCGCGCGCATCTTCGCGGCCCTCGCTGCGCGCGGCATCACCGGCTGAGAGAGCCGGACCCGCTGTGCTGCGCCGCTCCATCTACAAGACCCCTGCTCAGTTGCGAGCGATGGTCGAGCCGGGCCTGATCACCGCGGCGGCCCTCGCCGCCGTGCGCGAGCTCGCCCGACCGGGCGTGACGACCCTGGAATTGGATGCCGCGGCATCCGCGGTCATCACCGGACGCGGCGCGAAGTCGAACTTCCAGATGGTGCGCGGGTACCGTCACACCGTCTGCGCCTCGGTGAACGAGCAGGTCGTGCACGGCATCCCGGGCGACTATGCGCTGCAACCCGGTGACATCCTGTCGGTGGATGCCGGGGCCGAGTACAAGGGGTGGAACGGCGACTCCGCGCTCACGATCGTGCTCCCCGACCCGTCGCGCCCGGAGCTGGTCGCCGCGCGCGAGCAGCTGTCCGAGGTGACCCGCGGGTCGCTCTGGGCGGGCATCGCCGCACTCTCGCGCGCCGCGCATGTCGGTGAGGTCGGCGCCGCGATCCAGGAGTACATCGACACCCACGCGCCTGAGGGCGGCTACGGCATCCTGCGCGACTACGTCGGGCACGGGATCGGCCGCAAGATGCACGAGGAGCCGCCGGTGTTCAACTACCGGGTGGCGGATGCCGGCGCTGAGGTGCGCCCCGGTCTCGTGCTCGCGATCGAGCCCATGGTGGTCGCGGGGAGTGAGGCGACCCTCGTCGAGGATGACGACTGGACCGTCTCCACGGTCGATGGCTCAGACGGCTCACATTGGGAGCACAGCATTGCCGTGCACGATGGGGGTGTCTGGGTGCTCACCGCACCCGATGGCGGCGCCGCGGAGCTTGCTCCGTTCGGGGTCGTGCCACAGCCCATCGCGTAGCGTACGGAATTGATTCGAGCGCATACGCGTTCGTCACACACAGCATCCTTTCCACCCCTGCACCGGAGGAACCGACACATGGCCGCTACGGCGAAGAAGAACAACTCGTTCGCGATCTGGGTGAGTGTGGCGGTCGTCGCCGTGCTCGTGCTCGTGGGAGCGCTCGTGGTGTGGATGAACAACGCGGCCAAAGACCCGGGCGAGCTGCCGACCGCCAGCGGCATCGACACCACCACCGGCGCGATTGTCGTGGGTGACGGACCCGACACCGTGTCGACGTTCGTCGACTTCATGTGCCCCTACTGCAACGCGTTCGAGCAGACCTACGGTGACACGATCCAGGGTCTGATCGAAGACGGATCCATCACGCTCGAGCTGCACCCCGTGACGATCCTCGACCGCCTGTCGCTGGGCACCGAGTTCTCGACTCGGGCCGCGAGCGCCATGTACTGCGTGGCGGAGTACTCCCCGGATGCCGTGCTGCCGTTCCTGCAGACGATGTATGAGAACCAGCCCTCAGAGAACACCGAGGGCCTCACCGACGAGCAGATCGCCGAGATCGCGTCTGCGGTCGGCGCGGACGCGGCGGTCGATTGCATCATGGCCGGCACCTACATGGACTTCGCGACCGCGATGACCGACAACATGCCCGCCAACCCCGAGACCGGTTCGGTCGGGACCCCGACGATGCTGATCAACGGCGAGTACATCACCCTCACCGGCGACGTGGACGCCGACATCATCGCCTACCTGAGCTGAGGCATCCGGGCAGGCGCGATCCCCGCGCGCCCACCCACCATCGCCGAACCCACACGTTCCTTGCGAACCCACACGTTTGTGGCGCACGGAACGTGTGGGTTCGCGCATAACGTGTGGGTTCGGCGGGAGGGGTGCGGTGGAGGGGCGAGTGGATGCCGGGGCGTTCCGGTGCGTTGGGGGAGTGTTCACCGACGCGTCACTCGGCGCCGAGAGGCTGACGGGGCGAATCGGGGATCGACGCGCCAGCCGCGGATGATCGACACTGCCGGTCGCATCCCACACCCCCTCCTGGAGCTTCGCCATGCGCCGTCGCCTTGCCGCCGCCCTTGCTGCGGTCCTCGGTCTCTCTCTCGTCGCGGCGGTGCCGGTCTCGGCGACCGCCGCCGACGAGGTCGCCCCGCAGGACGCCATCGTCATCAACGAAGCGTCCTCGCAGGGCATCCCCGAGGACTGGGTGGAGCTGTACAACACGAGCGACGCCGCCGTGGATGTCTCGGGCTGGATGGTCAGCGACAGCGCCGGCGAACTCGAAGCCCTTCCCGAGGGCTCGGTCGTCGACGCCGGCGGTTACCTCGTGCTCGTCAAGGACACGGCATTCACCTTCGGCCTGGGCAAGGGCGACGAGTTCCACCTCTACCTCGCGGACGGCGCGACCCTGGTCGACGAGGTCGTCTGGCCCGATGGCACGCACGCCGACCCCTCGTGGGGGCGCTGCGTGGACGGGACGGGCGAATTCACGATGAACGAGACCGCGACGCCCGGCGCGGCCAATGACTGCCCGGCCCCGGCGGGACCCGAGAACATCGTGATCAACGAGGTCACCTCTCAGGGCGATCCGGACTGGGTGGAGATCTACAACGACGGCACGACGGACGTCGACATCTCGGGCTGGGTCGTCACCGACAGCGCGGCAGAGCCCGCCGTTCTTCCCGAGGGCACGATCGTCCCCGCCGAGGGCTACCTCGTGCTGGAGAAGGATGCCGCGTTCCCGTTCGGACTGGGCAAGGGTGACGAGTTCCACCTCTACCTCGCCGATGGTGTGACGCTGGTAGACGAGGTGGCTTGGCCCGCCGACACGCACGCGGACCCCTCGTACGGTCGCTGCCCCGACGGGACGGGGGAGTTCGCGATCAACGCGACCGCGACACCCGGTGCTGCCAACGACTGCGTGCTTCCCGCCGGAGCCGAGAGCCTCGTGATCAACGAGGTCTCCTCCGACCCCGCGGACTGGGTGGAGATCTACAACGCGGGTGCGACGGATGTCGACATCTCCGGATGGCACGTCGATGATGACTCCGACCGCGACGACGTGCTTCCGACCGGCAGCATCGTGCCGGCGGGGGGCTACCTCGTCCTCGAGAAGGACGTCGACTTCACCTTCGGCCTCGGCAAGGGCGACAAGTTCCGGCTGTTCCTCGCGGACGGTGTGACGCCGGTGGATGAGGCGGCCTGGCCCGCCGACACGCACGCGGACCCCTCGTGGGGTCGCTGCCCCACCGGGACCGGGGACTTCGCCATTAACGAGGCGGCCACCCCTGGCGCTGCCAACGAGTGCCCCTCCGCTGCCGGGCCTGACAGCATCGTGATCAACGAGGTCACCTCGCAGGGGGATCCCGACTGGGTGGAGCTCTACAACTCGGCATCCGCCGCCGTCGACATCTCCGGGTGGGTGGTCACCGACAGCGCAGCCGAACCCGCCGTGCTCCCGGAGGGCACCGTGGTGCCGGCAGAGGGCTACCTCGTGCTGGAGAAGGATGCCGCCTTCCCCTTCGGCCTCGGTAAGGGCGACGAGTTCCACCTCTACCTCGCGGACGGTGTCACCCTCGTCGACGAGGTCGTCTGGCCGGCGGATACCCACGCGGACCCCTCATTCGGACGCTGCCTGAACGGAGTGGGGGCGTTCGTCCTGAACGAGAGCGCCACTCCCGGAACGGCCAACGACTGTCCGCCGCCCGCCGGCTGGGAGGGCGTCGTCATCAACGAGATCGAGTCCAGCGGCGGCGACCCGGGTGACTGGATCGAGCTGTACAACACGGGGGAGAGTGCCGTTGACCTGAGCGGCTGGATCCTCCGTGACAACGCGGACGACCACGAGCTGGCGATCGAGGCAGGAACGATCCTCGATCCCGGCGCCTTCCTCGCGGTATTCACTGACGCCCCGGTGGACTACTTCGGCCTCGGCAACCCCGATCAGGCGCGCCTGTTCCTGCCCGACGGCGTGACGCTCGTCGACAGCTATGGCTGGGAGGATCACGCATCGGCGACGACCTACGGTCGCTGCCCCGACGGCACCGGCGAGTTCGTCCTGACCTACTCGTCCACGGCGGGCTCCGCGAACGACTGCTCGCCGGTGCGCATCAACGAGGTCGAGTCGTCGGGGGACGCGGTGAGCGACTGGATCGAGCTGGTCAACATCGGAGATGAGCCCGTGGATGTCTCGGGCTACGTGCTCAGCGACGACAACGACGAGCACGTGCTGGCGCTCGCCGACGGTACCACGATCGCCGCCGGCGCCTACCTCGCGGTCGACACGGACGTCGAGGGCGGCTTCGGTCTCGGTGGATCCGACTCCGCGCGACTGTTCGCCGCCGACGGCGCGACCCTGATCGACTCCTACACCTGGACCGAGCACGCCGCGACGACCTGGGCGCGCTGCCCGGACGGCAGCGGAGACTTCGCGCTCTCAGAGGCCCCGACGAAGGGCGCCGCGAACGAGTGTGTCGGTGTGGTTGCGGTGATCTCGTGGCTGGGCGGCGAGGACGTGGCGCTGGCCTCGGCGCAGAACCAGTTCGGTGCCGACCTCAGCGGTCTGGCCTACGAGGCGACCGGCGAGGGTCGCGGCACGCTGTGGGCTGTGCAGAACGGCGACGGTCTGCTCTACAAGCTCGAGTGGAACGGCACCGCGTGGGTGCCGGTCGCTGGTGACTGGGCGGACGGCAAGACGCTCACCTATCCGGATGGCACCGGCACCGTGGATGCCGAGGGCATCGGCCTTGTCGATGGATCCTCTTCGACCGGTGTGTACGTCTCGAGCGAGCGCAACAACGACGCCTCGAGCGTGAGCCGCCCCTCGGTTCTGCTCTATGACGTGTCCGCCGCGGGAACGACGCTTGCGGCATCCATGGAGTGGAACCTCGCGAGCCTTCTCCCGACGCTGCCCGCCAACGGCGGACTCGAGGGCGTCACGTGGATCCCCGACAGCGCGCTCGTCGCGGAGGGCTTCATCGACGAGTCGACCACCGCGCTCTACGACCCGGCCACGTACGCCGATCACGGCCAGGGGCTGTTCTTCGTCGGGGTCGAGGGCACCGCTCGCATCTACGCGGTGGCGCTGATGGGTGACGGATCGGCGGCGCTGGTCGCGACGATCGATCCGAAGCTCGCGGTGGTCGCGGACGTCTTCTACGACGCCACGACGGACCTGTTGTGGGCCGTCTGCGACGACGCGTGCGCGGGGCAGACGGCGGTTCTGCAGATCGCGCAGGAGGGGCCCTTCGTCGGGACCTTCCAAGTGACCGCAGCGTTCGAGAATCCCGCCGGCATGGCGGACAACATCGCCAACGAGGGCTTCACCATCGCATCGGCGCTGTGCGCGGACGGCTTCGCGCCCGTGTTCTACGCTGACGACAGCGAGACGGCCGGATACTCGATCCGCGAGGGCTCGGTGATCTGCGCGACGGAAGACGGCGGGTCCGACGGTGGCACGGACGACGGTGGCACGGACGACGGTGGCACGGACGACAGCGGCTCGGACGACGGGCTGACCCCGACGGGGGGATCCGCGCCGAGCGAGTCGGCCCTGACGCCCGGGACGCAGAACCAGATCCAGGCCCCATCGCAGGCGAACCCCGGTGAGACCATCACGATCACGGTCGGCGCCGCCTACGCGGGACAGACGGTCAACGGTTGGGTGTTCTCGACGCCGACCTCCCTCGGCACGGCCGTGGTCTCGGCATCCGGAACCGTCACCTTCACGCTGCCGGCCAGCCTCGCGGCCGGTACCCACCGGGTGGTCGTGACGGATTCGACGGGCGCCGTGATCGGGTGGCAGTACATCCAGGTCGATGCGCTCGCCGACACCGGCGGCACGGCGGAGTCGTCGGGCATCGGCATCCTGCCCTTCGCCGCTGTCGCCCTCCTCCTCGGCGCCGCCCTCGTCGCCACCCGCCGCCGCCTGACCGCCGCCTGATCTCCGCCGAACCCACACGTTCCTTGCGAACCCACACGTTTGTGGCGCGAGGAACGTGTGGGTTCGCGCTTAACATGTGGGTTCGGCGAGAGCGCGGGCGGGATGCCGCGACGTGCGGTTGCCGGATGCGGGCCTATCACGTACTATTGATCTTTGGTGCTTTGCGCCTGCCTTGGCGTGTCCGGGCGGGGTGCTCCCCGAGGGGAGAGCGAAGTCCCGAATCCCATCCACCGCAGACCGGCCGGTCTGCACAAGCGTGAGCGAGGCTATGGCGAAGAAAGACGGTGTCATCGAGATCGAAGGCACAGTATCCGAGGCGCTGCCCAACGCGATGTTCCGCGTCGAGCTCACCAACGG
Source organism: Microbacterium sediminicola (assembly GCF_039531125.1). Taxonomy (NCBI): domain Bacteria; kingdom Bacillati; phylum Actinomycetota; class Actinomycetes; order Micrococcales; family Microbacteriaceae; genus Microbacterium; species Microbacterium sediminicola. Next base: position 1,019,173 of record NZ_BAAAPL010000002.1, read on the forward strand.
ACACAAGGTGCTCGCCACGATCTCCGGCAAGATGCGGCAGAACTACATCCGCATCATCCCCGAGGACCGTGTCGTCGTGGAGCTTTCGCCCTACGACCTCACCCGCGGGCGCATCGTCTACCGCTACCGCTAGACCGGTCGAGAAGTAACGCCCCGGACCTCACCGTCCGCCCGGCGAAGACAGCGAACGAGAAGAAATCATGAAGGTCAACCCCTCCGTCAAGCCCATCTGTGACCACTGCAAGGTCATCCGCCGCCACGGCAACGTGATGGTGATCTGCAAGTCCAACCCGCGCCACAAGCAGCGCCAGGGCTGAGACCCACCGACTCATAACTACACACATTCAGGCAGGGTCAGATCCCGCGGAGAGATCCGCGGAGGACACCTCGGGGCGAAGGCCCGGGCACCGATCCTGCTCCACACCTTCGAACGACTCCTCAGCATCGTCTGAAGAGAAAGAGAGAGACACATGGCACGTCTTGCCGGTGTTGACATCCCGCGCGACAAGCGCGTGGTGATCGCACTCACGTACATCTACGGCATCGGCCGTACCCGCTCCAACGAGATCCTCGCGGCGACCGAGATCGACGAGAACATCCGCGTCAAGGATCTCAGCGACGACCAGCTGGTCGCACTTCGTGACTTCATCGAGGGCACCTACAAGGTGGAGGGTGACCTGCGCCGCGAGGTGGCCGCCGACATCCGCCGCAAGGTCGAGATCGGCTCCTACGAGGGCCTGCGCCACCGTCGCGGCCTGCCCGTGCGCGGCCAGCGCACCAAGACGAACGCGCGCACCCGCAAGGGCCCGAAGCGCACCGTCGCCGGTAAGAAGAAGGCCCGCTAAGCGCGCGGAAGGCTAGGAGAGAACAGATATGGCTACCCCCAAGTCCGCAGCGCGCAAGCCGCGCCGCAAGGAGAAGAAGAACATCGCGCTGGGCCACGCCCACATCAAGTCGACGTTCAACAACACGATCGTCTCGATCACCGACCCCTCGGGCGCTGTGATCAGCTGGGCCTCGTCGGGTGGCGTGGGCTTCAAGGGCTCGCGCAAGTCGACCCCCTACGCCGCAGGTATGGCCGCCGAGTCGGCCGCCCGCCAGGCGCAGGAGCACGGTGTCAAGAAGGTCGACGTCTTCGTGAAGGGCCCGGGATCGGGTCGCGAGACGGCGATCCGTTCGCTGCAGGCCGCCGGCCTCGAGGTCGGATCGATCCAGGATGTGACGCCGCAGGCCCACAACGGCTGCCGTCCCCCCAAGCGCCGCCGCGTCTGACGCAGAGACCGTCTGATTTCGGATGTCGGACGCGGCGTACTGCGTCGTGCCCGGCATCCCCGAGAAAAACTCAAGACCTCATCAACTGCAAGTGTCATATAGCGGGCACTTGGCCGAAAGGAACACATCGTGCTCATTGCACAGCGTCCTACTCTGACCGAGGAGAAGATCGGGGAGTTCCGCAGCCGCTTCGTCATCGAGCCGCTCGAGCCCGGCTTCGGTTACACGATCGGAAACGCGCTGCGTCGCAGCCTCCTCTCGTCGATCCCGGGTGCGGCTGTCACCAGCATCCGCATCGACGGCGTCCTCCACGAGTTCAGCACCATTCCCGGTGTGAAGGAGGATGTCACCGAGATCATCCTCAACATCAAGCAGCTCGTCGTCTCGAGCGAGCGCGATGAGCCCATCACCGCGTACCTGCGCAAGACCGGCGCCGGTGAGGTCACCGCTGCCGACATCTCGGCTCCGGCCGGTGTCGAGGTGCACAACCCCGAGCTCGTGATCGCGACCCTCAACGAGACCGCGAAGTTCGAGTTGGAGCTCACCATCGAGCGTGGCCGCGGCTACGTGTCGGCGAACCAGAACCGCAACGAGTACGCCGAGAGCGGGCAGATCCCCGTCGACTCGATCTACTCGCCGGTGCTCAAGGTCAGCTACCGTGTCGACGCCACCCGTGCCGGTGAGCGCACCGACTTCGACAAGCTCGTCCTGGATGTCGAGACCAAGCCCTCGATCGCCCCGCGCGACGCCGTGGCTTCGGCCGGCCGCACCCTGACCGAGCTGTTCGGTCTGGCGCGTGAGCTCAACGTCGAGGCTGAGGGCATCGAGATCGGTCCCGCGCCGGTCGAGACCGTGCTCTCGAACGAGCTGTCGATGCCGATCGAGGACCTCGACCTGTCGGTCCGCTCGTACAACTGCCTCAAGCGCGAGGGCATCAACACGGTGTCGGAGCTCGTCGCCCTCTCGGAGACGCAGCTCATGAACATCCGCAACTTCGGCCAGAAGTCGGTCGACGAGGTGCGCGACAAGCTCGTTTCGCTGGGACTGTCGCTGAAGGACTCGGTTCCCGGGTTCGACGGCGCGCACTTCTACGGCGGCTATGACGACGAGACCGTCTGATCTTTTCATCCTGGAGTAACGAACATGCCTAAGCCCACCAAGGGTCCCCGCCTCGGAGGCGGCCCCGCACACGAACGCCTGCTGCTCGCGAACCTCGCGGCCGCGCTGTTCACCCACAAGTCGATCCAGACGACCGAGACCAAGGCCAAGCGCCTGCGTCCGCTCGCCGAGCGCCTCATCACCTTCGCCAAGCGCGGTGACCTGGCCGCTCGTCGTCGGGTGCTCTCGGTCATCGGTGACAAGGAAGTCGTGCACGTCCTGTTCACCGAGATCGCGCCGCTGGTGGCCGAGCGTGAGGGCGGCTACACCCGCATCACCAAGGTCGGCAACCGCAAGGGTGACAACGCGCCGATGGCCGTGATCGAGCTCGTCCTCGAGCCCGTCACCCCCAAGGCGAAGTCGGCCAAGAAGGCGGAGGCAGCTCCCGCTGAGCCCGTCGCCGAGGAAGCTCCGGCTGAAGAGGTCGTCGAGGAGGCTCCCGCCGAGGAGGCTCCGGTCGAGGCCGCTGCCGAGGAGGCTCCCGCCGAGGATGCCGCCGAAGAGGCCACCGAGAAGTAAGCGAGAAGCGATTCTCCGGGCACGGCGCACGCCTGCCCACCCGCCGAAACCAGGTGTTCGGTGCGACACCAGCTGCTGCTGGCGCACCGAAGACCTGGTTTCGCGTTTTCGGGCTGGTTTCGGGCGTGGGTGGGCGCTCGGAGCATGCCTCGCGCGGAGAGAATCACAGATCGTAGGCTGAGGTGGTGAGTATCGCCGACATCCCCGAGAACGCCGAGAAGGCGCCGACCACGCCCCTCGCTGAGCGAGTGGGTGCACCCGCCGAGGTGGCCGAACCGCAGCATCCGGATGTCGTCGAGTGGCGTCCGGCCGTCGAGTCGGATATCGACACGATGATGCAGATGCTCGCCCTCACCGACGCGCAAGACCATCCCACGTGGGCGACGCCCCGCAGCGAGATGGAGGAGCTGTTCGAGATCTCCCACATGAACCCACAGCGCTTCACGCGGCTGGGGTTCACCGCCGGTGGTGAGCTCATCGCGATGGCGGGGCTCATGCTGCATCCCGCACAGGATGCTCATGTGTATGCCTACCTCGGCGGCCGCGTCCACCCCGCGTGGCGACGACGCGGCATCGGACGTGAAATGATGCGTTGGGAGTACGAGACGGCGCAGGTGGCGCTGGCCGAGACCGGCAAAACGCTTCCGGGCGCGATCTTCGTCTACGCGCACGAGCCGGATGCCGGTGCGCGTGCCCTCGGCGCCGATTTCGGTCTGCGGCAGGAGCGCTGGTTCACCACGATGTTGCGTGACCTTTCGCAGCCCATTCCCGAGGTGGCATGCGACCTGCCGATCGTGCCGCTCACGTCCGACCTCTTCGAGGCCGCGCGGTTGGCGCGCAACGATGCGTTCCGCGACCACTGGGGGAGCCTGCAGACTCCTCCCGAGCGGTGGGAGCACTTCACCGGTGGGCCGACGTTCCGCGGTGACCTGTCCCGCGTCGTCCTCCATGGTGATCGCATCGTCGCGTTCGCCCTCGCTTCGGTGCACGAGGAGGACTGGGCGCTGCAGGGCTACACGAGCGCCTATATCGAGCTCATCGGTGTGGCCAGGGACTACCGCGGCCGCAAGCTCGCCCCGGCCGTCATCGCCGCGATGCTGCGGGCCGCGCGCGATGCCGGCCTTGAAAAAGCGAACCTGGATGTCGACACCGAGAGCCCCACGGGTGCGAACAGCCTCTACGGCAACCTCGGCTTCGAGCCCACCGACCGCGAGGTCGTGATGGTGGCGAGGTTCTAGCCCGGTGTGCTCGGGCTACTGCGCGATGCGGGCGTCGTCGCGGTGGGCGAGGCGCCACGCGTACGCCTCGTCGAGGTACGCCTCGATCGCCCGGGCGTACTCGATGCGGTTGAGTGCCGCGCTCACGGTCGAGGCGTAGAGCGCGCCGCCCGTCGGCCCCGGGTGCACGCGGTCGCCCGCGAGGTAGTCCAGGTGCTCGGCGATCGCGCCCGACCAGTCGGCGACGACGGTTCCCGGGTGCGAGGCGGCGAACGCGTCGATGTCGGCATTGACGCCCGGGATCCAGTCGCGCGGGGCGTAGGCGTTCACCAGCACGAGCCTGCGGTCGGGACCGGCGATCGCCGCCATCTGCTCGTAGGCGTCCCAGCTGATCGACCCGTTCGTCCCGAGGGCGATCACCAGGTACTCGCCGAGCGCGCCCGATGCGGCGAACCCGTTCACGATTCCCGGGCCCGACCACGAGGAGCGCGAGACGGCGGCATCGATGCGGATGCCGGGAAGAGCATCCAGCAGCGCGGGGGCGGCGGCCAGCATGACCGAGTCTCCGACCGCGGTCACCTCGCTCCCCGAAACGGGTGCGGGAGAGGGGGCGGGGCGCCGCTTCGCGCCGTCGGCCAGCGACCCCGGCGGTGGTGTGGCGTGCGGCGTGCTGGCGGCGTCGGGCGTGGGCTCGGTGGATGCCGCCGCAGCCGCCTCATCGAGCGCCGCTTGGCCTTCGGCGACGACGGCCTCTCCCGATGAGACGGTCGGCGCCTCCAGTGCGGCGGTGACCGTGACCGCCGAGAGGGCGATCGCGACGAGGAAGACGGAGACGGTCGCCCACCGATCCCGGGCGCTCGTGACGAGAAGGTGGCCGAGGACCGTTGCCGTCGCACGGAACCCGCGCCGGCGGATCGGGGACTCCAGATATCGGTACGAGATCGTCGAGATGACCACCGTGAGGACGAGGGCGAGGATGCCGATCCACACCGGGACACCGACCTGCGGGGCGGTGCCCTCGACGGCGGCCACGAGCAGAACGACGATCGGCCAATGCCACAGGTACAGCCCGTACGAGCGCTCGCCGACCCAGCGCAGCGGCAGGATGTCGAGTGAGGGCCCGAGCGGGGAGCGAGGCCACACACTCGCCGCGATCACGACCACGGTGCCCACCACCGCGGCCACGAGGGTCAGCGGGAAGGTCATCACCGTATCGGTCGGATGGATGAGAGCGAGGACCACGATCCCGGCGAGCGCCGCGACGCCGGCCACCGTCACCGCGATCCGCACCGCGAGGTGCTGCATCCATACCGGGGGCTTCGTCAGCGCCCGGTGCATGCCGAAGGCCAGGGCCACCCCCGCCAGAAGCCCGAACGCGTGCGAGTCCGTGCCGAAGTAGGCGCGACTGGCATCGCCGGTGGTGAGGACGATGACGCCCATCCACGTCGCCGAGGCGGCCGCGGCGATCCCTGCCAGCGTGACGCGCGCTCCCGGTCGGCGAAGCCGCAGCACGAGCGGCAGGAGCAGCGGCCAGAGGACGTAGAATTGCTCCTCGATGCCCAGCGACCACAGGTTCTGGAAGAGCTCGGGGGTGGATGCGCCGAAGTAGCCCTGCCCGATGACGATCGCGATCCAGTTGTAGCTGAAGGTCAGCGCGCCGATCAGCTGCGCGCCCAGGCGCACCAGCACATCTCCACCGATGATCCATGCGGCGCTCGAGCAGATGATCAGCAGGGCGACCAGCGCCGGCAGCAGGCGTCGTGCCCGCCGGCGCCAGAACATCGACAGTCGGATGCGACCGGTGCGCGCCCGCTCACGCAACAGCAGCGTCGTGATGAGAAAGCCCGAGATGACGAAGAAGACGTCCACGCCGATGAAGCCACCGTCGAGCCACCAGGTGGGGAAGAGGTGGTAGCTGATGACCAGGATCACCGCGACCGCGCGAAGTCCGTCCAGGCCCGCGAGGCGGGAGGACGCGGCAGCAGAGGTGGGTGGCATGGCGGGCACAGCCTACGCGCGTACGCTGGGATCTGTGCGGATCCGGCTCGACATCGCCTACGACGGCGCACAGTTCCGTGGGTGGGCGCGTCAGCCCCATCACCGCACGGTGCAGGGCACGATCGAGCACGCGCTGGCACGGGTACTCGGCGGCGACCCTCGTCTGGTGGTCGCCGGACGCACGGACGCCGGGGTGCACGCGACCGGTCAGGTGGCTCATCTCGATCTCGACGACGAGCAGCAGCATCGCCTTCTCGCGCGGCGTGGTGCGGGCGTGGACCAGGTCATGCAGCTGGCGCGGCGTCTGAACGGCGTCTTCGGCTCGTACGCGGATGTCGGTGTCACTGCGACGGGCGTCGCCGCCGACGGGTTCGATGCGCGCTTTTCGGCCGTCTGGCGCCGCTACGAGTACCGCGTCGCCGACGACGCGGTCGCCTACGATCCGCTCGAGCGACACCGCACCACGAACGTCCGCGGTGTGCTGGACCTGGCCGCGATGGATGCCGCGGCGCAGAGCCTGCGCGGCCTCCATGACTTCGCCGCGTACTGCAAGCCCCGCGACGAGGCCACCACGATCCGGACCCTGCTGGAGTTCGACTGGCGCCGCGACCGCGACGGTGTCCTCGTCGCCAACGTGAAGGCGGATGCCTTCTGCCACAGCATGGTGCGGGCGCTGGTGGGGGCATGCGTGGCTGTCGGGCAGGGGCGCGTGGGAATCGACGATGTGGTGCGCATCCGGAACGAGCTCGAACGCGTGCCCCAGGTGAAGGTGCTCGCGGCACGCGGGCTCACGCTCACCGAGGTCGGCTATCCCGAGGATGAGTTGCTGGCTGAGCGCGCGGAGCAGACGCGCGCCCGCCGCGCGCTGGGCGCGATCACTTCCGCGCTCGACTTAGACTGAGGGCATGAAGGCCGTTCGCCGCACCGCCATCGTTGGTGGAGCTCTTGCCGCGACCCTCTCGCTCACCGCGTGCGGGCCCGCACCCTGGAACAACTGGGGATACGAGACGACGACTCCCTCGCCGACGTTCACCCAGCAGACAATCGCTCCTCCCGTCGAGAACGATCTGTCCAGCGGATCCACTCAGCGCGACCTGCAAGCGGGCGCCGTGGCGGCGACGGTCGACTACTGGTCGACCCTCTCGATGGACAAGTGGTCGGCGACCGCGATCAAGCCCGTGAGCCTCTCGCTCATCACGACCGTCACCCCCGACGACGGCCAGAAGGTCTACCTGCAGCGCGCGACGATGACCGCGATCCCGCAGAACGCCGACGGTGAGCTGACGGCGCTGGACCCGCAGGTGGATGCCTCGAGCGTCGCTCCGGGGTATTTGGTGCTCTCGCCCTACAGCTACTCGCAGACCTTCAATGTCGGTCCGGTGCCCTCCACCGCCACCTCTGTGCGTCTGCAGTTCACGTACGACTTCCTCGTGCAGACGACGCCGACCTCGAACGAGTACGCCAAGCAGACCGCCTCCGACACCCTCGTCGTCGCGATCGCGCAACAGTAGGCGGGCGTCGCGGCGTGAGTCGCTCAGGACCCGACGCGCTCCCAGCGGTCCCCGCCCTTGTCGCGCGCGACCTTCGCGGCATCCGCGGTCACCTGCATCAGGATGTCGAAGTCGAATCCTGATACCGCCGTGGTCGTCCAGCCGATGCTCGCCGAGGGCGTGATCGAGATCGGCGACGTGGGGTCGTGGCGGGCGATGCGGCGCAGGGACTGACGGACGAGATCGCGGACGACGCCCTCCGGACGGTTCACGAGCGCGATGATCGCGCCGTCGGGGGAGGTGGCGATATCCGCTCCCGCGGGGAAGATCTCACGCACCCGCCGCTCGATGTTGGCGACCAGACGGGTGAGCACGGATTGCCCGCCCGCCCGCAGGAGGTCTTCCGCGTCGTCGAGTGTGACCTGAAGGAGTGCCCAGCTCGTCTCATCGTGCGTTCGTGCCCGCTCCAGGCGCGAACGCACGACGGTCGCGAAGACCTCCCACCGATCTGTCGCGCGGCCGCTGCGGGTCGTGTGCGCCGAGGGTGTCACGAACGGAACGAGCGAGACCAGCAGGCTGGTCATGTAGATGAGCATGCCGACCGACGAGAACACGCGGACGGTCTCCAGCAGCTGCAGCGACGCGCCCGGAGCCGCGATGCCGGCGATGAACGCCAACACGCCGGACGCGGCGAACAGGCCGGACACGACGACCGCCGGCAGCAGGATCCGCTCCCCGCGCACGGTGCTGCGGTACCACTCCCAGATGAAGAGGGCGCCGAACACGGATCCCGCCAAGTAGGCGACACGGTAGGTGAACGCGTAGAACGCCGTCTCGTGGGTCAGCAGCAGCACTCCTGCCGCGCCGACGGAGATGATCGCGGCGATCCACGCGAGCGCGGGGACGCCACGCAACGCCCGGATGCCGGACCAGATGAGCACGGGCGCACCGAACATGATGCCGAGCGAGGTCAGGCGCAGCCACTCCATCTCGCTGACGACGGCGGCGATGTAGGCGAACGAGGCGAGCATCGTGCCGAGAAAGGCCAGGGACCAGTACAGCGTCGACGGTCGCGGACGCGCGATGAAGCCGAGCCCGATGATGAGAATCGTGCCGAGTGACGCGATCGCGGCATGGGGCAGACCCAGCTCGATCCCCGCGGTGAGGCTGTCGCCGCCGGTCAGGATGTCGCTGGCGGGGCTGTCATTCAGGCGGGCAAGGGTCGCAAGCACGTCCGCCGACATCGGCACGTTCATTCGAGAGCCTCCGCGCGGGGGAGCGTCACTGTCACCGTCGTCCCGTGTCCGATCTCGCTCGTGAGGTTCAGGGTGCCGCCGTGCGCGGTGACGATGTCGCGGGTGATACCGAGCCCGAGTCCTGTGCCCGAGGCCTGCTGCTGGGCGCGGGCGCTGCGGAACAGGGGGTCGAACACGTGACCCAGATCTTCCGAACCGATACCGATGCCGGTGTCGGCGATGGAGATGACGATCTCATCGATCTCGAGCCTCGCGCTCACCCGCACGATCCCGCCGCCGGGCGTGTACTTGATCGCGTTGCTCACCAGGTTGTCGAGCACCTGGCGGATCCGGAAAACGTCTCCGGTGACCGGCAGCGTCGCCGGAAGGTCGGCGCGCAGCGCCACACCGTGATCGCCGGCGATGGGAGTGAACGCGTCGAGGACGGCGTTGAGCACAGGAACGATGTCGAAGATGCGTCGGTCCTGCGTCGGTGTGAACCCCTGCTTCGAGTCCTTGAGCATCCCCGAGGTGATGTCGATCATCCGCTCGCCGGCTCCCTGGATGACCTCGAGGTGCTCCCGCACCTGCGCGGGATCGAGCGTGTCCCCCTCGCCGAGGTCGTCGATCTCTTCGAGCGCGAGATCGGTATGCCCGAGGATGATCGTCAACGGGTGTCGCAGCTCGTGGGAGGCCACGGCGGCGATCCGCTCCCGCTCGCGCTCGGCTTCTGTCGTCGCGGTGATGTCGTGGACGACGAGGACGGTCGACGCGTAGTCGGCGTTGAGTGAGGACAGGCGGATCGTCGACACCGACAGCGCGTGCCAGGTCTCCTGCACATCCAGCAGCCACACCCGCTCGTCGTCGAAGATCTCACCGCGCCGCGCCCGCGCAAAGGAGCGCTGATCGGCGGGGATCGGCTCTCCGCGCAGGGAAGAGAACTCGATGGCACTCGGGGCGTAGGACGAGTCCTGCGGATCGATGCCATAGAGGTGTGCGTAGGTGCTGTTGATCGTGAGCAGCGCACCGTCCTGCGAGAAGCGGAGGACGCCGACGTCGACCGCATCCAGCAGCTCGGCGGTGCGGCGTTCGGCGTTCTGGACACGCTCGAGAGTGGTCTCGAGGCGTCGCGTCTGACCGAGCAGCAGGCGGCGAAATGCGCGGGTCTGTCGCATGGTGAGGTGCGCGACGACTCCGAGGAAGGTCATGCCCAGGAGCCCGGCGAACAGCTCGACAGCCGTGGGGGCCGAGGTGGCCGTGGCCGAGAGCGAGGATTCGAGGACCAGGGAGGTTCCCATCGCGGCGACAGCCAGTGCCAGCGCCCAGGCCGAGAAGTGCAGCCCGATCCACATGATCGGGAACACCCAGAAAAACCCGAGAGAGAGGGATGTGGACGCCGACATCAGCCCGATCGCCGCGATGTCGGCGAAAGGCACGATGACCGGCGCCCATCGCGGCAGGAGCCCCCACGGGATGAAGAGGGTGGCCGCGGTGATCGCGACGATCGCAAAGACGCCGGCGATCATGAGACCCGAGGTGAACACCTCGGGAAGGTAGGCGAACGCCGTGATCGACACGACGATGACCGCCAAACCCAGCGACAGTTGCGTCAGCCAAATGGACCGCACCCGGGTGCCGGCCTCCGCGACACTGCGCAGGCTCGAGTCAGGGTTGGTCACGTTTCTCGGCTTCCCCTCGGTCACCATTCGGCAGATTCATGTACTTCGTATCGTAGACTTCGAGCGCGCTGAGCTTCGTTGTCCCCGGCCGAAGCCCACCGATCATCGCAGCAACTTGTGGTCGGCCCTCGGCGCGCACATGCCGCCCTAAGGAGTCCGTCCCCATGTCTCTTCGTCTTCCCGCGCGTCCCGCGCTCCGCCGTATCGCGGTGGGTGGTGCCATTATCGCGCTCGGCGCCTCGACGCTCACGGGTTGTCAGCAGATCATCGATGCATTCAACACCATCCCCGGCACGACCGCTGCATCGGCGACGGCAACGACCGATCCGCAGCCGGCGTCGACCGACGCGGTGATGGATTTCGATTCGCTGTTCTCGTATGACGGCTCTGTGACTCTGGTTTCGGATGTCGCCACAGATCTCGAGGTGCGCCTCGACGTCTGGGCGGCCGACCCCAAGCGTACGCGTGAATGGACGCCGGACAACGAGAAGGTGTTCGGGTTCGCGATCAACGTCTACGACCTGCGCGTGGACGAGAAGGCGGTGCTGACCGAGAAGCGTCGGGTCTACATCTCTTCGGTGGCGATCACCTCGCAGACCGCCCAGACCTCGGGCATGGTGTCACAGCCCTTCCAGTTCTCGGCGGACCCGCGCACCCTCGTTCCCACGGACACGCTGCGCTCAGACCGTGGCCTGCTGCTCAACAGCTACCAGGGCGGTCTGTACGTGCCGGAGATGTCGATTTTTGCGCTCCCCGCAGACACCTACGGGCTGACGCTGCAGTTCGCGTTCACCGTCTATGTCGAGGGAACGGCGAACGACGACACGAGCTTCGCCCAGCAGACCGTGTACGAGTACCTGCCGATCGCGATCTACAACTCACAAGGAAACCTCAACATCTCCTCAACGGCCACAACCTCCCCGTAACCTGGGGCCGGTACGTTCTTGAGGGAACCTTTGGTTGAAAGTGGGGGACTTTCGCCCGGTTCGTTGAGGCCCATCGTGTGTGATGGTCCACATGACGAACCACGGAGTTGAGAGGAGCACCACGATGACCCACTGGGAGAACCCCTACGGCACACCCGCCGCGTCACAACAGGGCGGCGTGCCCTCGTGGTACCCCGAAGAGATGCAACCGGGCGGGCAGGACTACCGTTCTGACGATTACGGGTACAGCGACAACTCCTACGGCTACGCGTCCGCCGGTCAACCCGGCACCGAGGTGGTGCGCCACTCGTCAGAGTTCGAGTCCGTGCTGGAGAACATCTCGGTGCACCGCTCGACGATCGGCTGCATCATCCCGTGCTACAACGAGGCGGAAACGATCGCCGGGGTTCTGGAGTCTCTGCTCCACCAGACCCGGGTTCCCGATGTGATCCACGTCATCGTCAACAACACCACCGACGCGACCGTCGACATCGCCTCGCAGTATGCGGGGCCCCACCAGATCGTCACCGACCTGGGCGAGCAGTTCACCGAGGTCTTCATCCACGACATCGGGAAGAACCCCGACAAGAAGGTCGGCGCGCTCAACTACGGCTACGCGCTAGTGGAGGGCTACGACTACCTGCTCGGCGTCGACGGAGACACGATGGCCGACTCGCGCGCCGTCGAGTACCTCGAGGCGGAAGCCGTCGGGGATTCCCGTATCGGCGGCATCTCGGCGATCTTCACGATCGATGACAAGCCCATCAAGGGTCTCGTCGGCAAGTTCCTCGTCGCCGGTCAGCGCACGCAGTTCGCGGCGTTCAACCTGCAGAACCTGCTGCGCGGCCGCAACATGGCGGTGCTCGGCGGCCAGTTCTCGATCTTCTCCACCGCGGCCCTGCGCGACGCGATGCGGGCGAACCACCAGGTCACGCCGTGGGTGAAGGACAGCGAGGTCGAGGACTCCCTTCTCTCTCTGCAGATCAAGAGCGCCGGCTACCTCACGAAGATCAGCCCGTACGCCCGCGCGAACGTCGGCGGCATGACCACGCTCAAGAGCTACGACGCCCAGCAGGTGAAGTGGACCTACGGCGCGATCGAGCTGATGTGGCCCGGTCAGCGCGGTGACACGAAGGGTCAGCCGTTCCACCCGAACCTGCGCCTGCGCTGGTTCGAGAACTTCGGAATGCTGACGAACCTCTTCGTTCGCGTCGCGTTCTTGACTCTGCTGGTCGCGTCGCTGTCGATCAACGCGTTCGTGTTCTCGTTCTGGTGGCTGATCCCGCCCCTGGTCGCGACGCTGCTGAACCTGCGCGTGGCGTTGACGATGAAAGAGGTGGATGCGCGGGACATCATGTTCGCGACGCTGATCTTCCCGGCCGAGATCTTCATGTGGATCCGCATCGGCCACTTCCTCCGGTCGTGGTCGTCGTTTCTGTCACGCAAGAAGGTCGACAACTGGGCGGCGCAAGCCAAGGCCGAACGTGGTGGCGGATTCTCGATCGGTCACTGGGTGCCGATGATTCTGCTCATCATCGTCGCGATCGGAATGGCGTTCATCTGGAACCTGCTCGACCCGGTGGTGCAGTCGTCGATCCTGTGGGTCGGCTGGCCGATCGTCGGCGTGGTGACGGTGGTTCAGACGGTGCTGATGGCGTTCAAGCTGTTCCGCCGCCAGTACGGCTACAAAGTCTGATGTAGCGGAGCGCGCACCGTACCCGGCGCGCGTCACGCCTGCGGCGCGACTTCGGACGTCATGCGGTATCCGACGCCGCGCACCGTCTCGATGTAGCGCGGGTTGTTCGGGTCGTCGCCGATCTTGCGGCGAAGGTTCGTCATGTGCGCTTCGATCGCACGCTTGTCCGCATCGCCGACGAAGTAGGACGTGACGTACGACTCGCCGCGTAGCACGAGCGTCAAGTCGGCCTTGCTGCGCACGCGACGCTTCGACTCCATCAGGGTCGCGAGCAGCTCGAACTCGGTGCGCGTCAGCTCCACATCCCGACTCCCGACGGCCACGAGGTGACTCTCGGGATCCAGGCGCAGGTCTCGGTGGACGAGAGTCGCCCGTCCGAACGAGGCTCCCTGGTTCTGCGGAGAACGCATGGCGACCGCAGAACCGGGGGCCGGTTCGCCGGCTCCAGGCGGATCGGCGCGGTATGCGGGTGCGGAACCCTGCGGCGGCGGCGTGTAGGCCTGTGGCGGGACGTAGACCGGGGGCTCGGCCGCAGGCGGCTGACCCGGCGCCGCAGCCGGCGGCTGAGTCGGAGCCGGGGTGGGTGGCTGCGGGGGAGCGACGGGCTGCGCCGGAGCAGGACCGACTGCCGCGCCTGCGCCGTCGATGACGGCGAAAGGCTGGGATGCCGCGGGCTCCGGCTGTGCGGGGGCGACCGGACGCGCGCCGGGAAAAGACGGACCGGAGGGCGCCTGGGCGGGAGCTTCGGCCGCCGGGGGAGTCGCCCGCGGGCGCCGCAGCAGCGCCTCGATACGGGCGCGCAACTCGCGGGGGCGGAAGGGCTTCACGATGTATTCATCCGCCCCGGCGCCCAGGCCCAGCACGACGTCGGCTTCGTCTTCGAGCCCGGTGAGCATGATGATGTAGGTGTCGCTCTGCGCACGGATGCGGCGCGCGGCCTCGAAGCCGTCGATGCCGGGCATGTTCACATCGAGCGTCGTGATCAGCGGCTGGTACGAGAGGACGGCACGCACACCGTCGATGCCGTTGCCGACCGACACGGTGGAGAACCCCGCCGCTTCCAACGTCTCCGACAGGATGTGGCGGATCTGGGGGTCGTCTTCGACGATGACGGCGGTCTTGGTGATGCCCGCGTCGCTCATCGCTGGCCCCCTTCCTCTGGTGCGAACGTCCTTTGATCGTACACAGCTGCCTACGGCAGCACGGTGCGGGTCAGTTCCACGGCTGCCTCCGGCCACCAGGCCCCGGCGGTAGGTCCGCCGTTGCAGGTGCCGTCGCTCTCGCCGGGCGGTTTGATCCAGAAGTTGGTGTCGACGACGTCATCGCCGTACGTGCCGCCCGGATCGCCGACGAGGCGTCCCGGCGGGTTGCACCACTCGCCGTTGGAGCCGGCACCGTTGCGCGAGGTGTCGATGACGGCGTGAAGCCCGCCGGTTGCCTCCGACAGCGCGTGGGCGTACTCGAACTCGTCGTAGGTCTGGTTGTAGTTGGAGACGTTGGTCGCGAACCCGCGAATGATGTCGTTCATGCCCAGCTGGTTGATGAGCTCGGCCATCTGCGAGGCCGCCAACCAGTCCGAGTGCCCACCGTCGACATAGAGCCAGGTGTTGGTCGACGCGAGGTTGGTGATCGCCATGCGCAGTTCGATCATGCGCGCGTCGGTGTTGCCGCACTCCGGCCCGAGCGCGAGGGCGTCGGGCTCCACGATCACGATCTTCATGACGTCGGGGGCACCCGCGAGGGCATCGCCAATCTGCTGCGTCCATTCGCTGTAGCCGGCCGGGTCGAGGCCTCCGGCAGACAGGCCCGCGCCGCAGTCTCGCTCGGGCAGTCCGTAGACGACCATCGCGACGGACAGCCCCTCCGCGCGCGCCTGGGCGATGAGACTCTCGGTGCGTGCCCCGACTTCTCCGAGGGGATCGATTTCGGGGGTGAGCCAGTACGCCGTGGGCTGCGCTGCGAGGTAGGCGGTCGCGGCGTAGTCATCCGTGCCCTCGGTGAGGCCGGGCAGTGCCAGCGCCGCCTTGGACTCCTCGGGCGCGACGATCACGGTCCCGACGGCGGGAGCCGTCGCGGTCACCTGGTGGGTCCAATCCACGACGAAGGCGCTCGCGGCCACCACGACCGTCACGACGAAGAACGCGCCGACCCCGACCATCGTGAACACGCCCCAGCGAGGAATGGCCCGCTCGGGGCGGGGAGGTCGGGAATGCACGTCCCGACTCTATCGCGACGCCGACCCGACCCCGGTGGCGGTGGAATTCACGGCAGAGGGATAGGTTCGAGGTGAGGCTCGGCGACTAACGTGGGAAGTGGAATGAAGGTCATCTCGTACAACCTGCGCAAGCACCGCGCCGCGACCGAGCTCACTGATCTGGTCGCGCGTCACGGGGTCGACGTGCTCTGCCTGCAAGAGGCGGACACGGCTGCGATCCCGGAGCGCATCGGGGGACTCGTCCTCGCCGATGCGACCCACCGCAACCGCCTGGGCCTCGCGCTCTACTACCGCGAGAACACCTACCGCGCGGTCGACGTGCGCGCGCTCGCGCTCAAGAAGTCGCTTCACGACATCGTGCTCAAGCCCGCCGAAGAACGACTGCTCGGTGTGCGCCTGCACGACATCGACTCCGGCCGCGACATCGTGGTCGCCTCGTTCCACGCGGCACCCCTCACCGCGCTGAACTCGCTCCGCCGCCACCAGATCCGCACGGCGTTGGCTGAGCTGGATGCCGTGGGTGAGGGCCTTCCCAAACTCATGGTCGGCGACTACAACTACCCCGTCTTCAAGGAGCGTCTGGGCCAGCACGTCCGTGCCCAGGGGTACGAGCTGAACCTGAGCGATTCGCGCACGTACACGCGCTACAAGTTCTTCCGCGGACACTACGATTTCGCGACCTCGGTGGGCTTCACGATCGACCGGGTGCGCACGCTCCCGCAGGGCCTCAGCGATCACCTGCCGATTTTGGTCACGGCAGAGCCGGAAGTGTCGGCGGCGTCCGTAGCGGTCGCCGGCTGAGGGCGCGAAAACCCGCGCGTCAGAGGATCGCGGCCGTGTAGTGCGCGAAGGCCGCGTACACCAGCACGCCGACACCGGCGGCCAGCAGAGCGACACCGACATAGAGCAGCCAGTTGCGCTTCGTGTTGGGGTCCTTCGGCTCAGGGCTCGTCACGTTCCCCGACACTAGCGAATCCGAGGCCGACACGCGGTGACGTTCGTGTTACGGCGTAGGACAGCCCGCGGCCGTCACCACCCCGGAGCCCCCGATCGTCGGGGTCATCTCGATCTCGAGGTGCGGAGTCTGCGTCAGGCGCACCTGCACCGTCGCGGTGGCGGAGTCACCGGGAGACAGATCGGTGTCCCAGGTGAGGACCGTGTACCCGTCGTGTGTGTTCGTCCCGAAACCGGGCGCTGTCCCGACCCCGCTGGTGGTCGACGATACGAGCTCCGACCCGGGCGGCAGGTAGAGGTATGCGACCGTCCGTGCCACACCGGGGGGGACTCCGTGGTTCCCGCCTCCGGTGATGTACTCGGGCAGGCTCGTCGCGGCGTCGTCGGGTGCGGTGTTCGTGAGGGTCACGGTCATCGTCGCCACCTGGTCGATGCCGAAGGGGCACCAGCCGACGGCGGCGTCCGCGGTGACGTAGTAGTCCATCTTCGAGCCGGTGCCGTCGTTGAGGTAGGCACCGAATCGGGTCGTTCGCGCGTCCGAGACCGGGAGTGCGCCCTGGATCGTCGAGCCGTCGAGCACGGCCTGCTCGTCCAGGTTTGCACTCCAGATGAACAGGCGCCGCTCACTGCCGGCCCGGGCGAGGGCGTCGATGAGCTTCGTGGGGTCGGCTGCGCCATCGGCGATCGCATCGAACACGGTGGCCGCGGTGATCGCGAAGAAGGCGTCCTGGTCGCGGGGCTCGGGGTAGCGCTCGTAGACCTCGTTCAGCAGCAGCGTCACGGCGTTCTCAGCCGTGAGCTGCTCGCCGGTGGGGAGGGTGATCGGACCGGTCGCCTCGAGCAGGTACGACAGCGTCACGGGGTCGAGCGCCAGCACGCCGTCCACGGTCGTCCCGGTCTCGAGTCGCCACATCTCCTGCGCGAGAGGCCCGTCGATCGTGTAATCGGGGATCTGCGTGACGTTCTGGATGTAGAGCCCCGGCTTGTCGACGTAGATCGAGAGGATCTCGTCTGAGAGCGGGAGGACAGGTTCGGGATAACGCGTGAAGTCGCTCGAGGAGCCTTGGCCGACGAGGTCGATGGTGCCGGCATCGGTGTGGATCATCGCCATCGCGCCGATGATGCCGCCCAGCGATCGCCACTCGGCGTTGTTCTGGAACATCACCAGGTAGTCCCGCGGGCCGTCGACACCGAGGAAGGCGGGCATGAGCTGGGATGTGCGCAGCAGCGCGTCGGCGGCGGTGTAGCCGGTGGCGAGCAGGTCGCTCACCTCGTTCACCGGTGCGGCGATCGCGCCGATCAGCTGTGAGGTGTCGATCGCCTCGACGGATGCCTGGGCGGCGGCCAGGCTGTCGGTCGCGATCTGCGCGACCCCCTTGAGGGAGGCGATCGCCTCGACGTCGAAAGCGCCACCGCTCGGCCGCAGGGTGTCGAGCGAGAAGCCGGTGGCCGCGTCGGTGAGGGGGACGAGTGCATCCTGCACGACGTCGTCGACGGCGGCGATCGTGGTGGCTGTCGCCTCGAGTTGCGGACCGAGCCAGGGGAGGGCTTCGTAGGCACGCCAGATCGGGTCGGAGGTGAGCTCTCGTGCGGCAGAGGTGTCGGCGATGAGGTCGGGGGTGATCGTCGCCATCGCGGTCGGGTCGCTCAGCGCGTCGGTGATGGTCGCCGCAGTCGCCTTCGCCTCAGTCACATGCTCAGCCGCCTGCGCTCCGCGCACACCGATCCACGCGAGCCCCGCGACGCCGATCAGGAGGAACGCGCCCAGCGTCGATCCCACGACGATGCCGATCACGCGCGCCCGGCGCCGATCCTGACGCTTGCGCTCGCGGCGGGCAGTTCGTGCGGCCCGGCCGGCTTCCTTCGCGATGTCGTCGTCAGAGGGTGTTTCGTCAGTGCCGGGAGCAGAGACGGCCACGCTCGTCGCGTCATTGGCGCGTCGTCGTGACGCGCGCGATACGACGTAGCCGTCCGTGACGTCCTCGCCGACGGCGTCGTCGCCCGCGGCGTCGTGCTGCTCGTCCTGCATGTGCTGTGGTGCCCTTCTCCGCACACGAGCCTAAATGCTGTCGCTGAGGGTTCTCCGTCATGCGAGCGAAACGACCACACCCTATGGTGGTCGCGGATCGAGGGGATCTCCGATGGTGACGGCGAACGCATTGACCCAGCGTGTCTGGGTCGATCTTGCGGCGACCCCGGATGACCCCGAGGCGCACACCGTCGGCTGGATGGATGTCGTCACCGTCGCCGAGCGTGCGGTCGCCGTGACCTTCCACTACGACGAGTCCTACCTCGACCGCCCCGGTGCCTTCGCCGTGTCGACCGAGCTGCCCCTCACCGATGCGCCGATCACGGTCGGTTCGATGCCCGGCTCCTTCGTCGATGCGAGCGCCGACTCCTGGTGTCAGAAGCTCATCCGCCGCCAGCTGCGGGCACAGGGCACCTGGGAGATGAACGCCGTCGACGCGCTGCTCGGTGTGTCCGATGACTCACGCTACGGCGCGCTCCGCTTCCGTGATCGGGACGGCTATGCTGCGGTCTCGCCCGCGCCCGGTGTGGTCAGTGCGCCGATCTCCCTCGACATGCGCGATCTACGCAGGGCAGCCAAGCGCGTCGAACGCGGGGTGATCGACGCGGATGCCGCCATCGAAGACCTGCTCGACGCCGGCACGGCGCTGTGGGGCGGCGCTCGTCCGAAGGCGTTCGTTCGACGCAAAGGACACGCGACGATCGCGAAGTTCTCGGCTCCGGATGACGAACACGATGCGATCCGGTGGGAGATGGTGTCGCTCGCCCTGGCGCGGCGCGCGGGAATCCCCACGGCGCGTGTGCGGCGCGCGACGATCGGTGAGCGCGCGGTGCTGCTGGCAGAGCGCTTCGACCGTGTCGGGCGTACCGAGGGTGCGGGGGCGCACGAGCTGCGCGTGCCGTTCGTGTCGTTGCGCACGATCATCGGCGAGGGACACGACTACCTCGACGTCGCGGAGGTCGTGCGAAAGTACGGCGGCTCACACGCCCGCGACCACTTGCGTGAGCTGTGGCGTCGGGTGGCTTTCCTCGTCGCGGTGCACTGCGTCGATGACCACAGCCGCAACGGCGGGTTCCTGCGGCGCGGCGGCGAATGGCACCTGTGTCCGATGTACGACGTCGAGCCCGACCCGCATCCCGAGCGTCAGCGCTCCACGTCGATCATGGGTGTCACCGATCCCGAGGGTGCGCCCGCCGCGCTCGTCGCGCTCGCCGCAGAGTTCGGCCTCAAGAAGTCGTCCTGGCGCCTGGCCCTCCGCCAGGTGCTCGAGGCCGTGGATGCCTGGCCTGACGTGGCTGCAAAGGTCGGCCTCGAGGGCCCCGACGCAGAAGAGTATGGCGCCGCAGTAACCCTGCAGCGCCCCGCCCTCGCCGCGCTCCTCGGCTGACCCCTCACCCTCACCCGAGTTGCACATCCCTCACCCGAGTTGCACATCCCAGCGCCGAGTTGCACGTCCCAGCGCCGAGTTGCACATCCCTCACCCGAGTTGCGCGTCCCCGAGCCGAGTTGCACCTCGCCCCGCGCGCCCTATCGCTCGGTCAGCGGCGCGACAATCGCGCTCAGCAGCCCGGCCGGCTCCCTCACCAATCGATAGCGGGCTGTCCCGGCATCGAAGTCCTGAGCGGGATCCCCATATGCGAGCACGAGCACACCCGATTGCCGGTCCCGCACATGCACCGCGAAGTCATCGAGCGCAGCGGCCGAGCTGTCCGCGGAGGTGCTGAAGACAACCGCGGTGTACTCCTGCGCGGACAGGTACGCCATCGCCGCCTCGGCGTGGATGGTCTTCGTCACCGCGATGCCGAGGGTGTTCAGCACGATCGTCTCTGAAATCGTCGTGTCGGGATCATCGTCGACCCACAGCACGCGGCCCGGACGCAGCATCGCGGGAAGTTGCGGCACGATCGCCTTCCCGAGCCCTCGTGCGGCGTTCGCCTCCTGCAGGTGGATGGCGACCTCCTCGCGCGCGTCGAGTCCGACCACGAGCCGCACCGTCGCGGCGCGTCCGAGTGCGATACGGGGGCGCGCCGTGCGGATGCCCCAGACCACCAGCCCGATCAGTGCCGTGGCCACGATCACACCGACAAGGCCGATCACAAGGGCGAGGAAAGCCATATCGCTGGACATGCTGCACAGTATGCCGTGACGGGCGCAGATCGTCGCAATACGCTGGAGGCACAACGCCGCGAAGGAGCTTTCGATGTCTGAGAACGCCACCCCCGAGAGCACGCCGACCCCCGACCCGATCGTGGTGGGAGTGACGAACCGCCCGGTCTCGCATCGCGCGATCGCGTGGGCCGCCGCCCGGGCGCAGTCCACCGGCGTGCCGCTCGAGCTGATCTCCGTCGTCGGCGGTGCGGTCGGCGCGGTCGGGGAGGACGAGGTGCTGCGCCGCGCGCTCGACGCAGAAGCCGCCTTCATCGCCGGCAGGTCCGATGCCCTGGCCGACGTGGGGGTGCGCGTGACCTCCCGCGTCACCCACGGCAACCCCACCAAAGAGCTCGTGGATGCCTCGGCCCACGCCTCGCTGCTGGTGATCGGCAGTGATCACACCGGTTCCCATGACCGCCGCCGTGGCCCGCACGGTACCCGCATCGTCGCCGGCGCCCACTGTCCGGTCGTCGTCGTCCCCGACATGGATGTCACGGGGCGGACGGGCATCGTCGTCGGCGTCGACGGGTCGGAGGTCTCCGAGTTGGCGCTTCGATTCGCCGCGGCCGAAGCCGCCCGCGCGGGCGAGTCGCTCACGGTGGTGTCGGCCTGGATGCCTGTCACCTACACGGGGGACATGAATCCGTACCCCGACATCTACCTCACCGACCTGCAGTCGACGACCGAGGCGTTCGCCGAGTCGATGGTCGACGAGATCCGCGGTGACTACCCCGACCTCGAGATCAGGATCCACGTCGACGAGGGCGACCCCGCTTCGGTGATCAACGAGGTGGCCGCCACGGCGCGCCTTACGGTGGTCGGCTCGCACGGCCGGACCGGCCTCGCGCGGTTCCTCCTGGGATCGGTCAGCACTCAGGTGCTCGACCACCTCACGACGGTCACGGCTGCGGTCAGGTAGCGCCGACCGTCAGCTCAGGCCCGCGCTCTCGCGTACGAGCGCGAGCCGCTCGCCGATCTCCCGTGTGCGTTCGGTGCCCAGTCCGGCCTCGCGAGCGAAGTCCGGCCACGCGCGAACAACACGGTCGACGTCGGCGATCACCTCGCGGATGCCGGGGACGGCGAACCTGTCTGCCAGGTGCGCGAGATCATCGACGGTGATGTCGTCGAACACCCCGCCGACGCCCATCAGATGCTGTCGCGTCCATACGCTGTCGGCCCGGTAGGCGAAGGTGAGGTCGTACGCGGGGGAGAGCCGCCACGGTGATGACTCCCCGCGCAGGAACGACACATTCTTGACGTGGTCGTCGTTGTTCGACGCGAGCACGTTGAACACCACGCGTCGGAACGCCTGTTCCCGCATCTGAGCGGTCGCGATCTCGAGATCACCCAGGGTGGTGAACAGGCTCGCGTAGTCGTTCGTCTCGAGCGCGTTGAAGTCGAGCCCTGCGACCGCACCGAGCGTCTGCATGTGGAGCCGGACCTCTGCGCCGGTGCGACCGGGCGAGGCTTCCCGGTCGAAGCGTCGGGTCATGAAGTGTGCCCGGCCACCCTCTTCCAGCAGCAGGCATTCGCTCATCTCGATGCCCGCAGCTCGCGCCATGAGGGAATACGCGTACTCGGTGCGGCCGTACTCCTGGCCGCTGCCGAGGTGGTGGTCCTCGCCGAGCCCATCGAACTTGAGGATCCACTGTTCGAACCCGGGTGGAGTCGGCAGATTCCCCGCACGCATTTCGCCGGTGGCCCGATTCCACGCGAGCACGGCTTTGGCGCGGGCGCCGCCGGCAGATGTCCCGACGGCGACGAGCTGATCGAGAGCGCTCGTGCGTGTGTCGCTGGTGTCGAGGTCGCCGCGTACGGCAGTGCGGGCGGTCTCCACGAGTGTGCGCAGCTCGACGGTCGTGGGCTGCTCGGTGGGGCCGGTGTCGGGCTCGAAGCTGAGTGCGCCCATCGCGCGCTCACCGACGTACGCGAGCCGATCCAGCGCGGTGACATCGGCGGCGCTGACCCCCTCGCGGGCGAGGCGTGCGGTGATGAGCTGATTGCCGAATCGATCGGGTGCGGCATCGGCGATCATCGGGGGGAGCCCGTGGAAGCTCTCTCGTGAGAGTCCGGGGAAGTGGAAGACCCGTGAGCTGCGCGGACCCGTGGGGCTCGGCATCGGCATCAGCACCGGAGCAAGAGAAACGCCGGAGCGCAGCCACGAAGGCTCGTACTCGAACGCGTACGTGCCCCGCCGTCCGGAGGGTGCCAGGGCGCCGATCGGCCGCCCCCAGGCGAACACTCGCAGGGCGCCCACGTGCCGGAAGGCCATCAGGAATCCTCGACGGCGCGTCGCCGTGACGCGCGCTGTGGTTCGCTGTGCCCCTCGCTGGCGCGCAGGATCTCGAGAGGGCTCAAATGTGCAGGCGGTTCGAGGGATTCCAGCCAGTCGGTGCGGTCGAGGGCGCGGATGACACGCACGAGGGTCCGCAGCGAGGATCCCGTTCCCGCCTCGAGGGCGCGCAGTGCGCTGTGGCTGACGTTGGCCGTGCGTGCGAGCGTCTTTTGGTCGATGTCGGCCGACAGGCGGGCGCGACGCACCTGGCGACCGAGTTCGGCCTCCCATTCCTCCGTGCTCATCGACGCAGAAGACATGACTTAATTACAACACTTAAACTCAGAAGAGGCAATAAGTGTTGCTAAGTCAACACTTGAGATCCGAGGTGCTAGCGTCCCAGCATCTGCGTGACGACGGTGCGCAGTCCGACCGTTTCGGTCACGATCTCGTCGTGGGGGAGCGCTGCGGCCTCCTGCAGGGAGTACTCCCGGTCGTCGTCGTAGGCGATCGTCGGGATGCCGCGGTGGCGCTGCTGCACGGTCTGCACGAACTCTGCGGCGGTCATTCCCTCGGGGCCGCCTCGCCACGCGGTGACAACCAGTACGTACGCCTCCGCGGCGAGGTACTCGAGCGCCGCGTCGTAATGGTTGGCGACCGTGACGGTCAGGCCGACCTTGTGGAGGGCGACCAGGTCCGCCACGTGCGCATCGGGGTTCTCGTCCACCCACAGCACCCGTCCGAGCCGGTACACGGTCGTCTGCGGCGGGGGCTGGGTGCGCACGAGTCGTGGTCCCTGCGTCGGCACGGCGCCGGTGGCGAGCTGGTGCGATGCGAGGTCGCCGGGAGGGCCGACGGCGCGTGAGTAGGTGGCCGGCTCCGGTACGGACGGCTCCTCATTCTGGCGTCCCTGGAACACCGCCCATCCGATGACCAGCGCCAGAATGGCGACGATGACGAAGCCTACCCCCAGCGTGATGAGGGAGGTGATGTCCATGGCGAACCTCCTTGTTCGCCCACTGACCGTGTGGAGCGCTCAGTCGGTGGGCGAGATGTCGGTAGTGCTCTCTGTGTTTTCGGGAAGCGACTCTTCGGGTGAGTCGGAGGGGGTCTGGTCGGATGCCGTCGCGGCAACGTCGCTCGACATCGGTCCGTCGGGGCGGATGAGCTCGCGCACCTCGGCCATGAAGCTCGTGAGCTGCTGCTGCTGCCAGCGCAGCTGGCGGGTGCGGTCTTCGGCGTCGCGCAGCACGGTGTTGGTGTGGGCGGTGACCGACTCGACGATCTTCTGGGCCTTCGCCTGAGCGCGGCTCATGGTCTCGCGGGCGCGCAGCTGCGCGTCGGCGTCGATCTGGCCTGCCTGGGCGCGGATGAGCTTCTCGTAGTCCTCCGCCTTGGCCGAGATGCGCTGGGCGTGCTCGAGGGATGCCGCGACCTGTTCGTTCGCGTCGTTCGTGATGCGCTCCGCGTGGGCGACGGCCTGGTTGTGGAGGGCGAGGAACTCCTGCTGCGCGTCGTCTTGGCGACGGGTCAGGGATTCTTCGAACTCGAGCACGCGCGCGTTCATCTCGCGCACGTCGCGCTCGGCATCCGCGCGCTGCTGCGTCGTCTCGCGTGTGACCATCGCGCGAAGGGCGGCGGCGCCCTTCTCGGCCTCGGTGCGGATCGTCGCCGCTTCCTGCTCGGCCTGGGTGACCTTCTCGGTCGCGTGTGCCGACTCGCGCTGAATGCGCGCCTCGTGCGCGGTGTACTCGGTCTCGATCCGCAGCCGCGCCTGGTCGGCGTCGCTCTCGGCTTCGGAGATGATACGGGCGCGGTCCATGTCGAGTTGCGTGCGCGCCGCGGCGATCTCGTCGCGGGATGCCTCGAGCAGCCGCTCGGCTTGCACCGCCGCGTTCTGGATGAGCTGGCTCGCCTGCTCCTCGGCGACGCGCAGCACCGCCTCGAACTGCTGGCGGGTCGATCCTTCGCCGTCGGCGTCCGGGGTGCCCTCGAGGATGTCGCCCGACAGCGCGGTGATGCGCTCCTCGGCGTCGCTGAGCTTCGCCTGAGTCGTGGTGAGATCGGCCCGCAGCTGCTCGAGCTCGGTCGCGCCGTCGGCGCGGGCCGCGGATGCCGCATCCTCGGCCTCGGCGCGTGCGGCCGCGAGGGCATTCTCGTGCTCGCTCTGGATGCGTTCCCGTTCGGCGGCCTGCTCGGCCTTCACCGCCTGCAGGTCGAGCGTCGCTCGCTGCAGGTTGGCGTTGAGGGTCGCGAGTGCCATGTCGACTTCACCACGGTCGTATCCGCGGAATCCGACCGTGAACGGGTGCGCCCCATGTTCGGACGCGGCGGGCTGCTCGGTCTGTCCCTGCATCAGGGCGTCGAACGGGTCGGCGTTCTGGTTGTCACTCACAAGGCCGAATTCTACGGGTCTGCGCTGACGACTTCGTATGCAAAGTCGTAGCTACTCCCCAGAGGGTCTGCCTCAGTGCGCTTCGTGAGCGCCGACTCGTCGTGCGCGACCACTACTGCACGGCCGAAGACCCCGCCCAGAGGTTGATTCCCATCTCGGTCGCGTGCTCGTCGATCTCGGACAGCTCCGCCTCGGTCAGCGGCGCGGCCTGTAGTGCGTCGAGGTTCGTCGTCAGCTGCGCGACGCTGGATGCTCCGACCAGTGCGGATGTCACGCGGGAGTCCCGCAGCACCCACGAGAGTGCGAGCTGCGCAAGGCTCTGCCCGCGACCGGCGGCGATCTCGTCGAGTGCCCGGAGCCGCGCCCGCACACTGTCATCGAGCGGCGTCGACGACATCGACCCTGGCCGCGACGCGCGCGACCCCTCGGGTACCTCCGTCAGATAGCGGTCCGTCAGCAGCCCTTGTGCGAGCGGCGAGAACGCGATGCACCCCACACCGAGCTCATCGAGCGTGCCGAGCAGATCCGTCTCGATCCAGCGGTTGACCATCGAGTACGAGGGCTGGTGAATCAGCAGCGGTGTGCCGAGATCGGCGAGGATCGCCGCCGCCCGGCGAGTGCGCTCGGGAGAGTACGACGAGATGCCCGCATACAGTGCCCGGCCCGAGGTGACGGCGGTGTGCAGGGCCCCCATCGTCTCTTCGAGGGGCGTCTCGGGGTCGGCGCGGTGCGAGTAGAAGATGTCGACATAGTCGACGCCCATGCGCTCCAGCGACTGGTCGAGCGAGGCGAGCATGTGCTTGCGCGACCCCCACTCGCCGTACGGGCCCGCCCACATGTCGTAGCCGGCCTTGGTCGAGATGACGATCTCATCGCGGTGGCGGGCGAGGTCCTTCTTCAAGATCTCCCCGAACCCTTCCTCGGCGCTGCCGTAGGGCGGGCCGTAGTTGTTCGCGAGGTCGAAGTGCGTGACGCCCCGATCGAACGCGTGGCGCACGATTGCGCGCTGCGTCTCGAGCACACCCGTGCCGCCGAAGTTCTGCCAGAGCCCCAGCGAGATCTCAGGCAGCTTCAGGCCGCTCCGTCCCGTGCGCCGATATCGCGCGTTGTCGTAGCGGGACTTCGGGGCGACATAGGGCTGGGGGAAGTCGGGAACGTATGCCATCGGATGCCTCAGTTCTGGTGCTGTGAAGAGTTTCGGCGGTTGTGTCGGGCGCCGGGGTGATCGGATGCCAACCGCGGCGACCCGGTCAGCCGCTCACGGAACGTCTCGCCCGCACCGGCACCCGCGGGAGCTACCGCCCCACGTGCGCGCAGTGCGGGCACAACCTTGTCGACGAAGTCACGATACGACCCGGGACTGACGAACGGCGTGTAGTTGAATCCGTCAACCCCGGTCTGTTCGACCAGCTCGATCATCTGCTGCGCGATGTCCTCGCCCGACCCGCGCAGGATGAATTCCCGCATCCCGCGCTTGGCGAACTCGTCGAACGCCTCCGCTGCGGTGCGGCCGTTGAACCGCGCAAGCTGGGTGCGGCTCTGCTCGGTGCTGAGAGTCGAGACGTCGAGGTCGGGATCAAGGGAGGCCAGGTCGATGCCGGTCATCTGCGCGAAGTACACGCGGGCGGCGTCGACGTTCACGTACGACATGTAGTCATCGAGTCGTCGCTGTGCATCGTCGCGGTCCGTGCCGACGATCGCGGACAGTCCCACCACGGCCTTCACCGACTGCGGGTCGCGGCCGGCGGCCGCCACGAGCTCGCGCAGCTTCGTCACCTGAGCGGCGACCGACGCCGCGTCCCGTCCCTGCAGGAATACGACCTCGGCATTACGCGCCGCGAACTCCATGCCCGCGCTCGAAGCCCCGGCTTGGAAGATCACGGGCGTGCGCTGGGGTGACGGCTCGGAGTTGAAGTAGCCGTCCATCTGGAAGTACGTGCCGCGGTGGTGAACCTTGTGCACCTTCCACGCGTCGGCGTAGACGCGCGCTTGCTTGTCGGCGCGCACCGCGTCGTCTTCCCACGAGCCCTCCAGCAGCTGGTAGCTCAGCTGCAGGTACTCCTCGGCGATCGCGTAGCGCTCGTCGTGTGGCACGAGGCGCTCGCTCCCGAATAGCTCCTTCACGACCGTCGCGGTGGTGGTGACGACATTCCACGCGATCCGCCCCTGGGTCAGGTGGTCGAGCGTCGCGAACCGTCGCGCGTTCGCGTACGGCGCTTCGTACGTCGTGGATGTCGTCACCGCAAAGTTCAACCGCGACGTCGCCGCGGCCAGGGCCGGGATGACGAGCATCGGATCGTTCTTGGGGATCTCGGCCCCCTGCTCGAACGCGACGTCGGGGGTCTCGCCGTCCATGTGGGGGTATCCGTACGAGTCGGCGAAGAACAGGAAGTCAAACCCGCCCTCGTCGAGGATCTTCGCAACCTCGAGCCAGTACGACAGCTCGGTGTAGCGGGAGGTGTGCTGGTCGGGGTGGGCCCACAGGCCCTGGCTGGTGAGGTTGACGCCGTTGATCTCGAAGGCGCCGAGCAGGATGTTCTTGGTCGGGGTGGTTGGGCTGGTCATGAAAGTCTCCGTTCGCGAGGGGGTGGATGCGGTCAGAGACCGATCACCCCGGTGCGGCGGTGAACCACGCGGCAAGCGACACCTCGTACTCCGAGCGGGTGCGCTCGCTCATCCCCGGCACCAACAGCCCGGTGCGGGAGATCGCGGCGAGGGTCGCGTCGTCCATGCCCCAGACGTCCCGCGCGATGCGGTACTGGTCGAGCACGGAGTTGCCGAACCACAGCGAGTCGTCAGCATTGAGCGTCACGCGAACGCCCGCCGCCACGAGCGCTCGTGCTTCGTGCTGTTCCAGCGATGAGCTGACCCCGAGTCGCACGTTCGAGACGGGGCACACGTCGAGCACGATGTGCTCATCTGCCAACCTAGACACCAGCTCGGAGTCGAGCACGGCCATGACGCCGTGCGAAATGCGGGTGGCGCCCAGGTCGTTCAGCGCCTCGCGGATGCTGTCGGGCCCGCCGGTCTGACCCGCGTGCGAGACGATCTGCAGTCCCGCGTCGCGGCCGATGTCGGCGACGGTCGCGAACCGCTTGAGGCCCGCGGGCTCGACGAAGCCGGCGGTGCCGAGGGCGGTCACCCCGTGACCGGCGAAGGATGCCGCCACTCTCGCCAGCTGCGCGGCGAGCTCCTCGTCCTGGTCGGTGTTGACGGTGAGGTTCGCGCCCACCTCGATCCCCGCTTCGACAGCGGCTTCTTGCAGTGCGTCGATGATCACGCCGGTGACCTGCTCCAGCGAGCCCAGACGCGGTGCGTACAGCTGCGGTTCGATCGCGGGCTCCAGGTATCGCACCCCGAGCGCGGCATCCGCGAGCACCAACGCCCGGCACAGCGCCCTCAGATCGTCCAGGTCGCGGACGAGCGCAGGTACCGTGCCGTAGGCGTCGAAGAAGTCCCACACGGTCGCGAACGACTCGGGCACTTCGAAGCCCGCATCGTGCCGCGCGGCGAGCTGCTGCACGGCGTCGAGGGGATAACACCCGTCCAAGTGTGCATGCACATGCACCTTCGGCAGCTCGAGGAGGGAGCGCGAAACCTTCACCCCGCTCACGATCGCCACCTCCGCACGAGCGCGGTCTCGGTCCGCTCGGCGCCGATGTACACGATGATCGACACGACGATCGCGACCACGACGGCTGCCCACGAACCTGCAGTGTCAAGCACGACCCGCTTCTCGCTGAGGAGACGCCCGAGGCCGCCTTGGCCCATGAGCCACTCCGCGCTGATCGCGATGAGAATCGCGTTCGCCGCCGCCAGGCGCAGCGCGAGCGCAAGTGATGGTACGGATGCCGGAAGCGCGAGATACGCGAGCCGGCGGAACCGCCCCGTGCGGTACACGGTGAACAGGTCGTTGCTGCCGGCCGGCCGAGTCTGCAGCCCCGAGAGAGCGAGCACGTAGATGGGGAAGAACGCCATCAGCACGCACGAGACGAACACGGTGGCCACGCCGTACCCGAAGAAGCTCCCGACGATCGGGATGAACACGACGATCGGCACGGTGGGGATCAGCAGCGCCAGCGGCGAGAGCAGTGCCGCGAGCCACTGCGCGAGCGAGACGATGATCGCCAGCAGGATGCCGAGCAGGGCGCCGGTGGCGACACCCCCGAGCGCGAGTCCGACGGTCACCGCCGCCGCGACCAGATACTCGCCCGGGTCGGTGAACAGGGCGACGGCGACGTCTCCCGGCGGGGGAGCGACGATGAGCGGCACGTCGGCCAGGACGATCCACAGCTGCCACGCCACGACGAGCGCGGCGGGGATGGCGATGCTCGTGATGATGCTCGCGGCACGCCCCAGGTGCGGTACCTCGGCTGAGGTGTCGCCGGTGCGTCCGAATCTCGCCGACGCGAACCGCTCCAGCAGCCCTGCGAGCGAGTAGGCGACAAGCGACATCAGCACAGCGATGAGGGCCGCCGCCCACAGCTGCGGGTACTGGATGTTGCGCATCGACGAGACCATGACGACGCCCAGGCCCCGATCGGCACCAAACCACTCGCCGAGGAGCGCGCCGAGCATGGCGGCGGGAACGGCCAGGCGCAGCGCGTCGGCGAGGGTAGGGACGGAGGCGGGCAGGTCAAGGTGCAAGAACCGCTTCCATCGCGAGGTGCGGAACACCCGTAGCAGGTCGCGGCTCCCTTCGGATGCGGCACGGAACCCCGCGGTCGCGGTGATGACGGTCGAGAACAAGACCGATAGGGCGGCAAAGATCTCGGGGATGTACTCTCGGCCGTCGAGGCTCATGAGGACGGGACCGATCGCGACGATCGGGATGGCGTTGATGAGTACGGCGCTGCGGACGACCGTGCGGCTGGTGCGCGGCCACCACGCGGTCAGGGCCGCGAGAACGAGGCCGATCGCCAGACCGACGAGGCCGCCGACGAGGGCTCGCGCGCCGGTCGCGGTGGCGGCCCGCCACAGGATCTCGCCGCGCTCGCCGAAGACCGCGAGCACCTCGGTGAGGCTCGGGAGCGTCCGGCCGAGGGTCTGGGTGGCGCCGAGGATCTGCCAGGCGACCAGCAGGATGGTGACGCCCAGCACACCCAGCAGCGCGCGGGAGGTACGAGAACTGGTCATGCGTCGTGGTCGAGGGCAGCGGTGAGTTCTGCCGACAGGCGCAGGAACTCGGGATCGATAAGCACGTCCTTTGTGCGGTGTCGAGGGAACGGGACGTCGAGCTCCTGCTTGACCTTGCCCGGGCGTCCGGTCATGACCACGACACGGTCGGCGAGGAACAGGGCTTCTTCGACGGAGTGGGTCACCAGCAGCGTCGTGGAGCGTTCGGCGTCGAGGATGCGGGCGAGCTCGACGTTCAGACGGTGGCGGGTGACCGCGTCCAGGGCGCCGAACGGCTCATCGAGCAGGAGCACCCGGGGCGAGAGAACGAGGGAACGCGCGATCGACACCCGCTGGCGCATCCCGCCGGAGAGCTGGCCGGGACGGGCATCCGCGAACGAGGACAGGCCGACGAGTTCGATGAGCGCGTCGACGCGGGCGCGGTCCACGGCGGTGCCGGTCGCCTTGTAGGGGAGCGCGATGTTCTTGCGCACCGAGAGCCAGGGAAGCAGGGCGTTGTCCTGGAAGGCGACGCCGAGCTTGCCCGCGCCGCCGAGGGTGGCCGGGGTGTCGGAGTCGACCGTGACCGCTCCGGCATCGGGAACGTCGAGCCCCGCGGCCATGCGCAGGGCGGTGGACTTTCCGCAGCCGGAGGGGCCGAGGATCGCGACGAACTCGCCGCCGGACACCTGCAGCGTGAAGTCGTCGAGGGCCGTGACCGTCCCCGTGCGGGTGCGGAAGGTCTTGCGGATGTCGGTCAGGCTGATCTCAGCGGGTATGGTCGCTGTTGCTGTCGCGGGGGTCGTCATGGTGCGGGCCTCTCGAAGAGGGGGTGCGGGGTGCGCGTCGTGGGAGCTGACGCGCACCCCGCGAGGTGGTGCTTTTCGGGTACTGCGCGGGGGTGCGGTTAGTTCGCCGTGACGATCGTCGCGTCGAAGGCGGTATCGACGTCCGGCAGGTCGGTGCGGCCCGAGGCTGTCAGTGTGTCGTAGATCGAGCCCGAGATGCGGTCGAGGTCGATGGCGAACAGGCCGTTGGCGTCGGTGTAGTCGCTCTGAATGAACGGGATCGCGGCGTCGAACGCGGCGAGCTCGGATGCCTCGTCCAGGCCCAGGTCTGCGCCGTACTCGCTGAGGGTCAGCGAGATCGCCGCCTCGGGGTCGGCGATCGCCGCGTCCCAGCCGGCCTGCGAGGCGGTCATGAAGCCGGCGACGGCCTCGGGGTTGGCGTCGAGGAACTCACGCGTGGTGACGATGAGTCCCGCGTAGTCGTCGTAGCCGAGGTCGGCGAACGAGACGGTGTTGACGTCGGTGCCCTCGAGCTCGTAGCTGACCGGCTGGCTGGTCAGGTAGGCGTAGTAGGCGTCGATCTGGTCTTCGAACAGCGGGGCGGCATCCCAGCCGACGCGCACGTCCTCCCAGTTGGGCTCGAGGCCGTTCACGGTGAAGAGGGTGTCGATGTCGGCGGAGCCGGCCTCGTCGGTTCCGATGCGTAGGCCCTCAAGGTCGTCGATGCTCGAGATCGTCAGGTCGGGGAGGGTCATCAGGCCGGCGGGCGAGGTCTGGTACAGCGCGCCCACGACGACGAGATCGGCGCCGGTCGCGACGGCGTCGGCGAAGCGGGCCATGTTCGAGACGATGCCCATGTCGGCACCGCCACCGGCGATGACGGCGGCGGTGGATGCCACATCGCCACCGTCGAGGAAGTCGACCGAGAGGTTCTCGTCGGCGTAGTACCCGTCGGCGTCGGCGACGAAGAACCCGGCGAACTGGTTGTTCTTCACCCAGTCGAGCTGGAAGGTGATGTCGGTGACGGCGGCGGTGGTCTCGTCGGGGGTGCTGTCGCCGGAGGACGAGCAGCCGGCGGCGGTGAGGATGAGGGCGGGCACCGCGAGGGCGGCCGCGAGACGGGTGCTGCGGAGCGTCATGGGGGACTCCTGGAAGTGGGGTGCTGAGGGATAGGTGCAGTGAAATGTAGGCAGGTGTCGAGAGAAGTCGCCAATAGCCCCCGTCACTGATGTCATAAGCTGGATGAATAACCGCGGATCTGCGGGGAGATCGTGTTACGGACAGGTAGCAGGGCGCGTGATGATTTACGAGATCGAAATGCACGGGGCGAGCGTGCCGTGATCGAGCTCGAGCAGTTGCGCCGCTTCGTCACTGTGCTCGATACGCGGTCGTTCACGGTCGCGGCCGCGCAGTTGCGGATGTCTCAACCCGCCCTCAGTCAGAGCATCGCCCGCCTGGAGCGGGATCTGGACTCTGTCCTCATCCATCGCAACAAGCAGCGGCCCGGGGTCGGGGTCGTTCCCACCGTCGCAGGGGCGTCGCTCCATGCCGATGCGGTCGAGGTGCTCGCGGCGGCAGGCCGCCTCGAGGCGCGTGCTCGTCGCGTCAGTGGCGGGGGTGATCGCGTGGCGGTGGTCGTTGGATTCTCGCCCGGTACTCCGCGCCGACTGGTCTCCGCTGCGCTTGCCTCCACCCCCCACACTTCGTCCTCATCTGCTGACTCTTCTGCCTCGGCACAGGCTGCGCCGCCCGCAGTGCTGGCTCCCGCAGCCGTCGTTGACGTCTCGGCCACGCAGCTCGTGTGGGGTCACGAACACGAGGCGCTCATCGACGGCGTGGCAGACCTGATCATCCATCAGTACCCCCAGGGTTCAGTGATTGCAGGCTGTGAGACGTTTGGCCTCGTGCGTGTTCCCCGGGTCGCGCTGCTCCCGATCGATCACGCCCTCGCGAACAAACGGTCAGTCACCCTCGACGACCTCGACGGCGAACCGATTCTCGATCCGGGTCTCGAAGATGCCCCCGCCGGCTATCGCGAACTCTGGCTCGCGCTCCCTCGCCCCGTGGATGCTCCGCTCGGCCCCATCGTCGGCCCCGCGAATCGCACGGTCGAGGAGATGTACGCCTTCGTCGCGGCCCACCGGGGCATGGCCATCACCTCGCAGAGCGTCGCCGAGGAATACGCCCGCCAGGACGTCGTCGCCCGTGTGATCGAAGACCTCGACCCCCTCGAGGTCGGTGTGGTCGTTCGCGCTGACGATCTCCGTCCCGCCGTTCGTGCGGTTGTCGCTGGTCTGGTGGGCGCGGCTTCCGCGTAGCTATGCGGGAACAATGACCGGCAGCCCCGCCCGCCGAGTGGCGATGGCAAGCTCGTGATCATAGGTGACGGCGTCGAGCACCGTCCCGACGGCATCAGCGTCCCCGCACGTCTTCCACGTTCTCCCGCGTCGTCCGCTCCGAGGTGGTGCGCACAATCGTTGCGAGGCTCGCAGTCGATAAGCGTGCCGGACGCGCGCCCCCGAGCGAGACGAGCGTGTCGGCAGCTCGGCGTGACAGAGTGTCCCCCGTCGGAGTTGATCGTCGTCAGAACGGCGCGGGTGGATCATCGTCGACCGATCTGAAATGCACCGTCGGCACCGGTGGTCGATCCGAATACACATCCCCGAGTGGGGACGTCCATTCGAGTATTCCGTCGTGGAGTTGTTTCACTTTCCATGACGTGAATTGCTTCATCGAGTGATGTCGTTGACACAAGTGACTCAAATTCGAGACAGTCGTTTTCCCGCCGAGGGCGTGGT
>NZ_BAAAPL010000003.1:0-1244 GCF_039531125.1 Microbacterium sediminicola
GACGTCCATTCGAGTATTCCGTCGTGGAGTTGTTTCACTTTCCATGACGTGAATTGCTTCATCGAGTGATGTCGTTGACACAAGTGACTCAAATTCGAGACAGTCGTTTTCCCGCCGAGGGCGTGGTCGTGGGTGTGGTCGATCTCGCATCGGATGGCGGGGATCCGGCATCCGGGGAACCGGCAGTGTTGGTCCCTGGCGCGGAGGTGTCGGTCGATGGCGGCCGTCCGCTGGTATCCGTCGGTGTGGAGCACTTGTCCGGTGATGGGGTGGGTGACGAGTCGTTCCCACCACCTGCCGGTGTTGCCGGCGAGTTCTCGTGCGGTGGCGGGGTCGATGGGGGAGTATCCGACCAGGTCGGCGGCACCTGCGGCGTGTCCGGTGCGGGCTTCGATGTCGAGCAGGTTCAGTGCGGGGACGATGACCTGGATCTTCGCGCGGATCGTGCCGAGTGTTCCGGGTCCGTCGCCGTCGATGGTGGGGTCGGCGAAGGGGGATCCGCTGAGGAGGATGTCGGCGGCGATGTCGGCACGGATCTGCGCCCTCGTCCGCTCATCCGTGAGCAGCACGTTTGCATCGTCACCACCACCGTCCACACCACGGGCTCGTGCTTCGGCTTTCGCGGCGTTTCGGGTGTCGATGACCACCGTTGCCATCTGGTTGAACCGGTCGTCGATTCCCGCGATGACGGGGGTGGGGGCGATCAGGGTCAGGCAGCTCATCCCGTCCGGCAATGCCGAGGTGCGCACGTCCCGACCTTCTCGCGCATCCCGGTGCCGTTCCACCAACGAGCGCGGGTGCATCCGCTGCGCGAGGATCTCCAACCCCGCTTTCACCCGCCCGGTCGTGTCCCGTCGGCACCGTTCCAACGCCTCCGCCTCGAACTCCCCGAGAACCTCGGCCGGCAGGTCGGCCGCGATATCGGTGAGTACCCGGACGTGCTGCCGTGTGATCTCGTTCCGCTCCCGTGCTTCCACCGTGGCAGGGAAGTCCTCCACTAAACGCACCGCGTCACCGATCTGGCGTTGCATCGACCGGTCCGACACTTTCGCCGGTACCCCGATGGTGGCGGCGATGTCGCGCAGGGTCATGTCCTGCTCCCGCACCGACGCCCGCTTGCTCGCAGCCATCTCCCGCGCCAACCGCCCCGCCCGCGCCAGCGCCCGCGACCGCGCGACCTCCGCCGCAGCCAACACAGTTTCGGCTTCTTCGAACGCGGCAACAAGCGACTCCAGCTCGGCGGC
>NZ_BAAAPL010000004.1:0-661 GCF_039531125.1 Microbacterium sediminicola
ACAACGGCAATCCGCAACTCCTTGGCTCACAGAACGACATGGCTACGATCCGACTTCTCAATAATTATGAAGAATATAAGGCTAAAGTTGAAGAAAATTACAATTTCTGGATAGAAAACTTTAGTTATAATGCAGTTAAAAAACAGCTATTAAATGTTATAGAAAAATATGCTAACTAATTAACTAGATCTCCAAAAATCAATTTCAACAATATAAACTTTACTGTCTTTCACATAATAATTAATTATTGAATTAATATTTTTTCTATATTCACAAATATCAGTTCTTATATTTCTATCATCATATCTATGCAATAAATCGGCATCTTTAACAATCTCTTCAAATTGGTCATTTGAAGCTATTACTTCTCTATTAAATCTTAAATTTATTCTTATTATTGTCGAATCTTGGAAAAATTTATCAATAATCGATTTTAATTCTTCAAATTCCATTTTTATCACCTTTTATCTTTTTTCACGAAATAGATCAATTTCTAAGATATTTATAAAACCATCTTCTTTAAAATAATGAATAATAAGCTTAACTACTTTGTTTGATAATTCATAATATACAAATTCATCTGAAGTTATCCAGGGATCCTTATCTATAAAAGATAGATTTGGTCTCCTTACTAATTCGTTATATTCATTTTCTGTAAGTA
>NZ_BAAAPL010000005.1:0-620 GCF_039531125.1 Microbacterium sediminicola
TTAATGATTGAGTTGATGAACTAGTAGTAACTAGATTAGAAGACATTCTAGATCACTAACTATAAATTGCAGTTAATTGAGGATTTGTGTTAGACGGCATTACGCCGTTAGGCGGATAAGTCCTCATTCTCATGAAATTCCAAGCTGGTTGCCACCAAAAGCCTGAGCTAACAGAACCAATAGCACTTAAATATAATTGTGTAGAACTAGAAAGTGGGTTATTATTAACTGTTCCACAATATCCGCCGGCAGAACTATAGAATTGTGGAGCTATACATCCATACCATGAACTAGCTGAAGATCCGTAATAATAAACCCATGCATAAACCCACTGTGAAACTGCACTACCTTGTTGATTTAAATCATTAGTTTCACTGCCATTTATATAATATGATTGAGAAAAATATGAGTTACTATATCCCATAGTTACTCCAATTGCATTTATAGAAGATGTATTTGTATTATCTGCAATTCCCGCCATACCGTTATTAGCTCCTAATCCTCCAGCTTGATTTCCTAGGTCTATTGTTGAAGATTCTGCAATTACTGGTTGATTTGGTAAGTCGGAGGCCAAGCGGTCTTAGGAAGACAACGGCAATCCGCAACTCCTTGGTTCACAG
>NZ_BAAAPL010000006.1:0-602 GCF_039531125.1 Microbacterium sediminicola
TACTTTCTGCATTAAATAATCTAGCAAGTTCAACTTTTAATCCTAATTTTAATTCTCAAACATTTCTTAATTTAGGTCAATCTGCAAATTTTGGTACTTCAAATGGAATAAGTTTATTAAATAATTATACTAGTTTATATGATAATTATGTACAATTATGTTCAGTTTTGTATCAACCGGCAGTTTTTGATGAAACTTATTTTGATTTATCTGTATATCAGCCGGTATTAGCTACAGAATATCAAAGTCAATCTTGTCAGAAAATTGAACAATCTTTTTCTAGTTTAACTACTGCAAATGTCAGTGTTGATGTTACAACTTTAGGAATTGGTAGTACAAATATTCCAAATGTAGATAACTATATATATAATAATATTGCAGATACTGGTATTTCAGATTTGTTAAATGCTTTAAATATCAATTTTAATCAACTTCCAGATTTTGCCAAATTCATAATTGCATTTATTCCAGACTTAAATAGTATAATTAATAGTGGTTTTGCTTTAGATGTCGGTTGGTTAGATAGATGTGTTTTAGCTCCAGAAACTCAAGATGGAATTCAATTACAAAATGGTATGATTTTACAATATTTTGCAGATGTT
>NZ_BAAAPL010000007.1:0-555 GCF_039531125.1 Microbacterium sediminicola
GAGTTGCGGATTGCCGTTGTCTTCCTAAGACCGCTTGGCCTCCGACTTTTCAAAATTGTCAAAAATGCAGATATTTGTAATTCTTGATTTATAAAGTTTATAAATGCATCTTCATATTCTTTTATTATTCCAATTGCTTTAAATTGCTTTTTGATTTCATCTAAAGATAAATAGCCTTTTTTCGCTAAACTTTCTAGATTTGATAATTGAAACTTTATAAGTTGTTCTGTTTGATTTTCGTAAATCAAAGCTGAAATAATTGCAGAATCAAATCCAATATGTTTTAGATCTTTTTCTAAATCTCTTGGAGAAATTAGAAAACTTTTAAGTTTGAATTGATATTCTTTTAGTATATTTTGCAATTGTGCAAATTGTAATTCACTTTCTAAAATTTGTAATGCTATTTGTTCATTAAATTTATTAGCTTTCAATTCTTCTTTAATCTTTTTCTGATCAAAAATTCCTAACCTAACGATTTGTTGTAATTGTCTTAATAGAAGTTGATTAGTATAAATTAACTGAGATTGTGTGATCATAGTATCGAAAACTGTTCTT